>CAJPFN010000024.1 GCA_905339215.1 Rhizobiaceae bacterium
GACTCAGGTGAAACACGCAGACCCATAAATCCACTCCCTGTTCCAGGAGCAAATTGTCAGGCGAGAAAACCAGGGCGGTCAATCCGTTCCCGCAACGTTCCACAACTTGGCCAAAATCACAGCTTCGGGCCGATTAGGCCAAGAACGAACTTGATCCGGCCAGTGCTCGCCGAGGATGGATGAGCATCGTGGGCATTCTGAAGGAGCTCTATGACAACGCGGTCGCGATAGCTATCAGAGACGCGTTCGCACATTCCCTTGAGATCGGGATAGACCGACAGCGACGGATCGGAAAGGAAGTGCCGAATACGCCGGAGGGCCTCCGAACGGATATGTTGCGCCGGCGAATGGTGTTTGTGCTCGTAGTCCTCAGCCGCTTGTGAGTTCATTGAAGCGCTCACACCACGTTCTCAGCCGCGTTGAGAATCTCGATGGCGGCCTGTACCTCGGCGTAGAGTTCCGCGTCGCTCTCGCCTGCATCGATTTCGACGATCAAAGCAAAGCGCGCCACCTGATCCTGGGGATTGGCAATGGTTTTGGTCTTCCACCAACCCGCCACCGGATGCACTGCAATCATATTGCGGCGCGCTAGGTCGGACGCGGAGCAGACCAGTTCGTCAATGTGCAACGATCCAACGTCCCGTCGATTGCGGCCGAACGTCCAGTTGTCGTCTTCCTCGACTGCCGGCCCCTCAGGCTGATCGGCCGCCTTGCTGATGCGTGCCAGGAATGCGGCTCGGTTTTCATTCGGCCGGTTCAGCTTGAAGCGCAGATTGTGCGAGGCGTATCGGAACTTCGAACCGCGCGCCGGCTCGGATGGATTCGGTTCGATGAAGGTGCTCAGCGCAACACGGAGCGTCACCGGAGCCTGCACGAGCTTGCGCAATTCCTCGACCGGCCAAGGCAGTTGGAACACCTTCATCTCGTTGTGAACATGCTGGGCCGAGGCCTTGTCCGATTTCCGGTAAGGTTTGATCGTATCCTGTACGACGAGGGTCAGCGCATTGGACGCACTTCGGCGCGCCCGGTCGAGATCGGGAACACCATAGCCATAGCGCTTGAATAGTGGCGCATAGTCTCCCTTAGCGGGATTGACCGGCAGATGGCTTTTCATCTGAGGCGTCCAGCGGGCGGATGACACGAACAGAGCACGGATGGTTTCCGGCCACAGGTCCGGGTAGTCCGACCAAATCTCGGTGACCGCGCGCGCTGCCAGCGCCGTCGCCGCGCTCGTCTCGCCCGTGGTCGTGAAGGCACGCTGCGGAAATTGGTGATCGGTCGTGAGAAGGGATAGCGCAGGATGTTTCATCGGTGGAGGCGCACCGTCCACAAGCCAGTTACCGCCTTCGAAGACGACATCCGGCTTTATCGGCCAGTGCGATGACCAACTAGCCGTCCGCGACGACGGTGCCAGGTCGCCGACGGCCGCGAGGGGCGTCCCGGTCACGCCATCGGGCAGTGTAATTTTTTCAGTGTAGGCGCCAACGCAGATCGCGTTCCAAGCATGGGCAGGTGATTCCAACTCGTTATCGGGAAGGTCGCAAACCGCCAGATAGTCGTTATTGCCGAACTGGTTCTGGTTCGTGTTGCCGGCCGACACCATGACCAGCCGCTTGATCTTATTGTCGCCCGAAGCGCCCGAGGCCAACTGGTCGACCTCGCTCGACCATGACGTTGGCGCTCCGTCGTGCGGAGTATCGTCCTCTGTGGTGGTCGCCAACGTGAAAGTGCGACGGCGGTTGCCGGCCGCCTCGACGGCATTGATGCCCTTACGAGTGACCGCGCCAAGAAGATGATGGGGATTGTGCCCTGCATCCGGAATGATCTTGGCCGATTCCAAGCGATGCCGAACGTGAATAGGATTCATCGTTTGCACTGCCGTGGTGAGGTCGCCAAAGAGAGCAAGCCCGGCAAGTTGGGTACCGTGGCCGACCGCGTCGTCCAACCCCCATGCGGGCTCGGCAGCATGGCGGTCATCGAGGGCAAGCGCCGGTGCGATCAGCGGATGCGCCCTGCTGACGCCGCGGTCGAGCAAAGTGATGTAATTTGACCCGCCGCCATCGAACGTCGCCCTGGCAGCCACGTCGTCAACCCATTCGACCTGCTCCTCGATTTCGAGAGCGTCAAAATATTCCGCCGTAACAGCAGGTGCGGCCAGCGCACGAACGCCTGCCAGCCGGCGCACTGCGAGAGCCAGTGCATTCCTGGTCGCTGTGCCGATGACGACGATGTCTTCAGGAAACTCCAAGCGGTCAGCGCTAATGGCGACGCCATAGGCCGGAGCGCCGGCAACAAAACCCGCCACGGCTTCTTTGTCGAGCCAGATTTCCCAAGGGTGAATATCGTCGCCTTCCGGGAACCGCGCCTCCGGGCTACGCCACAGCGCCCGCAAGCCCGCTTCGACGATCGCGCCAATGCTTTGCACGAGATCGGCGTTGAAGGGCCGACCTTCCGTTCCGTCCTTCTTGACCCGGTTCTTCTCGCTGAAGTCAGTAACCTTCTGCCGCAGCTTCTCGATGCCGGCGGCTGATGCAAAAACCGTTGCACGCGCCGCGTGATCGTCATCTGCGGCCGGCTGAACTTTCAGGAGCGTGAGGCCGCTGGCGTCGAGACCAGATGTGATCATCACCTCGCCCGGACGTCCCTCAACATCAAGGTACAGCCCGGGGCGCTCATCGGCCGCTAGGTCAGGGAGATGATCGAGTGCCTGCAAGAGGGCTTGCGCATGAAGGGCGCGGTCGGCAACCTCACTTGGCCGTTTTGACGACCCGCCGGGCTTTGCCTTGAATACCTGCGAGTTTCCGAGACTTTGTAGAATGAAGTGTTCGCGATCTCTCGCCATCCGCGGCTATTCCCCCTATTCCATGTAGCGATCGGCGGCGGTCAAGGGAGTCGAGGAGGGCTGACGTCTCGATGCGATCCTGATTTGCCAATACCGTTCTTCGCGCGGCATCTTCAGCTGCCGACACGACGTCTGCCGTCGACAGCCCTTCGGCATGAGCCTGCACCTCCGCCCAGTTGACCGTAGAGGCGTCGAACCCTGCCAACCGCCGGCGGAGGGCCTTCTCTATCGCAGGTCCCTTTGGCATTTCGTACGGAAGCACGAGGTCAAACCGGCGAAGTACTGCCCTGTCCAGTATCTCCGGAAGATTTGTGGTGGCCACGATGATCGAGGGACCGGTGTCCTCATCGAGGAATTGCAGAAACGAGTTCAGAATGCGGCGCGCCTCACCGATGTCGTTCTCGGAGCCCCTGGCCGCGGCAAGAGCATCGATCTCGTCGAACAGGTAAACGCCTCGCGTCGTTCGCACGGCATCGAAAATCATGCGCAGCTTCTGCGCGGTCTCGCCCATAAACTTGGTAATGAGACCATGGAGCAGGACCGTGAAAAGTGGGAACTTCAGTTCGCCTGCGAGCGCTGCGGCGCTCAGCGTCTTACCGGTGCCAGGCGACCCTGCGAACAGCAGACGCCTCCTCGGGCGCAATCCCTTTTCTTCCAAACGCTCACGCATGCGTGTTTCGGCGACAATATGGGCCAGCTCGTCATCAATGTGAGCTGGCAGGATGACGTCCTTCAGCCGCGTCGACGGATAACTCGCATCCAAAAAGCCGGCGAGATCCCCTCGAGGCGCAGCCAACGGCGTGGGTCTCGCGCCAACGGGCTTCGACGGGGTCCGACTTACCTCGGCCCATTGCCGCAACTGTTCGGCAAGCCTCGCGTGCCCTTTCTGCTCCTCCGCAGCCGCGAGTTGCATGGCGAGATCGAAAAAGCGCTCTTCGTCGCCCTCGGCATGACTCTTGACGAGCCCAATAAGCTGCTGTGCCGATGCCATGTGACTGCGCCCTTCCAAACCGGGTGATTTGGCCGAGACCACCCCGGAGTGACTTTATATATACAAAAACTTAATGGAAGAGACCTCCATCTGTTCCTACGACGTTCAACTACGTTATCTTTGCGGCGCGATGTTTCGCCACGGCGAAGCTAGCATCCCAAGATGGCAAAAAATGCGAAGCAGACGCCCGGACCTCTTGCTACGGGAATCCAGCTTCGATCTCCATCGAAAAAAGTTCACCGCCTCATTGCCTCTCATCGTGTACGAATGGTGGTCGTCCGCCGTTTAGCTCTCGAGGTGGTTTGCGGTCTCAGAGGTTTTCAGCATTTGCTGAAAGTGGTCAATGCGGTGAAAGTGTTCGACGAATACCCGCTCCTTTGCAGGGTGTCACTTCCGACGCCGCGGTCGGACAGGAGGCGACCGCCTGTCGACCAGGATTGTCCCGTCGATGCCCGGCGACACATTCGTGTCGCGACGGCCCGAGAACTCCTCGGATCGCTCCTCGAGCCGTGCCAGGATTTCCCTCACACGCCGGCGGCGCGATCTCGCTTCGGACGGGCGCTCGGAAACGACGGATAGAATCTCCTTGTCGATCCCAAAAAACACGCCTTCCTCGATCTCGCGGCCGACATACCCGGCCGTAACGTCGTCAGAAAATCCGTCTATCGGACGATCAAGAAAGAATGCGTAGGCTCGTGCCAGAGCCTCGTAGTCGTCAAAGACCACGCCCAAGCCGTCTTGCGCCGACGGGGGATCGACGACCAAACCTTCCGTTCCGCTGCTCTTCAGCATAAAGAAGCTGGCGCAACGCGTCGTTGGTGCACGGCCGTTGATTGAATGCAAGGTTGAGACCTGCCCGAGAGCTTTGCCGATGGATGCGGCGCTCGGCGCGCGGATCCGACCCTTGCTTTCGAATACATGCCGTTGTCGCGGCCGGATTCCAATGAAGTCGGGGCGCGACTTGAGCGCCGGGGGTAGAGCGCCAGCTTTCGGCGGCAAGGGATTTGTCGGCGACACCCAGTTGCAGGACGAAAGGCCTGCAACATGCACAAGGAACTGGATCTGCATATGCTGCTGGGCGAACCAATGGGTGAACGCCTCACCGAGGAGGAAAGAAACACCGACCTTCTCGGATTGCTCAAGATTCCGAAAGTAGGGAGTCGTGTTCAACGCACTGTCGAGATATCCCGTCGCCATCGCGACCAGCATGCGCTCTCGCCAGGGGCCGACCACTCTAATCGCGGCTCTGCGGCTGGGATAGCCAACAGTTAGCAGCGAGCGCACAAGGTCGGCATGGGTCGCCGTAATCGTCCGCAGCCCATTGAGATGGGCCCAATGCCCTGAAAAGCTCTTTGACGTGACAGCGCCGGCCATCGTCAAGCACCGCCGATAGCGACGTCGATGGCGCGCAAGCGAGCGCCGGTTCTACGCTCAATCCCAAGCCGACGATTGTCATCGGTTACCCAGACCGCTTCGTTGCGGTTGCTGCGTTCGGCATCATAGCGGAAGACGTGTGCACGAGCCGTCATCTCTAGCGCCTCGGTCACGATGTAGACAATGTAGTCTGCCCGGTGCTGCGCCGACATCATCATCGTGAATTCGTTCGGCGTCAGCTCTGCCAGAATGGCCTTGCCCGAAACACCCTTCACCTCGATCTTAAGTACGCTCTCGTCGAAGGCGGTCGCTTCCAGATCCCACCCCCTTCCATAGGGTTCGACACTGACGACATTGCGGCTGCCTCCCTCCGGCGACGAGAAATAGAGTGTAGCGTGCTCGATGGCGGCCCGCTCGATTTTCCGGCGGAGTTCTGGATCAGGCTGCCGCGGCGAGCCCTTCTTGGGCATCGGCGGCAGACGACCTTCATAAATGTAGTCGTGCACCAGTTTTCTGAAGACGTCGTCCTTGCCGTACCAGACCGGGCTCTGGCCAAGATTGCCTTTGGTCTTTGCGGTAGGAATGGGAAACACCCGTGCATCCGGTCGAAGCAGGGTTGCGTCTCCATCCTTCGTTTCGACCTGGTAGTGAACCTCGAATTCCGACGAGCGCCTGCGCGTGATCGCGTCCGAGTTCCTGTAGACGGTCGCGTTCTTGTACCACCCGACGATGTACGTCCGCCCGTTTCTCGGATTTCGTGCGATCCATATAACCGTGACGCCGCTGGTGGACTCGGCTGCCCTGGCGCCGCCCAGCCGCTCCAGTCGAATTCGGGCGTTCCGCGGCACATAACCATAGACCTTGCCGCGCAGCGGTTTGAAGTTCCACGCCTCGTGTCCGACATCGTGGGTTTTAAGGTGACCGAAATTGCCGAGCGTCGGATCATTCGAGGAGGGCCCCGCATAATTCACCATCCAGCCAATATTTATGAAGACGAGCTGTGCCTCGATAGCCAAAGTCTTGCCCTCCCCTCGACATCGCACCATCCACGCTGGACTATAGGTAATCCCTGCTTCTCGGCAACACAGGCGGAAGCACAGAACGGCGGAGAACTACCTTTCAACGAGGTCGGTTGATGACGCCAGCCAACATGACGGTTTCACGTTTCGGCGTGATGATGCGGCGATGAGGATCAAGTGAACGATCGCGAGAAGATCATCTTCGATCTGCAAGCTCGGTATGGCGAAGAGGTGCCAGTTCTCGATCGGCTTCCGGATAGCGAGGAGATCGTCCGAAAGCGCTCACGTTTGGAATTTCTGGCGGGCGCGCTGGGCTATCAGCGTGGCATGTGGAAGACGTGGGACGGGCGGCTCCTCGCGCTGATCGTCATTCCGGCGACCCTGTCCGGCTACATGACGTTCTGGCAGCCCAGAATCGAAGCCGCACTCGACTATGCCGCTCCATATGTCTCGTCGGTTCAGGAGGCAGCAATAGAGCTGTCACACAGCTTTGTCGCCTTTGGAAAGCTACCGACTCCAGATGTGCCTTTGGATAGGGCCGGCTACGCCATTGCGGCGATGCTCGCACCCGATGTGACGTCTCCGAACCGGATTGACCCTGGTCCGGGATTGACTGCAGCGGCTCTGGTAGTGTGGCGAATAACCCAACTGCATAGCTCTCCTTTGGATGGGAGAGGGGCGCAGATGTTCGGCAGTCGCTGGAACAGCCCCGGCAGACTCGTACTCTACACGGCGGATAGTCCGCTAGGTGCCATCGATGAAGTGGTGTTCTATCGCAAACGTGCCTCGCGAGATATCGGTGTCCCGAGCAAGTCCGTGCAACTCGCCCTTCACAAAATCCGTGCTTCAGGCGCCGTTCAGTTGGCAGAGGTAGCCTTCGAGGACGAGAGGACAGGACGGGACTGGTCGCGCTCGCGGTTTATCGGCGATCAGTGGTTCGATGATGCGCAAAGCCCCATTCTAGCCTACCGTTCCACGTTTGCTCCGAATGGATTCAACTTCGTCTTGAACCTTACGCATCCCACCCTGAGTATGCAGCTTCAGTCTAGTTATCCCATCGACGTGAAACTGGCTTAGGTGAAACCTAAGTCTCGGATTCTCCCGCGATTGCGCCCACTATCGTCATCTCATCCTTTTTTGTCGCGGCTCCTTTGAGAAGCCCCGCATCCTCCAGTGCTTCTAGGTCCGGCAGGGCCCGCAACGTTTCGAGACCAAAGTGCTCCAGAAACCGCTTGGTCGTGACGTACGTGAAGGGCGCGCCCGGCGTCGGACTGCGCGGACCGGCTGTAATCATGTTCTTGTCGCGCAACGCGGCGATGATGTCGCGCGACGCCTCGTGGCCGATGATGTCAGAGACGCCGGCTCGAGTGATCGGCTGATGATAGGCGATCGACACCAGGACCATCAGTTCGGTCCGGGTGAAGTCGACGTGGCGCTCCGGCAGGGCCATCGAGGCGTTGATGGCGTCGGCATACACCGGACGGGTGCGGAGCTGCCAACCGCCAGCGACGCTGACGAGATCGTAGGGCTTGCCCTTGAGCTCGGCCCGGATGTCATCGATGAGGAGGTCGATACTGGCGTCGCGCCCTACAATGCGGGCGAGGGCCGGGCGCTCCACTGGCTGCGGTGCCGCGAACAGCACCGCCTCGATGCGGTTCATCCACTCGCGCCAGCGGGCTTCCGGCGGCAGCTCGGCGAGCTCCGGATCGAAGCCACTGTGAGATTGTTTCGCGCGCCGGGCCATCGTCACAAACCATAGAGCCGGAAGGTCGGTCGTCCGCTGAATTCGCGCGCCGCGCCCAGCTCCTGAAGCCGTTCGAACAGGCGCCGGGCGCCACGCGCCGAGAGCTTCACGCTCGACCAGGATCCCGGCAGAGCATCGTCGTCCAGAAGCAGCTGCACCACTTCGGCCGAGCCTTTGGCGCGCAGCCTCGGCGCCACGGCGAGGAGCTGAGCGGCGCGCCGGCCGAGTTCGGCGCCGAGATCGCAGGCCTCCGCGGCCGCTTGCGCATAGGCGACCAGCACCACCCTGCCCCAACCTTCCCCTCCCGGCCGAATGCGTCGGCGCGGCTCGCCTGCCTTGAAGCAGGCAGCGTTCACCTGCCCCATAAGCAAGGGCACGGGCACCGGCCAGCGAAGTTTCTGGGCCAGCACCACATCGGCCAGCCAGAATGCCAAGAGTTCGGCATCCGGCCGCACCCGGTAAAGCTCTGCGGCGAGTTCGGCGGCGGCAACCGGCCCTGGCCGCGACGAGGACACCAGATCCTCGGCGTTTCGGACCACATCGGCGAGCGCCTCGTCCCATTTCAGCTCGAGCAGCTCAGCGATTGATCGCACGAGCTCTTCGTCGAGCGTCGTCGATCGGCTGGCCAGGCGGCGCCAGGCCAGCAAAACCTTCCCCGCGGGTCCCGGATCATGGCCGGCGGCGCGAAACACATGCGCATCGCGCAGCGCCGACTCCTCTTCCGCTCTGCCTAACAGGCGTGTCGCCGCTGCCGCCGATTTCAGGGCGAGCCGTTGCCGCCAGACGCCGCCCCAGACCGGTGCGCTGCGCACCAGATTGTCCAAGGAATTCAAGGCCACACCCGCCATGAAGCCGGCGTCGACATCGCGCGGCACCTCACCGCGCGGCCGCGCCCAGGCCGGCACCTTTGGTACCGGCAGCTGATCGACCTCGAGCAAATCAGCCGCAGTTTTCATGGCTCGACGCTAACACGTCGCGGCGCTTTGTGCTATGAATTCGATGGCTAACCGCCCTGCCCGTCGGCATCCTGTAACGAATGATAAAATTGCATTATCCGTCGTTTTTGTCTTAATATAGAGAATGGCCCGAATCGTCGAACAAAACACCGAAAATCGTACTCAGCTCGGCTCCGCTCGATCACAGGAGACGCCCCCGGGCGTCGACCGGACTGCGCCGCCGGCCTCGGCCGAGCACGACGCGCCGATCGCCGACGACACGCCCGACATCGTCGACGTCGTCCTGGAGATGGGCCGCGTGCCGGAAGAGCCGGCGGCGGACGCCGGAGCCCCCTCCCCTCCCCTTCCGGTCGTCTCGACCCCGCGCCTGCCCGCGCACCTCGACGCGCTCGCCGACCGGGCCCGCGATTATGTCGAGGCGGCGAGCTCGGCCAACACGCGCCGCGCCTACGCCTCGGACTGGAAGCAGTTTGCGAGCTGGTGCCGGCGGCAGGGCGTTGAGCTGTTTCCGCCCGATCCCCAGGTGGTCGGGCTCTACATCACCGCCTGCGCCTCGGGAAAGGCGACCGGTGACAAGACGCCCAATTCCGTGTCGACGATCGAACGCCGGCTTTCCGCGCTGACGTGGAACTATGCGCAGCGCGGCCAGCCGCTGGACAGGAAGGACCGCCATATCGCGACCGTCATGGCCGGGATCCGCAACAAGCACGCCGCTCCTCCCCGGCAGAAGGAGGCGGTACTGCCGGAGGATCTGTTCGGGATGCTGGAGACGCTCGACCGCGGCACGCTGCGCGGCCTGCGCGATCGCGCCATGCTGTTGCTCGGCTTTGCCGGCGGTCTGCGCCGATCCGAAGTTGTCGGCCTCGACTGCGGCCGAGACCAGACTGAGGATTCTTCCGGCTGGGTGGAAATTCTCGACAAGGGCATGCTGTTGCGCCTGCGCGGAAAGACCGGGTGGCGCGAGGTCGAGGTCGGGCGCGGCTCGTCCGATGCGACCTGTCCGGTTGTGGCGCTGGAGACCTGGCTCAAGCTCGCGCGCGTCGCCCACGGCCCCTTGTTCCGGCGCGTCACCGGCCAGGGCAAAGCGGTCGGCGCCAATCGGCTCAACGACCAGGAGGTGGCTCGTCTCGTCAAGCGGACCGCGCTGGCGGCCGGCGTGCGCGGCGATCTGCCGGAGGGTCAACGCGGCATGATGTTTGCCGGCCATTCCCTTCGCGCCGGCCTGGCGTCCTCGGCCGAGGTGGACGAACGCTACGTCCAGAAGCAGCTTGGTCATTCCAGCGCTGAGATGACCCGAAAATATCAGCGGCGCCGCGACCGGTTCCGCGTCAATCTCACCAAGGCATCGGGGCTGTAGAGAAGCCCCTCCCCTTCCCCGTTTCGGCCGCAGAATAGCAGCCCGGAAGGGTGTGATTTTCACGTTAGCGCTTCAATTGAAATCGGGAAGTAAAACCGACAGTGGCGCGAGCGACAGGCGCGATGAGAGTGTCGAGGGGCAGTTTGTCGAGCGCGTAAGCCATTGATTTCATGGTAGCTGATTCGCGATAGTCAAGCTAACCGGCATTTAAGTTGACTTGCAGGGGATTTTCTCCGGCGCGTTTGTCACTATCGATAAGTACCTCTTATCGATAGTGATTGATCTCGCCGTGGAAATCAGCCAGAATCGCCCTCCAGATGGCCGTCGGCGACGTCCGCGCGGCCGGGAATGATGCGGAGACGCGGCTTTTTTTCGCCGCGCGAGAGAGGGTGCCGATATGGCCGAGGAAAAACCTGTCCGGCTGCCCGACGCCGCAACCGTCGAGGCCGTGCTGAAAACCCTCGATCCGGCTTCGGCCGACGCCGAGCTCGCCCCTGCCCTTTCCCGCACCTTTCCTGGCTTCGAATTCGCGGCCGCCACGGTCGACGACTTCTATTGGCGCGGCGATACCCGCACGGTTTTTGCCGCCGACGGCACGCGGCTCGGCGACCACCGCCTCTGGGTCGAGCGCGAGCTGGCGGCTCTTGGCGGCAATCTCACCGCCTTCTGGACAAAACACCGATCGGGCGCGCAAAAATTCGCCGAATGGCGGGGAACCTCCGTCTTCGCCTTCGCGCCCACAGGCCCCGGCGTCGCCGACTTCGTCCAGCTCTCGCTCGGCCGCGAGATCGAGGTCCTGGCCGGACCGGTCGTCGATCCCGATTACCGCCCCTACAGCGCCGACGATCTGTTCGACCCATCCTGGGTAACGCGCGAGCCCGATATGGACGGCCAGGTGCTTTCAGGGCCGATCTACCGGCTGCGCGGCCGCGCTGGCGGCGGCATTGTCCACATGCGCAGCTTTTTGGCGCGGCGCGCGCGCATCGAACGCGAACAGCGGGAGGCGCGCCGACCGGAACTCGAGAACCGTGTCGTTCACGAGGTGGGCTCCGAGGGCATGCGCGACAGTCTGTTCCTGGACGCCAATCCGGACTGGTTCGATTTCGTCCCGCGCGAAAACCGCTTTTTTGCCGACTGGGACCGCTCGAGCGCTTCCGCCCACCGCATCTTTGGCCACTGGGCGTTCGACATCCACGACCTTGAGGGGCGCGATCGAAAACGCGAGATCGGGTTTATTCCGCGGCCACTGCAAATGCCGGCAGAGCGGCTGCTGGCCGATGAAGGCGTGTCCGTCCATCGGCTGATGGAGCGCATCGAGGCGATCGACGCCAAGATCGGCCTGCCCTTCGCCTGGTTTTTCCTTATGATTCACGGCCATTGGGTCGATCAGGATGTCGGCCATGCGATCGCGGACGGCCTGCGTGCTGGCCGGGTGCGGCTCCCGGACCGCGACGCCGCCGTGCTGCTGGCCTGGGCCGACAGGCCTTATCTGTTCTGAGAGCCGCCATGGACCTTCGCCTGCCAAAACCCTTGCCCGCCGACGCGAAAACGCGCCGCGCCGAGGCGCTCGACGCGCTGGATTCGGTGCTGCCGTTCGACCGACGCGAGTTTTTGGCCGAAATCCTCTCCGACGACGACGTTGAGACGCTGCGCCACCTCGCCCGCGAGGGCATTG
The DNA here is from genome assembly GCA_905339215.1 of Rhizobiaceae bacterium. Taxonomy (GTDB): domain Bacteria; phylum Pseudomonadota; class Alphaproteobacteria; order Rhizobiales; family Rhizobiaceae; genus DUSC01. The sequence continues at coordinate 11,959 of CAJPFN010000024.1, forward strand.
GCGAGAATTCGCTTCGCGCGCTTGCCTCCGACCTCGGTTACCTCGAAGCATGGTCTCTGGCCGCGACCGGTTTTTCGCTGCCCTGGCCGGCGCCGGAGGCGCTGCTGATCAAATTCGTCGCCCATCACCTGTGGGATCCTGCAAAGCGTGAAACCGACGTTTCGCACGGCATGCCGGAAGACGTGACGGCGGCGTTGAAGTCGGCCAAACTGTTGCGCGTCGATGGACCGCACGCGCCGAACACGGTGCGCCGGCGGCTGGCGAGCTGGTCGACGCTGACGCAATGGCGCGGCCTCAAGGGAAAGTTCAATGCGCCCGGGTTGCGGTCGGCGCTAAAACTGGCGGTCCGGGGCAGTCTGCGGCCGCGCGGCAGAAAGAGTCCGAAGTCGGTGACGGCCGACATTCTTGCCGCAGTGCTGAAGGCCTCCGCCGGCGAGCGTCTGGTCGACGTCCGCGATCGCGCGCTGCTGCTTGTCGCCTTCGCCTCCGGCGGCCGCCGCCGCAGCGAGGTTTCGTCGCTTCGCGTCGAAAACATTCTTGAGCAGGATCCGGTCCCGGCCGACCCCAAAAATCCCGAAGGCGGCACCCTGCCCTGTTCGAAAATCCTTCTCGGTCGGTCAAAAACGACCGAGGCCGACGAGGACGCTTTTGTGCTGCTGGTCGGCCGGCCGGTGCTGGCGCTTCAGCAATGGCTGGAGCGTGCCAAGATCAGCGAAGGCGCCGTGTTCCGCGGCATCGACCGCTGGGGCCATCTCCAGCGAATGGCGCTTACTCCGCAGGCCGTTAACCTCATCCTGAAGCGCCGCATCGCTCAGGCTGGCCTCGATCCGAAGGCATTTTCCGCCCACGGCCTGCGCTCCGGTTTTTTGACCGAAACCGCTCGCTGTGGCATTCCCCTTCCCGAGGCCATGCAGCAGTCGCAGCACCGATCCGTCCAGCAGGCTTCGCGCTACTACAACGACGCCGAACGCCATCTGGGACGCGCCGCGCGGCTGATCGTCTAGACAGCACGCGGTCACCTGTCCCAGCCCCGCTTTTTGAGGTTTTCGAGCAGGGCGTTGGAGGGCCTCGGTGTCGGCTCTTCCTGCGTGGGAGCAAGACCGCCCACGTCATTCCCGGCCGAAACCTCGCCGGCCACGGCTTTCGCCCGTGCGTCGAGTTTTACCCTGAGCAGAGCCATGATCATCGGCCAGACGGAGAATTTCTGCTCTCTCGCGCGCTCCGTCAGGTTGCGCAGATAACCGCCGCGGCTGTTGATCTGATCGGATCGCTCAAGGATCGCCGCAGTGGCGATCGCCGCCTTTTCCGCGCCCATGACCTCGACGGCGTCCTGCCAGGCGCTCGGGCTTATTCCCATGGCCGGGCGGGCTGCATCGGCCGCTGCGACAAAATCCCTCCACGTCCGAATTGGCCCGCCGCGGGCAAAATTCAGGATTTCCGGGCAGGCGTCCAGCACCATTCCCAAGGGCAAATCCCGTTTGGGCAGGCTGTGCACGTTGTCAGTGGTCGCGGCGCTGCCGCTCGCTTCATTTATTTTTCCTAAGCCGTATTCAGATTCATCGGCAGAATTTAGATCTGGGTTTGAATTTTGTATGTGATGCTCAGAATGGGACTCATTGGCGTTCGAATCTTGTGATTCTACAAATAATTCCAACGTCTGATGCACATCGGCCCATAGGTCTTCCAACTCGTCGGCGATCGCTTCGAGCACCTGGCGTGGAGCCGTGCGTGGCAGCCGACCGACAATGGTCTCGTAGCGCCGCTGAAACCCGCGCCAGTTACCCGGGACATCTTCGTTGATGCCCGCCTCGATCATCTTGACCACATCTCGCCGGCAGATGGTCAGGCGTTCCTTTACCAGCCTGAAGGCCTTGCGCTCGGCTGCGACCGCATCGGCAAGCTCCCTGAACTCCTCAGCACGCGCGAGGATCGGCGACAGATCGAAACCGTAGGCCTGCTCGATCGCGCCACCCTGCCCCTTACGAGCGAACCGTTTGCCATTCGGGCTGTCGCGGCGGATCACCAGGCCGCAGGTGACCAGCACGGCAAGATGCCGTCTGAGCGTCGCCGGCGACATGCCGTTCGCGCGGTGGATGAGCTGCTCGTTCGAGGGAAACACTACCAGGTTCCCCTCGCCGGTCAGATCGTCATCCCGATGAAAAGTCAGCAAGGCATTCAGGATCGCCAATGCGCGATCCGTCGCCCCGAGCGCGTCCTTGGCTTCTCGGATGTGCCGAAAGACCTGCCACTTCGAGACCGTGGCGTTGTGTTTCACCGTCTTGGCCGTGAGCTGGCTTGAAATCAGTCCAAGCGTCATCGGCCGCCGCCCAAACGGCGTCGTTGCTGTATGCGTCCCCATTTTCCTTCACCTATCGCTAGGCAAAAGAAATCTGCTCGCCAAACAGGCGCCGTTGACTCTTGACAGTGATTCGCGGATTTGCGATTCTCTAGGTGTTCAAGCTATGAGAAGGGCTTCCGCGACGGCGACGTTCGGGGGCCTTTTTCTTTTGCGGTCTCTACTCTCCTGCTGCTTCCATGTTGGACTTCCGAAAGGCCTCGTAGAGGTCGTCCAGCCGCCCGGTGATGAACTCGGCGAAAAGCGGCGCTTCACCGGATTCCAAGGTGACAATGGCCTTTTTCGCCTTCTTTTTCAGAGTAACGCTGATTGACTTGTCGGCAGGAACCCAAGATTTGGTTGGCGCTCTTTGCGCAAGCGTTGTCTCTTTGCCTGCGGCCTTAGCTGACAGATGTCGAGCCAGCATCTCCAGCCTATCGTCGCTGGTGGCCGCCTTGAAATCGGGAGAGCCAATGAGCTCCCTGACAGACATGCCCCCTCCCCTGATCTTCTTGGCGAGGTCGTACCAACGGTCTCGGCCGCTGTTCTTGGCAGGTCCGACAGCTTTGATGATCTCGTCCGGAATGTCCTTGGTGACAGATATCATCTTCGAGACAACGGTCTTGTCGACGGACAGCGCTGCCATGATGACGTCGCGATCGTAGTTGTTGCGCTCCAGATTGCTGGCAAAGACGGCCTTCTCAATGAAAGAGAGATCCGCCCTCGCGCTGTTCTCCTGCCCCTGGGCGATCACATGGTCTTTGTCGCCAAGATCCTTGACGACTGCCCTCACTGGTCTTCCGAGGACTTTGGCAGCCCGTGCGCGCCGATGGCCGAAAACAGTCATGTAGCGGCCGTCCACTCCGGGATGCGGTCGCACCAGGATCGGACTATCCTGCCCTCGTTGGCGAATGGCTTCTACGAGTTCTTCGAACGCTTCCTTATCCTCGTCCATGCGGTCGGCGACGAACGAAGCATCGATTGTATCGGGATTGAGATCGACAACGGTCTCGCCCTCGAGAAGCCGGGCTTCGAATTCTTTGGCTGCCTGCGCCTTCTCGGCCAACTCGTCAATTGACCTCGTAATGGCTCCGAAAGCTCCCCGGCTCCTGTTCCGTTCGAGCGCTGGCGACATCGAAGTTACCGGATTCCCCGTCGCGGGAGCCGAGTTGACTGCAGTCAACTTTCGATCCGTTAGCGAACTCAGCAGATTCTTTCTGGACATCACCGTCCCCATGCCCTGTGGATCAGACTTGTGATCTCGGCATTCACGCGATGCAGGGATTCCATTGCACGGTCATACGTTGAACGAGTGAACTGGACGCGTTCGACCTCGTAGAGTGATTGCTTTGTGATCCCGGCATCAGAAATGGCCGTGCTCTTGAGCATCTCGTTGACGAGCACGTGCTGTTTGAAAAGCGAACGCATGAAGGCGACCATCTGGCTCTGCGGGCCATCGGTCGGCTCGTAGCGGGTCACCAGGTACCGCAGCCAATCAAGCCGCATATTTGCACCCGCCCGCTTCAGTGTGCCCATGACCTCGCCCATCATCAAAAGGAACTGACACATCGACATCACATCAAGCATTTGCGGATGCACGGTAATCAGGATGCCAGTCGACGAAGAAAGCGCCGTTAGTGTCAGGTACCCGAGCTGGGGAGGGCAATCAATGATGACAACATCGTAGTCCTTCGCCACGTCAGCCAATGCGTCATCGAGGCGGCCAAAGAAGATACGTCCCATGGAGCCGTCTTTCTGCGAAAGGGCGAGGGGGGTGTCGTATTCGAATTCCTGCAGCTCGAGGTTCGCCGGAACGATGTCGAGACCCGGGAAATTCGTCTTCTGAACAAGCGCTGATAGTGGCTTTCGTTCGTCATCGTAGCGGAGGGATTCATAGAGGGATTCGTTGTGATCGATTTCGGGTTGGAAACCGTGCAGGGCAGACAGTGAGGCTTGCGGGTCGAGGTCGACTGCGAGGACCCGATGTCCCGTGAGCGCCAGGTGCTGAGAGAGGTGAGCGGCCGTCGTCGTCTTGGCGGAGCCGCCTTTGAAATTTACCACCGCAATAATCTGCAAGTGTTCGATCCCACGTCGGTGGGGGACATATTTCGCCGCTGTTCGGCTGTTTTTGTCGAGGAAATGTCTCATCTCGAGTAATTGCTCGGCGGTGTAGGAGCGACGGCCTGACGGTGTTACCATCGGCTGCGGACCTTTGCCTTCGAGCGACAGATTCTTCAGGTATCCGCTTGTTACGCCGAGATACTGAGCGGCCTCCGATAACTGGAGTGGCCTGAGAGTTTTCTGGGCATTAGGAGGGAACATCTCCAGCCGATGCTCGTGAAGCATGGCAGACAACTCGCGAGCCTGCTCGGTCAACAGCACATCGACCTCTGCAATCTCCTCGCGGAGCGTCGGCTTCACATTCATCGAAATATCCCGCACATGCGATTTGAAGGCCACTTGAGCCTGCGAACCGCATGTAGCCCTGATTCTTTCGATCCGGCAAGAAGTTTAAGGTTAACGAGAGGTTAACGGAGCCGCCGCTCTCGAGAAAGTTGACCGCAGTCAACTTTCACTTTCGCAGTTCGACTCACGTGAAACTCGAACTCAAAGTCACCCATGATGGGATAGTAGGGCCAACGTTAAGCCGACTCGATAGGGAGTGATATTCGGATCGCAGTCCCGTTTCCTTGCCGCGAGACAATGCTAAATTTCCCTCTTAGAGCGGCCACCATCTGCGAGCAGCCGGTCAGGCCCAATCCTGTGTGCGATCCCGCTCTGGTCGAGAAAAATGGCGTCCTCGCCAGTGCGAGAACCTCAGGCGACATGCCCTCGCCGTTGTCAAGAACCTCTATCAGCAATTCCCGTCGTCTGCGGAATGAGCCGCCTCTGACCTGTGCGGCGATTGAGATCTTTCCGTCGGGATTGCCGCCGAGGGCTGCGTTCGCATTGTGCAGGAGCTCTTCGAGGATCAGGCGTATCTGTGTCGCGGGCACCATGGCCTCAGCTGCATCCGGATCGACCCGCAGTTCAGGCTTCACTTTATTGGTCCGGATCGCCTCAAGGATAGCTGAGAGCCGCTCACGCCGGGTATCTTTGTGCGCATAGGCGATGTTGCCAAGGCCGTTTGTTATTACCTCCAGTTGCTGCGCGGCATCCCTTGCAGCGGTCAACATCTCGGGATGCTTGACGCTCGATTGATCCTGGTAACTCAGGAAGAGGTTCAGGGCAGCGACGCGTGACCGCGTCATATGGGCATAGAGCGACGAGAAGGACCTCAGGTACTGGTCCTGCCGCCAGGCAAGGACGTTCCGGAGGTGAATGATCGTGTAGCCGACAGCGGCAAGCACCAGCGCAACCGCAAAGAGGAACCGGTTTCGAGAGGCGGCAGCTGCAATATGCGAGGCCGCGTTCAGTGTCTCAGCATGTGCAACGGCTGTTCCCGAAACCTCGAACATCCGCTGTTCCAGATCCGGCATGGTCCGCAGCGCGCGGTCGAAATCCGTGGCGCCTTCCACAATTGGGGTAAGGTGCGTGGTCGTAATAGCCTGCAGGCCATTCAAAAGTTCGATATCCCGATCCCGCAGAAACTTGGGGGCATACTCCAATTTCAAAAGCTGGCCCACGTTTGCGTTGAGCAGAAACACCTGGCGGCCGAGATCGGAGGCCGTGTGGCCGGTCGCGGCTGCTAGTTGAAGACCGCCGTGAATTCGCGCCAGATGTTCTCTGATCTGGGTGGTCCGCCATTGAATCTCGTATGACTGGCTGAAATTCAGGTCCGACTCCGCCCGGTATTTTTCCGACCGAAGGAAGGTCCAGCCGCAGAGAACGAGAGCGGCTCCTAAGCATAAGTAGGGAAGGGCGGCTTTGACCCGCGGCGCCGTGGGCCTCATTGCACCGGCCGAACGGCAACAACGAACCAAACCCAGATCGAATTTCGAGCGGGCACGTAGGCTGTCGGGAGCCGGTCGTAGGGCCACACAAGGAATATCGGACCCTGCTCGTCGGGAGATAGCGGTGTGAACTGCTGATCGGCCGAGCATCTCCCCAGCTTGCGGTCCATGTTTTGGCAAGCCCGGTCGATCGCGAAAATTGGATTGTAGGTGTTGATCTCCTCGAGCAGGATCTCCGACGTGAAGTTGTCGTACGCGATGAACTGAACCGATTTGCTCGAACTCAGGCCGTGCTTGCGCAAGACGTCAGCGATCCTTGGCCCTCGAAACTTCACCACCTCGCCGTCCTTGGTCCACGGTGTACGCGTTTCGATCTCGACGTTCTGGAACTCGGAACGCAACCGTTCGACAGGATAGCGGTCGGACACAGTCCGTTGCTCTCCTTCGATCGTCAGGATGCTTGGATCGGTGTAAGCAGCAAGCGCCGTGCTGACAACGCCGACCAACCCCGCGATCCCCGCAATCAATGCCTTAGGTCGCATGGGCTATCTCCGCGTCAAATTCCCTTTCGCCATCGTCGACCGAGTACAGGACACAAGGTCCGCTTGATCCCCGTGGATCGTAGATCAGGCCCCGGCGCGCCATGGCCGTTGTGATTGCCTGCACGCCTGCCAGGCCATAGAGATGATCGTGCAGTTCGAGAAAGACGCGTTCTATTCTCGGAAGCTCTGCGTTCTGCAGCAGTTCGAACTCTGCTCCTTCAACGTCCATGACAAGGACATTGATACCGTGTTTCCCTATAAAGGCGTCGACGTTCCGCGAGGTAATCTCAATCACTCGTTCGTAGGGTCCTTGTTCGACGAATCCCGACGACATCCAGAAGTCCGCCCGCTGATAAAAGGAAATCTTCCTAGGTGGGCCGGCAGCAAGAATCCCGTTGGAAAGGTCGACATTGCCGTTGCAGTTCAAGTCGATCACGCGTTTAGCGAGTTGGACCGTTTGCGGATCTGCCTCAAAACTCCAAACGCGAACATCGTCGATTGCCGCAATGATCGACGTGATGACACCCAATCCAGCACCAAGCTCCAGAACGCGATCGCCCGGCCGGATGGCGCGCGGAATGCGGCGTGCCTCGTTCGCCTCGTAGCGCCCGGTCTTCAGGGCAGACCAGATTTCCTCGGAGACCTCTCCATAGCTGATCGGTACGCGCACCCCGTGGACGTTAAGCTCACCCATCCGTCACAGTCCCTTTGGGAGTCGACCGAGCTTCAGGAGCTTGGCGCGGGCTTGCTTGTAGTATTTTTCAGAGCTTGCGGCGTTTATTCCGAGCTGGTTTGCCATCTCATCAAATACCTCTCGGCGCTTCGTGCCCGGCTCGCGGCGCATCATCATGGCTATGATCTCGTGTTCACGGGGAGTGAGGGTAGGAAAGCGGAGATCCGGATTTGGCGTGTGTGGCTTGGACAGCCGGAGTGAGAACTCGCCCCTGTCGATCTGCTCGAGTACAAGGGGAAGCTCTCCCTGTGATAGACCGGTCTTGCAGACATAGCCTTGGACGCCGAGCAATCGACAGGCCCTTGCCTCATCCTCATCATCCGATCCCGTGACGACTATGTGCGCGGAGTTGGGCGCTGCTCCGACTATTGTTTCGATGACGTGAAGACGATCCTCCGGAGAAGTTGGATCGAAACCTGGCAAACCGGGATCAGTGATCACAAGATCGAACTGGTCCTCTTCGAGAAGCTGACACGCGACTGGAAGGGCTTGCGCGCCCGCCACGTAGCAATCCCGCAGGCAGGTACGAAGTTCGGCCATCAGGGCCAAACGCATCAGGTCCTGGTCTTCAACAACGAGGGCTCGGTGCACGGGTCGGTCTCCCGATCAATCGAGTCACCCGCCGCCCAACCACGAATATATGACCTCATTTTGCACTGCAAAAAAAGGGGTGGCGGCATCCCCTTTCCAAAAAACGGGAGTCCGACGCCCCTTTCAATAATTGGCTATCGCTGACAGGACTTGAACCTCTTCAGAGAGCGCCGCTCGCACGCGCTGTGACGTTAGTTGTCTGAGAGGTCCGGATGCGATTTCAGACCCGCCCTCGTGGCCGAACAGTAGAGAGCATCATCTCTGTTCATCGAAAGACGCACTCGATCAAGCTTTTCATTCAGAATAACTCAACCCTTCTTTCGTGGATCGTATTTTCTCCTGCAAATAGATTGGTCGGTCTATACGAAGCGCGAGTTTTAAGAAAACTCATTACAGTCGGTCCCGTCACTGCCGAAGATGCTCAGAAGAAGTTCCTTTACTTGACCGCGCTCCTCGCGTCCAAGTCAATAGACCCCTCAACCCGCGAGATAGAGGCAGCAATCCGGACATTGCGTCCTTTCAAGGTGGAGTTGGCTGCCACCGTGTGCCGAGGGTCGGACGTTTCGGTTCACCCGTCGCGATAGCCTGCGGCAGAAGTTGACGTCAGCGACTGAGGCGCGCGGTCACCATCGGCGGGAGAACGATGCGATTCCACCTGGTGCACTTTCCCCAATCGATCATGGCCCCGAAACATCGTCTACCGACTCAAGCTGAACCAATGACGCGTAGCATTGCCGTCGTCGTGCCTGATATCGAAATAATACGGATTCTCGCGGACAGGGCGAGGCATGCTGACGATCTGCTGGCAGTCCTCGCGACTGCGAAAACCGGCGGGACAGGTATTGCGGACCTGCACGCAGAGGTTGGGCTCTCCGCCGCCGCGATCCTGATTGCTATAGCCGACACTCCAGCCTTCGGGACACTCGTCGTAGCGTTCATACCCGGGTCTATTCGTGCCTGCCTCAGGGCAGGTTGGCCACGAAAAACCCGGCCGATCCATTGCCGATATAAGTCGATGCATAGGGGGATGGCACGCTGGCACACCCCGCCAGGACGGGTCTGACGAAGAAGCGCATAAGAGCACTTCGCATCCCCACTCGCTTGCCTCAGTATGATCGGCGAGCGATGCCCACGCGCCCGTAAACACGACTGTCGCAATCGACGCGAGCTTGGCCACGTTCATCCGACGTTTCCTTCGATCAACCTATCGATCTGTTCGATTTGGGCGCCTGCGCGCATCTTCGAACGGCGGCGAGATTTCGCTTTGGCGTTCTGCAAGGAGATTGAAATCTGCGATTGGCCGTCGTGACAGTGTCCGGTCTACGGCTTTCGCGCGCCATTCCGGCATGTCGAGCACATAGGTAGCCCACAGGCCGTGGCGGGCGGACATGGCGTAGTTCTGCCACGTGATATATTCTGCAGGCGCCGGCGGGATCGTCTGGGCCCAGCCGACCCGCAACATCTCCAGAGCAAGGTCACGCCCGCGCACTGAGCAGCGGCCGAGGAGGGCGCCATCGGCATCGTGTGTCTGAACCACGCAGGTCACCTGAGCGCTGCCAACCGTTCGCTTCAACCACGCTTTCGCCAGGGGACCGCATGGAACCGGCTTCGGGATCGAGCTGTCGCCATGCCGGCGGGGGTCATAGGACCACTGCGGCAGTTCGCACGTGTCGATTGAGGCAAGTCGCACCATCTTGCCGCTCTTTGGGAACCAAAGGGTTCGTCCATCAATGACGGACGTGCGGCCGGAGATTTTCAGCGGTGGGGCCGTGTAGGGACCAGTATGAGCGTCGGCCGACGATGGTCCTTGGCCATGTAATAGGTCGGCGGTATGAGCGGGGTAGGGCAGGGCGGTCATCAGCAGCGCGACCACCCTCGACCGGACAGCCACGGATATCATGGTTCGATCCTTTCATGGCCCGCGGCCTGACCAAGCAGAATGGCCGGGTGCTGGACATCGTCAAACTGCCAGAGACCGACTCTCTTCTCCCGCGCGGCCTGCTCTGCCACAGCGTAGGGAGCGTGATAGGGCAGGCCGCGCGCGTCGAGCGAGGCGAACGCAAAACCCGAAGCGATCATGAGATTGGCGAGATCCAGCCGATTCGCTCCGATCGTCGCATAGCAAGAGACGAAGACAGTTTCGGCCGATCGTGCAACCTGCGCACATTCAGGTTTCGTATCGGCAATGTAAGCTGCGAGGACGGCAAGCGATGCCTCCCCACAGTCGCGACGGTTACCAGCTTTGTCGGTATAAAACGTTCCTCGAAGACAGGCCTGCATGCCAAAGAGGCGGAAGTGCTGGTCGCCATCCTTCCAGCTGTCGCCGCTTTCGAGTGTCACACCCGGCTTGAGCCAGAAATACCCTTCAGGTGGAGCGGCCGCCGCCGGCGTAGAACTGAACGCCAGCGCCAGGAAAAGGGCAGGGGACTTCATTGCCCCGCGATCCTTGGATCGGCCCACATGCCAAAACCGCGGCGGCCGATTTCTTCGGCCTCCGTGAGGTCAGTTCGCGCCGGTGTTCCATCTGGCCGGCGGGCAATGCGGTGGCTGCCCAGCGAGACAAGCTGTTCCTCGAACATGTCGATCGTGTCGAGGCTGCCCGGATAGTTGTAGTAGCCGTAGCAGGTGGCGTCCTGCGCCTTTGCGCCTGTCTCGCTGACGAAGGCCCTGCAGTAGATCACTTTCGGCGACTGGAGGAGCGTCTCGAGCCCGCGCCGCGCATAATCATCGCACGAACCCGCGAAACCCTCCTTGTGATTGACCATTTCGCCTTGGCACGGCTCGATGCCGTGAAGGTGCACGGTCAGATCGGCGTCGACACGAAAGTCAGTGGCCGACGTGGCCCGGAAGCCTGAGGCGGACGCATAGCCCTTGCGTTCCGAAACCTTCCCCTGCCCGTCGTAATACTCCATGACCAGGACTGTTTTGCCGGGCGCCGCCAGCGAGCGGAAATAGGCCTCGTCGACGGGCTCGGCTGCATATGCCGGCAGGCACACGCCGACAGCCATCAGGCACCCGGCTGCACGTCCCATTCGCAGTCGCCTCCAGGTTGTCATTAGACGAGACACTGCCGCGCTTGGATCCGGATTGCAAGAAAAATAACAACCTATTTGACATTGTTTTTTGACTCGCATAACCATTTCCTCACACGTCGTTACAAGGCTCTGGATGCGACACCATGGCTGCGCACCGCTCAATCCAATCGCTCGCACCGCTCTTTGTGGTGACATTTCTCACGAGCATGTGCGCGAGCATATCAGCCGAAGCGAACTCGTCCGAACCATCGCAACATCCGGCAATTTATGCCTCACAATCTGCATCGAAGCGCGAGCAATGGGTGGCCTCGTTCTCCGCCGATAACGTTGCCGAGGCGCGTTGGGCTAGACCGCAGCGCGAGTACCTGCTTGGAGAAGACGGTCGAATTGTTCCGGGCGAGGGATCGGTTGAGGCTGTCGTCGCGGACAAGGCTCTCGCGCTCAAAAGCGACTCTCAACAACATCATTTTAATAGTGTTTTTTCTGACGAGGCAGCGGGGACCGTAGCTGGATGCGGTCCATCGCCAGCTACACCCGAAGACATCACACGTCTGGTGGTCGAAGCAGCGAAACGGCACGAAGTCGATGTCGATTTTGCCGTCGCAGTCGCTATCGCCGAGAGCCGGCTCGATCGCCTGCGCAACTCACCCAAAGGTGCACGCGGGCCTATGCAGCTCATGCCGGACACGGCCGAGCGCTTCGGAGTGACCGATATCTGCGACCCCGAAGAGAATATCGACGGAGGTGTTCGCTATTTGCGTGAGTTGGCCAACGAATTCCGCAACCCGTTGCTGGTTGCGGCGGCCTACAACGCCGGCGAGGACCGCGTACGCGAGCATGGCGGCATTCCCCCATTTAAGGAGACGCTGGCGTACGTCGCGGAAGTTCTCAACATCCAGATGGGACTTGACGGAAGCGGTCCCATTGCCCGCGAACCAGGCGGTTCGGCCGACGAGCAGCAACCCGTATCCAACACCAGTGGAGTGATCACTTCACGCGAGCGCCGGCAGTGGGTCGGCGGGGTCATGCATTTTTAGCCGGAGGCCGACATGAACAGTTCTTCTCTCCTTTCTGCCCAAATGCCTTCAATGAGAACGGCCGCGCTCACGACGATCGTGCTCGTTTGCTCGATGCTGGCGGATCCAGCCTTTGCCCAGTCCTCTGGCGCGTTCGCACCGCTCGAAACCGCGGTGCAGATGATCGTGGATTTCATAACCGGTCCTTTCGGGCGACTGCTCGCGATCATAGCGGTGATCGCGCTCGGCTTTCTCGCCTTCGCCGGACGCCTCTCCTGGTTCACGGCGGGCGCGGTCGTGCTCGGCATCGGTCTGGTCTTCGGCGCGCCGGCGATCGTCGACGAGATGATCGCGGCCGTGGGGAACTGAGCGATGATCGAGGTCACCGACGAAAAGCCCCATCTCACGCCGCTGGTCATCGGCCTCACACGGCCGCCGATGATGTGGGGGATTCCGCTGAACGCCTTTTACATCATCGTCGGCGTAACGCTCATCGCATTCCTGGTCAGCGGGAGCTTCTGGTCGGCGCTTATCGCGCCGTTGACCTATCTCGCTCTCTTCGCCTTCTGCAGCCGTGACATCAGGATCCTCGACCTAGCCCAGGTCGCCGGCCGCCGCACCCCGCGGACGCCGAACCGACTGTTCTGGCGCACCAACTCCTATGGACCGTGACCATGCTGAACGTCGTCGCCGAGGAACTCGGGTTTGGCTGGCAACAGCGCCGCGAGCGGCCAATGTCGACCCATATTCCGTATCTCCGTCATGTCTCCGACACCGTGATCGGTCTCGAAGGCGGCGCGATCCTTTCGGTGATCAAGCTGGACGGGCTGTTCTTCCAAACGGAGGATCAGGCGGAGCTCAACATGCGCGCCGCTGTCCAGAACACCATGATCAGGGCGTTGGGATCGAGCCGGTATTCGCTCTGGTCGACGGTGATCCGCAAGGAGGTCAAGCCTTCGATCGAAGGGAGCTTCTCAGACCCCTTCTGCGGTCTGTTGAATAGGCGCTACATGGCGTCGCTGCGCGACAAGCGCATGTTCACCAACGAGCTCTATCTCACGATCGTCCGCTCGGGCATGCGCGGGGCGCTGGGAGCGGCCGAGACGTTTTCGCGCCTGCTCGATCGCTCGTCCGGCGCCGAGGTTCAGCGGCAGCGCCTGCACGAGCGCGTCAACGAGCTCGAAGAGATCGTCGGTAACATCACTCGCGAGCTCCAGAAGTACGGCGCGCGGCCGCTCGGGATCGTTCATCGCGACGGTCAGCCCTATTCGGAGCCGTGTGCGTTTTTTAACACGATCCTGACCTGCGGCGTCTCACGCGACATGCGACTGCCGCGGATGGGTATTGGCAGCTATGTCGGCACGTCGCGGCTACATTTCTCGAAACGGACGATGCAGGCGCAGGGGCCGACCGAGGCCGAGACCCGCTTCGGCGCGATGCTGTCCATCAAGGAGTACCCGCCCTTCTCCGGACCGGGGATGCTCGATGGTCTTCTGCAGATGAATCACGAGTTCATCTGTACCCAGTCGTTCAGGCTTGCCGACAAGCCGATCGCCCAGGAGCGCATCTCCCGCCTGCAGCGCCAGATCCACGCTTCGGATGAATCCGGCAGCACCGTCGAGACCGACATCGACTTCGCGCTGAACAGCCTGCTCAACCAGGAGGCCGTTTTCGGCTATCACCATTTCAGCCTGCTCTGCCTATCACGTGATCTCGTGGGTCTAGACAAGGCCGTCGCCGAACTCGGCTCCTGCCTTACCAACATGAACATCAACTGGCTGCGCGAGGACCTCAACATGGAGGCCTCCTTCTGGGCGCAACTGCCCGGCAATCACGCCTACATCGCACGCTCCTGCATGCTGTCGAGCGCCAACTTCTCCGGCTTCTCGTCGATGCACAATTTCGCGACAGGCCGGGCGAGGGGAGTTCATTGGGGCCTGCCGATCTCCATCCTCGAGACGACGTCCCAGACGCCATACTGGTTCAACTTTCATCAGCGCGACATCGGGCATTTTTTGGTCACCGGCCCGACTGGGTCGGGCAAGACGGTGGCGCTCACCTTTCTGCTCGCTCAGGCTTTCCGCATTTCACCCGAGCCACGTGCCGTGTTCTTCGACAAGGATCGCGGCGCCGAGATCTTCATCCGCGCTGTCGGCGGCGACTATGAGGTCCTCCAGCCGGGAGTTGTGACTGGTTTCAACCCGCTGCAAATGGAAAACAGCGCAGCGAACCGCGAATTCCTGCATCGGCTGTTCAAGGCCATGCTCGATCCCGCCGACGGCCGCGGGTTCTCACAGGAAGAGGAAGACACGCTGGAGCGCGCGATCGGCCGTGTCTGCCAGGAACCGGTCGAGCAGCGCACCCTGGCCAACCTGTCCGGGCTTCTGATGGGCAGGGCGCGTTCCGACGCGAACGATCTTCAGTCGCGCCTGCGGCCTTGGTTCGAGGGCGAGAAGGCCTGGCTCTTCAACGCGCCGCGGGATGCGCTTTCTTTTTCGGGCCGGCGGATCTTCGGTTTCGACATGACGCACGTCCTCGACAATCAGGACGTGCGCACGCCAGCGCTGATGTATCTCTATCACCGTCTCGATGAGTTGCTCACCGGCGAACCCGTCCTCATTTTCATGGACGAAGGCTGGAAGCTTCTGCAGGACCCAGTCTTTTCCCACTACATTGTCGACAAGATGAAGACGATCCGCAAACTCAACGGGATCGTCGGATTCGGCACTCAGTCAGCGGCCGACATCGCACGCGCACCGCAATCGCACACGCTGATCGAGCAGTCCGCGACCAATCTGCATTTTCCCAATCCGCGCGCGGACGAGGAAAGTTACATCCGCCGCTTCGGCCTTACCGCCAAGGAGTTCGCTTTCATCCGTAACACGCCGCCCGAGCGGCGGACTTTCCTCATCAAGCACGGCAACGACTCGGTCATAGCCAGGCTCGATCTCTCTTCCATGCCCGACCTCGTTCGGGTGATGTCCGGTCGGAAGGAGACGATCGAGCAATGCGCGGCACTTCGAGCGCGGCTCGGTGACGATCCGGCGAACTGGTTGCCCGAATTCTGCGGCTGGGGGAATGCGGCATGATCAGGCGTGTTTTCATCCTGCTTGCCTTTGCCGCTTCGCCGGCATTCGCGGACATTCCGACCGTCGACAAGACCGTGCTCGGGGAGCGTGAAGACCGCGACCTTAAGACCTCCGAGATCGAGAAGGTCGACGAGGATCGATATGCCAACAACCAGAGCGTCACCTGCTCCATGTATCGTCCGGCAAGGAAAGATGATCCAGTCGCCGCCGCAAACGCAAACCCGGCGATTGCCGGCATGGTTCGACGCATCGCGCGCGAGGAAGGAATAGACGAGAACCAATTCCTCGCGCTCGTCTATCAAGAGAGCCGCTTCAATCCTTGCGCCAAATCCGGTGCGGGAGCAATCGGCCTTGCCCAGCTTATGCCCGGCACCGCCGGCGATCTTGGCGTTAATCCCTACGATATCGAGCAGAACCTGCGCGGCGGCGCGCGCTACTACAAGCAGCAGCTGCGGCGGTTCAACGGGGACGTCTCGTTAGCGCTCGCCGCCTATAATTCCGGTCACGGCAACGTCCAGAAATATGGCGGCATCCCTCCGTTTCGCGAGACCCAGGGCTATGTCGCCAGCATAACGCAGAAATGGCTCCCAGCCTTCGGTGGCTCCGACAAGTCCGGCATCCCGCTTAACTATGGCGGCGGCGGAGCCTATGAGGGCGCGCGCGCCAGCACCATGAACGCAATGGGGCTGACCTCTGCGATCGGGGAGGGTTCCGGCGACGTGGTGTCGTGGCTCCAGCAGTTCGGAGGGATCGAGACCGGAACCATCCAAGACAGTTGGGATCACAATTCCGGTGCGCGCAATGCGAACCTCGAACTCATCAACCGGCTGATCTTGCTTAGCACGGCCTTTGCCGATCTCAGCAACTCCAGCAACGCGATGACACTTGGCGACCTGTCAGGCTCAAACCGTTCTACTCGTTACGAGACAGGCGGAGAGGAAGCCAATCGGCCGGTGGCCGGTTTCTGCGATGAGCGGGAGGGCCTCGTCTGGGATGCTGACGCCAAGGGCTGTGTCCAGCGCATCGACACGCAGGCGGAACTACTTCTCGAGACACAGTGATGGAGATCAATATGAAAAGCTTGGCAGTCCTGGCGCTTATCGGCGCAAGTGTCGCCCCTGCCGCGGCCGATATCCCTGTCATCGACAAAACCAACTATGCCGTCGCGCGCGACACTGCCGAAAAGACCGGGAAGATCCTGGATACGAACAAGGAAATCCTGACCACTGTGGAAGAGACGCTGAAGGCCGTGACGGGAGATCGCGGCGGCGACGCCGGACCTCTGAAAGATCTGGCGATCGGCAATGGTTTCAGCGTCTCGTCGATGCCCTCCTTTGACCAACTCCTCAAGGGTGGCACGGCCGATTTTGGTTCTCTCGACTCCAAGGTCGTGCAGGCAGCGACTCTGTTCATCAATGGGCTTCAGCTCGTCCGCTCGCTCTCCGGCAAGGAGGACAGTTCGCTTGCCAGCGACAAATCCTACGGGGAGCTGATGAAGACCGTCATGGGTGTCTCGGCGCTGATCACCGGATCCCAGCAGGCAGTGGAGACGCGTCGCTCCGCCCTTGAAAGCGCCGGCGGGGAGATCGGGCGGGCAGAAGACATCAAAGGGTCGATCGATCAGAACACGCAGCTGCAGGTTCAGACGGGGCTCACGCTCAACGAGATGATCGGCGTGCTGAATGCCGGCGTGCAATCGCTGCATGCGGAGAACCAGCGCAAGCTAACCGACATGTCAAACACCCGGAAAGCGCTGCGGTACGAATGAGAAGCGGTCGATGCATCACGACCGCTCTTGCGCTCTCCCTGGCCGTGTTCGCCAGCGGATGCGGTACGCCGCGCGAGAAGACCGCGCCGTGCAAACGCCCGGCCAATCTGACGAGCTATGCCAGCGTGGAGGGAGAGTGCGGACCGATGAAGCCGCTCAATGCGAATCGGGCGGCTGCATTGGCAGCGATCCAGGAGCTGACATCCGGGGACGAGAAATAGGGCAGGGGCGGTGGACGATTTTATCGGCGAACTGCTGGATCGGATCGACGCTTCGGGGCAAAATTTCTCGCAGCGTGCGTTCGAAGCGCTCGGCCAGGATATTGAGCCCCTTCTTCGCCTGCTCTTTGTTCTTGCCGTTCTCTTCTATGGCGTGCAGCTCTTCCTGGGAACGTCTCGGCTCAGCGTTGCCGAAATTATCGGCAGGCTCGCGCGCGTTCTGATCATCTTCATCATCGTCACATCGTGGGCCAACTTCAATTCGCTCGTTTACAAGTGGATCACGACGGTCCCCGAGGGCGCTGGCCGAGCCATCCTCGCAGCGTCAGCAACCGGTGTCACCGAGCCCTCCAACGGGCTGTCGCAGATCTGGAAGACGGCCAACGTCGCTGCTGCTGCCTTCTCCGAACAGGCGGGGTACCTGTCCGTCCTGCCTGCTTTGATCGGGCTGATCATCATGGTTTTCGCCGGCCTCTTCGTCGCGGTCGCTCTCGGCATCCTTGTGCTGGCCAAGGTCGTGCTATGGGTGTTGCTCGGCACGGCGCCGATTTTCATTTCGTGCTTCTTCTTCGACGCAACCCGCAGCTATGCGATGGGCTGGCTGAACCAGTCGCTGCTCTACGCACTCATTCCTTTGTTCGTCTACGTCATCGCGGCTTTCCTAATCGCCGCCATGGAACCCGAATTGACGAAGATCGACCAGATCTCTGGCGATCGTGAACTGAAGCTCAGCGACTTTGCCGCCTTCATCATGCTTTGCCTCGCCGGCAGCTTCGTTCTGATCCAGGTCCAATCGCTTGCGCAGGGCATAGCCGGCGGATTGGCCACACCGATTGGGCCTCGCTCGCGACAGCTGACGACGAGGGGAATCTTCTGGAGCCGCGAGGCAATCGGCCAATCGGGAAGGCAGACGCAAGCGGCCGTCCACCGGGTCCAGGCACGACTTCACTCGCCGAGGCAGGATGGCGCGGCCGCCTCTATGCAGCGGGCGATCACGTCAAACGGAACGCCAAGGCAAACATGATCGGGAGCCGATGGTGAACCTCGAGCAACAGGAAACCAGCAGGGATGGCCGACAAGTCCGAAACCGCACTGCGGTCCTATTTCCAGCAGGGCGATATCTGGGAGCAGGAAATCATCAAGCGGGCGAAGCGCTCGGCACGCGTAGCTTGGTTCTTCTCGATCGTCTTCGCCGGGATCGCCCTGCTCAGCCTGCTCGGCGTGGTGTTGATGCTGCCGTTGAAAAGCTTCGAGCCGTATATCGTGACCGTCGACCGGACGACGGGCTACATCGAGGTGAAGTCGGGACTGACGCGGCCGGCCAACCTCACGGAGCAACAGGCTGTCACCCAGGCCAATGTGGTGCGCTATATCCGCGCCCGGGAAGGCTACGATCCCTATGCCATCGAGGAGAACTTCGGGATCGCCGCACTGCTGTCCACAGACGAGGCAGCGCGCGAGTTGCAGGCGCTCTACAGCGCCGCCAATGCCCAGAACCCGGCGAAAGTTTACGGGCGCCTGAAACGGGTTCTGGTCGAGATCAAGTCGGTCACCTTCCCCAATACCAGCACGGCGATCGTGAGATTCTCGACCAACGAACGCAGCGACACGGAATCGATCGTGCGTCATTGGATTTCGGTTGTCCGCTTTCGCTACACCGACACGCCGATGCGCAACGAGTGGCGCTTCGAGAATCCACTGGGCTTCCAGGTCTACTCGTATCGCCGCGACCAGGAGACTGTCACACCCGGGGACGCGCAATGAGGGGCCGGTCGTTCACGGCCGCGCTCGTGCTTCTCGGCTCCCTCTGGCCGGCTCTGGCGGCGCAGATGCCTAAGGGCGGCTCGCTCGATGCGCGAGTGACCAGTGTCACCTACCAGGAGAACAATGTCGTCCAGGTTTTTGCGACCTACGGCATCTCGACCATGATCATATTCGACGAGGACGAGAAGTTCGAAACGATCTCGCTGGGCGACACCGAAAGCTGGCAGGTCGTCCCCGCTGAGAAAGGCAACATCCTCTTCGTCAAGCCGATCGCGAAGAATGTGGCAACGAACATGAACGTCGTCACCGACAAGCGCATCTATTACCTCGAGCTGCACGACTTCGCTCCGGAAGCTGGCCGCAAGGTTTTCGGAATCCGCTTCCACTACCCAGAGAAGAACCTCAATTCCGCCTTGCGGAAAGAGGCCGAGCAGCGCGCCGCATGGCCAAACATCTCCGGCATCGACAAGGCCAACGTCAACATCGACTATTCGTTCTCGGGCGATGTGCGCCTGAAGCCCCTCATGGTCTTTGACGACGGCAACAAGACCTTCTTCAAGTTCGATCGTCGCGCGCCGGTGATTTTTGCCGTGAACTCCGATTTTTCGGAGACGCTGAGGAACTTCCGCCGGGAAGGTGAGTACATCGTGGTCGATGGAACGGCGACGCAGTTTACGCTGCGGGACGGTGATCAATGGATTTGCATCTTCAATCTGAGAAAGCCGGATTTCGGGGCTCCGGACCCGGCCATTCTCGGACCGGTTGAGGATGACCAGGCCAAACGACGGCGCCGGAGCGGCAACTGATGAAGCGCGCGCCGGAACTCGACGCCCTTGGCCAAGGCGACAATCCAGTCATCGCTGACACATCGGTCCGGCGAAAGCAGCTGGTCGGCGGCGCGGTTCTGATCCTGCTCGGCCTCATTGCCGGCTACATGGTCCTTGCCGGAAGGCAACCCCCCGTGCGCGATATGCTCGACGGGGACGAGGAGTTCACGACCACGACGTTTCGCCCGCCGTCGTTCGTGCGTGAGGGCGAACCAGAGCCCGAACCGCCGGCGCCGGAGGTGGTCGAGATACCTCCCCCGCCACCACCACCTCCCCAGGAGAACAGCGATACGACCCAGTTCGATGTGCCACCCCCGCCGGCGCCGGGTGCAACTCCGCCGTTCCCTGAAGCTGCCGAAGCACCTGTTGAAGAGTTTCCGTCGCGCCTCCGCTCGAACATGGTCGTGCTCGACAACCCGAAGACGAGCGAGGCTGGGAGTCTGACCGGAGGAAATGGAGAAGGTCTCACCGTCGCTGGCGAGGATCGCAGCAGCAAGTTCCTGGCCGCGGCTGCAGGCATTGGCGACCGGAGCGCCAAGGCCAGAAAGATCGAGCGGATCGACGCCCTTGTTCCGGAGGGCACGCTGATCCCCGGCATCCTGGAGACGGCCATCGTCAGTGATCTGCCGGGCCAGGTGAGGGCCATCGTCTCCCAGGATGTCTACTCCTTCGATGGCCGACGTGTTCTGATACCGACTGGCACGCGGCTTATTGGCGAGTACCATTCTGAGATCACGCGCGGCCAGACGAGGATTTTCGTCGTCTGGACCCGCATGCTTCGTGATGACGGCGTTTCCGTACGGCTGAACTCGATCGGCGCCGACAGTCTCGGTCGCGCCGGATTGACGGGGCATGTGGACAAGAAATTTCGCGAGCGTTTCGGTGCCGCCATTCTGCTGTCGATCGTCGGTGCCGGTGCTAGTTACCTGACCGGCTATGGGAGCGAGGCTGCGGCCGGCGACAGTGATGATGCGCAGGAGGCGGAGGAGCTCGCACGCGAGACCATCGCCGAAACGTTTTCAGACATGGCCAACCAGGCCTTGGGAGACTCCTTGAGGATTCCGCCCACAATCAGCGTGAGCCAGGGCGAGCGCATCTTCGTGTTTGTTCGTCAGGATCTCGACTTCTCAGCCATGTACGAGGATCCCGTCACCGAAGCACTGAGGGAGATACGTCGTGAACGCAGCCTCCCCTGAGCTTGCGTCGGACAACCGGCACTACTTCCTTTATCGTGCGCTTGCTCCGCTGAAGACGTTCCTTGACGATCGCGACGTCGTCGAGATTTCTGTCAATCGGCCGGGACAGGTCTATGTGGAGCGCCTCGGCTCCGCGCACATGGAGTTCAGCGGAATACCGGCACTCACCACGGCCGAGATCATCAATATCGGCGAGCGCGTGGCGGCCAGCACAAACCAGTTCGTCAGTCCGGCCAACCCGATCCTTAGCGCAGCACTTCCCTCTGGCGAGCGCATCCAGGTCATCCTTCCGCCTGCCGCGCCGGACGGCGGCACGCTGTCGATCCGCAAACAGGTCATCAGCAATTTCACGCTCGAGGACTATCGCGACAAGGGATCGCTCGACCAGGTGACCGTCTCTGTCGGCGGCCTTAGCGAGACCGAGCAGACACTGATTGCTTTGCTTGCGGCAAAGGACATCTATGGCTTCATCCGCACAGCGATCGCCAATCGCGTCTCGATCCTGATCAGCGGCGGCACCTCCAGCGGCAAGACGACCTTCCTGAATGCCTGCCTTAAATCGGTCGACCCGCATGAGCGCATTATCACGCTGGAAGACACGCGCGAGCTGTTCCCGCCACAGAAAAACGCGGTGCACCTGCTCGCATCGCGTGGGGACCAGGGAACTGCCAATGTGACGATCCAGTCCTTGCTCGAGGCGTCGCTGCGTATGCGACCGGACCGCCTCTTCGTGGGCGAGGTGAGGGGATCGGAGGCCTTCGCGTTCTTGCGCGCCATCAACACCGGTCATCCCGGGTCTATGTCTACGGTCCATGCCGACACGCCGCTTGGCGCCTATGAGCAGCTCGCCATGATGGTCATGCAATCGGGCCTGTCGGCCGCCTACCCGAAGGCCGACCTCATCTCCTACATCCAGAGCGTCATCCCGATTGTCATCCAACTGCGCAGGGAAGGGGGCCGGCGCGGCGTTTCCGAAATCTTCTTCGCGCGCGAACGAATAGAAGTGCCATGACCGGATCGCTGCGTATCTTTTACATCGGCTTCTGCCTGATCGTCGCCCTTGCCGCCTGGCTGCTGGCCTACGGCCTCGCCCTGCAGGTCATCTATGGCGACGGCCGTATCCTGCATGCGACCTTCACCACAAATCCCTTCGCGCCGTTCCAGCAACTCGTCGCATACGGCGACAGCGGCATCCTCCGCACCGTGGCATCAGCCGCTCTTCTTCCGGCCGCGCTTGTCGCCGGCATTGTCGCCTACGCGGGACTTCGCCCAAACTCGAGCCCCCTCGGCGATGCTCGGTTCCAGACGGTGACGTCGCTTCGTCGAGACGGTTGGTTCAGAAAAAAGGGCAAAATCCTCGGTCGCTTCGGACGCCAGATCCTTCGTGTCGAAGACGATCGACATCACATGATCATCGGACCGACGCGCTCGGGGAAGGGGGCCTGCTACGTCGTTCCCAATGCGCTCACCCACAAAGGCTCGATGATTGTTACAGACCTCAAGGGTGAGATTTTCCGCAGCACCGCAGGCTACCGCAAATCGAAGGGCAACCAGGTCTTCCTATTCGCGCCAGGGTCGGACAAGACCCACCGCTACAATCCCCTCGATTTCATACGTCCGGATCGAGGCGATCGCACCACCGATATCCAGAACATCGCCGCAATCCTTGTCCCGGAAGTGACTGAGTCGGAAAACTCGATCTGGCAGGCGACCGCCCAGCAGGTCATGGCCGGAGCGATCAGTTATATCAACGAGAGCATCTATTATGAGGGACATCGCAATCTCGGCGAGGTGACGGCCTTCTTCAATAGCGGCGACAATCTCCAGGCGCTCATGAGCCTCATCAAGGAACGCGAGCCCTATCTATCACGCTTCACGGTGGAAAGCTTCAACGCCTATGTCGCTCTGTCCGAGCGTGCGGCCGCATCTGCGCTACTCGACATCCAGAAGGCACTGCGGCCGTTCCGGAACGAGCGCGTGGTCGCGGCAACGTCGGTAACCGACATGGACCTGCGTGCCCTGAAGCACCGACCGATCTCGATCTATCTCGCGCCAAGCGTCACCGACATCACGCTGCTGAGGCCTCTGCTTGCGCTCTTCGTTCAGCAGACTCTTGACACGCTCATGCTTGAACATACCGAGCGCTCGGTGCCGGTCTTTTTCCTCCTCGACGAGTTCCGGCAACTCAGGAAGATGAGCGAAATCACGACCAAGCTCCCCTATGTGGCAGGCTACAACATCAAGATGGCGTTTGTGATCCAGGATCTGAAGAACCTGGATGAGATCTACGGCGAGACGTCTCGCCATTCACTAATGGGCAATTGCGGCTATCAGCTGGTGTTGGGCGCCAACGACCAGGTGACCGCGGAAGCTGTCTCGAAAGGTCTGGGCAAGCGCACCGTCCGCTACAAGACCGAATCCCGTACAATCGAGCTGATGGGCCTGCACCGGCGCACCAAAGTCGAGCAATTGCGGGAGCGCGACCTGATGATGCCGCAGGAGGTGCGGCAGATGCCGGGAGACAAGATGATCATCCTGGCGGAGGGGCAGAAGCCGATCTTCGCCGACAAGCTGCGGTTCTTCCGGACAGCGCCATTCAGTGAGATGGAAAGGTTCTCCCAGGCAAACGTGCCGGACGTGCCGGCAACAGAGTTCCTGCCGCAACGGCCGATGCCGGCCACGAAATCCGGATATGCCGGCGAAGACACCGATCTCGTAGAACCAGTCCAGCAGAAGGCCGAACCAGATGAGACGGCAAAGCTTCCCCGCCGAAGGCCCTTGGCGGCGGCCAACGCACAGGCCGGTCGGGGCAATAGACAAGTGTCAGCCTCTTTCACCAAGGAAGTGTCGCCGCGGGCGGGCGGTGCCGTGAGGACAACCCCAGTCAAGCTGGACGCGCGCTTCGCAATGGCCGCCAGACGATTGAAGACGCTTGCGAAGGCGCCCGCCAAACCTGGGAGCCAACGCAAGGCAAGCAATTGGGCCCGGGTTTTCGACGAGACGGTCCCTGACGAACAGGAGCTCGCTGAGGCCGAGGCGAGCTGATAGACCGGCACAGCTCCGGCTATGCGATGCCTCGAATTGAGACGTTTATGGACTTCAAGGCATCAATCAGCTCCCGATGACGAATGAGATCAACGGCCGGAGTTGATGCTAGCTTGGTGGCTACCGCGCGATCATACACCGCCAGGCACTCGGCTGAGGTGAGCCGCGATAGATACAGCACGCCGTCGATCGCGAACCGGTCGTAGAGTGCTTTGCTCAACCGTCGACCCGCTTCCTGCTTCTTGGCCCGCGCCGCGTCGGTTGACACACCGAGCCTAAGCAGGCCAGTTGTTCGCAAATCTATGACTTTGAGCGGCCCGGTGGCGGATACTTCTGAGACCGCCCAGTCGTTCAGCTCGGTGATATCGAGTATGCGTCTGACTTTTCCTTGGAACCGGTCCCGAACGACAGTCTCGGCGATCCCCGTGGCTATGTTGCGCGCAAGATAGACCAACTGGAAGGACTTATCGGGAGAAGCGAAGCGCGTCTGCCCAAAGCCCATGCCGAGTGGAGTGGCTGCGTGAGCTTTGGGCATCACCCGCACATATGCCCTGGGAAGAAACGGAGTAACGAGTTCCGCGACGACGTTCGGGTCCAGCTTCACTGTCAGCCGAAATCGCGTTCGGCAGCAGCGATGACCTCGGCAATGTGCCCTTGCTTGAGCCGATCGAGGGGCTTTCCACCGATGCTGGGCTTGGCCTGAGTGAGCCATTGCCAAGCCACGCGCGGGTTGCCGATCACGCGTGTCACCTCCGACATGCCCTCTACCGGCCGGCCATCAACGAATTGGGCAAGGGGAAACACGTGCTTTCGTTCGCCCTTGAGAAGTCCAATGACGGCCCCGCGCTTGTGCCAGTCATGGAGCGTCGATCGTCTCGTGCCGAAGGCTCGTTCGATTTCGCTTGGTCCGGCGACTGGACCGGCCCAATCTTCTAGCCGAACGGGCGCTGCAATTGCGGCAATCCGCTTGCGACCCTCGTCCTCTTCCAACAGCTCGCCAAGGCCCCCGCCTTGGCTAACCTCGACCGGCTTGTCGAGCTCGAGCTGAATCAGATTTTCACTGCTTTTGTCAGCAAGATCCGCGACGGCCGTTTCCATCGCTTCAACCAGGTTTTCTTCATGAGCCAGGATTTGTCGTTGCTGTTCGTCCGAGAGCCGGACAGCGGCTGCGGTAACCGCAGCCACTATCCTGCTTTTGCCTTTCAACACTGTTCTGGAAATTCCCGGGTTGTGACGGGCCAGCACATCGAGAATGTCGGCAACCGCAGCACGGCTCACGTTTACCTGCTTCTCGGGACCAGATTTGCGAACTGTTGCGACCATGATCGCCTCCACACCATGCCGCCAAGATAATACGGATTGTCCGAAATGTCCAGATTGCTTGGAAGGTTCCATCCCATCAAACGAATATGCGCGGTTTGGGAGGAAACAGGCTTGGATCAAGATATCTTTCTAAAATTGTTTAGTGATATCAATCACTTAGTTCCATAAGCTATGTTATGCCACAGCCCTCCTCGTCGATGATCGCGCTGCGCTTCGGCCCCTATTCGAGCGCTGGCGCGATGCTGAGCCGCCTGCCATCGCGAGCAGCCTGACGACGGACGTCCCTACGTTCGCGAAATCGACCAGCCTGACGCATCGATGGCAACGATATCGCCTGCCCCAAAGCGATCGTTGTTGAGCACGGAGCGTGACACAGGTTTTCCGTGCTCGACCTTCTGCCAATGGCCCGCTCGAGGGCGCGCAATGTCCGCCCCATCGCACGCCTTCGCGATGTGTTGATCACGAAGGCCGAACTGTCGGGCGATCTCCGTCATCGGCTTGGACCAAACAAGGTCATGCAGCTTAAGGCGGCTCAATCTCATCGCTTCTTCTTCCGCGACCTGAGGACGTGCATTTGAGAACAGATTGGCGGGGTCTTGTTCGGACCGTTTCGCTACCCGAAGGCCAACTCTCTGATCGGAGCAACCCAACTGTCAATCATGCGATAAACGTCAACGATCCAAGCCTCGATCAAGCCGAGTTGAGGGCCGAAGTAGATCAATGGGCCAACAACGGCGAACGCCAAGATGGCGAGCGATATGAACCCATCCGGTCGATCTTCCGAACCGTCCGGCGGAGGAAGTTGGGTGTGAGGCCGTTCATCTGTCATGTTCGGCTCCTACCGTTCACGATCGTCGCGATCGCGGTCGTTGCGCTCTTCAATCTCCAGTTCGATCTGACGCAAGCGCGGCACGTGCTGCTGCGGAGGATCCGACCGTGCGGTGTCCGCCGTCCGCTCAGCACCGTCCCGAAGAACCGCTGGCGACACATGTTGCCTCTCCGAAACTGAGAGATTACCGTCGCGTTCACGTGCGATCTCATCATGGGCTGGCTGGGCGATACGGTCATCATCACCGCCGCGCTCGTGTGCTCGATCGTCGTTGGCTGACTCTGCGGCAGTCGCCGGACCTTCGCGCCTCTGCGCCGTCTGCCCTTGTTCGGCCTGAAACGCCTGAAGTTCGCTGCTTCGCTGGTTGAAGTTCTCCCATGCGGCATCCGAATCCTCCTTGGTCCAGGAGCCGTCGGCGCGACCCCAGCCCACTGACCCAATCCCGTTCTCCGCATCGGTGATGGCGATCTCCATTTCGAGCGCCCTCAGCCCCTGCTCGTACCGTCCGAGCAATTGCACATCGCCCTTCGCGATGTCCGGGATGGGCCTACCCTCAAAACCGTCATTGTATGAGGCGTCGCGTTCCTCTCGCATTTTCTCAAGCAGCTTGATCCGATCCGCGAGCTGTTCGTCGTGCGTTGCAGCTTCCCGCACATGCCTGTTATCGTGCTCGACGGCGAGTTCCGCCGCCCGCCACAGGCCAACATTGAGGTTCTCGCGATAGGCCTCGACCGATGCCGCGGAGTGCTCACTGCTCCCGGCGCTTATCAACGTTTCACGCGAAGACCGGATCTCGGCCAGAACCTCGTTCGCCGCTTCGGCCGACTGTCCGACCGGCGTCGGGTCCGCGCCAGCCTTGCGACCGTGCAAATCATCCGCATCGCGATACTCCTGCCGCGCGCCCTGAGGCTCGGGCGAGAGCTGCCGTTCGGCGAGATCCAGATACTCGCGACGAATCTCCACCACTTCGCGCGCCGCGGCAGCGACCTCGTCGAACTCCTCGCGCTCTGCTGCGTCAAGGGTCTGCTCTACAGAAGCAAGAACCGCTTCCACGCGTTTTTCGTAGGCTTCGAATTCCGGACGCGTCATCTCCCGCATCTGTCCATCCTCACCGTTCACGATCTGGATCAGACCTATCATATTGGCTGTGTTTTTGACAGCCTTTAGTTCCGCTCCTTCAAAAACAGTATCAAATTGGTTGATGTCGGCAGCGCTTTCGAGACGGGCTTTTTGAAGCGCCGCAAACTTACCTTCCGTGTCGCCTGGCCTCTCGCTCGCCAGATCGCTCCAGGCCCGCGCTGCCGTCGCCGCGTACTGCTTGCTACGGTCGGACGTCGCCGGGCTCAACTCATTCGAGCGCTTCGCCTGATATCGAGCGTGAGCCGCAGCGCTCGTGCCCTCATGCTCGGTTCGGCCGCGATAGCTGACGGGCCGCACCTGGTTGCGTGTGTAGGCCGGCGCGCTTGCGAACTCACGCCGATCGGTCAGCTCCATGTCGATGCCCTGCTCACGGGCTTTCTCTGCCATCAGGGAACGCCATTCCCGGAACAGCTGCGGGCTGGTGACGATGCGCTCACCCGTTTCGGAACGCATCGTGATGATCGCGTGCGCGTGAATATGCGGGCGTTTGCCGCCCTCGGTCATTTCCTTCGGATCAAGCGCCGGATCGTGGACGGCAAACACATAGCGATGCCCCGTAAACTGCTCTCCCAGGAACTCACGAACGGCCTCTTCGAATGCGGCCGCATCCGTGCCGGCGCGCGCCGAGACAATGAGGTGCATGACGTCCCTGCCCTTGCGGCTGTGCAGTTCCTTGCGCCATTCCTTCTGCACGAGATCGCCGGCCTGCGTCGCATCACCGATCAGCCGGCCGGTGTCGTCGCGTACCTCCTCGTCGGTTGACGCGACCAGTTCACGAATCCGTGCGGTGCCCCACTCCACGCCGTTGCCATAGCCATGAAAGCGGAACCGTGCTTCGATGCCCCGTCCGATGTCGGAATCGTCAAAGCGCTGCTGCACGATTTCTGCGGCTTTCCGGTCGGCGGTCAGTCGTTCCCCAGCCCCATTGCGCAGCACGACGACGCCGGTCACATGGAGCTCCCCATCGGATTTCTCGCGCGCCGCATAGACGAACGGACGATCGCCAAAACCAGATCGCAGTATCTCGCGCAACTGATCGTCCTGGTCGACGTCGTAGGAGATCGAAGCTGTGTCTATCGAGACATGGAAGATGCCGAGATCCCGGCTGGCGGCACGGTTGTCGAAGAGATGTTCCCACTCCGCCCGCTGTTCGGCGAGTGCATCCCGGCCGAGCACGCGCTCGCCGCGCTCGTTTTCGACGGCAAGCTCCCCTCCCCGTGAGGTGTAATTCATCATCGCCGCAGCACGCGCACCACCGCCATAGGAGGCGAGCTTGACCACCGCCGGCTGGCTTCCGCGCGCCAGCGCCGCAAAGCGCGTCCGCATCGAGCGGCCGCCCGCACCTGCGCCGTCGCGCGACCACCGCGCGCGACCCCCACTATGCCGCCGCCGCGCTCTGCCAAAGCCGCCGAGACCCTCATCCGGAAGCCGCGCCACCCCTCCCCTTCGCGGCTCGTCCCAGTCGGCCTGCCCGGTCTGGCCCATCTGCATTTCGTGCAGCAACATGGCGCGGCGGCGCTCCCACTCCCGCTCGAAGGCGCCGGGAAAGAATTCCATCAGATGCCCTCCCCGCGCCGGGTTGCCGCGGAGCGCCTGATCATTTCAGCAAGCTCGACAGCGAGAGCCGTTGCCACCCCATGCGCATCCTTGATGCTGCCTGCGACGTCTTCTTCGGTAGGGATCCTGCCGGTGTTGATGGCACGCGCGATCTGATTGAGGTTGCCGCCGATCGCACGCATGCCCTCGGCGAGCAGGCCGAGTATGGCACGGTCCCCCTCGGCGAGGACCGGCCGCACGCCAGCGCCTTCCATCGAGAGCGACCGGACGAACGCCGAAACGGTCATGCCGGCGGCCTTCGCTGCCGCCTCAAGAGCATTGAACTCGGCCGGGGAGAAGCGGATATGCGCTACCCTGTCCTTCCGGTTCGATGTGGCGGATCGGCTGCCAGCCATCAGGTTTCTCACCCTTGATCATGGTGATCGCGGCCGCAGGCCGCGGATCGAGGGCGTGTCCCTCGATCGTCAGGAAAGATGTATCACATCTTTCCGTATCCTGCCAACCGATATAACATGTATTTTTGCGGCAAATGTAAATTTGCCTTCTTTTCTATATCAATATGATTGTGTTTTTCCATGTTCGTGTGTTTCTATATCGATGTGAATCCACATCCACACGGATATGGATTCGTGTGTGAGTAGAAACACATTTTCGTGGAGATGAGCCGATGACCGTCGTGATCGCCGCCATCAACGGCAAGGGAGGCGCGGGCAAGACCACCGCGCTGATGAACATCGCCGGCGAATATGCCCTGCGTGGCGGGAGCGTCGCCATGATCGACATGGACGCTCGGAACAATCTGATGAAATGGTGGACGGACTGTCAGGAGAAGGATGCGCAGCCCGAGGGGATCGAGGTCTACAGCCACAAGACGGCAAAGGGGCTGGAGCGCTGGATGGACGAACACGGCCGAGCGTTCGATCACGTGCTGATCGACACCCCAGGCGAAGATACTTCGATCGTCGACCCTGTGATTGCTTCGGCCGAACTGGTGATCTCGCCGATCCAGCCGTCAAAGCGCGAAGTGCTCGGGGCCATCGACAGCTTTGAGAACGTGCTGCGCGTCAACGAGGCGCTCGGACGGGGATGCCGGCATGGCGTGCTGCGGACGCGGATCACCGTGACCGTGCGGCACACGGAGCTCTACCGGAAGATCAGGCCGATCATCGAGGACAAGGTCGGGACCTATCTGTTTCGCACCGAGGTGTTCGAACGCAATGTCTACAAGGACATCCACAACGGGATCGGAACGCTTCAGATGCAGGAGGTGACGGACGCGATCGCCAAGGCCCGGAGGGAGACGCAGACGCTGGTCGAGGAAGTCGACCAATTGCTCAGAGGTGAGTTGACAGGGGGGCATGCGGCATGAGCGGCAAGGAAATCCTTTCGCTTGATGAATTCGCCACCGCGCCGCGCAGGCAGCGTGTGGTGACCAACGAGCCCCCGGTGAGGCGCGATGCGGTCCCTACCCGCGAGGCGCGGGATACGCCGGAATTGGTAGCAGGCGAAATTCAGGAAAAGGGTGAGACGTCCAGCAAGGCGAGCAAGGCGCTGCGCCAGATGAAGCGAGCTCGCATGAAAGGGGCAAGCCATTTCGTGAACGTCAATCTGGACCGAGAAACCAAGAGGCGGCTGAAGCTGGCCTCGTTCAACATGGACACTTCCATGCAGGCAATCATGGAAAAGGCGATCCGGCAGTTTCTCGACGCGAACGGCTATTGAAGAGAACGCAGGCGTGGCTAGATCGAACGGCGAGTTGAACTTGAGTCTGAATCCCTGCTAGGAACACAATCGTTTTGGCTCTGTTTTAGGGGACTTTGAGCCAGTTTGGGGTGTTTCCTCGTCTTTTTGACGGGGTTGCGGCAGCGGATTCGGGTCGAGCCAAGCGGATGGCGATCAAGGACGTACAGACTTACATCGACAGGCGCGGGCTTGTCGAAACGAACGACTCCGAGGTCGACAAGCCGATCTATCGCAAGCCGGGCTTCAACGGTGTCCGCAGCCTTCTGGAAATGGAGGAAGAGCTGAGCCGCTATCTGCGCGAACGTCGCGACGCGCAGAACCTCAATCGCGAGCAGGTCGGCATGATGGTCGGCATTCACCACGAAATCTACGCGCGGCATGAGCGGGCGGGTGCCAAGCTCAGGGTCACGCGGCTGCTCCATCTAGCCGAGCTACTCGATTTCTCGCCGATCGAGGCGCTCTATGCGGCCGCTCCACATTTGTTCGGAGAGAGCGAGCGGGAGGCAGAGGTCAAGCTGAAGCTGATCCTGCGGATGCTCGATCTGCCGGCATCGACGGCCCAACATCTTCTGATGATGATCGAGGAACTGTCGCCGGACAGCAGCGTGGATGAGTCGCCTAAACGTGGGAGGACTAGGCGCGAGGGCTAGTGCCGAGCGCCCCGCGAGAGGGATCGTCACCGAAGGCCGAGACGGCGAAGCCGGCTCGGGGAGCGGCGGCACGCCGCGAGTAGAGCCCGCCCGCCGAAGGTGGCTCGCCCAAATCGGTCGCGACCTCCGACGCATCAGCGCCTTGAATCGATAGGGCCACATCGATTCATCGAAGTCGTTGGAAGACGCGGGCAACAGTCGGCGAATGTCGCCTTATGCCAACAGAAGCCGCAACATATCTCCATCGTATTGATCCCGCACGCAACATGGCGCGGTTCTACAAACTTTCGGTCGGGCGGAGTCTGTTCGGCGATATCGCAGTCGTTCGGGAGTGGGGCAGGATCGGGACCATCGGACGCGCGCGCATCGACCTTTTCGCGAATGAGAATGAAGCGCTGGTCGCCCTCGAGGCGATCGAGCGGGCCAAGACCCGGCGGGGCTATCGGGAGATGGGCGGCTCGGTTCGCGACGGGTGTGGTCGTTGATCCGACGTCGCAGGAAAAAAGAAGGCCGGCGACGGATTGCTCCGTCGCCGGCCCTTCTTATGGAGCGCGCGCCTAGTCTGGCTGAATGAGGCGCTTGAGAAGTTCGCCGATTGCTCCGTCCGGGTTCGGTCGACCGGTGGCCGCGGCTTTGTCGGCGACGAGCTTCGCGGCGATCCCGGACGGCAGCGGCATGAAGTCGTATCCTTCGGCGAGCGCTGCGCGATGGAGGTCGTCGAGCGTCTCGATCTCGTGGGGCCTGGTGCCGATCCAGAGTGCGGGGTCGTCGGTCTCCTCATGCGGGAAGGCTTGCAGGAAGTAGGTCTGAAGCGGTGGGTCGTAGCCGATGACGGCCTCCGGATCGGTTCGGCTTTCGCCTGTGACGGTGATGACGTAGCGGCTCATGGCATCCTCCTTGCGTGACGGGTGGAGAGGGCCGACCCCTTGCGAGACCGGCCCGTCCTGCCTCACTGCGGGTTGTTCCAGAGGATGACCTTCTTGCTCTCGTCGCCGCCAGGGGCCGGGGCGAGGTTGCCGAAGATCACGCCGATCTCGGGCGCCTCGAGCTTGACGGAGAGCGTCTCCTTGCCCGTGCGCTGCGAGGTGCGGAACCAGCCGGCGCCGATCTCGAAGCCAGTGCGCTTGTTGAGGATGCGGTAGTCGGGTGCTTCTTCGCTGGACTTGTTCGTGTTCGGGACGACGGCGATCGGGGCGTTGACCCGCAGCGTGGCGAAGACGCCCTCCATCGAGCCGTCGGCCTTGGTGGTGAGGTTCGCGATCGTGGTGGCCATGGTACTTCTCCTTCGGTTGCATCGGGACCATTCCCGATGGCGCCAAAGGAGAGGGCCGTCCTGCTGTGGTCATCTCGGCAAAAATTCTGGAAAATTCTATTTGCCGAAAAAACGCGGGCACGCAGTGCCCGCAAACAAAGAACCGAAATCGAATTTTCCTGAATTTTTGCCGAGAGTACCCCCAACGGGGGTTGACCGCAGAAAGCAGGCGGTCCTCTACAAAGGCGACATGACACGGGAATGGTCCGGATGCGGCCGATGGCGATGGACACCGGCCACCATCGCCGACCCCGGCGCCAGGCCGCTCGGCCGATGATGGAACGCCGCTCCCGCTGCGCGTCACGACCCCGCCACATCTCTGCCGCCCGTGAACATCTCGTAAGATGAGCATCCGGCGACCGGGCCTCGCGGCGCGCGGCTTCCTGATCGCGACCGGTAGGGATCCGGCCTCGCAGCGCATCGGGAGGGATGCGCATCGGTCCTGCCTGGGCAGGTGATGGACGTGCTCTTCGGCAGCGTCGTTCCTGGCCCGCTGACGGGCGACAACATGACGATCGGCCTCTGGAAAAACCCGCAGTGAGGCAAGCAGGCGGCCGCGAGGGGCAGGCGCGGGCGAACGATCCGGCGCCGGTGCGAAGGCGAGATCCGGCACCGCGCTGGTGCGCGGCGGGACGGTGGACGCGCCCGTCACTCAGCGAGCGCCAGACGCTCGTCCGGCGTCATGCGGGCCTCGATCTGCCGGCGGACCTCGGTGCCGGCGTTTCGGAGCAGGGCTTGCCAGTCGGCGGCGCTGTACGTGGTCGCCACCATGCCGCGCATCGTGTCGTAGACGACGCATGGCGAGCCGATCAACGCGAGGCGCAGCACGTTGAGGGCGGTCCCGGGCGACACGCCGTCCCAGATCATCAGCCCGTAGTCGGCGCGCCGGGCCATCTCGCGATCCTTCGCTGCATGAACGGCGAAGCCCTGCGCACCGGCTGGCGCAGGAATGCGGTAGGCGGCCCAGTCGCCGAGATTGTTGCGTGGCTCCCTGCCGGCATGGAAGACGCCGACATGCTCGTAGCCGTAACCCGCGAGCAGGCTTTGTGTCTCCGCATCGGCTCCTGGCGCGTCTCCGATCAGCACGCCGTGCTCGGCAGCGACGATCGATCCGATACGTTCGATCGCGGGGTCAGGCAGTGCAACGATGTCGCGCGATCCGCCTATGAATATCATCGCCATGGTGTCTCTTCCTTTCTCTCCAACGGCCCCGCCCCTCTCCCTCCCGCCTCTCCCTCTGGCGCGAAGGTGACATGGTGAGCTGCGTCGACTGCCGTCGTGCGACGCGCCGTCGCCGGCGCGTCGCGATAGGGGCGACGTTCACGCGCCGCCCTCCGTGAAGCGCCAGACGGGGATGCCGAACCGACGCGCCTTGTCGGCCAGATTCTCAGTGATGCCGGAGCCAGGGAAGACGATGACACCCACCGGCATCACCGACAGCAGCTGGTCGTTGCGCCGGAACGGTGCCGCCTTCGCGTGCCGGTTCCAGTCGGGCTTGAAGGCTATCTGCGTCACCTTGCGGTTTTCGGCCCAGCACGCGGCGATCCGCTCGGCGCCGCGCGGGCTGCCGCCGTGCAGCAGCACCATATCGGGATGCTTCTCGCGGGCCTTGTCGAGTGTGTCCCAGATCCGCTCGTGCTCGTTGCAGTCAAGCCCGCCCGCGAAGGCGATCTTGGTGCCGGCCGGGATGAGCACCTCGGTCTCGGCGCGGCGGCGCGCGGCGAGGAAGTCCCGGCTGTCGATCACCGCGGCGGTCATCGCCTGGTGGTTGACCTTGGAGCCGGTGCGTGGCCGCCAGGCCGACCCGGTATGCGCCTCGTAGAGGTCGGCCGCCTCGTCGCGCATGATCTCGAAGGCGTTGCGGCGCTCCACATAGGTGATGCCTTCTGCCGTCAGCCGCTCCAGTTCGACGGACTTCACCTCGGTGCCGTCCTGCTCGCGCTGGCTCGATCGCTGGGCGTCCTCGTTGCGGTCGAGATCGCGCGCGGTGCGCTCGGCCGCACGGTGGAAGACGTTGACGAAGGACCAGAGCAGGTCGTCGAGGTCGGGTTCGAGCCTGGTGTCGCCGAGCATGCCGGCGAAGGTCTCGACGATCCCGGCAAGTCCGGCCCGGATCACCTCGTCGTCGGGCAGCGGCCGCGGGTCCGGCTCGTCCTGATGCGGCCGGTGGCCGTACATCTGCAGCTCGAGGATGACGCGGTCGGTCGGCGAGGAGGCGTGATAGGGCTCGTAGCCGTCGTCGAAGGGAAGGTGGTCGGTCATGGCTGTCTCCGTCGGTTGGGGCCGCGCCCATCGCGGCCTGACGGCGACACCCGGCCGCGCCCCGGTGGCGGCCGCACCGAAGGCCGAAGCGAAGCGGAGGACGGCGAAGCCGTTGCGGCCGACTCCGGGGAGTGGCAGGGGTCGCCTCTCGGGCAGGCCGCGGGCGCGGCCTCTTGCCGAGCGGACCCGCCATGCCCGCCGGCCTTCCCCTGACGGCGATCGCCCGGCGCGGCGGCCTCGCCGCCGGTCATCCGGCTTGCAGATGAAGACGGACATCGTCCGGGACGAGCTGGTCCCGCAGCCACGCCGCGAGGCGGTCCGGGCCGAGGCTGCGGAGATCGTCGTTGAAATCGCCGAGCTGCGGGCGCAGTACCAGTGCGAGGATGCCGGCCTCGCCTGCGCGCCGACCGAGACGCTCGATCCCGTGCCGGCCGGCGGCATCCGCGTCGGCCGCGATGTAGAGGCGCCTGCAGCCGGGCGGGAAGCAAAGACCCGCGAGGTGGTTGGCCGAGGTGGCGGCGGCAGCCGGCAGCGACGGCATCACCGTGCGGAGCGAGGCCATCGTTTCGAGGCCTTCGCCGGCGGCCATGACCGGGATGGGCATGCCGGGTTCAAGGCCGAGCCAGATGCCGTTGCCAAGGAGGTGACCGAGCGAACGGCGGGGGTCGGCGACCTGCGCCTTGCCAGCGCCGTCGGGATCGAGCCAGGTCCTCTGCAGGCCGGTGATGCGTCCGTCGAGGCCGGTGACGGCGGCAAGCAGGGCCGGCAGGGTCAGTGTCTCGCCCGTCGCGAGGTCGCGATAGTAGCAGCCCGGGTGGAAGCGCAGGCTACGCTCGTGGCGGGCAAGCAGGATGCCGCGGCCGGCAAGGTAGCGTTCGGCGAGCGTGCCGGCGACTGGCTTCGACATGGCGAAGAGGCGACGCGCGGCATCGGGCGAGCCACGTGGAGCAGCGGGATCGCGCTCGGCGCCGAGGTCCTGCGCCTGCTGTCGCGGCATCGCGAGGAAGCGACGCGCTTCATCCGCGACCTCGCGGAACTCGGTCAGGCCGCAGCTTTCGCGGATGACATCGAGCAAATCGCCAAATTCGGTTGTGGCCTCGTCGACCCACCTTCCAGCTGGTCCTTTGGCGTTGGCCTTCAGCCGCACATGCATGGAGCGGCCGCGTGTGTTGCGGACGTCGCCGACGATCCAGTGATTGCCCGAACGATGGCCATTGGAGAGATATTCGCGGCACACCGCCTCGGCATGTTCGCTGAGGCGGCGGGCCAGCTCGGAGGCCGGGCCGGTCATGGCGCCCTCCCCTCAAGCTGTAGCCGAGCGATCGGCTACGCCGATGAGTGGGTGGCGATCGAGCAGCATCGCCAGGATGGAGGATCCGTCGGTGCCGGTCGGGATGAACAGGCGCAGCTTCCAGGAGATGATCTCCGAGATCAGCCCGAGAGCCTTCAGTCGAGCTACCGTTGCCTCGGTGAAGCCGATCAGTTCGATCCGGTGATCGTTCATGACGCGGCTGCGGCGAAGGATCAGCCCGTCGGCGAGCTGCAACCCGATGCGCCCCTCGATGAGGCCGGCCCAGGCATCGTCCGGCGCGAGCGTTGGGACATGGTCGATGCCCAAGTTGCGGAGCATCGTGGCGACCTGCGTCGGCGCGATGTGACGGCCGATGATGCGCTCGCCTGCGTCGGTTTGGATGCGGTAGACGCGACAGTCATGGTCAGGGAGCCGTCGCCAGATCGGGAGCAGCAGGCCGGCGACGATGTGGAAGGTGCTCGTCGTGAACTCTGGCACCGCGGCCACCTCCGCCTCCCAGAGTTCGCAAAACAGGTTTCGGTCGGCCGGCTGCCAATGGGTCTCGGCGAGCGCGTCGAGACCGAACCGCAGCTCGTCGGTCGGGCGCAGCAGACGAACGCGGTGCTCGACGCTGCCGTCATCGAGCATGAGGCTCGCGGTCGGAAGCTGCAGGGCTGCGCGGCTCGACCGCGTGTTGACCAGCAGGGCCGACTGCGGTTCCGCACGCGCAATCTCCAGCGCGTCGACCAGGCCGAGCGGCCGGATGCGATCCTTGCGGGCGACGGTGAGAACGTGCGACTGCGCGCCCGAGACCGGGTGTGTGTAGACGGTCCGGCGATCGGTGACGACGATGCTCTCCGCCGTGATCGTCTCCAGGCCCTTGTCGTAGTTGCCGGCGGCGATGGCGCCTTCGATCTTGGCGGTCATCAACTGCTCGAACACGTCAAACAGCAGGTTCTGGGTTTCGATGCGCAGCGCGAGCAGGCGGTTGAGCCAGGTCGTGATTGGCGGCAGCTCGTCGCGCAGGCCGCCTTCGTCCGTGGTCAGCGACAATCCGGTCACAGCCTCGAACGTCGTGAGCGAGCAGCCTTCGATCTTGCCCTGGTGCAGCAGCGTGTAGAATTGACGTAGTGCCGCGCGGGCATAGGGGCTTTCGAGATTGTCTTCGGCGCGAAACAGCCCTGCCCCGCCGGTCTGGCGCTGGCCACGTGTGATCGCGCCCAGCGTGTCGAGCCGCCGGGCGATGGTGGACAGGAAGCGCTTTCCGGCCTTTACATTGGCGGCCATCGGCCGGAACAGGGGTGGCTGCGCCTGGTTGGTGCGATGGGTGCGCCCGAGCCCCTGGATGGCATTGTCGGCGCGCCAGCCTGCTTCGAGCAGGTAGTGCTTGCGAAGTCTCTGGTTCCGCACACCGAGATCGGCGTGATAGGAGCGGCCGGTGCCGCCTGCGTCGCTGAAGACCAGGACGCGCTTGTCGTCATCCATGAATGCTTGTGTCTCCGCGAGATTGGCCGAAGCGGGGCGGTTCTCGACAGCGAGCTGGGCGATGCCGTCGCTGGCGGTCTTCTTCACGATGCGCCGCGAGCGGCCCGTCACCTCGGCGACAATGTCTGTGCCGAAGTGATGGATGACCTGGTCGAGCGCGCTGCCGACCGGCGGCAGCGAGGCGAGCTTCTCGATCATCTCATCGCGCCGGCGCACGGCTTCCCGGCATTGGACGGGATTACCATCTTGGTCTTGCACGGGGCGCGAATAAATATTGCTTTCGGCGTCCGAGTATTCCTCGAAGAGCTGGGTCGGGAAGGAGTGCATCAAGTACCCGCCGACGTACTCGCGCGGCGTCACGTCGACATGCAGGTCCGTCCACTCCTCGGTCGGGATATCGGCGAGCCGGCGCTCCATCAGCGCTTCGCCGGTCGAGACGATCTGCACGACGGCCGAATGGCCGTCGGCAAGGTCCTGCGCGATCGCGCCGATCAGCGTCGGCGTCATCATCGAGGTAATCAGATGGCTGAAGAAGCGCTGCTTGGTGCTCTCGAAGGCCGAGCGCGCCGCCGACTTGGCGTTGCGATTCAGCGTGGCGGACTTGGCTGTGATGTTGGCTGCTTCGAGCGCCGCGTTCAGGTTGTTGTGGATGACCTGGAAGGCGTCAGCATAGGCATTGTAGATCCGGACTTGCTCGTCTGTCAGCTCGTGCTCGAGCAGGTCATATTCGACGCCGTCATAGGAGAGCGAACGCGACGTGTAGAGGCCGAGCGATTTGAGGTCGCGGGCGAGCACCTCCATCGCCGCCACGCCGCCGTCCTCGATCGCCGCGACGAACTCGGCTCGATTGGCGAAGGGAAAATCCTCGCTGCCCCAGATGCCGAGGCGCTGGGCGTAGGCCAGGTTCTCGACGGCGGTCGCGCCGGTCGCCGACACATAGACGACGCGTGCGTCGGGGAGCGCGTGCTGCAAGCGCAGTCCGGCCTTGCCCTGCTGTGACGGCGCGACGTCGCCGCGCTCGCCTTTCCCGCCTGCTGCATTGGCCATGGCGTGGGCTTCGTCGAAGACGATGACACCGTCGAAATCCTTGCCCACCCAGTCGATAATCTGGGCGACGCGGGACTTCTTGCCCTCACGTTCCTGGGAACGCAGCGTCGCGTAGGTGGTGAAGAGGATACCTTCGGCGAGACGGATCGGCGTTCCCTGCCGATAGCGGGAGAGCGGCTGGACAAGCAGCTTCTCCTGTCCAAGAGCCGACCAGTCGCGCTGGGCGTCTTCCAGCAGCTTGTCCGACTTGGATATCCAGATCGCCCGCCGCCTGCCCTGAAGCCAGTTGTCGAGGATGATGCCGGCGACCTGCCTGCCCTTGCCGCAGCCGGTTCCGTCACCCAAAAACCATCCACGGCGGAAGCGCACTCCGTTCTCGGCGCCTTCGGGCGCGGCCGAGACGACATCGCAGGTCTCGTCCACTGTCCAGGCGCCGGCGAGATGACCGGAATGGGCCTCGCCGGCATAGATGACGCTTTCGAGCTGGGCGTCGGACAGCAGGCCCTCTTTCACGATCGCACCAGGCAATAGCGGCCGATAGGAGGGGCGCGGGGGTGCAACCGCAGCCATCGCCGCCGACTGCACGAGCGGGGTCGGATGCGGTTGTGCACCGGGAATGTGGATCGACTGGAGCGCGTAGGGCTCGTAGATCGAGTCGGAGAGCCGGCCGCCCTCCTCGGCTTTCCATTCGCGCAGCTCATAGTGGAGCGGGGTCGCCGGAGAGCTGTTCGCAGTGATCGCGCGCGGCTGGATGACATGTGCGGCCCGGCGCGCCGGCGCGGAGGCCTTTCCGACCACCTGGCTGGCGGCGGAGGTGCGAGAGTCGGAACGCGGCCGCCCACTCATGCGTGCTGCACCGTTGCGAAGAATGCCGTTCGCCCCCGCGCCGACGGAGGCGGGATAGCCGCCCGGCGTTCGTGGCGGCACGTCGGAAATCCAGGAAAGTAGCGCCTCGATGTCTTGGGCTCTGCCCGGCGAAGCGACGAAGCGAGATGGGTCGGCGGCGGGCGTCTTGTCGAGGACGGTGAGCCGGGTCTCTGCCGTCGTGCCGTGGCGGGCATAGACGCGGCCGTCGATCGCGGCCGTGAAGAGGACGGTGCCCTGCTCTTGCAGCCGTATGAAGGACTGCCGCCACCTCGGATTCTCCGGCGTGAGGCTTGTCCCGGTGATCGCCACGAGGCGGCCGCCGGGGCGCAGGCGCGCGAAGGCTGAAGAGAGATGCCGCCATGCGGCATCGGCGACATGGCCGTCGACATAGGCACCGACGGTGAAGGGCGGATTCATCAGCACGACGGAGGGCTGAATGGCGGCATCGAGATGATCGTCGATATGCGCCGCGTCGTGGCGGAAGATCGGAACTCGCGGGAAGAGCAGGCCGAGCAAATCGGCGCGCGTTGCGGCAAGCTCGTTGAGCGCGAGCGAGGCCTGCGCGATCTCGGCATGGATGGCGAGCAGGCCGGTGCCGGCCGATGGCTCGAGCACG
This sequence comes from Rhizobiaceae bacterium, assembly GCA_905339215.1. GTDB lineage: Bacteria > Pseudomonadota > Alphaproteobacteria > Rhizobiales > Rhizobiaceae > DUSC01. The sequence goes on from CAJPFN010000024.1 coordinate 52,133, forward strand.
AGATCGAAGGAGGAAATCGCCGCGGCACGGGCCGCCACGAAAGCAAGCGGCAGCGGCGTCGAGAGCTGCTGCATCGCCTGGCTTTCGTCGGACCGGCGGGTATGGGTCGGAATGAGCTGCGCGATCCGCGTGATCATGGCGAGTGCCGCCTGCGGCGATGCCGAGCGCGACAGGATCGCGGATGCGAACCTGCGCATGAACAAGACCTGGGCGGCTTCGAGCGCGTCATAGGCGTCTTTCCACACCCAGCGACCTTCGGCGTCCGTGCCGCCGAAACAGGACAACATGGCCGCGCCAAGGACATTGGTGCTGATCGCGCGGCCGCCTTCGAGTAGAGGGAGAAGAAGGTCTGCTGCACGGAGGATGGCGGCGGCGCGGGTTGCGGCCCCGGATGCGGGCATGGCAAGGGAGGCAGCCGCCGACGCGGCGGCCGATGCGGGGATGACGATGTTCATGGTGTAATCTTCCGGGTGCTGGAGTGTTCGCCCCTCTGGCACACTCTCTGCGCCGGCAGGGCCGCACTCCTGCCGGCCGCCCTCTCCCTCCGGCGAGGCTTTGATCGCCGGGTTGCGTCATGCGCAAACTCGTGACTCAATGGGCGTACAGGGGATGCGGCGGCGACCCGGAGCGATGGAGGTGATGCGGCGATTCCGGATTGGCGGTGACGTCTACGGCGATGAAGGACAAGAGCTGCAGGTGGCCCTCGCTGCCGCCTATGGGCGTAAGGAGCGGCCGCTGTGCCTGTGTCGCGATCCCGGGTGCGCGATGTATATCGCGCAGATCGGCGACCTCTACGTGATCAAGCGCATGCCGCTTAGCGGCGGCGAGCACGATCCCTCCTGCGAGTCATATGAATCTCCGTATGCACTGTCCGGCCTCGGTGCGTTGATGGGCAGCGCAATCCAGCTCGACGCTGAAAGCGGCGTGGCGGCGCTGAAGCTCGACTTCAGCCTGTCGAAGACAGGCAGCCGAGCAGCGCACGTGCCAGGAAGCAGTGGCTCCGCCGGCGTGACTGCAGACCCAAAGAAGCTGTCGCTGCGTGGCCTGCTGCACTATCTTGGCACGAGGCCGAGCTGACGGTCTGGACGTCCAGGTGGACCGGAAAACGTCATTGGTGGACCGTCCGGTGGCATTTGCTGGAGGCTGCGAAGCAGATGTCGGTCAAGGGTGGTCCGCTTTCAGACATTCTGTTCGTGCCCGAGCCGTTTCGTGCGGACAACAAGGATGCCATCGAGCAGCGGCGCAATGCGGAGCTTGCTGCGGCGCTGCCGCCGAAGAGCGGGCCACGCAGGTTGATGGTGCTGGTCGGCGAAGTGAAGGAGCTGATCCCGGCGAGGTCAGGCCAAAAGCTCGTCATCAAGCACCTGCCGGGCTTTCCGTTCCTGATCGACGATGCCCTGCATCGACGCCTGTTGACCCGCTTTGAGCGGGAACTTTCGCTTTGGAGCGCCGACGCCTCGTCGCACCTCATCGCCGTCGCGACCTTCGGGCTGAACCCGGCTGGGCTGGCCATCGTTGAGGAAATCGCGCTGATGGTGGTGTCCGAGAACTGGATTCCATACGAGACCTTTCAGGAGAAGCGATTGGTCGATGCCCTCGCCCGGGTCCGCGAGAAGAGCATCAAGGGCCTGCGCTTCAATCTGCCACCCCATCAGCCGATCGCCAGTGCCCTGCTCCAGAACAGGAGAGACCCGGTTGCGCTGTTCATTGTTCCAGCCGGAGCCGACGGGACCTTTGACGCGTCCTTGCAGGACATGATCGCCGAGCGTCCGGGAATAGGGACTTGGATGTGGCGCGTCGCCGAGGGCGACATGCCGGCGTTGCCCTAGCCGGCATCACTCGGCTCGATGGCGATTCCATCAGGTTGGTGAATCGGTTTGTCGTCATCGATTCACATAATGCGTTGGACAGTCTGGTGGCTCGCTCGGATCATCGCCGAATGGTGGGGAATGATCAGCGATCGTGTTGGAGCTTGAGCATGCTGCGGCTTTCAGGAGGGCTATCTGAAAGCGGTGGAGTTCGCCTGATCGTTGTCACGGTTGATCTGTTTGACGGGGATATGCAGATCGGTCGCTATGCGGACTTTGCTGGCGAGCCTCTCGAAAGCTGGCTTGCACGACGACACCATTTGGTGGATGTCCGAAAACCGAGACTTCGGGCGAGTGGACGATAACACGATGGTGTCCCACTGAGTGGTGTAGCTGGCGGCATTGGTCGCCGTGCTCTCCGGCGTTGCCGGGCTGATCAACGCGCCACTGCTGGCAGGCTGATGAGGGGATCATCGCTCAACTGGCCGACGCTTTCCAGCGTCATGTAGCGGGCGCGCTGGACGGCCCACTCGTCGTTCTGTTCGAGCATCAGCGCGCCGACGAGGCGGACGATTGCGTCGTCGTTGGGGAAGATGCCGACCACGTCTGTGCGCCGCTTGATCTCGCCGTTGAGGCGCTCGATCGGGTTGGTGCTGTGCAGCTTTGCGCGATGCTCCTTCGGGAAGGTCATGTAGGCGAGCACGTCCGGTTCGGCGTCGTCGAGAATGGCTGCGAGCTTCGGCACCTTCGGGCGGATCTGGTCGGCGACAGCCCGCCACTGGGTGCTGGCGGCCTCCGGCGTCTCCTGCGCGAAGGCGGTGGCGATGAAGGCCGAGACGACGCGCCGGCCGCTCTTGCCGGCATGCGCCAGCACGTTGCGCATGAAGTGGACGCGGCAGCGCTGCCATGTGGCCGAGAGCACCTTGGTGACAGCGGCCTTGAGGCCTTCATGGGCATCGGAGACGACCAGCTTCACGCCGCGAAGACCTCGGCGCGTCAGCTTGCGCAGGAACTCGGTCCAGATCGGCTCGGCTTCGGACGTGCCGATCTCCATGCCCAGCACCTCGCGCCGGCCGTCGCTGTTGACGCCGACCGCGATGATGACGGCGACGGAGACGATGCGGCCACCGCGTCGCACCTTCAGGTAGGTGGCGTCGATCCACAGATACGGCCAGTCGCCTTCGATCGGCCGCTCAAGGAAGGCTTTCACCTTGCCGTCGATCTCCTCGCACAGCCGCGACACCTGGCTCTTGGAGATGCCGCTCATCCCCATCGCCTTGACGAGATCGTCGACCGAGCGCGTCGAGATGCCCTGAACATAGGCCTCCTGGATGACGGCCGTCAGCGCCTTCTCGGCCATCCGGCGCGGCTCCAGGAAGCCCGGGAAGTAGGAGCCTTTCCTCAGCTTCGGGATGCGCAGCTCGACAGTGCCCGCGCGCGTCTCCCAGTCCCTGTCGCGGTAGCCATTGCGCTGTGCCGTCCTGAGCGGCGACTTCTCGCCCCAGGCGGCGCCGGTCGCGGCACCAACCTCCATCTCCATCAGCTTCTCGGCGGCGAAGCCGATCATCTCGCGCAGAAGATCGGCATCAGGCGTCTTCTCCACGAGCGTGCGCAGGTTCATCATGTCATCGGTCATCGGTGGTCCTTTCGGATCAGAGTTGGTGTCGCAACCAGACCCTACCGGAAAGCGCCGATGACCACCGCGCTACCCAGCTACACCACGTCCAGGGACGTCACCGATAACACCCGAGCAATGTAGATCGCCGCATGATCCGGGTAGCGGATCAAGTCTCGATTCAGGATAAATGTCTATGAGGCGGCAGATCCGACCATTCGTCGTGGAGGTGAAGAAGAAGCGTGGCAATGCTGTATGGAAGCAATCCATCTGGGGTGGACTGGATCTGTCCGTCATCGCCGCCGAAACGACCGAGAAACTGCAAGAGGTCGAGCCGCGGCAGTTGCAGGAGAATGCAATCGAACCACCAGCATTGGAGGATGTGACGGTTTCGGCGTCCGGGACGGCGTTGCCCACTACACAGGTCGATCAGGATATCGACGGGTGTCACACCCAGCATGCACCGAGCGACGAAGTGAACGTTGAAGAGGTCCGTCCAAGGGCGTCTCGCAGGCGACGCGAAGGTGCCGAAACTCTTCCGCGTGGCGAGCGATGGAAGCGGCGGTTACCGGCGGTACTCCGCGGACGAAAGTGAACTGCTTCTTGTCCCTACGGCGGCTGCCCGGAGGGACGCCTCATTCATAGCGGGGCCGCTTCTCGGGATAGAATTTTGGAGCGAAGTCTTCGTACACCGCGACCGAATGGCGTCCGCCGCTATAAATAATCGATCCGACATCCGGCCTGTTCCGTTGCAGGCGCTCCAACAGCCGGTTCGCGCGGCAGGCGACAGCGCAGGCCCTTTCTTCGGTTTTGAACGTGCGCCAAGATGCGCACGAGTCGACCGGTGTCGTACCACCAGCCGCCTTCCTCGGGACCGCCGTAAGCCCGATCGATCTCGTAAAACGCCAGGACATACGTCGTCATGACGATGCCTCCTCGTGCTGGGAGCCTGGCTCATCCGGATCGCGGCGTTCCTCGATGATCGCTCTCGCCTTCTCAATCGCGGCGACGGCCTTTGGAAGCCAGCTTTGGAAGTCGACTTGGGAGAGGCCCATCGGTTGGGCAGGGTAGGCAAGCAGGTCAAGTAAGACAGGGAAGTGATCGACCACGCGGCGCATGGTTTCCTGGAAGTGCGAGGACACCGGGATTTCTTCGCCCTGGTAGGCGGTCTCCGCACCCTTCCAGAGGCCGGTGATATAGGTCGGCCCGGGGCATTCGTAGTCGGGCAGCTCGCCCGACCAGTCGTCGTCCTCGATGGCGAGCCTGCATGCCTCCTCGGGTGTCGCCGCGTCGTAGGCGCGCTGCCGGTAGTACGGCATGCGGTAGGTGGCTTCGATGGTGAACTTGGGCATGGCATTGCTCCTCTGATGAAAAAAAGGCGATGCCCGGCGCGAGGGGCCGGGCAAGAAATCGACGAACGGTGGTGATCGCCAGCAGATTGCGCGAGCGGCGCAGGTCAGCGCGACCGCAATCATAGCCGATCAGCTTGACAATGCGCTCGCCTCGCCGCTGTGCCTCGATCCAGACAGGATGGGGTTCTGCGGCGTTGGGGCCGGATTTCGAGCCCTTGATCGCCTGGTCCTGAGGCTTCTGCTTCCACTTGATGCTGCACGACTTCAGGCCGAAGGCGAGAGACGGCAGTGTCTCGTTAACGATGCAATTGCCGTAGAGGTCGGAGTAGCCCGTGCCGGGAAGGGTGTTTTTCCGGCACAGGATGATGCTTGGCCATGACCACTCGTTAAGAACGCGGTTCATGCGGTTCAGATGGTCGAGCGTTGGTGGCTTTTCAGCACACAGGTCCGCGAAGGTGATGATGTCGGGGCGTAGGCCTGCAAGCTTGAGCGCGATGAGCATCGCCGTGGAGTCGACACCGGCGCCGTAGCAGACGGCGAGCAGCCGACCAGCAAGCGTAGCGCGCAACCGACGCCGCTGTTGGTAGGTGAGCAGCATGGGGTTTCCGAAAAAAATGGAAAGCCCGGCGTGGCCGGGCTCGGTGGTGGATGGGGAATCGGGGCGATCAGATGCTTAGGCCGCGCGAGAGCTCGACGAGCCGCAGCTTTCGCGGCCGATGCCGGTAATGGCGCGTACGGCGGCGGCGAGTGCCGGAATATCGTCGAGCATGTCGAGAGCGACGAAGTGATTGGGGCCGCCGGTGTAATCCTTGCGGCCCTTGCAGGTGCGGATCAGGATGCCGTGGCCGGATGACAGGCCGAACTGGCCCACCTGGATGTAGGCGCGCTCGTGGTGCAGGGTGATCTCGCCGGAAACGGCGATGCCCGCCTTGTTCGATCGGACATCATAGCTACCAGGCTCCAGGCCGAGTTCGCTGGCGAGACTCTTGAGCCGTGAACGGGCTATTGCGTGAAAGCGCTTCTTCTGCTGTTCGTCGTAGGAGCAGCTCTTGTTCCACTGAAACATGTTGGTCTCCACGAGACGGCCCGGCGACCGCATCAGCGATCCCGGGCCTGTTGTTCAAAATCTGTAGGGGGAAAGGTCAGGCGGCTGTGCGCCCTTCGACGGCGTCGGCGCTCACCTCGTCGGCCGTGATCTCTTCGAGGTAGGCCTTCTGGTACCGGTTACGGGCAAGCCAGAGCTCGGCAGCCTCACGGTTTTCGGCCATATGCAGCAGCTCTGGGCTGGCGCCGACGGATTGCAGGACGCGAACCATCCCGATCGCCGGGCGCTCGACGATCTCGAAACGGAGGTCGCTGCCGAGGGAATAGGTGCGCATCACCGTGACCAGGATGATGCCGTCCTCACCGAAATTACCCTCGTGCAGGGTGAAGCTGGCCGGCGAACTGTAGGTCGGGCGCTCGCGCGGCGGCTCTTTCTTCATGAGCCGGCCGACGCCGTTGCGGGTTTCCCAGGCGGCAAGTTTCCTGGTGAAGCGCGATGGCGGTTTGGGCGTTCCGTCCGAATAGCGGATGAGGCTGCCGAGCGGCGCGTTGTCGTAAACGATTGTTGCGGACATGCGTGTTCTCCATTGGGAATACCAAAAGGGCCCGGCACAATTGCCGAGCCCCGGTGCGGATCGATGAACCCCCGCTATTCGGCGGCCAGGACTTGGTTCTTCTCGCCATCGTCGGCGGAGGCGGGTTCTTCCGAAGGAAGATCTGCGTCCTCCGCCAGGAACGCCGGCAGCTCGGCCGCCTCGTGATCCAAGGCAGTCTCCTCGAGCGTTTCGCCGGACGTCTCGTGGCCGATGGTGGCGGTCGCATCGTCTTCCCCGAGGCGCAGTGGCTCGGGGAGCCAGTTCGATCCCTCGAGAAGACGGGCAGCCTCCTGGGCCATGCGGTCCTTCTTCAGGTTCTCGATCAGCTCCATGGTCTCCTCGCCGCGAGCCTCGCGAACGGCCTGCAGGATTCGGGCCTTGGTCACCCTGCCCAGATAGTTGTCGACAGTGGGGGTCCAGCCCGCCGAGACCATGTCGAAGCGGAGTGTGCGGGCGAGCACGTCTGCGTGAGCAAGCGCCCGCGGCCGCTTGTTCCAGACCTCGAACGCGGCGTTGAGGGAGAGCGAGACGCAGTGTGCGAAGAGCGCCCTGCGGCTTGCCTCATCGAGGCCAACAAGGAAATCCCAGAGCTCCCCCTCCCCGTCGGGAAGTTCGCGGTCCCAAGCCTCGTGGCGCTCGGCGATCTCCTTTGCCCAAGGAGTGTCGCCGAGACCCGGGACCTGGCTGAAGCTCGCGCTCGTCAACCTAATCTCAAGGCAGGTATCCTGGGCGAAACGGTAGAAGACCTGCAGCGCGAGCGCATGCAGGGCTGCGATGAACGCGATGTCCACGTCGCCGGCAAGTGCGTTGCGCAGCGCCAGGGTCCGCTCTGCCGTCAGATCGAAGACCAGGCGGTCGGGTAGCGGCTTGATCCCCTCGTCCTCGGATTCCTCGCGCGGCTGAGCTGCGCCATTCACCGGCTTTCCGTTGACGACGACGGGGCTCCCGTTGCCCTCGTGCGAGTAGCTATCGGCATCGCGGCCTTCCGGCCCGTCCTCGCCGGCGTCGTCGATCTCAACGCGAGGCTCATCTTCCGGACGGATGTAGCCCGCCTCGATCTGAAGCCGGCCATTGGCGGCGAGCGTCACGAAGACACCTGCCAGTGCCTTTTGGGCAGGATCGTAGATGTGAGGCCGATCGTCGAAAGCATCGAGTTCGGCGCCGAGTTCATCAAGCTTGTTCTCGACCTTCTCGTCCGCCTCCTCTGCCTGGGCATATTCGGCATCGAGCTTGTCGTATTCGGCCTTGAGCGCCTCATAGCGCTCGATCTCCTCGGTGCTCAGCTCCTGCGGCTCGGCATAGATGCGGCGCATGCCGTTCGTGTGCCCGTAGGGAAAGCTGATCGCCGCTTCGGCCCACTTCCAGCCCTCGGCGCGGATCGCCTCGGCATCGACCTTCAGCTTTTCGAAAACGAGCTGCTCGAGGAGCGCTGCATCCTGGAACCAGCCGCCGGAATCCTGCTCAAAGAGATCGCGGAGGATGACGCCGCCAGCCGCCTCATAGGCTTCCGCGCCGACGTACACTGCCCGGCGGTCATCGGCCCGAACTGTGGTCTCTGTCAGCAGCCGCTTGACGTAGTAAGGCTCCTGCATATGGGTGTTGGCGACGCGTTCCCACACCTGCTCCTGACGCGCATGGTCGTCGGAGATCGAGAAGGCCATGACCTGTTCGAGGCCGATCTCTTCCTTCTCGTAGAGGTCGAGGAGCTTCGGCGAGACGGATGCGAGCTTCAGACGCTGCTTTACCGTTGCAGACGGCACGAAGAAGCGAGCCGCGATCTCCTCGACGTCTAGTCCCTGGTCGCTCAGGGTTTTGAAAGCGTGGAACTGATCCAGAGGATGGAGGTCGACGCGGCGCACGTTCTCGGCAAGCGAGTCTTCCTCGGCCGAGGTCGTGGCGTCGCGCTTCACGATGCAGGGGATCGGCTCGTTCTTCGCCAGGCGCTTCTGCTTGATGAGGATGCCAAGCGCGAGATAGCGGCGTCCGCCGGCAGGTACCTCGAATGTGCCGGTCTCCTCACCGCCCTCGTCGAGCACGGGCCGCACATTGAGGCTTTGGAGGAGTGTTCGTCTACCAATGTCCTCGGCAAGCTGCTCAATGGACACGCCGTCCTTGATGCGGCGGACGTTCTTCTGGGACAGGACGAGCTTGTCGTAGGGAATGTTCTCGGCGGCGCTCAATACGATCTTCTTGATAGCCTTTGCCATGGTCAGGTTCTCCATGACGGGCGGCCCGGGGCCTCTCCCCGGACCTTCAAACCCGTCGGGAAACCTCCCTCCCCCCTCTCCCTCTCTCGGCTCGGCGGCACCCGCTGCCGTACGGTGCCCTCCGACCCGTCACGAGAAACGGCGCCGTCCTCGTGGTCTGGGGGACGGCGCCACAAACTGCGATCAGAAGGAAGAATGAACCTAACGATGCTCGAAGCAGGTACCTGGCGTCGCCGGCATCAGGGGGTCATGCTGCGAGATCCAGAAGCTTTTTTGCCTTGCCCTCCATGTGTAGCCGCACATCCTGATGTGGCTTATCCCGCGCGATACGGGTGATGCCCTGAACAAAATCGAAGATCGTCTCCGGGGGGCGACCTTCCTCGAGCAGGACAGTGTCGATGATCTTGGTTGTCTCGGTTTTCGAGAAGCCGCGCTTGCGCAGGAATGCCGTGCGGCCCTCGTCATCGCGGGCGACGATGCGCTCCCGCGCTGCCTTAATGCCGTTGACGAACGGCATGGGCGAGGAGTCGGCGAACTGGATCAGTGCTGGCTCTGCTTCCTGGGCGAACCGCGAGGCGGCGTATTTCGAGTGGCGGATGGTGATCTCCTCGAAATCTTCGACGCCCCACAAATTGCGGTTCTGACACACCGCACGGAGATAGAAACTGGCGATGCCGAGGGTGCGAGCCCCGACTTCCGAGTTCCAGCAGTAGAACCCGCGGAAATAGAGATCTGGCTCGCCATTCGACAGTCTGCCCGCTTCGATCGGATTGAGGTCGTCCACCAGAAACAGAAATACATCGCGATCAGACGCGTAGAGCGTCGTCGTGTCCTTGGTGATGTCGGCGTTAGGATTGTATATCCGCGTCGACCAGTCGAGCACGCCCGGGACCTTCCAGCGTGTATCGCCGATGCCGTTGCCGGCGATCTTCTGCACGGCTTCGACCAGTTCGTGGTCGAAGATTCGGCCATAGTCCGGGCCCGTAACCGCCCGGAGCTCGAGACGGCCGTTGTCGATCTCGAGCGTTTTGACCTGCTCGGCGCGATGCGTGGAGAGGCCATACTGCAAATTGATGCCGGCGAGTGCCGCAGGCAATTGGCGCAGGTAGGTCGCGGGTGCGCCGACCAGGCTCGCGAGCTGGCCAAAACTCCAGTGTGTTGGCGCGACGGGCGCGGGAGCCTCCGGCAGCATCAATGTCAGCCGCTCGGGATTGTCGCGAGAGGCTTCCACACGGATCGCTTCACTTTCGACGATACGCGTCTTGCTTCGCGCTGATCGCTGCCTCACCGCATTGTTGAGGTCCGTGAGCGACAGGTAGCGTTCGTCATCCGGCCGGTTGAACCATTCCGAGGACACGCGGCCGATCCGCTGACCGCGGCTGGCGTCGACCTTGTAGCCATTGCGCGCGTTGTGCACAGGCGCCTGAATTTCCATCTGGGTCATGGTCTTGCTCCGCGACGGGCGCCGGGAGCCTCTCTCCCGGACCTTTACCCGCCGCCCGCTACCCGCCAGCTCTCTCCCTCTGCCGGCAGCGCCCTGCGCCAAAGAAGCGGCGCCGCTGCAGCCAGCCGCAGCGCCATCGACACGTTGTCAAGGGTGCTAAGGGCGCACGGTGAATTGCTTAGAGGGAACGGCCTCGGGCTGCCTACAGGAGGCTCAACGGAGCTTCAGGTCCGCACCGTATTCCTCGGGGGGTTTTTCCTCGTTCCGGCACGGGATCCAGGGAGGGCCAGGTCTGTTCGATGCTTTAGGGATGGAGCCATCCCGTTGCGTCATCGAGAAAACCGTGAATCAATGACAAGCGGAGATGCCGTGGCATCCGGAGCGATGGAGGCGATGCGACGTTTCAGACTGGCTGACCGCGAGATCGAGGAAACCTCACCTGATCTGCAGGATGCGCTGGCCGATGCGTATCGTCGCCGCATTCGTCCTCTTTGCCTTTGCAAGGAAGCTGGTCTTGCCATGTACATTGCGCAGGTCGGAGATCAGTACATCGTCAAGCGAATGCCGTTGTCAGGTAGCGCGCACGATGTGACATGCTCATCTTACGACCCCCCTGATGAGTTGTCCGGCCTCGGCGTCTTGATGGGAAACGCCATTCAGATTGATCCCGAGACCGGGCTGTCGGCGCTAAAGGTTGGGTTCAGCTTGACGAAACTCGGATCCCGGACAGCTCCAGTCGCTGGTGCGGGCACCGTGGAGAGCGTCATAAGTGATGCGCGAAAACTCTCATTGCGCAGTCTGCTGCACTATCTCTGGCACCAGGCGGAGCTGACAGCCTGGACCTCGCGCTGGTCGGGAAAGCGGCATTGGTTCAACATCAGATGGCATCTGATCGAAGCGGCCCGGCAGATGACGGTAAGGGGTGGAATGCTGAGCGATGTGTTATTCGTGCCCGAGCCATTTCGCGCGACGGACAAGGCTGCGATCGAGCAGCGTCGGGCCGCTGCTCTGGCGCTTGCATTGCAACCGAGGAGCGGTCCGCGGAAACTGATGCTCCTTGTCGGCGAGGTGAAGGATGTCACGCCCGCGCGTAACGGGCATCGTCTGGTTATCAAGCACATGCCGGACTTTCCATTGATGCTCGACGAAACCCTTCATCGCCGACTCGTGGCTCACTTCGAAAATGAGCTTGCCTTGTGGGATGCGGACGAACAATCGCATCTCATGACCATCGCCACGTTCGGCATTGCCCCATCGGGGCTCGCCGTGGTCGAGGAGATCGCCTTTATGGTGGTCGCTGAGAATTGGGTGCCTTACGATTCGATTTATGAGAAGCGGCTGATCGATGCGCTCGCGAAGCTCAGGGCTCGTAGCGTGAAGGGGTTGCGTTACAACCTGCCCGCGGGCAAGCCGAGCGCCGTGGCCATGCTTCAGACCGGGAATAGGCCGATCGGCTTGTACATCGTCCCGTTGTCGGCCGAGAGCGGGTATGAGGAGGCGTTGGACGAAATGATCTCTTCACGGTCCGATGTCGATGCGTGGATATGGAGGATTGCGGATGGTGAAATGCCGCGGTTGCCGATACGCACGGGAATTCGTGATCTCTGATTGCCAACGAGAGGTTGGTGCATGAGCCCCGATTTAGTACCAAATCTGCTCTGACACGTAGTTTTCTCAGCGTTGTGTCGAGAGAACCCACGATAGGGGAATGATAAGACTCAGGAGTATTGGCTGATGCAAGAGGTAGATTGAGAGGCTTCGGTTTCCCATCCAAACCAACACCCCTGCGAACCAGTTGTGTTTCCTGAGTTTAGCGGCCGAGTTTCGACCGCTGCGGAAGGGAAGCAGTTTTGCCGTTGCCATGCCAACAAGCGTGATTCCAACCCAAGGGAAAATGGGAACAAAATCGTTACTGGACGGCGGGTTTTCAGCAAATCCGGTCCAAGCCAGCCACCGGGTGTCGAATGCCGGCGTATGGACAATAAATGGAAGGACAACAACAGCTACTGCCAGGCCGAGACAGACTGTGGCGCTGGTGCGTAGGAACACTGCGCCGCAAAGCGTCGCCGCGGCGATTGCGTGTAGGATCCCGAAATAGATGAAGCTGTCTGGGAAGATGAACCAAGTGACGACAGAAATCACTCCTGCAAAAGCAATGATCGTTAGAAGCCGGCGGCCAAACGCTCTCACGTCGATTGTCGCAGGATGGGCGAGCACTAGGCTGACACCAACTAGAAACATGAATGTTCCGGCAAGGCTTCGTCCGAAGGCAAGCCAGACGGGATGTCGTGCTACACCGCTGATGATTCCGGTGAATTCCAGATCCCACACAATATGAAACAGGACGACGCCTGCGATCGCCAGTCCTCGTGCGAGGTCAATCGCTACAACGCGCTGGCCGTGGGCCAATGTCTTTGCCTCTCGTGTGCGCCGTGGATTCGCAGATCCTCGCACGCGGCGCTCCGGCGCTGGGTAACTGGTGGGCATCGCTCCACGCGTGCGGCTCATTGAGTCCCTTGAGCGAGCTTCACTTCACTATCGACAAGCTCGACGAGTTGTTGCGGCCCGAAGGTTTGCATGCTCTTGCCGTTGACGAAGAACGTTGGGGTCTGCTCAACGCGCCACGTATCGATGTCCTTCGATTCCTGTTCGAGCACCGCGGTGACCTCATCCGAAGAGGCGTCTTGCCGCGCGCGCTCAAGGTCCAACCCGGCGGCGGCCGCGGCCTGCCATGCCTTGTCAACGACCGGCCCGCTATGGGGGGCCCATTCCGGCTGTGCGGCCAGGAGAGCTTCTAAGACTGGTTCGAAGAGATTTTGCTTTCGTGCGGCTTCAAGGATTCCTACTGCCTGGTCCGAACCGTCGTGGAATGCGGCGTATCGTAGGACGAGTCGGACATCATGAGGATATTGTGCAAGGATGTTCTTTACGATGGGATAGAAGGCGCGGCAGGCTTCGCATGACGGATCGAAGAACTCCACGATGGTGACAGGGGCGCTGGCCGGTCCGATGACCGGCGAGTAGTCCCTGATGAGGCTGGCGTCCTCGGAGATCGCCTCCGCCCCACTTTCACCGGCACGGTCGTAGTAGAGTGCGGACCCTGCGAAGAGGATGGCAGAGGCGACGGCGGCGGATACGACTATCAACTGTCGACGGTTCATCGGTAAACTCCCGGGCGGCACAGGAAAAGGAGCCCGCCGATTCCCACAAAGGCAAGCAGGGAGGCGAGTGGCAAGGGCACGCTGCCGAGAATTGTCATGGCCTCTCCAGCACAAGATGGTCCGGTGCGCGTGCAAGGGGTTATCGCTTCTTCGACAAGGCCGAAGTAAATTAGTGTGTGGAGGGCGGCAATCGCCGCTCCAATCCCGACCAACGGTAACGCGTAGAACCTGACGCCGGGATCAGATCGAAACGCTGCGATTCCTAAGATGATCGCGAGCGGAAACATGAATATTCTCTGAAACCAGCAGAGATTGCAGGGCGTTTGACCCACAATCTCGCCAATGAACAAGGCAGTGAGCGTTGCTGCTACTGCGATCATCCAGGCAAACAGGAGCCACCAGCTATTGTGCTCCTCGATCGCATCGTTGGATAATTTATTGAGCATCGGTCAAGAGCTTGTTACTTGCCCCTTCGCCAGGCGACGAAGCTTTTCCAATCGTGTTTCGCGGGGTTCGTGCATGTCCATCATTCCGCCAAAGCCTCCATCCGCTTTCATGAGGAATACGCCGGCAGTGTGATCCATCGTGTACTCCCCGGCTTCCAAGGGAACCCTTTTCGCGTAGGCGGAAAAGGCCTTGAGCGCGGCATCTGTCTCGGCAGCCGTACCGCGAAGCGCCAGGATCCGGCTGTCGAAGGATGTCATGTAACTTGCCAGGGCTTCTTTGGTATCGCGCTCCGGATCGACCGTGATGAATAGAACCTCGAAACCGTCGGCTACAGGTCCCAGCTCCGTCATCAGGTCCGTTAGCTCGAACAGCGTCGTCGGACAAATGTCGGGACAGTAGGTGAATCCGAAGAAGACCAGATAGGGTCGACCGGCCAGCGACTGATTGTCGACGCGTTCGCCGGTATGCGACACCAAGGAGAAAGGCCCACCGACTTTCGCGGTGCCACTTGAAGTCTCGACCGTCGGACTGCGACCGGATAGTTGCGTCGACACGATCACGAACATGCCGAGCACCACGATGGCGGCCCACACCATGAGCCGGAAGGCCCGCAGTCCGCTCACGGCGTATGACCGCCGTGCTCATTGCCGCTGCCCGTTTCCACCGTGGGGTTTCTCTGCACGACAAACTCGATCTCTACGGTCCCGGCCCGGGCGAACTCCAATGTCGCCTTGAAGCTGCTCCCTTCGATCAGCTGCTGGTTGGGCTTGATGAGCATAAGGTGGATGCCGCCTGGCGCCAACTCGACCGAGGCTCCTGCAGCGATCTCGACTCCATCGGGAAGTGGACGCATGCGGGCAATGCCGTCATCCATGGTCATCTGATGGACTTCGATCCGATCAGCTATCGGAGTCGATCCGCCGGTCAGTCTGTCGGGCTGTGACCCTGAATTTGTCACCGTCAGATAGGCTCCGGCGACCGGGGCAGCGGACGGCGTGACCCGTGACCACGGATGGCCAATCTTGATATCACCTTGCGAGAATTGGTGTGCAAAAGCTGATGTAGAAAGCAGCATCGCGGCCAACATGCAAATGAGCTTCACGGTCAGCTTGAACCCGAAAGACAATGGGTTTCCTCCAACTATTGTTCTTTCGCGGCTTTATCGCCCTTTCGTGTCATAGGGACCACTACGCACTTCGCCGCATAGGGCCTGCCATCATGTTTCACGAAGCCCCTTCCAGGCGAGCAGTCGCATGGCATTGGCGGTGACCAATACCGTCGCGCCGGTATCGGCAAGAATGGCGGGCCACAGCCCGGTCACGCCGAGAACCGTGGTTACGAGGAATACGGCCTTCAGGCCAAGCGAGAGGGTGATATTCTGGAGGATGTTGCGCATGGTGAGGCGCGACAACACCACCATATTGGCGATGTCCTTGACACGGCCATGCAAGACCGCCGCATCGGCTGTTTCCAGAGCAACGTCCGTGCCGCTGCCCATGGCAATGCCGATGTCAGCAGCTGCGAGCGCCGGAGCGTCATTGATCCCGTCACCGACCTTGGCCACGAACTTGCCCTTCGCGCGCATCTCGCCGACGATTTTCTGTTTGTCCTGCGGCATCAGTTCTGCGCGTGCTTCGATGTCGAGCGACGAGGCTATGGCTTTTGCTGTCCGCTCATTGTCGCCCGTCAGCATGACGGTTTCGGCTCCAAGATCGTGTAGCGCGGCTATACCGGTCTTGGCGTCCTCGCGCGGTTCGTCGCGTATTGCGAAGAGGCCCGCCACCTCCGTTCCGGCAAGCAGCACCGAAACAGTCTTGCCTTCGTCGTTCAGCGCGGCGATTTGCGATAGCAGCCCTTGGTCCAATTTGACCTTTTCGGCCGCGGCGCGCGGTGAAGCCAGAAAGAGCTTCACCGCATCCACTGTCCCTACCACACCCTTGCCGCCAACAGCGCCGGCATCGGTGGCGGCGACGACAGGAACCTTGTCAGCCTCCGCCCTTGCCAGGATGGCCACAGCCAGCGGATGGCTCGATCCGGCCTCAAGGGCCGCTGCGAGCCTCAATACCTCGCGCCCGTCGCGTGCCACACCGATGATGTCGGTGACCTTCGGCTTGCCTTCGGTAAGCGTCCCGGTTTTGTCTAGCGCGACGTAGTTGACTTTGCCCAGATTCTCCAGCACCGCTCCGCCCTTCATCAGGAGACCACGGCGTGCCCCGGCGGATAGCGCCGCGGCGATTGCCGCAGGCGTGGAGATGACCAGCGCGCAGGGGCATCCGATCAGGAGAACTGCGAGGCCACGATAGATCCAGGTGTTCCATTCCGCGCCGGCAAGCAGCGGCGGCAAGATCGCTATCAGTGCAGCCACCACCATTACGCCCGGGGTATAATATTTCGAGAAGCGATCGATAAAGCGTTCGGTCGGCGCCTTGGACTCCTGGGCCTCCTCGACCAATGCGATGATGCGGGAAATGGTGTTGTCGGCCGCTGATGCCGTTACACGCACCCTGAGCACGCCTTCCTGATTCACAGTGCCGGCGAAGACATTGTCGCCCGTCTCCTTGCGCTTCGGTACGGACTCGCCGGTCACCGGCGCCTCGTCGACCGCGCTTTCGCCGGAGAGCACGATGCCGTCGGCGGGCACACGGTCGCCGGGCCGAACGAGCACCACAGCATCTACCGTCAGGCTTTCGGCGGGAACCGTCTGCGTGGCACCGTCGCGCTCAAGGAGCGCAGTCTTGGGCATCAGTGTTGCGAGCGCCCGTATCGAGGCGCGAGCCCGGCCTGTCGCTATCCCTTCAAGGAGTTCACCGACAAGAAACAGGAAGACGACGACGGCGGCCTCTTCGGCCGCATTGATGATGACAGCTCCGACTGCCGCGACCGTCATCAACGTCTCGATTGTGAAAGGGCTCCCGTTTGCAGCACCGAGCAAGGCGCGTCGCGCAATTGGTATGAGCCCGACGGCCATTGCAACGATGAAGCCCCACGGCTGGGTCTGCGGAAGAACCTGCGAAAGCCCAAAAGCGACGGCCAGCGCGATGCCGCAGATGATCGTCAATTGCGCTTTAGATGTTTTCCACCAGGGTCCGTCCTGCGGCCCGTGATCGTGCCCGTGCATGCCTTCCAGGGCATCAGGCGCCTCGGTAGCGATCCCGCTTGCTGTCAGTGCCTGGTCAAGCCTACTGTCCGGCCCATGGACATGGTTTGCGGGGGCGGTGGCCGGCCTTTGTCCCGCAGGGCCTATCGGCGCGGCTTTGTAGCCAAGGCTGGTGACCTTGCGGGCAAGTCCGTCGAGGTCAGCCTTGCTTCCGTGCGTGACGGTCATGGTGCCAGCAACAACTGATACCTTCACATCAGTGACATCCGGCATACGGCGCACTGCCGTGTCGATCTTTGCCGCACAGCTCGCGCAATCCATGCCCGCGACGCGAAAGCGGGTCTGATGCGCGCCTGGCGACGCAGTCTCCTCGATGTAACCAGTCGCGACGCGATATTCGCCTGAATGACTGTGCCCCGCGTGATCGCGATCAGCATGATCGTGCTTGCAATCCGGCCCGTGAACATGTCCGGCATGGTCATGGCCGGAATGGTCGTGTCCGGCGTGATCGCGGTCATGGTCGGCATGATCGTGCTTGCCGTTCGGCCCGTGCACATGGCCGGCATGGTCATGGTCCGAATGATCTTGATCGGCGTGATCGTCGTCATGGTCCGAATGGTCGGACTTTCGGTCTTGACCGTGGGCGGGCTCCGCAGCCTTCGACCTCTTCACCGCACCAAGGCGTGTGGCCTTATAGCCTAGCCGGTTGACCTTTTGGGCCAGTGTGTCGAGATCGAGCTTGTCTCCGTGTTCAACGCTCATGGTGCCAGCAACAACCGACACGTTCACATCTGTGACATTCGGTATTCGTCGGACCGCTTTGTCGATCTTGGCGGCGCAACTTGCGCAATCCATGCCTTCAACCCGAAAGCGGGTGCGGCGTGCTGCAGCGGTCATCTCGATGTCTCCTGTCTCGCAGGGACTAAGTCATAGGACCTATAGCAGCTAGAGGGTCAAGGGGCCTTGAGAGATTCTTCGCTACTGCGATGTCGGTTGATCCCGAGAGGCCGCGCGCGTGAGATATTGTTCCAGAACCTGCGGATACAATTGCACCTTGCCTTCTTGGAGTTGCCGCCTCTGCAATTCCGCGGCCATAGAGCGATGCTGTTGGTTGGTCAGGTACTCCTCGATAAAGGGCTTTGCCTCGTCAAGTGTTAACTGCTGCGGCGAAGTTCGTTCCGTCACTTCCACGATGTAGATGCTGCCTCCCAACTCGAAAGGATTGCTTACGTTTCCCGGTTCGATGTCTTGAATCGCTTCATGGAACGGGTGGGTCATCAGTTCGCCTAGTGGATCCCCGCTTTCGCCGATCCAATCAGGGAACTCGCCACCCTTTGAAGCTGTTTCGACATCCTCGGAATACTCTTGCGCCACCGAGGCGAAGTCCGACCCCGGGACAGCTCCGGTCAGCTTCCGATAGGCTTCGTCCGAACGTTCGCGTGCACGACTCGCGTCCGCCTCGCTCGAGCCAAGACCGATACGGACATAACGGATTCTCGACTTCGGAGGACTCACAAGGCGATCGCGATTGTCGGAGTAGAATGCTTGAATTTGCTCGTCGCTGACTTCGATCCGGTCGTCCACCTCCTCCTGCTCCATCATTTGCCGCAGCAGACGAAGTCGCGTTTCGTCGGCAAGGGGTTTGTTTGCGACGTCGAGCAACCTGTCATAAGTATCCGATACCAGGAGCATGCGATCAATAAGCGCGTTTGCCAAACGTTTGAGGCCCTCTGCTCCTTCGAACTGCTCGCGAAGTGACGCTTCCTCGTATTCCTTGTAGAAATCGCGAAGGCTGTAGCGCTGTCCCTTGATCGTGAAGAGCGTCTTTTCGCCGTTATCCGCGAACCATCGCTGTTCCTTTTGCGTGCGTACGGTTGTCATGATTGTCGGACGGACTTCGGCGAAGCTCTTTGCGCCTGCGGGCATGACCTCCTGAAGGCGGACGACGTAATACGATCCGCCTGCCTGAAACACGCTCGCCAGTTCCCCGGGAACCAGTGCGAAGACGTATTTGTCCCAATCGGGGTTCCTGCTGCCTTCGGGCACCTCCGCCCGGGATGAAAAACGCGCCTTCGAGAATCGCCCTGCTGTCGCCTGGAATGTTGCACCGCCTTGGATGCCCAGTAAGGCGCTGGCCGCCTCTTGTTGGGCCTTCGGGCCGAATTGTGATGCACTAAACTCCAGTTCATCAACGATGGCGCGGCGTGGCAATTTGAATTGGTCGATGTTCTGTCGGTAGTAGGTCTCAAGCTCCTTCTGGCTCGGAGCTGGTACATCCAGGAGATCGAAACTGCGAGTGATCGATGCGCTCGTTCGCAGCTTCTCTAAATAGTCTTCGACAAAAGCGGGTTCCTGCTCGGCAACCAGGGTCCGCCGTATCTCATCGCGCACCTCGGTAAAGCTACGTCCTTCATAACGCGCTTTGTTCTTGTCGTAATATTCGCGGATGTTGCTCTCGGAGATTGAGATGCGCTCGGTATGAAGCTGGTCCGCGAAGGATTCGAGATTGAGATTTTCATTTATGTGTTTGATCGCATGTTGGAAGCTCTCGTCGGCTTCCGGCTTTCGATTAGCTGCCCATCGGAGAATTAGTTGATCGGATACGAGATCTTCAACTGTCTCAAGAAGCGCTTCCTGCGACATGGGACCAGGGTTGCTGGTGGACGACGAGAGCATATTCAGGTGAGCTTCGATGTCTTCAAGGGTTATCTGTCCCCCCTCGAATGTCGCGACGACATTGGGGGCCGGAGGAGATGGGAGCGTCATGTCTGCGAAATAGTCCGACGAAAAGAAGACGAGCGCGGCGGGAATGGTCGTGATCGCGAAAATGCTCGCCACATACTGACCCAGTGTCGGTTGCCGTGTTGGCGCAGGCTGAGCCTGATCTGAGTCTGCCGTCGATTCTGTCTCCGACTGTGCGCTTTCCGGGAGCTGGCGGGCGAGCTGCTCCGAGTCATCGGGACTCGAATTCGCTGCGGCCGGATCGGTCGCAGGAGGTTTTGGCGAGGCAGTGGCAATTGGTGGACCGGGTGCGATAGTAGCCCGGCTATCAGCCGATTCTGGAGGTTCGACCGTGCGATCGCTGTCCGGTTTCGATGGCTTTCCTCTGAGGCTATCGCGAAAATCGGACCAAATCTGACGCCAACCATCTGCCATGGCTAGCGCGCTGCCTCACCGTTTGTTGGTGCGCCATTCTGAGCGCCATAAAGTCTCAGGTTGAAGCTGCCGCCTTTCGCGGTATCCAGAGCATAAACCTGCACTCGAGGTATGATCTTCTCGATGGTCTCAAGATACATCCGATATCGGGTCACATCTTCGCCGTAGGCTTCCGCGTTCTTTCGATACTCGTCCCAAAGAAGATCGAAGGCGCGTGCCGTTCCGCTTGCGCGCGCCAGAACGGCGGATCGGTAAGCGGCAGCCTGTGCCTTCAGCTGCTGTGCCTGACCTCTGGCTTCTGGGACGAGGCTGTTCGCATATCCTCGTGCCTCATTGATCAGACGGGCCTTTTCCTCGCGCGCGGTATTGACGGCTGTGAAGGCATCCGCGACGTTGGCAGGAGGGAACGCTTTCTGCAGGTCAACGCCGACGATAACGAGGCCGGTCCGATACTGATCCAGACGCGATTGCGTCTCCTCGCGGATAGCTTGTTGCAAGGACTGCCGTCCGCTGGTCAGCAATGCATCAACCGGCAGACGTGTTACCAGCCTGGTGACTGATGCCCGGAGTGCGTCTCGGACGATGCGATATGGAGCGTATTCGACGTTCAGTATGTAGTTGGCTGGCTCGCGCACCTGATACTGCACGATGACTTCCACATCGACAACGTTGGTATCGCCGGAGAGTGCCTGAAGTTTCGCCGGAGGTTCAGGATGTATGTGCTCTTCCTCGGGAGCGCTTATACCTACTTGCTCACGTCGGACACTGGTAACATCGACGATATCCACGCGATCGATCGGCCACGGTAGCCGATAGTGGAGTCCCGGTTGAACACTGGGTTGGACAATCGCGCCAAAGCGGCGCACAACCGCGGCTTCTCCAGGCGCGACCGAATAGACGCCGGTCAAAGCATAGCCGATAGCGATCAGCATCACCGCACCCGCAAGCAGAGGGCCGGGCCTTAGGTGACCGAGAGCGACCTTGAAGTCTGCAAATGCGAACCGCCCACCCTCCGCAATGGCGCGAACAAGGAGCTTCGATTTGATCGCGACGTCGCGGGCAATGTTTCCGCTGCCATCGTCCGCCGTCGACGGGGACTTTGGTGATTTTGCCACATCCTCGTCCATCATCTATCGCGCTCCGAATCCGCGGTCACGTTGCGCGATCCGACCGCAGATCCGCCAGTCGAGGTCGATGATGGAGGAAGTTTCAGAGCGTTTCGTGGATCCAGATACTGAAGCAGTTCGGAATCGGCGGGCAAAATCAACGTCGTGCCTTCATCAATGAACTTGTCGTAGGCTTCGAGCGTTCTGGAGAAGCGGTAAAAATCCTTGTCCCTGCCGAAGGAGCTCGCATAGATCGCAATCGCCTCCGCATCGGCCGTCCCTCGGATCTCGGCGGATTCGCGGCTCGCGGTGGCGAGAATCTTCGCCTTCTCTGTATCAGCTTCCGCTCGTATGCGAGCTGCTTCTTCCGCGCCTTCCGAGCGAAACTGGCGCGCGATCGCCTCACGCTCCGAGCGCATACGCTGGAAGACGCTTGTGAGGTTGGCCTCCGGGAACGTGAGCTCCTTGAGCTGGATATCTGTGACCGTGAAGCCATAAGCACCCGTGCGGGCTGCAGCCCTCTCCTTCACGGCGTTCAAGGTGTCTGGAAGGCTCGCCTGTGAGGTTTCTACTGTGACGAGATTTCCGAGCTCGACCTGTCCCAATGCCGCTCCGAGCTCAGCTTTGATAATATCGTTGAGCTGTGTGCTGGCGCCGCGCAGGCTGTTGACGTTCTTCAGAAACGCCAGCGCGTCCGTTACTTGCCAGGTGGCATAGGCCTCCACCATAATGTTCTTCTTGTCGCTACTCAGGAATTCCGTTTTCGGTAGGTTGTAGACTTGAATTTGCTTGCTGATTTTTAGAACGCTTTGAATGGGGTCGGGCGCTTTGATATAGAGACCAGGGTCACTGAGCACGCGGACGGGCCGCCCAAACTGCGTCACGATCGCGTATTCGGTGGTGTCGACCTGATAGAGGGTCAGTGTTGCTCCCAGGAAGCCAAGGCCCAAGACGCCAAGAGCGGCAATTCGAACTGGTTTCATGTCGTAATCGTCCTCGCCCGTCCCTATTGCATTGGGGGCAGCAGTTGAGCCTTGCCCGGTTGTGTTATCCAAAGATCCGTCGATTGCGGGATGATCATCGGGTCCATCACCAATTTCTTGGCGCCAGCCAGCGATTTCTCGACGGCCTCAAGGTAGAGGCGCTGGCGGGTGATATCCGGCGCCGCCGCGTAGGCTTGTCGCCGCGATTCGAAATTCGCGGCATCTCCTGCGGATGTAGCGAGCTTTTCAGCTGCATAGGCTCGCGCAGCCTGCCGCGCGGTGTCGGCGTCGCCGCGCGCGGTCGGAAGAACCTCGTTGCGGTAGGCGAGCGCCTCGTTGACGAAGGTGTTGCGATCTTCCCGCGCGCTCGCGACGTCGCGAAATGCATCAGCCACCTCGGGAGGCGGCGCGCTTTCGAGCAATTGCACGCCGACGATCCGGATGCCCGCAGCACTCCGGTCGAGCGACGCCTGGGCAGCCTTCACGGCTTTTTCCTGTATGGCGGTCTTGTCGACCGTGAGGACAGCGTCAACCGCGTCCTCACCAACGCTCTGGCGCAGGGCTCCCACGCCGGCTTGGAGGACGAGGTCGTCCGGCGCGGATACATTGAGAACGAATGCCGAAGCGTCGCCGACTGAGAACTGAACGCTCGCCCGGACAGAGATCAGATTCTCGTCGCCCGTCAGCATCTGGAGAGGGCCGGTCTCGATTCGTCTCACCAGATCGAGCGCAACCACGTCGACGGTCTCGATCGGGCTTGGCCAGCGATAGTGTATTCCAGGCCCGGCCTCTTCGATCACCTTTCCGAAGCGCCTCACCACCGCCACTTCCCCAGGCTGAACCGTGTAGATGCCGGTCAAGAAATAGAGAGCTATCAAGGCGAGCGATGCGATCGGAGCATAAATGCGAAACCAGCCGCGGCTATGGAGGCGACCGTGTGCGTCCTCGGCTTCCACTTGCAGCTGCTCACGATGCCGCAGCGCAGTGATCGCAGCAGCCGCGATCTCGAATCCAGAAAGAAAGATCATGACGACGACGATGGCCGCTGCTGCCGTGTCCAGGTTCTCCAGGCCGAGAGCGGCGCCTCCCAAGCCTGCGACAACGACAATCGACGCATATATGTCGACTTGAGAGTGGTAGCCGCTGGCAATCAATGCCGGGGAATCTGTCTGGCGGCCCACATAGAGCTTGTAGCGGGCAATGACGTAGGCGACCACGACGGTAACGAGAGAGGCCAGGGTGATAGGCCCAAGGTTCCTCAAATCGGGAGGGTCGCCTGCAAGGACCTCCCCGACAATGTCCAGCCCGACATAGAAGATCGCCGCCGAAACAAGGAGCGCCACCCAATTTTCCACGGCGCGAGCCCCGTGTTGCGCGGCTGCCGCCAGCTTCGTACGGCTCAGGAACAGACCTATCAGAACGAACACGCCGATCGCGAGATCCGCGAGGGAATGAATGGCGCTGGACCGGAGCGCCAGGCTTCCGGAAGCTGCTGATAACCAGAACTTGAAAAGGATCAGAAGTCCGTTGATGAGGATCGTAACGAATACGGTGCGCTCTTTACGATCCATCGTCTGTCGACTCTCACGAAATGGAAACAGGTTCGGCGGCCGCGACCTTCGGGGGGGTAACGGCGAGACAAAGGGGGCTGGGTCAACAGCGTCGGAGAACGGCTGATGACATCTCCCCCTGTTCACAACCGAACGGAGAATCACGGTGCTGCGCTGCACATACACGACATAATTTTCAGGAGTTCGTCGCAACCTCGCCCGGACATGGCGGAATTTGTCACCACAGGACTTCTGACACATTCTGCAAAACTTTTCTGAAGCGCTGACCGTCGGCTGACGCGGAAGCGATCATTCCGGTCCGTTGGTCACCAGCGCTTTGAAGCCGGCTACTTGCGTGGCTGGCGAGATCGATGCCTTGGGGCGGCCCCGCGATTGGCGACGTTTGTCCCTACTGGCATCAGGACCCGTACGCAAAGACCGCCGGCTTCGCCGCGGTTTTCCAGTTGGATAGATCCGCCGTGCATGTCCAGAGCCATCTGGGCGATGGCCAGTCCAAGGCCCGCGCCACCGGTGTTGCGGTTCCTTGAGCTCTCAATGCGGTAGAACGGTTGGAATATGCGCTCCAACTCTTCATCCGGGACTCCGGGACCTTGATCGGTGATGCTGATGTCGATCATCCCTTCCCGGACCTTGGCAACCACCTGAGCGCGCTCCCCATACTTGACCGCGTTGTCGATGAGATTGGACAACGCTCGCTTCAAAGCCAGTGGGCGGCATGCAGCGACGATTGTGCCGCAAGGCACAAAGCTGACGTCGTGCCCGATGTCCGAAAAATCGCTGCAGATCGCCTCCAACAGGGATCCGATATCCGTTGCCTGCAGTTCCTCCTGCGCGGTGCCCTCCCTGGCAAAAGCCAGCGTGGAGGCAAGCATCGCGTCCATCTCCTCGATCGCCGCGAGGATGCGATGCCGGACCTCGGAATCGCCCAAACTCTCCGCCCGAAGACGAATTGTCGTCAGCGGTGTACGCAAATCGTGGGAGATGGCCCCGAGCATTTGGGCACGCCCTTCGATCGTCTGAAGGACTCGCTTCTGCATGTTGTTGAACGCCCGGGCGGCTTCCCGGACTTCACTCGGGCCTGTCTCAGGCAAGGACGGCGCATAGACATTCCGAGCGAAAGTGGTGGCTGCGTGCGCAAACAGAGCCAGTGGGCTCGACATCTTCCTGATGGCCCACAGGGAAAGCGCCAACACGATGACCAAAAACGTCCCGGTGACCGCCAGCTGTCGCTCCCATCCAGGCGCCGAAGCCAGCGGCATCGACGTCGAGAAATTGAGCCTTTGACCCTCTGACAGCGGAACTGAGACCAGCACAGCCTGGTCGCGGTCGTGCCCATAGGCGAGGCGACTGAGCCGCGAACTCAGCCACCGGCGCCAGCTATCTGGCGCAAGCGGCGTATTGCCGGGGTTTGCGTCACTTATGTCCACCGATATCGGTTCGCCCGTGCCCTGTCGAACCTGTCGTAACAACAGGTCGGCCAGCGTGCTGCTGCTGGTACCAATAGGTTGAAGCGTGCTGTTGGTGCTGTCCTCCGTTATTCTGACGTTGAACAGGTGGCCATCGGAGGAACGAACGATCCGGTCCCTCCATTCGCTTGGAACGCCTGAAACAATATTTGTAATGGACGCAATATGCTGGGCGATATGTTGCTCTTCAGTGCGCGTTAAAGACTCAACTCGATCTTCTGACAGCACGAGCAGGGTGACGATATGCGTCGCAATAAGGCCTGTCACGAGAATGCCAACTGTCCGACCGCTCAGGCTTTTCGGGAGCAAACCGATCATCCACGAGACACGTCGGCTGCAAATACATAGCCGTCGCCCCACACAGTCTTGAGGATTTGTGGGTTTTGGGGATCCTCCTCGATCTTCCGCCGCAACCTGCTGATCCGGGTGTCAATGCTGCGATCAATGAATTCGGACTCACGGCCCCGGGTCAAATCGAGGAGTTGATCTCGCGTGAGCACGATTTGCGGCCGCTCGACGAATACTTTCAGCAGGTTAAATTCGGCAGTGCTCAAGGAAAGCAACGCATCATCTGTCGACTTTAGAGAGCGTGTCGCCGTGTCGAATGTCCAGCGGTCGAACCGCCACACGCACGCAGTTTGGGTTCGCGTTCCCGGGGGCACGGATCGCGTCCTTCTGAGGACCGCGCGGATTCGGGCCACGAGTTCCCTGCCGCCGAAAGGCTTTGTCAGATAGTCGTCAGCGCCCATCTCGAGACCGAGGACACGATCAAATTCGTCGCCCTTCGCGGTGAGCATGACAACCGGGATGTTAGTCGTGGCTCTGAGATCGCGACAAAGGGTGAGCCCGTCCTCTCCTGGCAACATGAGATCGAGAACGACAAGGTCGACGCTGCTTTCGATGAGCTGCCGCCGCATTTGTCGTCCATCCGCTGCAGCGCTGACGCGATATCCTTCTTTGGCGAGCAGCCCGGCGACCAGGTCTCGAATATCCTGATGGTCATCAACCACCAGGATATGACCGTTCAAAACATCCACTGACACAGGTCACTCCCCGATCGCTAGCACAGGGTGAGCGACGTTTGCGGGCTTCCTGTCTCGGCCGATCGATAAGTCTCGCTCCAGCATAGCGTACAATCTCATGCTGCTAGAGATTCAAGAGGCCTCTGACGTCGGTCGCCGCGTTAGTTTGACTCACTGGTAAGAGCGAGGAGGAGGGACTATTCCTTCATCATCCCGACCGTCTTGCGACTGCAGAATGCTCGTTACGCTTTCAAAAAGTAAGCTTCATAGGGCCGGCATCGTCGCAATGGCAGTCCTGTGCGCAGGGTTTTCCGCAGCATCGTTGGGATCGATGGCTCTCGCGACAAACATGTGGATTGCTGACCTCGCAAACTTCCTGCGCCCGCATCTTTTGCTCCTCGCGACATGCCTGTTTGTTCTTAGTCTGGCCTTCCGCCACGTCATCGTGGCACTTTTCGGGACACTAGCGCTGCTAAGCGGTGTGTTCCCGTTCTTTTTCCTACCACTGCCTGCTTCTTCGCAGATCGGCGCACCACTTACGGTGGTGACCGCCAATGTCTATGTCGACAACCCCGATCCGGCGGACTTTCTCTCACTTCCATCAATCGCGACCGCCGACATCCTGGTGCTCCAGGAGATGACGCCGCGATGGCAGGATGCGTTGGCAGCCAGCGGCATCTGGCCATTCGAGAGCAGTCGCGACCTGCACGCCAACACGGACATGAAGCTATTCAGCCGATTTCCGATCCTGACCGCGAGAACCGTGTCTCCCGAGAGCGCCGACACGGGCGGGAGGTTTGCCGTCCGATATGAACTGCTTGTGGGAGGCCGGACCCTCATCGTCTATGCGGTTCATCCGCAGACGCCGAGAAGTCCACGCATGTGGCGCGAGCGGTCGGCCTATCTGCGTGATCTTGCGCAGGCGCTCCTGTCGGAACGGCAGGACACTCCCGTTGTCGTCGCGGGTGACTGGAACACCGCCTCGTGGTCTCCTTTCTTCAAAAACCTGTTGTCCTCCACGGGTTACAGGACGACTGAATCCCGATGGTGGCCCCTGCCGACCCGATTCAGCATAAGGTTCGGATCGTGGACGCAGCTCGGGACACCAATTGATCGCATCGTGCTGTCGCCCGCGGTGGGATTGGACAGCTTGGCGATGGGGCCAAAATTCGGCTCAAATCACCTTCCAGTCATTGCGAGGTTCACACTTCCATAGGACAGGCCATCGATCCCAACTTCAGGTACGGTGAACGGATGCATCAAGATGCGCGGATCGGAAGGCGAGCATGCGGCTAAGGCAGACAATCGGCGCTTTGCTTGCGGCATCGCTTGCTGGCGTTTTACCGGTTATGGCAAAAGCGCCGACGGGCGTGTTCCTGTGGTTTCCAGAGCAAGGAGCAGTACCTTCCTCCGCGGACTGTGATGCGCTTGTGCGGCGCATCAGGCCGTCCCGTGAGAAGGCCGACGCTTTGCTTTGGGGCCGAGTGCCGTTCGGTTCGGACATGGAATACTATCTGTTCCTGGATCAAAGGAGGATGGAGACGACCTATGCCGCTGAGGGCGACTACGATACAGGGTCGGTCCGTTTCGGCCAGACCAGAGGGGACGAGACAGCCTTCGAGCTCATCCCGGATGACCATCCGACGGTGACGATTGCCGGGAATATTGTCGCGCCTGCGGGCAGCTCGGTCGTCAAGGTTATTCTACGCAACGTTCCTTCATCCAACGGCGCCGCCGATAGGGTGACCTATTTCTGCCGGTTCGAGGACGACACGGAGGCTTGAGGACGCCGGGATCAGGCCGCGGACGCAAGAAAGTCGAAAAGCAGCTTGACGTTCAGGGCAGCGATGACAAAGGCAATGAAGAAGGCGACGGCGACCAGCGCACGGGGCGCCACCAGTTCACCCATCTTTTTCCCGTCGGCCGTGAACATCACCAGCGGAAATACCGCGAAAGACAGCTGAAGGCTGAGGATCACCTGGGTCAAGATCAGGAGCTGGGCGGTGCCGCTTTCTCCATACCAGATGGTGATCGCCGCGGCCGGAATGATGGCGATCGCCCGCGTGATGAGCCGGCGGAGCCAGGGTGGTAGCTTGATATCGAGGAAGCCTTCCATGACGATCTGTCCCGCCAGGGTCGCCGTCACCGTCGAGTTTATGCCACAGCAAAGGAGTGCGATCCCGAACAAGGTCGGCGCGATGGCCGCGCCGAGCATCGGAGCCAGCAAGCTGTGGGCCTCGCCCAATTCGGCGATTTCCGTCCGCCCTGTGGTGTTGAACGTGGCTGCGGCAAGGATGAGGATCGACGCATTCACACAGAGTGCGAACATGAGTGCGACCGTGGAGTCGATCGTGGCGAACTTCAGCGCTTCGCGCTTTTCCGGCAGGCTGTCGCCATAATTCCTCGTCTGGACGATCCCGGAGTGGAGATAGAGGTTATGCGGCATCACCGTCGCGCCGAGGATGCCTAGGGCGAGGTAGAGCATTTCAGGATTGGTGACGATCTCGGTCGTTGGCGCGAACCCGCGGATGACGTCGCCCCAGTTTGGATCCGCTAGGACAATCTGAAGCACGAAGCAGACGGCAATTACGGCCAGCAGCGCGATCACCAGTGCTTCGACCCAGCGGAAGCCCAGCCTTTGCAGATAGAGGATGAGGAAGACGTCAAGCGCGGTGATCACGACACCAATTTCCAGCGGGATGCCAAAGAGCAGGTTCAAGCCGATGGCCGTTCCGATGACCTCGGCGATGTCGGTCGCGATGATCGCGATCTCGGCCAGCACCCACAGGGTACGCGACACGTATTTTGGATAGGCATCCTTGCAAGCCTGCGCAAGGTCCCTACCGGACGCGATGGCGAGCCGCGCGCAAAGGGATTGGAGGATGATCGCCATGATGTTGGAGATCAGGGCCACCACGAGCAGGGTGTATCCGAAGCGAGAGCCGCCTGCGATCGACGTCGCCCAGTTGCCGGGGTCCATATAGCCGACGGCGACAAGATAGCCTGGACCGATGAAGGCGGCGGCCCGGCGCCAGGACGAGTGCATGCCCTGCACGGGCACTGACCGGTGCACATCGGACATTGAAGGGGCACTCGACCTGCCCTTCCAGCCGTTGGCGACGTCCGACGTCGAATCGGTCATATTGATCTCATGTCTTGCAGTTGCGACTTATTTGCATTTAAGGCTAGGAAGGCGCCCTTTTGCAAGAGGCGCAGACCGGCGTCGCGCTGCCGTTTCAAGATCTCCAGGAGATCGCGCGAAAAGCCGAAGTTTGGTTTCTCGCTAAGGTCGCTAGTGTTCGCTCACGCACATGTCGTGGTTGGCGAGAGACCGCAGGACGTAGCAGTGTTTGACTTGGTCGTCGTGGTTGCGGGACGTCATTCGATCGAGTTCCTTCTCGAGAAGACGGAGCTTGGCGATCTTGTTGCGAACGGACTGAAGCTGCCGAACGGCGATTTCATCAGCATCCACGCAAGGACGGTCAGGATGGGCGCTCAGTTCTAGGAGCTCCCGAATGGCTTCGATTGTAAACCCCAGATCCCGAGCATGCTTGATAAACGACAGGCGCTCTCGATCATGGGATTCATATCGCCGCTGGTTGCCCCCGGAGCGTTCGGCAGCAGCCATCAATCCCATGTGTTCGTAGTACCGTATCGTAGGAATTTTGACGCCGGTTGCCCGCGACAGGTCTCCAATCGTCAGCATGTGTTCCTCCAGTATCTATAGCTATTATGGCTTAGGATTTCTCGCTGCAAACGCGTTCAATTGCCGCATTGTCCGGCAGCATTGATCACAGGTTTGCCCAGATTGTGCTCAACCAAGGAGGCAGGCACCGGAGAGGGGACAATTGCTTGTGAACAGAGCACTTTTGAGAGCGGCGCTGGCAATCTTCGTCTTGGCCACGCAGGTGGAGGCATCCGACGGTGTACAAGATCATGACAAGCCGCCGCCGATTTTGACGGTCGAGCACGCGGAGATCCTGGTGGCAGACAACGAGGACGTCGGCGCTGAAGGCTATCTCACAATCTGGAATGGCACCAATCAGCAGGTAAGCCTGGAGGCGATCCGAAGCGATGCATTCGGCAAGATCTCCATCTTGCGAACCGAAATGAGCTCGGGCCAGACCAGCACCGGGACAGTGGAAGGAATTGTTCCTGTGCCGGGACACGCCGAGTTGACGATGCGCCCTAGCGGCATTCGCTTGCTCCTGGAGGATCCCCTGCCCCGAACTGACAGGTTGGCTGACAGCCGCTTTACGCTGATATTCGAAGGCGGCCAAGAACTGGAGGTTACCGCCGATGTCGTCCAATCTCGCGATCAGTTGACGGTACATCATCACGGCCAGGGAGACGTCGACATTGGTCGCCATTGACTGATCGCGTATGCGTTGCCCATCGGTGAATCAAACATTGAAGCGGGGCATAAAATTTTCCGATAGTTCTCCCTTAATTTAACTCGCTGATTTTCCGTCGTTTTGAGGCTTATCCTCTATCTGTTTCCCAACACTACGGGAGACGGTTCAATGAAACGCTTTATTGTCAGCGCCCTGGCGCTCGGGATGTCCTGCGTCGTAGCTTCGGCCAACGCCTTTCACTTTAATCCGACCCAACCCACCAATGCGCGCAATATGCTCACGTACGGCGCGACAACCATGCCGGTGGGATACTACGAATATTGCCGTCGCTACCGAAAGGACTGCGCGCGCCGACCGGAGGGGATGATGATCAAGCTTACCGAGCCTCGGTGGCGCGAAATCGTCTCGGTCAACGCTGACGTCAATGCCGCGGTTGCGCCGTTGACCGATATGGAGATTTTCGGAGTCGAGGAGCGATGGGAGTACCCGACGACAGTGGGGGACTGCGAGGACTACGCTCTTGAGAAACGCAAGCGCCTGAACGAGATGGGCTATCCCTTGGGAGCCCTCTTGTTGACGGTCGCCCGTGATGCCAAGGGCGGTGGGCACGCCGTGCTGACGGTGGTCACGGACCTCGGCGACTTCATCCTGGACAATCTGGAGCAGAAGGTCCTCCTGTGGAAGGAAACGGAAATTTACTATCTGAAGCGTCAGTCAGGAGATGACCTGAATCGCTGGGTCAGCCTAGTGAATGAGGAAGACCTTCTAATCTCGTCGGGCAGGAGCCAAGCGCCTTCCACAGCGGCGGCGAGCGTCAAAAGATAGACAGCGGTCCCGCCGTACAGCATCTCAAAGGTGTTGTGCCCGAGCCCGACGCACACCATCCCGAACAACGCGGCCAATGCTAGGTAGGCTATCGGTGCGACCAACGCAAAGCAGGTCAAGCGCAAAATCATCGAGAGATGGACCGAACTGGACTTAGGTCGGTCCACTTTCTCACCGACAAGGGCGATCGGCCACTCAAGCGTGGGTGATTGGACCGTTATCCAGTTCGGAGGATGATTGAGTTTCGTTCGTCTCAGTCCGGACGTGGCTGAAACTTATCCAGTACACGGCAACGACGAAGGCCACCAGGAGCCCGCAGATCACCCAATTCACGCGTCGTCTGCGCCGTGCGAGTGTCTTGGACTCTTCGAGGGTGAGGTGTTCCGATCCTTCCGGCATGGCGTGGCTGGGTCTCTCTCCTGGGGCACTTGGTCCTGCTCTTACCTAGTTGATCTTCGGCACAGCGGCATAGTCTGTTTGCTGCGGTTCTTTGACGCTCGCGAATTTGTGGGCGGAAACGTCATCTTAACTATGATACGCGAACTCTCGGACAAGCCTCCGGAAGGGGTGGGCACCGACACATATGGTTCTGGATGATACTCACGGCCGTCAAGATGGGGGGAATTGCAGCGCTTGCGCTCTTTTTGAGCGCATGCGTTTCCACTGTTCTCGACGTTGACGGGAAGGCAACTCGGCCGATTCCCGCCGCCCTCGTGGCGGATATGTCGCGCAAATCCATGTCTCCCTCGGCACCTGTCCTTGTCCGGATCTT
Source organism: Rhizobiaceae bacterium (assembly GCA_905339215.1). Classification (GTDB taxonomy): domain Bacteria; phylum Pseudomonadota; class Alphaproteobacteria; order Rhizobiales; family Rhizobiaceae; genus DUSC01. The sequence continues at coordinate 84,160 of CAJPFN010000024.1, forward strand.
CAAGCAAGAAAGCGAGCTGGAGGTCTGGAAGCGCGATCGCAGCGGCAAGTTCGCCCTGCTCAAGACCTACCCGATGTGCCGCTGGTCCGGAAAGCTCGGCCCCAAAAAGCAGAATGGCGATCGTCAGGCTCCCGAGGGCTTCTACCATGTGTCCGCCGGGATGCTGAACCCCAACTCTCAATACTACCTGTCGTTCAACCTCGGCTATCCGAACAGGCTGGAAGCGGCTCTCGGCTACACGGGAGAGGCGCTTATGGTCCATGGCGCCTGCTCGTCGTCCGGGTGTTTCGCACTAACGGACGAAGGCGTTGCCGAGATCTATGCCGTCGCGCGCGAGGCCCTGAAGGGCGGCCAAGGGTCGTTCCAGGTCCAGGCGTTTCCGTTCCGGATGACGCCTCAGAACATGGCGAAGAACCGGAACGACCCGGACTTTGCATTCTGGTCGGACCTGAAGCTGGGCTACGACATTTTCGAGGTCACACGTTGGCAACCGAAGGTCTCCTATTGCGAAGGACGCTACGTCTTCGACAGGGAGTTCGAAGGTGGAGAGCCACGGGATCCTTTGGCGTCATGTCCGCCAGCACTGAATGCTGCTGATCCGTTGGTCGCCGGACGGCAGCAATCCGATCGCGTCGCTATGGACGATCTTCTTTCGACCGGCAGCGTGCTTTCGGCACATGCCTATTCCGATGGAGGCATGCATCCGAGCTTCCGCAAGCTGCTGGAACGCGGCGGACAGGCTTCTCTCGCCAAGCGGACCTCGCTGACATCGGTGCCGATCAGCCGTCCCGAGGCCGCACTGGCCGACCCTCACTCGCCAAATGAGTGACGCGATGGGACGGACACTGCTCGCTCTCCTGATGCTATGTTTCGTCAGTCTGCACGCTGCGCTGCCGACGGCGGCGGCGGGCGGGGAGGACTCGTTCAAGCAGGGCTCAGTCCTGACATATGTCGAGACTGACACCGGCGACGATGGCGCTCCCGCTTCGCTTGGGGCTGCCGCGAAGTGTCATGATGGCTGCAGCTGGCTTGCCGCATGGCACGCGCCTGCTTTTTGCGAGACACATGCTTCTCCTTTGGAGACGCCTGCCGGCGCTGGCCCTCCAGGGATCGTTGCCCTGGTCGTCCCCCCTCCCCGATAGCCTCACGAAGAGGCGAAAACGATCGCCGTCGCACCATCCGGCAGTTCCGTCGACGTGGTGTGCTCGATGGGTCGTTGCTTCATATGAGCAGCGTCTGCACGGCAGGCGCTCGACCTTGATGATATTATTGCGAGCACAACAAGTGACCCAGACACAACTACGCGTACAGTTTTCCCGGCGGCAGATTCTCAGGCTCGGCGCGGCGGCAGCCGGTGGGTTCGTCCTGCCAGCCTGCTCGACCACCGGCTACGAGCCGGCAGAGCCGGTGCAGATCAAACCTGCGGAAGAACGATCCTACCTTTCCATGTATCGCGCCATGCCGGAAGAAGATTTCCCGATCCCGGCCGTTGACCTGTCCAAGGTCAACAAGCGCTTCTACAGGCAGCTGGTCGACGACCCCACCGGTGAGCGCCCCGGCACGATCGTCGTGGATACGAGAAATTTCTTTCTCTATCTCGTCCGGCCGGGCGGCAAGGCGATGCGCTACGGGGTTGGTCTCGGCCGTCAAGGGTTCGAATGGTCGGGTGACGGCGTGATCCAGTGGAAGCAGCGGTGGCCGAAATGGACGCCTCCCGCCGAGATGATTGCACGCCAGCCGGAACTGGAAAAGTGGAGCGCGGAAAACGGCGGTCAACCGCCTGGCCTCAACAATCCGCTTGGCGCGCGAGCGCTGTACATATTCCAGAATGGCGAAGACACACTTTACCGTCTTCACGGAACACCCGAATTCTGGACCATCGGCAAGGCGGTTTCGAGCGGCTGCGTCCGGTTGATGAATCAGGACATCATCGACTTGTACGACCGCGTCGCAACGCCGGCCCCCATCATCGTTCGAGCCCAAACAAGTGCACTTTTCTAGCGAGAGCCCCCTTGCCTCTCAAGGGGCTAGAGCTTGCATAAAACCGTCCTCACGAAAGGACCTGAAATGAAACGCCGCAATCTGATTTTTGGCATGGCCGCGACCGGGATGGTCGCGACTTATCCCGCCCTCCTGTTAGCGCAACCGTCAACCGACGCGCTGCTGGCCCCAGGGCCACTGCCGGAAAAGAGCTTCGGGCCTGAGGACGCGCCGGTAACGATCATCGAATACGCGTCTCTGACCTGCCCCCATTGCCGCACCTTTCATGTAAATGTGTGGCCCGAGCTCAAGAAAAAATATGTCGATACGGGTCAGGTCCGCTTCATCATGCGGGAGTTTCCGTTCGATCCGCGGTCCTCGGCCGGATTCATGCTGGCGCGGTGCATGGGCGATGACAAATGGTACCCCACCATCGATCTGCTTTACCGCACGCAGGACAATTGGGCACGGGTTGCCGACGGGACCGAGGCACTCAAGTCAGTGATGGGCATGACGGGGATGAGCACCGCCGATTTCGAGAAATGCCTCAAGGACCAGGAGTTGCTGGATCAGGTCTCTGCCGTTGCCGAGGCAGGCAAGTCGTTTGGAGTGGACTCGACGCCGACCTTCTTCATCAATGGCCAGATGCAAAAAGGCGCACTGAGCATCGAGCGGTTCAGCGAGATTATCGATCCGCTCGTTACCGCCGCGAAACAGCAAGGAGGCTCCGATGAATAGCACGATCGGGAACCGGAGACGGAGCAATGCCGGCCTTCTCCTCGGCGCGATGATCCTGACGCTGTCTTTTCCGCTCGGATCTTCGGCTCTGGCTCAGGACACAGATGTCGTCGGTCGTGTGAATGGCCAGGATATCACGGCGGACGACCTTGCCCTCGCCGAGCAGATGTACGGGCCGCAGCTCGCCCAGATGCCGCCTGATGCGAGGCGTTCCATCCTGGTCGACGCACTGATCGACATGAAGATCGTGTCAGCCGCTGCCCGTGCGGCAAACGTTACCGGGCAGGACGCCTACAAGAGGCAGCTGGCGTTTCTGGAAGATCAGACGCTGCGCACCCTTTTCCTGGAACAACAGGTGGAAGAAGCGGTGACCGACAGCGTCGTCAGGGCTACCTATGACGAACAGGCGGCAAGGGTTCCGCCGGTTACCGAGCGTCGGCTTCGCCATATCTTGCTTGGCAGCGAGGGCGATGCCGTCGAGGTCATTGAGGCGCTGAAGGGGGGAAAGGCGTTCGTGGAACTGGCGCAGGAGCGCTCGGCCGACGAAGTCTCCAGGGTCAAGGGCGGAGACCTCGGCTTTGTGGCGGAAGGCCAGGTCTTGCCGGAGATCGATGCGGCGGCCGCGAAGCTGAAGCCTGGTGAATACACGCAGACGCCGGTTGCAAGCGCCTTCGGATTTCATGTCGTTCTGCTCGAGGAAACCCGAAATCGTCCGGCCCCGGCGTTTGAGTCCGTGGCGCCGCAGATACGACAAGCTCTGAAAGCCGCCGAGGAGAGGCGGATCATTGCTGAACTCAAGGAAGGTGCGAAGATAGAAAAGCTCGTTCCCGACGTCGCTCCTCCCCGGGGTGAGGACGGTCATGAACACTGAGCCGAAAAGAATTGATGATGGTTCGGTGGGACGGATCGACAGGCGAATGCTCGTCCTCGGGATGTTCGCGCTGCTCGCGGTGCCCGGTCAGGCCCTTGCACACACCGCAAGGCGCAAGTTCGTGCTGGAAGAACGCTTCCTGCCACAGAACGTAAGATCGCCATATGACTACCCGGCAGGAACGATCGTGGTGGTTCCACGCGAGAAGTATCTGTACCTTGTCGGTGGTGCAGGCTCTGCCCGACGATACGGCATCGGTGTCGGCAAGGCGGGACTTGCTTTTACCGGCTCGGCCGTGATCGGCAGGAAGGCAAAATGGCCGTCCTGGCGCCCGACGGACAACATGATCCGCCGAGATCCGGGGAAATATGCCCGCTACGCAGGCGGTGTCCCCGGCGGACCCAACAACCCGTTAGGATCCCGAGCTCTCTACCTTTACCGGAATAATCGCGACACACTGTATCGTATCCACGGAACGACGGAGCCCTGGACCATCGGCAAGTCTGTTTCCAATGGCTGCATCAGGATGGTGAACGAGCATGTCGAGGATCTTTATGAGCGTGTGCCCGTAGGAGCCAGAGTCGTCGTGGTGTGATGGAAAAGCGCGTCCTTGTCGTTGGGGCCGGCCAGACCGGTCTTGCGACCGGGTACTATCTCAAGGAGGCTGGTCTGCAGTTCACCATCGTCGAAAGGCATCGGCGGGTGGGAGACAACTGGCGTGTCCGGTACGACTCGCTCACCTTGTTCACGCCACGTCAGTTCAGCGCCCTACCGGGACTGGACCTGGCGGGAAACCGGGAACTCTATGCGAGCCGCGACGAGTTCGCCGACTATCTTGAAGCATATGCTACACGCTTCCGACTGCCGATCCGGCTTGGTCGACGTCTGATCCGCCTCTCGAAGGCTGGAGACGACGGTTTTGAAGCTGCATTGGATGACGGGTCACGTATCAACGCAAGCGAGGTGATCGTCGCGACCGGAGCGTTCCAGGTCGCGCTTGTGCCGAAGGTGGCAGCGCAGTTCGGACACGAAGTGCTCCAGCTGACCACCGAAACCTACCGCAATCCGAACCAACTGCCCGACGGTCCGGTCCTGGTGGTCGGAGATGGAGCAAGCGGCCGGGATATCGCTGTGGAAGCGCGACAAAGGCAGTCCGTCATGCTGGCGACGGGCAAGCCTCGCAAGCTCTTTCCCGAGCGAGTGCTTGGCAAGTCCATCTGGTGGTGGCTCAACCTGTTTGGCGTACTGAGAGCCCCCGCGGAGTCGCGGATTGGCAGAAAGCTTAGACAATCCGATGCGTTTCCTGACCGTGACCGGAGCATCGAGAGCCTGGCGAAGCGCGGCATCCGGGTGCTGCCACGTCTCATTGAAGCAAGCGGTGAAGCGGCCCGGTTTGCCGACGGCACGTCGGCGGACATCCGGACGGTTATATGGGCGGTCGGCTATCGGGACGATACAACATGGCTCGATATCGAAGACGCCAAGGCGCATGACGGAGCATTCCTGCACGAGGCGGGTAGCTCACCGGTGAAAGGCATCTACTTTGTCGGGCGGCCTTGGCAACGCAATCGAGCATCGGCGCTCATCATGGGTGCGGGACCAGACGGCGAGATTGTTGTCCAGCGATTGCTGTCGGACAGAGCGAAGCCATAGTCGTCAAGCGTCGAAACATCGTACTCAAGGGGTTTCGACGCTTTTCTTCCCAGAGATGGCAGCATGCAATTTCGTCACCGGATGTTCGTACGCTGCCATCCACAATTACTGGCGCAATCCGGAATGGATCAAGCCGCGGGAACTTCAGAAAGCAGCTCGTCGAACCGCTTTTTTGCTTTTGGCGGATGCTTGACTGCCCTGGCTTCATCCAGGTTGCTTGGCGTCCCTACGGCGATAAGCATCACCATCCCCATTCCGTAGTGCGGGACACATTTTACGCCATAGACGCCCTCCTTCTCAATGGTAATGGTGATCTCTTCATTCAGCTTGCCTTTGAACGGGAGCGCATTTTCCGGCAGCATCCCTTTTATGCTCTCGGCGTTGTGGGACTTGTCGGTTGGAAAGAAGGTTACGGTATCACCGGGGGAAGCAGCCACGAAGTCCGGCTCGTACACCATTGCGCCCTTCTTCCCTTTGTTCAGCATCTGGACCTTATGGTTGACACTGGTCTGTGCTCGCGCGGGCAGTGCCGCCAGAGCCGCAAAGGCCGTTGTGCCGGCCAGCATTTCGCGTCTCGTTAACATATTGAGCTCCTTTCTCTTTCTATTGACGGGAAACCCGTTCCCCTTCCCAACACATCACGGTCAGGTTTTGCTTATTGATGAGAGCTGTATGGGCGTCTGCCGCCACATGCGGTTCGGACGCTGATGTCACCTTCGGATCAACCCGAGTACGTGAAATCCGATAGACCGACGCCGGCGGCAGGTTCCACATGACGGTCCCAAGCAAACTTGCCTCCAGGCCCAGCCTCTCAAGTATGGCGTGCGCAATCGGGCACCGAGCGCCATAGGTGAATTGATAGAGATTGCCGCTGGGCCCGAGCCTGCGCGCCACGCCCTCGACAATGCGAAATATCGTACGGGTGGGCATCGAAAGGAGTGGCAACCCACTGATAACTGCACTGTATGTGACATCTCTCCCGACGCCCGCCGCGGACAAGCGCGCCGCATTGCCCTGGACGATGCGAGCGCCAGGAAACCGGCGTGAGAGAAAGTTGGCAAATCTCTCGTCCAGTTCGACCAGCGTCAGTTGTTCCGGCACCAAGCCACGTTTGAGGAGAGCCTCGGTGAAGACGCCGGTACCGGGTCCGAGTTCGAGAACTGACCCCGTGTCCTGGTCGATTGCCTGTGTCATCAAGCGGGCCAGAAACCTCCCTGAGGGGAGCACCGCCCCTACCATCAGGGGGTTGGCGAGCCACTGGCGCAGGAATGTCAAACGCTGCGGCATCTGATGCATCCAGCGCCAACCTTTCTTGCCAAGCGACATGGCATGGCGTGTCGGTTGCCGCTGATCCTCGGGTGCGACAGTGAGGCCGGGTTGGCGAGGTGCCTCAATCAACGGTACCGAAATTGGATAGCAGGGTTGCCGTCCAAAGAGGCAGAGGATTGGTCTTCAGAGAACTCATTTCTGGCGGACCGCTTCGATTGCATCGGCAAGCGGTTCCTTTCCAACGGCTCCCTCGATGATCTGATCTCCTACGACGAACGAAGGCGTCCCTGTCAGGCCGAGCCGCTGAGCCAGAGCGAGGTTTGCCGCGATGATGGCCTCGATCGCTGGTGTAGCCATTTCTTCAGACAGCTTCTTGCGGTCGAGTCCCATCTCTTCGGTCAGGTCCAATGCCCGGCTAGCGTTTATCTGTCCTTGCATTTCCATCAATCTGACATGGAAATCACGCGCAGCGGCGTCGCCAGCAACGCGCTTCACGGACAGGGCCACTTTCGCGGCCTCGACCGAGCCCGGCCCAAGAATGGGAAAATCCTTCAAGACGATCCGCAACTTGGGATCCTCGGCGACAAGTGCCTTGACGTCAGGCGCCGCCCGCTTGCAATAGCCGCAGTTGAAGTCGAAGAATTCGACGAGCGTAGCATCCCCGTCCGGATTTCCCAAGATAACATCGTCGCTCGATCGGAGCAACGCATCCGTCTCGGCCACTATCGCTTGTGACCTGGCCTCGGCCTGAACTGCTTGGTTCCGCTTCTCAAGCTCCGCAAGTGCTTCCTCTATGATCTCCGGGTTTTGCATGATGTATTCGCGGACGATCTTCTCGACCTCCGCGCGATCGGTCGATTGAGCATAGGTCGGCGAGGCCGTTGTCAACACGGCAATGGCGTACCACCCTAGCCGACCAATGCGCGCAGCCTTCACGGTTCCGCTCCTGGTGGGGTGTCAGTCGAACAATCGGCCGAGGAACGAACCGTGCCTTCGACCATGGTGTCCGCCATGACGATCATGGTCGCTATAGTCGCGGCGGTGATCTTCGCGGCAGTCATTCGATGTATTGCGTGAGACCGCTTGCGCACGGCCGCGACCGGCTTGTCCCTGGGCGTACTGGGCCTCTTCCACCGCGCTCCGTTCGACTATCTTGTCGAGTTCGCCGCGATCCAGCCACACGCCGCGACATTTCGGGCAGTAGTCGATTTCGATACCCTGACGCTCGCTCATAACGAGATCGACCCTGCAATGTGGACAAAGAACCCCGGTGGCTTTGTCGCCTGGTCCTAGCGAGTTGAGAAGCGTTCCTGACATCGCGATATCCAACCTATTTGAGTGCACCAATGCACCCCGCTAACAGGAAGGTAGGACCTCGAGCAGGTTGAGGTTCAAGTGTTCAAATGTCGCAGCTCCCTTTTGGAAAGCGACGCCGCTAAACTATCGCGTGGCCACGATTTCAAGCGTTTTTCACATCAGCGACAGGTGTTCGAGCAGGATCATCGTCCCCAAGCCGCAAAGTGCAAGACCTGCAATCAGTTCGGCTAGCCTGCCGAGGCGATGGCCAATTAGCCTCCCGACAAGCATGCCGCCCGAGGACAACACGAAGGTGGCAAGCCCTATTGCTACCGCGACGATGACGATGCTGACCTGAAGAAACGCGAGAGAGATACCCACTGCCATGGCGTCGATGCTGGTTCCTACCGCCGTCGCCATCAGGGCAGCGACGATCTTCCCTTGGGCGGGTTATCCGTAGAACCCCACATTGCCGCGTAGAGCATATGAATGCCGACGCCCGCGAGGAGGGCGAAGGCGATCCAATGATCGACAGCCTGCACAAAGCGGCTGGCTGCAACGCCGGCAATCCAACCGAGAATGGGCGTTGTCGCCTCGACAATGCCGAAGATCAAACCTGTCCGTAGCGTGTCTCTCAGGGGCGGCGAGCCGATGGCGGCCCCTCGTCCGACAGAGACTGCAAAGGCATCGATCGACATGCTCAGGGCGAGCACGGCAATAGTGAACGGCGACATTGGACAACGATCCCGACGGACATCTACCTGGGCGCAAACCCTGCTCGTCCGCATAGGAGCAGTGGCGCCACAGTCTTGTCTGGCAGGTGAACCGGCTGACCGCGCCATGCGCATGTGCGCAAGCCTGTTGACACGGTCCCGCGCGGGCGCGGTGACTACTCCCTGATTGGCCGGGAGATAGGAGCGCGGATTCAAAACGTCAAATTAATTCAGCTAGATGAGCACTTGATACTCATTGCATCTGGCCGGGCTTGGCGTGAAGCGGGGCGCCGTCGACGCAGCACTACACGGAGCGGGCCAGCCTACAATGGGAGTTGCCAGCCAGAGATCACCGCGGCTTGGCGCAGTTCTTCAAGCACTTCGATCCCGACGATGGCGACAAGGAACCACATGACTTCGGTCAACGACCGTACAAATGCCCGAGAGTGGACAACGACGGTGTCTTCGCTTTCTGGCAAATCGAGGCGAGGAAAGAAGCGAGGAACTCTCGCCATGTACAGCAGGTAATCCGGCCCAAAGAGGGACAGCAACCGCCTTTCCTCATTCCTGATTACCGGTCGATAGTAAACCAGGAATGCGACCGCGCTAATGATCATCAAGACAATGTTCTGAGCCGCAAGGCACACGCCGACGAGCCCGAGAAAGGAGAAGAAATAGAGAGGATTGCGGGCAAGGGAATACGGACCGCTTTGGCAGAGGTCCAGATCTTTACGACCTCCAATATGTAGAGTGCACCAGAGCCTTCCCAGAACGGCAGCAAACACCAGAAAGACTCCGAGAAACTCGATCAGGCTGTAGCCCAGCGTTTCAAAGCCTTGCGGCTGCGTTGCGATTAGCATCGCCAGCCAAGCTAGTGCCACCAGCCACGTTACAAAAATCCTCTTGCGCTCGACTGGGGATTTCGTACCAATTGTCCCTAACAATGATCTAACTCCACCCCCCGCCGAATGTGCGGTAAAAGATATGTGAACCGATCTGGGTCATGCGCTCCATGGAGCGAGCCCAACGCGGGCTGACGTAGGTGGCGTTGTAATGGGTCGATGACGCCACTTCAGGTAAGAATATCTTCCCGCCGGCGACTGCCATGGCCACATCCTTTGCCAGACGATACGCGCGTCGATCTGCAATGACGTCCGGAATGCCGTCGCAGGCAAAGGAGAACTGGCATTTGTTGATCCAGCTGTCATTTTGATAAACTACGTCACAGACGCTTGCGGGATATGCAGGATTGCGCACCCGATTGAGAATGACTTGCGCGACAGCGGCCTGCCCCCTCACCTCTTCGCCCCGAGCCTCGAAATAGATTGCGGTGGCAAGGCACTTTTGCTCGGCTGTCGAGAAGACGGATTTCGGTAGAGGCTGCTTCATCCAATCGTGGTCACCTTCCGTCGTGGGCGGAACGAAGCGACCGGCTGTCTCGTCGATGCCGAGCAAAGCTGCGAAGGCATTGGAAGATGCGTGAAACTCATCCTTTGGGGCGTAGGCCGTGGCCAGGATGTCGGCGCCATCGTTGTTGACCAGGTCGGCGAGCGCCGCCGGCACACCGGCCAGACGGTCGTCTGCTGGGCTATGAAACGTAGACAGGCCCGCCTCCATTTCGGGATCTGCCTGTTTTGAAAAGCCCCGCAGAAAGTATGACGCGTCGGTCCCCGACGAAAGTAGCCGCGAAGCCAATGCGCGCTCGCCAACCGGGGTCTCCAGGTTTTTCCGATACGCTACGCTGACCAGCCGTGGTTTCTTTGCTTCTTCAACCACCCGCTGGAACGCGGAAGAAACCTCTCGATCCGCCCGCAAATTGACCCGTTGACCGCCGAGCACCAGATCCAGGTTTTCGACATCGCCAGGAATAGCGGCACCGGGCAGCCGGAGCTCCTTCAGATGAGAGCAGGTGTCGGCCTGCTCGACATATACCGCCCAGCGATCCGGCCCGGGAGCGATTCCTAACTCGGATTTGGTGCCCTGGATCCCCGTGGGCGATGCGAAGCCGAACACGAACCAACTTGCGCCGAGAATCGCGAGCACACGCCGATGGCCGTTCGATGATCGTCGCTCGAAAGCGGCTTTCGATTTGGACCGCAATATCTCATTCTCCGGATGCCCCACGCAGAAGGAGAATCGAGTGTTAACCTTGATGGAACGTTAACACTACTGCGACTGCGCGTCGCAATGTCACGGCAGGCTTCTGCGGGCTCCCATTGAACCTCATGTCGCTTGAGCATTTAGACCGACACGCGAATGGGGTGAATCTGGGATTGTAGTCGACAGAGGAAGGACGACAGCCTTGGCGATCGATGTCTCAGCGGTCGGACTTCTCACGGCCATTTTGGCGGGTGCCATATCATTCGTTTCCCCATGCGTTCTCCCGCTTGTGCCGGGCTATCTTTCGTTCGTGTCCAGCGGCGTCGATCCTGCGTCCAAGCGGGTCGCCGATCGCATCAAGGTTGTCTGGTCCGCGCTTTTTTTCATAGCCGGGTTCTCCACCGTCTTCGTGATGCTTGGGCTTGGCGCGCAGGCGTTCGGCGGCATTCTCCTGCGGTACAATGTCGAGGCAAATCTCCTTGGCGGGGCGCTGCTCGTTTGTTTCGGCCTTGTGATGACAGGACTGATCAAGATACCGGCGCTGCTCAGAGATTTCAGACTGCCGGGGCCGCAGACCATATCGGGGCCAGCCGGAGCCTATACGCTTGGACTTACATTCGCCTTTGGATGGACGCCGTGCATTGGCCCAGTGCTCGGCTCGATCCTTACCCTTGCGGCGGTGTCCGCAGGAAGCGGTGCTGTCCTCCTCGCAGCCTATAGCGTCGGGTTGGGAATCCCCTTTCTGATAGTTGCGGTCGCCTTCAGCAGCATCGCCGCCGGGTTCAAGCGCGTGCGGTATGCCGGCCATATCCTCAACGTCCTTGCCGGCGGCATCATGATTGCCATGGGAATATTGATGATGACAGGCCGTCTCACTCTGATCGCATTTTGGCTGCTCGAGCGCTTTCCGGGACTGGGCTACATCGGCTAGCGCGGTGCGGCGCGATCCACGAAGAACGGGGGCCGATTCAATTTCGAGGATCAAGTCGCGCGGAAGGTATCGTCGCTGCGCCCTCGTTGCCGTCACGATGGGCGGCCTGAGCAGCTTGGGGTTCGCACCCTATTTCGTCTTTCCTCTCACGTATTTGGGCCTTGCCGCGTTCGCCTTTCTGACACGTCATAGCCCAAGCGTCTTGTCTGCATTCGTCACCGGATGGGTCTTCGGTTTGGGTCAATTCATCGTTGGCCTGAGCTGGATAACCGAAAGCTTTGCGGTCGAAGCCGAGAGATTTGGAATGCTGGCTTGGCCCGCGGTGGCTGCTCTTTCGGCATTCCTGGCTCTTTTCCCGGCGTTCGCGGCGATGGCTGCTCGTTGTCTCGGCGGATCGGGACCGGGTGCGCTCATCGTCCTCCCGGCCACGTGGTCCATCGCCGAGATGGCGCGCGGCACCATACTGACGGGATTCCCCTGGAACCTCATTGGATACGCTTGGGGATTCAGCGATGAAGTTCTTCAGGCCATATCGGTCATGGGTATCCATGGCCTCGGGCTTCTGACAGTTCTCTTGGCGGTCTTGCCGCTCCTGATCACCGAGAAATACAAGCTGGGCCGTCGGTCTGCGGCACTCATTCTGATCCCGGTGCCAACGATCGCTTTCGCGGCTCTATGGACTGGCGGGGCGATGCGCCTGGCCGTGGCCGATATCTGGGAAAATGGACAGCGCGTGCGGATCGTCCAGCCAAACATCCCGCAAAACCAGAAATGGGAGGCCGGCCAAGCGAACGCAATCCTCGACAAACTCCTGGCGCTCAGTACGTCCGGTGAAAGCGATCGGCCACGCTACGTAGTCTGGCCCGAGACGGCGTATCCTGTCCTGTTCGAAGCTGGTCGCAGGATCCATCCAGCCCTCACCGCCAGTGTACCGACCGGAGGTCTGCTTCTCTTTGGGGCGGTCAGGGAAGCTCCTGCGCGTCGCGCTGGTGATCCTGCCCTGTTGAACAGTGCTCTTGCACTCGATGAGAAGGGAGGCGTCGTCGCGGACTACGACAAGAGGCTATTGGTGCCTTTTGGAGAGTTCACCCCTTTCAAGAGGGTTCTCGGCACCATGAAAATGACTGTCGGCGATATCGACTACATTCCGGGTGAGAGCAGCGCACCGATCCAGCTTGTCGGATTGCCCGCCGCAAGGGTCTTGATTTGCTATGAGGCAATATTTCCACGTTCGGGCGCTGATGGAGAAAGATGGATCCTGAACATCACGAATGACGCGTGGTTCGGCATGTCAGCGGGACCCTACCAGCATTTTCTTGCCGCGCGCGCGAGAGCGATCGAGGCGGGTCTGCCGCTCATCCGGGCGGCCAACAGCGGCGTCAGCGCGATCGTCGACAGCTATGGTCGGGTGAAGGAGATGCTTCCCCTGAACGTCAGCGGGGTCATCGATGGTCCATTGCCCGCACCCGCGCCTACTGAGACATTGTTCCGCCGGGCCGGAAACATTCCGGTCGTGGTGTCCATAACGCTGCTCATTGCCGCTGGGGCGGTCACCCGACGACGAACACGGCAAACCGCAGGAGTTGCTGTGGTCCCTAGTGAACGGAGCTGACCAGCGGCGTGTCCCCGTCTCGTATCGAAACCCATCGACCCGTATGATCGATCGCTTGTCGCTTCAGGTAGGTGTATCCGGTTTCATCCCAGTTCAAAACCGTGTCCGTGAGATTATCGAGAACAATGTCTCCCCCATCGGTTCGAACGGTCAGCACCGCATGCCCATCGCCGTTTGGGCGTCGCAGTACAGTCAGGAGCAGGTTGGATGCTGAGATGCCACCTTCCATCAGAACGCGGCGTTTCGCCAACGCATAGTCCTCGCAGTCGCCCGCATCAACGGGATAGGTCCAGAATTCTTCCTTGCCATACAGCTCGAGGTCGCTTTTCGGCTTTATGGCCTGATTCACGGTGACCGTGAGTTTCTCCAGCCGCCCGAGGAGCTCAGTCGACATCTTCAGCGGTGTCACGTTGCGGGAGCGAATTGAGCATTCTGAAGCGTTGCGCCTGCAGAACTCATAGTGTCCGATCGGTTGCGATGTCAGGCTTCCTGTCATCATCGCTGAGGGATGGGCCCATGCACTGCTGGCACTAAACGTCCAAGCGGCCACCACGCACAAAGCAGCGATCGACTTTCCAGTGGTCACTCCCCGATCCCCCGTCGATTTTAACCGATATTACCAAACCCTTAACGGCTCCTGGGGTCCGCGTCTATTCCGGGCGGGCCACGACTTCGTGAAGTGTCCATGCCCTCAGCTTTCCACAGGAAGCTGCCCGTCGGCGATTGAAGCTCAAGTAGCTAGAGCGACGAAGCTCTCATCCCCGAACGTGACGGAGGATGACCGTGAAGCGATCCACTAATTTAACTCGAGTTCTCCTCGGTCTCGCCTGCGTGGCTTTGGCGTTCTCGATCGATCAACTGTCCAAGTTTGTAATCGTCGAGTTTATCATGCAACCGCCAAGGGAAATTTATATAACTGAATTTCTCAATATTGTGCTTTCTTACAATACCGGGATCAGCTTCGGAATTCTGTCCGGCTATTCTTCCAGCGCTCCTGCTTCGCTGTCATTCCTGACATCGGTCGTTGTCGGATTTCTGTTCGTTTGGATGCTTTATGCAAAGACGAACGGCCATACCATGGCGCTGGGACTGATAACGGGAGGTGCGAGCGGGAATATCTACGACCGAATGCGACAAGGCGCGGTTACTGATTTCATCGACCTGCATTTAGGTGCCTGGCACTGGCCGACATTCAATACTGCTGATGTCGCGATTGTCCTTGGAGCGGCAATTTTGATTGCAGATTCTTTCCGCTCTAAGCCCGGGCAACCTGCTGGATGATGCCGTTGCGCACTAGGATCCGGATCGAGCGCTTGTTCGATAGCTCATGCCGCCCTGATGGTCATTGATCACATGCAAACACTGAACCAAAGTCAGTGAGCCATGAACCAGCAGATCTCGGTGCTCCTCAGCATTTCTGTGGTTACGCCCCCAAAGACGCGTTCGGCGAGTGAATTGCGTCCGAAGACGCCAGTCACAATCAGGTCCGATCTCTCCCGACCGGCCTGCTCAAGCAAGCTCGAGCACGCGTCTCCAGTGGTGTTGGGAATGTGCAAATATTGCGCTTTTGCGCCATGGGTACGCAGGTGCGTCGCAACAGCATCGAGCCGTTCGCTCGAAACCTCATCCCCGACGCCGACGACCGAAACACACTCGGCGCGGACAAGCAGAGGGAGCGCATCATGAACCGCGCGTCGGGCTTGCGCCGTGTCCTTCCAAGCGACCAGAATGCGGGGGAAGCGAGCATTCTCAACCGAGCGCCCCAGGCGTAGCACGGGCACGCCGGAACCAAGGGCGACGTGAGCCGGGTTCGGCAACACACTTTCGTCTTCATCGGATGAATCCGTGATCAGCAAGTCTGCGGTCAGGAGGTGCGCCTGTATTGCAGCGGTAGGTTCGCCAATTCCCGAACACCAGTGGACCTGCTCAGAATCGGCGCCAAAGACCTTGTCGACGATGTTCCGACTGGATGCCAACATGCGTTCCATCAATCTGGTCTGCTCTTCGGCCCAGAAAACGTTCGGAGCCAAGACATCCTTCATCGACGTTTTCGGCCATGCGTAGGAAGCGACGGAGACTCTGGCGTCGAATGCCTTGGCCATCTCTCGTGCGAATTCGAGGGTCCCGGTTAGGTTGCTCCGTGGACATGCATCGACAACTATTTCGCGGAAGTCCGTCACGGTAGAGCTCCTATGGCCTGTTCAAACAATATGCTGATTGTTCTGCGGGCTTGCGTTCCCACCCTGCTTGGAAGCGCTGCCACGGTTCCGCGCAGCTGCGGACAGCACCGCTTCGGTTATCGAGTTGGGCAACCTTCGAGGCGTCTCGACCAAGCCCAGCACAGGCATCGCCACCAAAAAGAAGGCGAAATAAATGACCGTCGAGATCTGCATCAACACGACATATATGCCATCCGCCGGTTTGGCCCCGATCCATCCCAGGAAAAGGGTGTTTGCCGCAAACAACCAAAAGAACACTCTATACCACGGGTGATATACTGCGGATCGCACTTTCGATGTATCGAGCCATGGCACGAAGAAGAGCACCGCGATCGCTCCAAACATTGCCAGGACACCCCCAGCTTCGAGTCGATCGGTCCGATGTTGAACGTCACGGCGCGGAGATTGCGGGGAACTGGATAGGAGACAAGGGAATCGTGGACCAACCGGGGAAGCGGCATCCGCGCATCGATCCATCGTCCTAGGCGCGTTTTGGGGCTATACGCTGACGGCGATCGCGACATCAACTTCCCTCTCGACGGTCAGATGGCCTACGTTTCCCTCGTCGGTAACATCTCAGGTTGCTTGAGGTTCAAGCGCCGGCATTCTTGTTTCGATGCGACAAAAGGACATGC
Source organism: Rhizobiaceae bacterium (assembly GCA_905339215.1). Lineage (GTDB taxonomy): Bacteria > Pseudomonadota > Alphaproteobacteria > Rhizobiales > Rhizobiaceae > DUSC01. The sequence goes on from CAJPFN010000024.1 coordinate 100,177, forward strand.
AGAAGTGTCGATGTACGACGCATTCATGGTCGCTGAGGGTAGCCCGTTCGATCCGCTAGGCGCCTTTTGATCGGCGAGGGCGACGGTTTCAACCATATGACGGAGCCGCGCGTCGATCAGGCCATGCGTTGGCGGATGAGTCTGAACTTGTGCTATTTTGGAACGATCGACATCACGAGGCGGGGAAATGAGGGGTTTGGGAGCTGGCGTATAGAATGATATCTGGCAGGATTGGCTGATTGCGATGCAGATCGATCCAATTGATATCGTCAAGATCTGCAAAGAATGCGGTCTTCGCTTGACAGGCCAGCGGCGCGTGATCGTCGAGGTTCTTCAGCAAGCGAGGGACCATCCCGACGCTTTGGAACTTCATCGGCGTGCGACGAAAGTCGATCCACGGATAGCGCTTTCAACGATATACCGAACACTCAGCCTTCTCGAGGAGAAAGGAATCCTTGAGAGGCACATTTTCGGCGGCGGGCCTGCTCGCTTCGAGCGCGCCGACGCTGAACACCATGACCATTTCATCGATGTCGAGTCAGGCCGGGTGGTCGAGTTTCGTTCTGATCAGATTGAGCAGCTTCAGCAACAAATTGCGCAGGAGCACGGTTTTGAGATCATCAGCCACAGGCTGGAAATCTATGTAAAACCGGCGAAAGCGCGAAAGCGGAAACCTGAAGAGGCGCCGCGAGGTCGCGACCGGAGCAAATAAGCGTTCGACACTCTCGCAATCTTCAGTATTGGTTGGGCTACGCAAAGGCCCCTCTACAAGCAGGTTTCAGTGTTCGGGGCGAAGCTACGACTACTGAACTGTCTGGGGATGTTATCGGCTGGCCGGACACGGAATGTTTTACATGGGAGCATTTCTAGATGACAAGCAAGCTTCGTCTGGACATTCCGGTCCTGCTCCCTGAGAGGGACGACGTTGCAGATGCTTGCGTCAAGCGTCTGACTGATGACCTTGAGGTTCGACCGGGTGTCGAGAGAGTCCACATCGTGGCAGGTGAAGGCGCGGAGCCTGCGAAACTATGCCTCCATTACGACCCGGAGATCCTGCCGCTGGCCCGGATCCGCGAGATCGCTCGGACGGCCGGAGCGCAGATTTCGGCTCGCTTCGGGCATCTGACCTGGAGTGTCTCCGGGATCGGTCACGAACGTCGGGCCCGCACCGTCACTGAAAAGCTGCGGTCTTTGGACGGAATTCTCGAAGCTGAAGCGAGTGCTGCCGGCATTGTGCATATCGAATTCGATCGCAGCACGATCTCTGAAGACAGAATCGCGTCTTCAATGCGCGACTTGGGCGTCAAGCGGGTGGGCGACGCCTCGCCGGCGTTGGCGGGAAAACAGGATGCGCAAGCCGGCCATGATCATGGGCCTGGGGAGCGACACTCCGAAGGTGATGGCCATGATCATTCGCACGGTGAATTCCTCGGGCCCAACACGGAACTGATCTTCGCGCTCACATGCGGTGCGCTGTTGGGGATCGGTTACGCGATCGAGAAGTTGGTGTCAGGCGCGCCAGGGTGGCTCCCCACCGCCTGCTACATCGCGGCCTACTTCTTCGGCGGCTTCTTCACCTTGCGCGAGGCTATCGACAATCTTCGCCTCAAGCGATTTGAGATCGACACGTTGATGCTGGTCGCGGCTGCTGGCGCGGCAGCGCTCGGCGCGTTCGCAGAAGGCGCTCTGCTGCTTTTCCTGTTCAGCCTGGGCCATGCGCTTGAACACTACGCCATGGGCCGCGCCAAGCGCGCCATCGAGGCTTTGGCGGAGCTTGCTCCATCGGTCGCGACCGTCAGGCGCGAGGGCGAGACGGCAGAAATTCCGGTTGAGGAGCTCGTGGTCGGCGACATCGTCGTTGTTCGCCCGAATGAGCGTCTTCCCGCCGACGGCTTCCTTAGCAAGGGTACGACCAGCGTCAATCAGGCGCCGGTGACAGGGGAGAGTATCCCGGTCGACAAGCGTCCGGTTGCCGATGTCGCAGCGGCGCGTGCGCGGCCTGATTCCGTTGACGGCGCTTCGCGCGTCTTTGCCGGCACGATCAATGGTGCGGGTGCGATCGAGATCGAGGTGACGCGAAAATCTACCGAAAGTGCACTTGCCAAGGTCGTCAAGATGGTGAGCGAAGCGGAAGCGCAGAAGTCGCCGACGCAGCGTTTCACCGAGAAGTTCGAGCGAATCTTCGTGCCAGCGGTCCTGGTGCTCGCGATCCTGATGCTGTTCGGTTGGGTCGTCATCGACGAGCCGTTCCGCGACAGCTTCTATCGGGCGATGGCCGTGCTGGTGGCTGCCAGCCCCTGCGCGCTCGCGATCGCGACGCCAAGCGCCGTGCTGTCGGGTGTCGCTCGTGCGGCACGCGGCGGTGTCTTGGTCAAAGGTGGCGGACCGCTCGAGAACCTGGGCTCGCTGACGGCTATTGCCTTCGACAAGACCGGGACGCTGACGGAGGGCAGGCCGCGCATCACCAACATCGTCACAGCCAAAGGCCTAGACGAAGAGGAACTGCTGACCGTGGCGATCGCCGTCGAGAGCCTGAGTGATCATCCTCTCGCCGAGGCTATCGTGCGCGACGGCAGGGAGAAGCTAGGCGGCCGGACGATCGGTACAGCATCCGATCTGAAGAGCCTCACAGGCAAGGGCGTGACGGCGACGCTCGACGGTCAGAGAGTCTGGATCGGCAAGGCCGAGATGTTCGGAAGCGAGGGTGTTCCGGCTCTGAGCCGGGCGATGATGGAAGCCGTGACGCGGCTGCGCGACGGCGGCCGCACCACGATGGTCGTCCGCCGTGGCGATCGCGATCTCGGTGTGATCGGATTGATGGACACGCCGCGCGGCGCCGCACGCGACGCCCTGGCTATGCTGCACGAGATCGGCGTCACGCGCATGATCATGATCTCGGGAGACAATCAGAAGGTCGCCGACGCAATCGCGAAAGACGTCGGACTCGACGAGGCCTGGGGCGATCTGATGCCCGAGGATAAGGTGGAGGCAATCAAGAAACTGCGGTCCGAAGGCAAGGTCGCCATGGTCGGCGATGGCGTCAACGACGCACCGGCGATGGCGCGCGCCACGGTCGGCATTGCCATGGGCGCGGCCGGCTCCGATGTGGCGCTGGAGACGGCCGATGTGGCGCTGATGGCTGATGATCTGTCGCACCTGCCGTTCGCAGTCGGGCTCAGCCGCCAGACCCGCTCGATCATCCTCCAGAACGTCGTCGTCAGCCTCGGCATCGTCGCCGTACTCGTACCAGCGACGATTTTCGGATTGAGCATTGGCGCGGCGGTTGCGGTGCACGAAGGCTCAACCCTTCTCGTGGTCTTCAACGCCTTGCGACTGCTCGCTTATCGTGATCCCTATCGAGCAGCGGCTTAGACCCGAAGCCAGCTTTCGCCAAGGCGCGCCGCCGGTCGAGAACCTGACTTTCGAGCGAGCGGACGATCATCGGCCCGGACGGAATCCGGCTCCTGGTGCGGGCCGGCGGGTCGGAGCCTATGACCATCGCGCAGGTTTAGGTCGACGAGGCGCCTACTGGCAGTTCACGCAGGAGCCCTCCGGACCGATCGCGCGCGGCGATACGGCCTGGATCGAGCTCATACCCATGGGTACTTGGCGAAGCGCATGCCGTGAGATTCGTCACAAACATCGGGATGACTTTCGATCATGCGATCGAAGTAGCAGTTCCCCGCACCCTCCCGGGACAACATTAGCCTAACTACACAAGCAGTTCTTGGAGCGTTCGTCGCATTCTGCCGGTAGCGGTTGGCCTCATGTTCTATCCGGCGCTTAGGGGAGTCGCCCAAGCCGGTATGGACTTCCTGCTTTCCCTGACCGTGGGATTGCTCGCCTTCCTTCTGGTGGACGCCCTGCTGAAGCGATCGAGTTGGCAGCGGAGGCTGCTGCCCTCTTCCAGGGGCAGCCCATGGTCGTGCTGGCCGCCACTGCGAGCTTCTTGCTGCTTATGGCAGTCGCCCGCCGTGGAGGAACACCGACTGGGGCGCTCGCAACGTTTATTGCGCTTGGAATCGGACCCACAATCTTGACGAAGGCCGGGATTCTATTGTGCGCCGCATGGCAGAGCTTGAGGTCGAGGACCTGGGATCGTCAGTGCATGTGCTCTGGATCAAGCTGTCGCGCCACGATGACGATCCGGCGCAGCCGATGAGCCATGCCGGCCCCAACCAAGGCCTTGTGATGATCGACCGCGGCGACTTTCTGGCAGCTCGGCTACGTGATCGCCAAGGGAGGCTACAGGCAGGTCAAGCAGGACGGCATCGCTGCGTTGCGGGCCGAGCTCGCGGCCATCGCGCCTCTCCCTGCCGAGCGCTTCGACGAGCTGGCCGGCTGGGGACAGGTGCATCTGCTGAAGGTTCGGATGGACAGGCTTCGGCAATGGTGGAAGCCCGGCGTACTTTGCATCGGCGATGCTGCGCACGCCATGTCGCCGATCGGCGGCGTCGGCGTGAACCTCGCCATCCAGGACGCGATCGCGGCCGCCAACATTCTTGCCGGCCCGCTCCGTGAGGGCACGTTGACGGACGCGCGTCTGCACGCCGTCCAGAAGCGCAGGAGCTTTCCAACAAAAGCGACCCAGAAGGTCCAGCTCATGATGCGGCGGCGGCGCAAGCCGGAAGGCGGGAAACCATCTTCCGGCCTTCATGCGATTCATCGCCCGCTCTCGGCTCCTGCCGCATCTTACAGGCCGTCTGATTGGTATGGGCTTTCGGCCCGAGACCATTCGCGAATGAGCGACGGGCTGCGCGTAAGGACTATCAGGCAACTTGCTTTGCGGGCTCGTCCGAACGCCCCAACCGCGGCATGACCTGCATGTAGATCAGCGAGGCGAAGAGTTCGACACACGGTGACCTCGGAAGGAGAGGAATTGCGTCCGGAGCCGCGAAGGCAAGCGGCAGCGCCAGAATCTCATACGCGACTTTCGAGGCTGCTGCCGAACCCTTTGCGCTTTCCACGCGGTGTCGTTGCCGTGGCTCACGCGCTGACGACATATCCTGGACTAGCCACCAGTCATGCAGGTGCGGCCATGATACTGAATTGATTTCGCGTGTCATGAAGCGCCGCAACAAGGGCTTGTGTTTGGGCGGACTTCAATCGCTCCTTTGCTGTGAGGACCAGGGCCTTGAATGCAATCTTGGGATGGAAAGTGCGAGCGACCAAGCCACGCTGTTCGAATTTGCTGGCCCTGAACGTTATGGAGTTGGCAATTCCAACACCAACGCCTTCGAGCGCCAGATTGCAGACCACCTCGGAATATTGCGTCTCGACCACAGTGCGCGCCTGCATGCCGGCTTCTTCGAATATGCGCTCGATCCGCCTGCGAACGGTGTCATCCGGTGAAAGGGCAATGAACGGCTCTCCGGCGAGGTCACTGGGCGAAACAGTTTCGTAGCTGGACAAGCGATGGCCTGCCGGCATGACGCACACGGCGGGTGCTGACATGAAGGGCTGTGTGGAGACGCGCGACACGTCGATTTCGTCGGCAGCCAGCCCGACATCCGCCTGACCGGAGGCGACCATGTCGCGCACGGCGTTTGAACCTGCGATCAGGAGGGTCACATGTCCCGACCGGTCCCTGGTTCGATATCGCTGGATCGCCTTGGGTGCGAAGGACAGACCGAGCGCCGGATAGCAGGCCAGCCGAAGCCCCCCGGCGCCGAATTCACGGATCATCGCGGCGCGGGCGCGTATTTGATCGAGGCCAACAAAGGCGCGCTGCACCTCCTCGTGCAGGCTCAACGCCTCAGGCGTCGGCACAAGACGTCCGCCAACCTGTTGGAACAACGTCAGCCTTGTGGATCTCGCGAGGCGGCCAATCGCCCGGCTGACCGCTGGCTGGCTGATGCCCAGGAAGTCGGCAGCCCGATTTGTGCTCCCCATCCGCATAACGGCATCGAAGGCCTCAAGCTCTCCAAGATGCATAATAACACCAGCGTATAATGTACACATCACGGCAGCATTATCGCACATAGGTTCACTGGGCTACACCACTAGGCAGGAGATTGGCCTTGAAATCAGAAACCAGATTGCTGCGTGCCGAGCCAGCGAGCGACGAGGGCTTCGCCAGCCTTGCTGTTCCGGTGACGCGGGCTTCGACCATCGTCTTTCCCTCGTCCGATGCCTTCGAGCGCCGCTACGAGCACTTCTACGACGGCTACACCTACGGACTCTACGGCACGCCGACCAGCCGCACATTAGAGGCGCGCATTTCCGAATTGTACGCGGCAGACCATTGCCTGTGCCTGCCATCAGGGCAGTCCGCGACGGTGCTCGCCCTCAGTGCGCTCTTGAAAGCTGGCGACCGCGTGCTGGTGACGACCTCTGCCTACGGGTCCACTCGCACATTCTGCACGGAAATGCTCGCGGCCTTCGGTGTCGAGGTGGCGCTGTACGATCCGGGCGTCGCATCCGGTATCGGTGCATTCCTGGACGACCGTACCCGGATGGTTGTGGTCGAGTCCCCGGGCTCGAACACGATGGAGATCCAGGACATTCCCGCCATCGCGCATGCGGCGCACGCATGGGGGGGGTGTGTGCTTGCCGACAACACATGGGCATCGGCGCTGTGCTGCAATCCGCTCGACCTTGGTGCTGATATCGCCATGGAGGCGTTGTCCAAGCACGCCGGTGGTCATGCGGACGTGCTCCTCGGCGCTCTCGTGACCCGCGACGAGGCACTCTTCCGTCGAATGAAGGACGTCAGTCGCCTCATGGGGCTGGGCGTATCTGCCGACGATGCGAGCTTGGCCTTGCGTGGCCTTCAGACGATGCCTCTCCGGATCGAGCGCGAGGGTGCCTCGGCGCTGACCCTAGCGCAGTGGCTCATCGCACGTCCAGAAATCGCGCGGGTGCTGCATCCAGCCCTGCAGGGCGATCCCGGGCATCATCTCTGGAAACGAGATTTCCGCGGAGCGAGCGGGCTCTTCTCCATCGAGCTGGCGCCGCCCTATCAGGAATACACATCCGCATTCGTGGACGCTCTGCGGGTTTTCCGCATTGGAGCGAGCTGGGGCAGCACACACAGCATTGTCACACCCCAGGTCCCGTTCAACACGATCGCCGGACCCGCCTCCACACCGAGGAAACTCATCCGCTTCTCGATCGGCCTCGAGCCCGTCGAGGATCTGCAGGCGGACATCGAAGCGGCTCTGGCGGTCTTATCCGCCAGTACCACGCACAGCGTGTGCAAACATTTCGTTGATCAGAGGGAACTACAAAAAGAGGAGCGATGACGCAGATGAAACGAGCAACTCAGTTTGTCGCCGCCGCGGCAATGGTCATGATCGGGGCCGGGTCGGTGAACGCGCAATCCATCACGGACAAGGTCCGTCAACGCGGATATGTAAGTTGCGGCGCCAGTCAGGGGGTGCCAGGGCTTTCCCGTCCAGACGACAAGGGGATGTGGACCGGGTTCGACGTCGACAGCTGCCGTGCCGTCGCCGCTGCCTTTTTCGGCGACAGCCAGAAGGCCCAGTTCGTGCCGCTGAATGCCGCCCAGCGGATACCGGCCGTCCAGACCGGCGAAGTCGACGTGCTGGCTCGCACCACGACCTGGACGTATACCCGCGACGTGGCAGTCCGTTTCGTCGCCATCAATCTGGTTGACGGTGACGCGATCATGCTGCGCAAGTCGTTGAACGTCGCGTCCGCAGCCGATCTCGAGGGGCTGACCATCTGCCTTCAGGGCGGCGGCAGCCTCGTGGAAAATGCGCTCGACCTGATCGAGCAGCAAAACCAGGTAAAGGTCGAACGCGTCTACTTCGACTCGACGATCCTCGCGCGCGACGCCTATTTCGGAGGGCGGTGTGACGGCTACATGAGCGACGGTTTCGCGATCGCCGGGCAGAGGGCAGCGGTCGCGAGCAATCCTGACGAGCATGCGATCTTCCAGAGTGGAGCGACGACAGAACCGCTTGCTCTGGCTATACCTCGTGGAGACGACCGCTGGTTCGACATCGTCCGCTACGCTTTCAACGCCATGGTGTGGGCGGAAGATCGCGGCATCACATCCAAGAATGTCGATGAAATCGCCGCAAGTGCAACGGACGGCGAAACCCGCAAGGCTCTTGGCGTGGAACCGGGTATCGGCGAGCCTCTCAAGCTCGACGACAAATGGATCTACAACGTGATCAAGCAAGTCGGCAACTATGGCGAGGTGTTCGCGCGCAATCTGGGCGAGGAGAGCCCCTTGAAGGCCGAACGCCGTCTCAACGCGCTTCCGCGCGACGGCGGAATATTGTTCCCCATCCCGTTCAAGTAGCCGTGGACGGCCGTCCGGCGAAGGCCGGGCGGTCATGGAGCAAGGAGGCAGAGATGCTGCAGGATGCTCGATTTCGGGCGATTATGGTTCAGGCCGCTCTTCTGGCAGGCGTCGCCGCTCTCGGGTTCATGCTTCTCACGGCCACGGCACGAAACCTCGAGCTTCGCGGAATTCCTCTCGGGTTCGGGTTTCTCTGGCGACCGGCAAACTTCCAGATCGCCGAAACGATCCTGCCATATTCGTCTTCGGATCCGAACTGGTGGGCCGCGGTCGTCGGCCTGTCAAACAGCATATTCATCTCCATCCTTGTCATACTGCTGGCTAGTATGATCGGCCTGTTCATCGGCATCGGCCGCCTGAGCATCAACCCGCTGGTGAGCGGTCTGTGCCGTGTCTGGGTGGAGATGGCCCGAAATACGCCGCTGGTCGTCCTGCTGATCTTCAACTACGCGCTTTGGTGGGAGGTCCTGCCGCTCGCTACCGAGGCATGGAAGCTCGCGCCCGGCACGCACATCTCGGTGCGAGGCCTCTCGATGCCGGCTCTCACCTGGTCGGCTTCGGCGCTCGCACCAGCAGCGTTCCTTGGCACGAGTATCCCAATCCTCCTGGTAGCTTCCTATGCGGCGCGGCGGCGCCACATCGAGACAGGTTTCCGCCCCGCCTATGTGCGCGCGGCGTGGGTGCTCATTGCAATCGGCGCCGGCATATTTCTGCTAGCCTATCGCGGCGCCGCTTCTCTGGACATCCCGGAATTCCGCCGAGCGAACTTTGCGGGCGGCTGGTCGCTGACGCCGGAACTGACCACGATCCTGATCGGCCTCACTTTCTACACCGCCGGCTTTATCGGCGAGATCGTGCGAGGCGGAATTCTGGCCGTGCGCAAAGGGCAGTGGGAGGCGGCGACCGCGCTGGGGCTGTCGCGAGGCCAGACTTACCGGCTCGTGGTCGTGCCGCTGGCTTTGCGAAGCATCGTTCCGCCGCTGAACAGCCAGTACATCAACGTGGTCAAGAACTCCACTCTGGCAATCGTCGTCGGCTACCAGGATTTCATGACGGTCGTCAGCACCATGATCAACAAGACCAGCCATGCGATTGAAGGCGTGGCAATCATCCTCGGGGTCTTTCTAGCCGTGAACCTGTCATTGTCCGCGCTGCTCAACGCCTACAATCGCCGCATTGCCATCGTGGAGCGCTGAGACATGGCCGATACAGCGTCCAATACGATCCCGCGTGCCGCCGGGCCTAACATGCGCTCACAGCTTCGTCGTCTCGCGCCGTTCTTCGGCACGCCGCTCAATGCCGCCCTGACAGTCGTCCTGCTTTGGCTGATGGCCCGGTTCGGGTGGCTGCTGCTGGACTGGGTAGTCCTCAAGGCCGCCATATTGCCTGCCGAACCGGAAACGTGCGCGGGCACGACCGGAGCCTGCTGGAGCTTCGTGATCGCCAAGTCCGGCCAGATCCTCTTCGGCATCTATCCGCCGACGGAAAGATGGCGCGCCGGGCTGGTATGCGTCCTCATCATCACGACGCTCATCGCATCAGCTCGCCCTTCCGCATGGCGGCCCAGCCTGGGGCTCGTCTGGGTCGGCATGATGGTGATCGTCCTTTGGCTGATGGGCGGCGGCTTCGGGCTGGTCAGTGTGCCCACAAGCTCATGGGGTGGGCTGCCGGTGACGCTGATCCTCACCGTCTTTGCCATAGGACTCGGCTTTCCGGCCGCCATACTGCTCGCGCTGGGGCGCAGGTCGAAACTCCCGGTCGTCCGCACCCTGAGCGTGCTCTTCATCGAGACTATCCGCGGGCTGCCGCTGCTCAGCCTGCTCCTCGTGGCGTCTATCCTGCTGCCACTATTCCTGCCGGACTCACTGCTCCCGGATAAGTTTGTGCGCGCTCTGATCGCGCTCACCATCTTTGCCGCCGCCTATCTTGCGGAGGTCCTCCGTGGCGGCCTGCAGTCAATCCCGGGCGGCCAGTCGGAAGCGGCCGAGGCCCTCGGCTTAGGCTACTGGAAGACGCAAAGACTGATAATCTTGCCGCAGGCGATCCGGATCGTCATACCGGCGCTGACCAACACGATCATCGTGATGATCAAGAACACCAGTCTCGTGCTGGTGGTCGGCCTGTTCGATCTGATCAGCTCGGGCAAGGCGGCACTCTCCGACCCGGCATGGCCGGCGCCGTCCACCGAAACCTTTCTCTTTATCGGCCTGATCTACTTCGCGCTCGCCTTTTCGTTCGCGCGATTTGCAGATTTCCTTGAACGCAGCGGCGCGGAGAAGCGTGGATGAAGAATGCTGAGAGCCAGAAGGAGCGCGGCGCGGCGATCAGGATCGAAAATCTCGGCAAGTCCTTCGGCGACTTCCAGGCGCTCCGGAATGTGACGCTGACGGTCGCCCAAGGCGAAAGGATCGTCATCTGCGGCCCGTCGGGTTCGGGCAAATCCACGCTCATAAGGACGATAAACCGGCTGGAACAGCACCAGACCGGCCGGATCGTGGTGGAAGGCACCGAGCTGACGAACGACCTCAAGGGAATCGAGAAGATCCGCTCGGAGGTCGGCATGGTGTTCCAGCATTTCAACCTCTTTCCTCACCTGACGATCCTCGAGAACTGTACGCTTGCACCCATCTGGGTGCGGAAGCTGCCGCGGGAGGAAGCCGAGGAGACCGCCATGCATTTCCTGCGCAAGGTCCGCATACCCGAACAGGCAGGCAAATATCCGGGGCAGCTTTCGGGTGGCCAGCAGCAACGCGTCGCCATCGCGCGGGCCTTGTGCATGAAGCCGCGGATCATGCTGTTCGACGAGCCGACTTCCGCGCTCGACCCCGAGATGATCAAGGAAGTGCTCGACACGATGATCGAACTGGCGAACGAGGGCATGACAATGGTGTGCGTAACGCATGAGATGGGTTTCGCGCAGGCGGTCGCCGATCGCGTGGTCTTCATGGACGGCGGCCAAATCGTCGAGGAGAACGAACCCGTCGCCTTCTTCTCGTCACCCCGCAATGAACGGACGAAGCTATTTCTCAGCCAGATACTTGGGCATTGACCGCAGTTCCCGAATTCAAGTCTGTGTGACGATCAGCGTCGTGGCTTCGCTGCGGAATGTCGAGCGAACTGCAAACGTCGCTCGGCGCCGTGGGCTATCTGGACGACAGCTCCTTGTTCATCTTGAAGAAGCCAAGGGACTCGACGCACATTCTAGCACGAAGCTGGAGTTTCTCGTGAAATGTGCCTATTTCATCGCCAAGGCGATGGCAACTTAATCGCGTCAGTTCTGATCATCTGCGCCGGCCTACCATCCTATGCTTTAGCTAGTCGCCAGAGGATTGGAGTATCGATCATGCTCACGATTGGAAATTTGTCCCGCAACACGGGCGTGAAGGTACCGACCATCCGCCATTATGAACAGATGAGCCTGATGTCGCCCGCGGAGCGATCCGAGGGCAACCAGCGACGCGACAGCCGCGAGGAACGCGACCGCCTGTCATTTATCAAGCACGCTCGCGATCTCGGCCTCACGATAGAGTCCATCCGGGAGCTTCTGGAACTCAGCGCCCATCCTGAGCGCCCCCCTGCGAACAAGCCGACCGGATCGCGGCCGAGCAGCTCCGGGCAGTCCGCGAGAAGATCGAAAAGCTGAAGCGCCTCGAACAGGAACTCGAACGCATCTCGAGCCATTGTATGGGTGAGAATGTCCGCGACTGTTAGGCGATCCGGGCCCTCGCCAATCACGACCTCTGCGAAAGCGAGCATTGAGCGAAGTTTCGCCTGCAAGAGGATCAGACTGTCGAATCGCCTGTCTCCCGCGAAGGGGAGGGACATGGACCGAACGAACCGTAGATCGTTTAGCGTCATTGCCTTGGCCGCGATGTTCACCGCGGCAGTCGTCGCCTTGGGATACGTTTTGCTCGGCTTTATTCCGATGGTGTTGTTCGCGCTCGGTTTCGTCGGCGGCCTGCTCTTTTGGATCTTGACACCTACAGAAGTTCCATTTGCTGTCATTCGAGTTCCTTACTTCCTTGGTCTGGCCCTGTTCGTTCTGCACAAGCTCGAGGAGCGGTATCTCGACTTCTTTCCAGCGCTGTCACGACTGACCGGAGTTCCCGTCCCGGAAGGAGGATCGTCGCTGGCCATGCTGCTTTACGCCTTCGCAGGCATGTGGCTGCTGATCCCGTGGCTCGTGGGACGCGGGCTCGCCTTTGGCTACTTCCTCGCCTGGACGTTTTTCGCTTCCATGGGAATTACCGAACTCGCACACTTCGCCTTCCCGGTTTTCACCGGTGGCCCGTACGGGTACTTTCCCGGCATGGCAAGCGTCCTGCCGCTCGCCCCGATCGCCTGGTGGGGCATGTGGCGGCTCGCGTTTGGGCGCGATTTCATGCGAGACCGCGCAGCATGACTGGATATACCGATGCAGACACGCACCAACAGCGCCGCACGCTTTGGATCGTGCTCGGTCTCAATGTCGGTCTGGTGGCGGCTTTCGGAATTGGCGGACTTCTCGCCGATTCGAACGCGCTGATAGCGAACGCTCTCGACAACGCCTCCGACAGCCTCGTCTACATTCTTAGCCTGTTGGCGCTCGGTCGGGGCGAAGCGTGGAAGCACGGCGCGGCCCGGGTGTCGGGCGTGATGCTGCTGCTATTCGCATTGGCGGTGATTGCCGATGCCGTTCGGCGATTTCTCACGGGCAGCGAGCCTCTCGGACCCACGATGATGGAGATGGCGGTTGTCGGGGCGGCGGTGAATGCCCTCTGTGTCTGGTTGCTGAACCGCGCGCAAGGCGACGTCAATGTCAGGGCGGCGCGGACCTTTAGCTATAATGACTTCGTGTCGAACGCGGGCATCATCCTCGCAGGAGGCCTGGTGCTTTGGACCGGACGTGCCTGGCCCGACCTCCTGGTGGGCGTCGCAGTCGCAGTCATCGCGGTTAAGGGAGGCATCGAGATTCTGCGCGATGTGGCGCACGAGGCGCGCGAGGAAGCCAAAGAACGATCCCGATCAAGCCCGGCTGGGCTCTGAAGACCTCCTGCTGGGTCCGCCTCAGCCTCGCGCTCCGAGAAACCGCCGGAAGGCATCGAGCGTTTCGGCGCTGACGTGGTGCTCGATCCCTTCAGCGTCGATGCGCGCAGTTTCAGGCCTGATGCCCAGCGCGCAAAGGAACGATTCGACCACCTGATGGCGTTCTCGGCTGACGCGGGCGAGTTCCTTGCCAGCCTCGGTCAGGAACGCTCCACGATAACGCCGTTGCTGGATAAGACCCTCAGCGGCCAGCCGCTTCAACATCTTTGCCACCGTCGGCTGCGCGACGCCCAGGCGATGGGCGATGTCCACCTGGCGGGCCTCGCCGCCGTGATCGATCAGATCTGCGATGAGTTCGACATAGTCCTCGACGAGTTCCGACCGTCGATTGCTCCTTGTCTGCCGAAAGCTTTCGACCTGCATTGCGGCATCGACGAGCACGCCCGCCCCATCTTCCTTTGGCGCATTTTCATCCATCGCCAGCCAGTTCCTCTCAACGTTCGGAAAACATCATAGCCTCGGCTATGGTTTATTCCAACCGAGAATACGGAGGGACCCGCTCGCGATCACGGAAAATAGCAATTGCTATAATTCAAATGTTGTGCTTTCCTTTTTTGCAGTCGCTATTGTCCAAGCGGAGCAAACATGAAGCGCTGGCTGCCTTTCGATCGCGGACGTCGAGGATTTCTCGGTGCCGGGCTAGTTGCTGCGGGCGGGGCAGCGCTCAGCGCCCGCTCTGCCTTAGGACAGTCGGCGCATCCAGCGGGCCACGGTTCCGCCACTGCCGCGGTAACCGCCGACAGCGTGCCGGCCCACCGAGCGGCGCACGGCTCTATGATCACCGTTGGGGAGGTCGATGACGCCCGGAACGGCTTCGACCCCACCGCCATGCTGACTGACTGGGAAAGCGGAACGCTCTCCACGCTGCCTGACGGAAGGCGCCTGCGGACCTTCGAAGTCACCGCCGAGGACAAGGAAATCGAGATCGCGCCGGGCGTAATGTTCCCGGCCTGGACGTTCAACGGCCGGGTGCCGGGCCCGGCGTTGAGGGCGGTCGAAGGAGAGCGCCTCCGCATTGTTTTCCGCAATAACGGATCGCATCCTCACTCTATGCACTTCCACGGCATTCACGCGGCGCGCATGGATGGCGTTCCCGGTGCGGGGCTGATCGGTCCCGGCGAGGAATTCATCTACGAGTTCGACGCCAAGCCTTTCGGTTGTCACCTCTACCATTGCCATGCGCTGCCGCTGGCACGCCACATCCACAAGGGGATGTACGGGCTGTTCGTCGTCGACCCCGATCCGGAGCGGCATCCGGAGTTCGCCGACGTCGCCCGTTCGCGATTACTAGGCACGCCGGAGAACTCCCGCTGGCAGGAACTGGCGATGGTCATGAACGCCTTCGACACGACGTTCGACGGCGAGAACGAGTTCTATGCCTGCAACACGATCGCGCATTGCTATGCAAAGAAACCGATCCGGATTGAAAAGTCCCGGCCAGTGCGCGTCTTCCTCGTGAATGTCACCGAGTTCGACCCGATCAACTCCTTTCACCTGCACGCCAACTTCTTCGACTATTACGACCAGGGAACCACGCTCACGCCCACGCTGAAGACTGTGGACGTCATCATGCAGTGCCAGGCGCAGCGGGGCATCCTGGAGTTCACCTTCGCTGACCACGAGCCGGGGCTCTACATGTTCCATGCACACCAGTCCGAGTTCACGGAACTCGGATGGATGGGAATGTTCGACGTCGTTGAGGCCGTGTCATGAATGAGAGCCTCCAGACACGTCGGATCGAAACTGGCGCCGTACCGCAGAAGTCTACACGCCGGCTCGCCGTCATATGGCTGGCCTTGCCGATAGCGGTGCTGGCAGCCGCGATCTGGTGGCTCGTTGCCACCAATACGCTGGCTCGCTTCGACAACGGCGCACCGCCTGTCGAATCCTTGACGATCGAACGTACGATCCTTGACAGCAGCGGGCTGCGGCTTCTGGTCCGCGCCGGCGGCTCGGAGCCGATGACGATCGCGCAAGTACAGGTCGACGCGGCCTATTGGGAATTCGTCCAGGATCCTCCGGGGGCCGTCGCTCGCGGCGACACGGCCTGGGTGAGCATCCCATTTCCGTGGGTAGTCGGAGAGGCGCATCTCGTCACGTTCGTCACGAACACCGGCGCAACCTTCGAACATTCGATCCCCGTCGCGGTGGCGACCCCGACCGTGACCTCCGGCAACCTAATCTCACAAGCGATCCTTGGCGCCTTTGTCGGAATCCTGCCGGTGGTTGTCGGCCTGATGTTCTACCCCGCGCTTCGAGGTGCGGGACCCGCCACGATGGATTTTCTGCTCGCGATGACAGTCGGCCTGCTGGGATTTCTTGCGGTCGACACGTTGGAGGATTCCTTCGAGTTCGCCTCGCAAGCGGCGGCCATCTTCCAGGGCAGCGCGATGGTGGTATTAACGGCGGCCGCGAGCTTCCTGCTCCTGATGGCCGTTTCGCGGCGGCAGGGCCGCCCGACCGGCGTGGCACTCGCCGCTTACATCGCACTCGGCATCGGCTTGCATAATCTGGGCGAAGGACTGGCGATCGGCGCCGCCTTCGCTGCGGGAGCGGCCGGGCTGGGAACGTTTCTGGTTATTGGCTTCACCATTCACAACATAACAGAGGGCATCGGGATCGCAGCGCCTATGCTAAAGGCGAGACCGTCACTTTGGACGTTCGCTGCGCTGGCATTGCTTGCGGGCGGGCCGGCCGTCATCGGCATTTGGCTGGGCAGCCTCGCCTATGCGCCGCACTGGTCGGCGCTCGCCCTCGCGATCGGTGCGGGCGCAATCCTCCAGGTCATCGTCGAGGTAAGCATCCTTCTCATGCGCGGCAACGGACGTGGAACGGCGGCGCTCGGTACCCCGCCGGTTCTTGCCGGGCTCGCAATCGGCGTCGGCTTCATGTACGTCACCGCGATGCTGGTGAAAGTCTGAGGCCGATGAAACGAGCCGCTTCACGCGCTGCCGTCCCACTGGTTCTGCTGGCAGGGCTGGCAGGGCTGGCGGTCGGCGGCGGCTCGGCGGCGCATGAAGGCGCGACCGGCGTCGTCGCAGAGCGCATGCACGGAATGAAATCCATGGCGGAGGACGTGAAGGCGCTCGCGGAAATGCGTGATGGCAAGCGCTCCTTCAGCGCTGACGATGCGAAGACCCGAGTCGCTTCCCTTCATCGTACTTGCCATCAAGCTCAAGAGCTGTTCGCCGATGGCAAGAACGAACACGCGAGCCGGGCTCTACCGGCAGTTTGGGAGCACCCCGACGCGTTTGCTGCCGCGATGGCTGATTTCGAGGTTCTGTCGCAGACTCTTCGGTAATGACGGCGAGGGCATGAAGCTCCTTGGTTTCGGGGGAGTTCGTCATGTTCAAGGGCCGTCATTTCGACCAGTCGGTGATCCTGCTTTGCGTGCGCTGGTACCTTGCCTACAATCTCAGCCTGCGCGATTTGGAAGAGATGATGGCCGAACGGGGCCTGAGCATCGCACTCTACCGTTCATCGCTGGGTCGTACGCTTCGCGCCGCAACTGCTGGAGCGCTTCAACCGGCGCAAGCGTGCCGTCAGGGGCAAGTGGCACCTGGACGAAACCTATATCAAGGTCCGCGGTCAATGGATGTATCTCTACCGGGCCATCGACAGCGTCGGTGACACGGTGGAGTTCTTCTTCAGCGAACGCCGTGACCTGGTGGCTGCCAAGCGCTTCCTGCGCAGGGCGTTTCAGCGCCATGGCCGCCCGGAGCGCATCGTCATCGACGGCAGCCAGACCAACCGCGAGGCAATCATTGCCTGTGACGGTGAAAGCCGGCTGCGGGATCGCTCGCGGCGTTCCTCGAAACCTATCCGCATCCGCCGGAGCCAATACCTCAACAACCGGATCGAGCAGGACCACCGGCGCATCAGGCGCCGCATCCGATCAATGCTCGGCTTCAAGTCGCCGAAGAGCGCCGTCATTATCCTGTCCGGCATCGAGATGATCCACATGATGCGCAAACGACAGGCAAGGTATGCCTACAATCCCAGGCCGTCGATCGCCGAACAGTTCGATATCCTCGCCGCCTGACGGATAGGCCGACGCGGACGTTCATGACCTCCGTCTAACGTTTGCGACAGAACCCGCGCCAATACATTCCGCATCAGTCATCAGCAAGGATGCTCTCAGCGCGGTTCGGATGCTTGGCCGTGACACTCGGCGCCGTTGTCCTGGGCGGCAAGGCAGAAACGCCCAGGTCCCTGCAGACGCGGGAAGCGCCGCCGGGCAGCGTTTCGATCGCATGGTCCGTCGTATAGGTCTCGGCAAACAGCCGCCAAGCTTCGAGGTTGCGATAGGGTACCGCGATCAGCACGGGAACCTCGCGCGCCAGCGCCTCGGCGATGAGCGGTCTGAAGCCGCCGCCTTCGGCCTCGGTCTTGCCGAACTTGTTGACCATCACGAGGTCGGCGCCGGCCTCCAGCCCGCGCGCCGCCGAGGCGACAGCCTTCAGCAATTCGTCGACGTCCAGCACGCAGCCGCGCGCATGCGGGCCACGATCCTCCGAGATGCCGAAGCGCTCGCCGCTCGACAGTTCCTCGAGGATCATGTCGCAGCGGGTGCGGCCTGGACAGGGCTGATTGCGCTGCACGAAGCCTGCTAGCGAAAGGCCCTGGCCGACGAGATGATCGGCCACGGTTCGCATGACCGCATCGATCGCACCGCTGTCCGAGTAGATGATTGCCGTGATCGGGGTGGGCGGAGAGAGCCGGGACAATTGAAAGATCCTTCGTTCAGGTTGCGGGCCGGAAAGCGCGGCAAATTTCGGGCCTGGTCTCCAGACGTGGCCCGCCGATCAGGTCGATGCAGTATGGGATGGCGGCGAAGACTGCGTCCAGGCAGGTCGCGATCGACGACGGTTTGCCGGGCAGGTTGACGATCAGCGACTGTCCGCGCGTGCCGGCGATCTGCCGCGACAGGATCGCGGTCGGAACCTCGGCGAGGCTGGCGGTTCGCATCGCTTCGCCGAAGCCAGGTAGAAGGCGCTCGCACACTTCCGCGGTCGCCTCCGGCGTCACGTCGCGCGCCGCCGGACCGGTGCCGCCGGTGGTCAGGATCAGCGCGCATCTCTCCCGGTCGCAAAGTTCGACCAGCGCCTGCTCGATCGCGGCGCGGTCATCCGACACGAGCCGCTTTTCCGGCCGCCAGTCATTCGCCAGAACCTTGGCGAGATAGGCTTCGATCGCGGGTCCGCCGCGATCCTCGTAGAGGCCGGCCGCGGCCCGGTCTGAACTTACGACGATGCCGATCGCGATGGCCGTCATGCTGCATGGTTCCCGTGACCGGGTAGACATTTCGTCGTGGCTGTTCCGTTTGCCCCGGCGGCATTTCGGTCATGCGGATGTTCGAGTGCGTGCGCCATCAGTGTGCCACACCGCGCCGCGCCTTCATGCGGCGTGCCATGGCGCCCAGATCGCCTCTGGTCAGTCTGATCCTGGCGATGGCGAGAACGATGCCGTTCTCGATTGCCAGGTGACCGCTCTCGCTGGAGGCATAGGCTTGCATCAATTCACGCGCCGCGGAACTGACCTGAACCACCTCCGCGGACTGAACCGACAGCTCCGCAACGATTTTGTCGACGGCGGATTGTGCTCGCCGGTGATCTTCCAAGAGCCGCGCGAACACGACGCCCAGATTGTCTTCCCGCAGTGCCCTGCGTCGGACGGCGGGAAACAGATCCATTTCCTCATCCTCGTGATCAAGCGGGACGTCATGACTGAGGAACGTCACGACCATGTCGGCCTCACGTCGGTCTACCTTGCCCGACAGGGCGAAGCGGCGCAGGGCTGAACAGATCATTCGTTGGCGGACGTGGTCCGCAAAGATGTAGGCGAGCGGCTCGTCGAGGAGCGACGACGGAATCACCTCGACCAGCGGCAGGGTGCTGGGGCGGGGAGCATTGCGGTCGGTATCGCCTGCCGGTGCCGGATCAGGAATGGTCATGGCAACCTCCGCCGCCGCACGAGCAGCCATCATGTGCGTTGCCGGGATGGGCCCTGGCGTCGCGAGCGAGCGACCAGGACAGCATGCGGGTCAGGCAGGCGCCGGCGGGATCGTCGGAGCGCTCGAGCGCGGTCATCAGACCCAGCCAGTCCTCGTCTCCCGCCGACAGAGCGAAGCGCTGCACGGCGCCGCTCACGTATTCGCCGACGCTTTCCCCATGCGCGTCCCGTGCGGCTTCAACTTGGGCGGCAAGGACGATGTCGCCGAGTTCCATCAAGGTCGCCGTGGCAACGTCCTCGTCGCGCAAGGCACTCATCATTGTCCCGAGCAGCATGGCATTTCCTCGCTATTGAACGAGTGGGGACGGCGAGCCGGCCAAGTCGATCCCGTCGATGACCGAACGGCCGGCGAGCATGGCGATGTAGTGGCGGATGGCGGTCCGCCTTACACGTTCGTCGAGATAGTCGCCGATCCGCCGACGAACAGCTTCGAAGGGCAATTGACGTCCCTCCTCGCGCCGATCGACGCGCACGATATGAAAACCGTAGCGGCTTTCGACCGGAACTTCGCGGATCGTGCCGATTGGCATCGAGCCGAGCGCGGCTTCGAATTCGGGAACAGTCTGCCCGGGACCGATCTGGCCGAGATTGCCCTCGACCTCGCGCGACGGGCAGGACGAAAACTGCCTGCAGAGTTCGGTTGTGCCTTTCCATTAAACCTCAAGAATCGGCTTGCAATGAGTTCAAGGCGTTACGCGGGCACCTAATTTGATAATTAGCAGTTAATTATGATAATAATTGCTTGATTTTAGCACTTAATGTGAGAATGATCGATCTCATGTTTTTGCGTCGGGGACCACGATGTCCGAGCCGTTTGCCGAAGAAATCGATGACGTAGACTGGGATGACGCCTGCCGTAAGGCGGATGTGATCCGCGAGTTTCTGCGTCGAGTGTCCGGTCCCACAACGACAGCCCAGATACGAGACCTTGCCGACGAGCTTCGGCTAAGCCAGGCATCAGCGTATCGCCTGCTGAAGCTATTCCGAGCAGGCGGGACCGTTCTATCACTCGTCGGACGCAAGGCCGGCCGCCCCGTCGGCCACAGGGTTCTCGACGAAGCGCGCGACGAAATCATCCGGGCCGAGATCAAGCGCTTCTACCTGAAGAAGAACCGCCCGTCCGTATCAGCTCTGGTGCGTGAGGTGAACGCGAGCTGTCGCGCTGCAGGCTTGGCGCCACCTCATCGGAGAACAATCGTCGCACGCATTGAAGACGTCGATCTTGCCAAGCGCGCCAAGGCGCGCGGAGAACCGAAGATTGAGAAATCGACTATTGCCGTTCCGGGCAAGTTCGAAGTTTCGAGACCGCTGCAGGTTGTCCAAATTGACCACACCAAGGCAGACATCTTCGTCGTTGATGAAGAGGATCGTCGACCGCTCGGGCGCCCGTGGCTGACATTGGCCATGGATGTCTGCAGCAGGATGGTCACCGGTTTCTACCTCACCATGGCGGCACCATCTCGGCTATCGACAAGCCTTTGCTTGTTGCATTCGGTCTTTGATAAATCTGCGTGGCTTCGCGAACGCGAAATAGCAGACCCCTGGCCCGTCGCTGGCCTCCCGGATCGGCTCCATGTGGATAATGGCCGTGACTTCCGCAGCCGCGCATTCCAACGCGGCTGCGAGGATGCCGGTATCGAGATTGACTGGCGGCCTCCCGGCGAGCCCCGCTTTGGGGGGCACATCGAGCGCCTGATCGGCACACAGATGGGCAAGCTTCACCTGCTTCCCGGCACAACATTCAGCAATCCCGACGAACTGGGCGAGTACAATTCTCGTCGACATTCGGCATTCACGCTGCGCGAACTCGAGCGCTACATCGCTCTCGACATTGTCGGCGACTACCATCAATCGATCCACGCCAGTCTCAAACGACCACCGATCGCTGTATGGCGCGAGCATGAAGGTACAATCCCGCTACGGCTTCCACAGGACCGAATGCATTTCTGGCTCACCTTCCTGCCCGAAGACGAACGGACACTGCGGCCAAACGGCATCCACATCTTTGGATTGCGATACTGGTCCGCCGCCTTGGCTGCGGATGTCGGACGGACCGGCAAGCGGCGGCTGTTGATCAAATATGACCCGCGAGATCTGTCTCGTATATTCGTCCGGCGTCTGTCGGGCAACTTCGTGGAGGCACGATATGCCGACATCACCTTGCCTTCGATCACGCTCGCTGAAGCCAAGTCGTCGCGAGAATGGCTGTTGGCGAAGGGAAAACGCGAAATCGATATGGGAACAATCGTTCGTACCGCCATAGCTCGGCGCCAGTTGGTGGAAGACGCGAAGCGGATGACGGCTACAGTACGGCACGGCAAGGCAGTCGGCCGCAAGCCAAGAGTGGAAGATCGCGAATGGGGCTCGCTTCGCGGCGTCGACTCCAGCAAACCCGTACCCTTTGTCGAGGATACGGATTGAGCTGACATGAACGATGAAATCTCTCACCTGACCGCTGGCGCGGCGGCGTTGCTTGTCGAAACGGACGAGCGGCGCATTCGCGCGATACGATCGCGCCGCTGGGTGCTCTACCCACGCGCCAAGCAGGCTCTCGATCGTCTGAGCGCGCTCCTCGACCATCCTCGAGGCACGCGCATGCCCTCGATTGCGATCTATGGCGACAGCGGCATGGGCAAGACGATGATCATGAAGCGTTTCCGGGACGAGCATCCGCCGAGCTTCAATCCGGTGACGGGAACACTGAAGACCCCGGTCCTCGCGATGGAAATGACCAGCCGGCCCGGCGAGAGGCGATTCTATGCCGAGCTCCTGACGCTTCTCGGCGCGCCGCAGCGGCCACGCGCAGACATTGCTCAGATGGAACAGGCGTCGCTGCGGATCATGGAGGCCATCGGCGTGCAGGTTCTGGTCATTGATGAGGTACACAACATCCTCGCCGGAACCTACCGTGAGCAGCGCATAGTGCTGAACACGCTGCGCTTCCTCAGCAATCGTCTGCATATCTCGCTGGTCTGCTTTGGCGTCAACGAGGCGCGCGAGGCGATCAGCGGCGACGTCCAGCTTGCCCGCCGGTTCGAGCAGTTCACCCTGAACAGGTGGGCCGCGAACGAGCAGTTCGAGACCTTGGTGACGTCGATCCTCCGCAACACGCCACTACGCCGGCCGTCGGTGCTCACGCCAAAATCGTTGCGACGAATCCTGCAGATTACCGAGGGCATCACGGCCAATATCTTCCACATGGTCAACAACCTGGCGATCGACGCCATCGAAAACGGCAGCGAGCAGATTACGAACGAAGCGGTCGAGAGCTGGGAGCCGGAGTTTGATGCCGAGGCGGCATTCGCATGACGGAGGATGCACCGCAACGGAAGTTGCCGGTTATATTGCCGCCGCATTCAGACGAACTCCTGTCTTCCTGGATCAACCGGCATGCCGCCTTCTATGCGGTTCCACCGCTGGTCATGCTGCGGCATTGCCTGCCGGAGGCTCATTCGCTGCGAGCCGCCGATCTCCATTTGAGTGACGATCAGGAAATCCGGCTGGCCAAGGTGTTCGCCACCGAGCCGGCTGTCGTGCGTCGAATGACCTTCACCAACGTCGTGCAGTCGTCACGCCGACTGATCGCCGTCAGGCCTCAGCAATCCTGCCCGAACTGCAGCGCCCATCGCACGGAACCGGAGCCAATCTTGAGAAGCCAACTGGTTGGCTGGCGCCTTACCTGTCCTGTCTGCGGAGGTCTGTTCCGGGACACCGATGGGCGCGAACTCCCCTCCCCTTTCAGGCAATATCGCGATGCGGCTTGTCGGGGCGAACAGCTGCTCGACGACGAGGCCGAACGTGGTATCGCGACCTGGACATCGCCTGCCGAAATCGCTCGGCTTCTCTTGATGCGACGCATTCCAAGACCTATTCCCCGCGAGAGCGACCTTTGGCGCTTCAGGGTGATCGGCGCCATCATTCCCGATCTCGATGGCATCGTTGCCGCGGAACAGGAGAACCTACCCACGCCCGCAAGTCCGATCCTTCGGCTTCACATGCGGCCCGCTCTGCTGGCGGGAATCGCCATCGTCGAGCGTGCCGGACCGGAAATGCTCCGAATGCTGCGTCGTCACATGGTGGGCGACAACAGGTTCCGATTCACCGACACCACCGAACGAATGATAGCCCAAGCCCACTGGCCGGGGTCTTCCCTGCAATTGCAGTTAATCTGAGTATCAAGCAGGCAGGATTCTCACAATTAAATGATTAATCTGTACGAAACGGGCCCATTCTTGCGGTTAACTGCTAAGCGACACACGGCCATCCTTCGCAAGATAATTCATGTCGACATGGATGCCTTCTTCGCCTCGGTCGAGCAGCGAGACAATCCGGACCTGCGGGGCAAGCCGGTGGCGGTGGGCGGCTCGGCGGCACGTGGCGTAGTGGCTGCTGCCAGCTACGAGGCGAGAAAATTCGGGTTGCGGTCGGCCATGCCTTCGATTACCGCCAAGCGCAAATGTCCCGACCTGATCTTCGTACCCCCACGATTTGACGTCTATCGAGCGGTCTCTCAGCAGATCCACGCGATCTTTGCCGAGCATACTGCGCTGATCGAGCCGCTTTCGCTCGACGAAGCCTATCTTGACGTCACCGACAATCTGCAGGGCATTCCGGTCGCCACGACAATCGCGGAAATGATCCGCGCAAAGATCAAGCGTGAGACGGGCCTGACGGCCTCCGCCGGGATCAGCTACAACAAATTTCTCGCCAAGATGGCATCTGGGCAGAACAAGCCCAACGGGCAATTCGTCATCACCCCGAAGATGGGACCGGCTTTTGTCGAGGCCTTGCCCGTGCGGAAGTTTCACGGCGTTGGGCCGGCGACGGCTGCCAAAATGGCGCGGCTCGGCATTGAGACCGGCGCCGACCTGCGCGGCCAGAACTTAGCCTTCCTGAAGGAGAGGTTCGGGAAGGCTGGACCCTACTACTACTGGATTGCCCGAGGCATCGACGAGCGCCCTGTCCGCGCCGATCGCGTGCGCAAGTCCGTTGGCGCCGAGGACACTTTCGCGGCTGACATCTTCGATCTCGAAAGTGCTCGCAACGAGCTGGCGCCGCTGGTCGGCAAGGTCTGGCGTTATTGCGCGGAGCGATCGATCCAAGGTCGTACAGTGACGCTCAAGGTCAAGTTCGCGGACTTCCAGCAGATCACACGCAGCCGCACGATCGGCGCGGTTGTCGCGGCGGAGACGGACCTCGCGACCGTAGCCGGCACGCTGCTCGAACAGGTATTTCCCGTCAGCAAGGGAATACGCCTGCTCGGCGTCACACTTTCCAATTTGAGCGGATCGGCTGCCGAGGCAGACCGCCAGATGTCGCTGGTCATCTAGGACTCGCGTTATCGGACCGCCTTTCGAATTGGCTCCGTCAGAAACTGCTCGACGTCGAAATAGCCCTCCCAAGGATCGGGCTCCTGGGTACGCGCCGCCGCGGCAAAGACATCAAATGCGTTCGCACTTTTGAGCGTCGGCAACTCGTCCCAGGCGACTGGTACCGCGCAAGTCGCGCCCGACCGGGCCCGAGTGGACCACGGGCATATTGCCGTGGCGCCCTGACCGTTGCGCAGGTAGTCGAGGAACATGCGCCCCTTGCGGCGCGCCTTGCTCATGTTGGCAACGAAGCGGGACGGGTCGGTGCGGGCGAGCAGTTCGGCGAAGTCCTGGCAGAAACCCTTGACCGCTTCCCAGTCGGCGTGGGGGAGGAGTGGAACGACCACGTGGATTCCCTTGCCACCGGACAGCAGCGGCCAGGATTGAAGCCCGAGAGCCTCAAGTACACCGCGGATGTCGAGCGCTGCCTGCTTGACGTCTTCGAAACCCAAGCCCTCGTCTGGATCGATGTCGAAGATCATCCGGTGAGGGAGGTCCGGCTGCTGACGCAGACTGCCCCAGACGTGGAATTCGAGCACGTTCATTTGGACGCCGGCGATCAGGCCCGCCAGGTCGTCGATCCAAAGGATCCGGCTTTCCTTCCCGGACATTTTCTCCAGCTGCCCATCATGGATAGCCTTGGGCATTCCTGGCAGCTTGTGCTTTTGAAAGAAGGTCTTCTGCAGGTCGCCATCGGTGTCGCGCACGAGCGAAAGAGGCCGGTCTTGGATATGAGGCAGCATCTTCTCGGCGACAGCAGCATAATACGCCGCGAGCGTTGCCTTGGTCACCACGGTGTCCGGATACATGACCTTGTCGGGATGACTAAGCGTCACGCCCAGGGCGCCTGCGATCTCCTTCCCCATGCCAGGATCGAGGTTGGCGGTAGCGGGCGCTGCCTGCGCGGTGGGGACTTCCATCACCACCTGATCTGCTCGCTTGTCTTGCCGCATCCCTTCAAAACTGGGGTGGCGCAGGCTGCCATCAGGGGTCACCTCGGAATAGGTGACTTCGGCAACCAGTTCGGGCTTCACCCAGCGAGCTCGCCGGGCAATGTCGCGTGGCACGGACGCGAAGGCGGGTTTGTCGAGTCGCCTCTTTTCGAGCTGCGCCAGTAATTTATTCCGCATCGCCTCGGTGAACCCGGTGCCCACGCGACCTCGGTAGATCAGCTTTCCATTCTCGTAGGTGCCGAGGATCAGCGAGGCCATGCCGCCGCCAGTGTCGCTGGGCCGATAGCCGCCGACCACGAATTCCTGCCGTTTGGTGCATTTGATCTTGAGCCAGGCTGCAGTCCGGTCGCCGAGATACCGGCTGTCGGCACGCTTGGCGATGACCCCTTCATGGCCGCCGGTGCACATCGCATCGAATATCTTTTTGCCATTGTCGGCGATGTGGGTGGAGAACTGCAGACTGTCGTCCGGATCCCGGTCGCCCAAAAGGTCAGCGAGGTGTTCCTTGCGCTCGATCAGGGGTTGGTTGGAAAGGTCCTCACCATTCAGCTCGAGCAGGTCGAAAGCGTAGAACTTGAGTGGCATTCCGGCGGCAATGCCGGTCTTCAACATCGAGAAGTTCGTACGGCCCTGGCTATCGATGGCAACGATCTCGCCGTCGATCAGGGCCGAGCCTGTGGTCAACGACTGCAGCGGCGGCAGGATGACCTTGAACTGACGGGTCCAGTCATGTCCGTTGCGCGTGTAAACCACGACTTCGCCACCCGAAATAGCGACCTGGGCGCGATAGCCGTCGAACTTCATCTCAAAGAGCCAATTGGCGCCCACCGGGATGTCCTCGGTGAGTGTGCAGAGTTGGAACGGCCGGAAGGTGGGGAGTGGGTATCTGAGGGTAGATTCTGAGTCCCTGCGCCGCGTGCGCTTTTTGCTGAGTGCGGCCTCTACGGCCGGCATGCGGAACTCGGATACATGGTCCGATTCAATACTCAGCCGTGGGACTTTGTTCCACAACGATGCGTGGATGAATTGAACCTGAAGAGTCCGGCGGCGTTGTTGGGTATCGGTACGCAACGTTGGAGGACGTAATGGCCACTGCTCAAACAACACGTGGACGCAGCCAGGACCGCGCGAAGGTCGCTGGTGGTCAGGATCATGAGGTGAAGTACGAAGCCGGCAAGACCGGAGCCACCAAGGCCGAGGTCAAGTCAGCCGTGAAGTCGGTCGGCAACAGCCGCAAGAAGGTCGAGGACAAGCTCGGCAAGAAATGAACCGAGGTCGCACCGGCAGATGGTTCGGATCGCAACGTTCAATGTGAACGGCGTCAATGGTCGGCTGCCGGTGCTCCTCAGGTGGCTGACGGCCACCAACTACGACATCGTCTGCCTTCAAGAACTGAAGACCTCAGACGAGAAGTTTCCGATCGAAGCCATTCGCGAGGTCGGGTATGGGGCGATCTGGCATGGCCAGAAATCGTACAACGGAGTGGCTATACTCGCTAAAGGGATGGACCCGCTCGAGCGCCGGCGCGGGCTGCCAGGCGATCCGGACGATACCCATAGCCGCTATATCGAGGCCGACGTGGGCGGGCTGGTCGTCGGGTGCCTCTATTTACCCAATGGCAATCCGGCGCCTGGTCCCAAGTTCGACTACAAGCTTTCATGGTTTGCTCGCCTAATCAGTTACGGACAGCAACTGCTTGAAGCGGGAGCGCCGACGGTACTGTGCGGGGACTATAACGTCGTGCCGACTTCCATCGACGCAGTCGCGCCGCGACGATGGCTTGGGGATGCGGTCTTCTTCCCCGAGAGCCGGCAAGCCTATGCGGAGATGCTTGAAGATGGTTGGGTGGATGCGGTTCGGCGAATTCATCCGGAAAAGGGCGTCTATACCTATTGGAACCACTCGTACGGAGGCGGGTATGACAAAAGCTCTGGTCTTCGCATGGACCACCTGCTGATCAGCCCATCCTTGTCGCGCCTGCTCCAAAGCGCCGATGTTGACGTCGAGACCCGCGGCTGGGAAAAACCCAGCGATCATGCGCCGGCTTGGATCAAGCTCGATTGGGAGCGTAGCGTCAGGGCCCGGCCGGCACAGAGTCCTTCTGAGTGACCCGACCTTTGAGCTGCGAGGAGCACGAGCAATGCTCATCCTCCAGGTTGCGGCGGCAATGATGCAGTTTAGGCAACTGGGCAGTCCATTCGTCGGGTGCACAAACAGAGTTCTGCCCTAAGGCGCCAAACCGACTCCGTAGCGTTCGGCGATCTGCCAGAACCAATCCTGATCGAGATCGAGTTGGCGCTCAGCTTCGGAAACGGCATCCGCTGCACGCTCGAAGATCGCGTAGCAAAGCTCTGTGTCATCGTGCCGGGCATGATAGGCGATGCCGTCCGCGTTAATGGGGTGATCGGATAGCGCACGTGACCAGGCGTGGGGCAGGTCGTAAGGCAATCCGCCGTGTGCAATTTCGGCGGTTGCCCCAACCCGAGCAAGGCCAGGTCCGGCAAGTCGGATGACTTTCAGGTCGCGTTCGAGGCGGAGGCGAACATAAGCTTTCCGCTTGAGCAAGCCTGGGTCGATGAGGGTACGCCCGGGCGTGCGCAAAAATGTCTCGGCGAACGCGCCATAGGTTCCCTTTGCTGCGTAAAGCACGCCATAGGAACCGTCCGGCGCATTGAACCGGCCGTCGAGCGACCGATCAAAAAAGATCGGGTTCCACCTGGCCGTGTAGAAGCGATGGATCTCCTGCCCCGCTGGTAGTTCCACAACTTCGGGTAGTCGACTGGTGAGGTCAGAGGGAGGAAGCGGCCCGCTCACGCCCCCTGCTCACCATGCCGCCTCGCTGCTTCAAGCACGAGCTCCAATTGACCCGACCTCAGCAGTTCAATCGGCTTACGGTCTCCCAACCGCACATCGGTGTGTGCAAGGAAGTTGAGCACAGTCCAGGAATTGCTGGTCTGCAGCGCCTCGCGAACGGCTTTTAGCCCTGGCACAACTGTGCCGTCGCGGTTGAACTGTAGCGTAGGGTAGCTGCGACGATTGCTCGGGCCAGGCACCGCAAGCAAGGATCCCTCCTGCACTCGCTTATCGATTGCCTGACGGGAGACACCACGCATGAGGGTGCGGACCTGGTCCAGGTCATAAGCTCCGCCGGCCTCGCGCAAGTCCTCCTGCGCAATGCGGACCCCTTCGAGCAAGGCACGGCTGCGGGCGTCCGGCTCGAAGGCCGACTTGTCTACCGCGGGCTTTCGCTGGCTCACCGAAGGGCGCGGGACCTGCTCCACGACCTCCGTCACGCGGTCGACGCGGCCACGGACAGATGCTTTGATCGCCCGAACGGACTCAGGCTTTCCCGAAACGATCGCCACCCGCGCGTCGGCTGGGAGCTTAAAGCCGGCCAACGCCTTGGTCGGATCACCTTTCATGGTGAACATTGTCAGAACGCCCGCGCCGCGAGCCTTCGCGGGGACGGCCGAAGCTTTGGCTTGCGCTTTGTCTGCCATGTGTCTCACTCCATGTCCTACAATATGGCGTGTGGAGCAACTTTGTCAACCAGAGCAACGAACGCAACCATCTTTATCTGGAGCGTCGTGCCACTTCATGCGCTGCACACGCGCTAAAACAAATAATGAGTGAGTAGTTCGCTTTGCCTTGTAATAACCTGGAAGTTTTCCTTGCCGGGCCTATGGAAAATTTCCCATAATGGTCCTGCCGAATCAATTCGTGGGGGCGATTGTGGGACATCCCAGCATGCGGGCGGTGATCGCTAGCGACGTCCCGGATGTTACCCAGGTCGTGCGCACCGATTTACGAGCAATTCTGGTCCGCGTAGTCGCACAGACAGGCTTGAGCCAGACTCGGACGGCAAAGTTATGCGCGACCGACCAGCCGACGCTGTCGAAGGTATTGTCGGGTCGTAGTGACAGCGTGAGCACCGATCAGCTGCTCCGCTGGCTTACCCATCTGGGATGCCGGATCGAAATCACCGTTGAGGCTCCACGCGTTGAAGGCTCGGGTGCGATCAAGGCCTGCTTCCATGAATGAGCATGTTGCCTCCAGAAACGTCACTCAGATGACCATGACCAAGAGCAGGCCGATCTATCTTGACCATCACGCCTCCACGCCCGTGGATCCCCGGGTGCTTCAGGTGGCGATCGAAATGATGGTCGAAGATTTCGGCAATGCCAATGGTGTTGAGAACATTCACGGCGAGCGTGCCGCTCTGGCGGTGTCCAGTGCCAAGGAGCTTGTCGCCTCGGTTCTTGCGGCCGAGCCTGACGACGTTCATTTCACGTCCGGTTCGACTGAAGCAATCCAGCTGGCCGTTGGTCACGCGATCGCGACCCACCCTGGTCCTTTGCGCGTTGCAATGTCTCGCGTCGAGCATAAGGCGGTCATCGACACCGTTCTGCGGGCAGAACGGATGGGCATGGTCGAAAGCTCGTGGATCGATGTCGACGACAAGGCCCGACTGGATTGGTCGAGCTTGGAGCGGGTGTTTTCACAAGGGGTCGATCTCGTCTGCGTGATGGCTGCCAACAACGAGGTTGGAACCACCTATCCCGTGCAGCGGATTACAAGCGCGTGCCACGCCCATGGAGCGGCTGTGTTGATCGACGCCACGCAGGCCGTGGGCCGCATGGCCTTCGAGTTCGGCGACGAAGTGCCCGACTATGTCGCCTTGAGCGGACACAAGGTCTATGGCCCGAAGGGGATTGGCGCTCTCCTTGCTCCGAAGTTCGATCGCTCGGTGGCTTTTGGGCTGCAGGGCGCCCATAGCCCCACCCCCAACGTGTCTGGCGCTGTGGCAATGGGTCGGGCATGCGAGATCATGGAGCTTGAGGGGGCACAAGAGAGCGCTCGCCTCGAACGCTTGCGCGATCACTTGCAGGAACGTCTTCTGGCCCTGGTACCGGGGCTGGTGGTCAATGGGGACTTAGCCAATCGCCTCCCCCATAATTTGCATGTTTCCATCCCGGGCGCGCCCAACGACGTGGTGCTGGCAAGACTGCGGGGCAATGTCTCCATCTCCACAGGCTCGGCATGCAACACAGGAGCGCAAGAGCCGTCCCACGTGTTGCGGGCGATGGGCCTGCCGGATGCGCAGCTGGAAAGCTGCCTGCGGATTGGCCTTGGCCGGAACAACGACATTAATGACGTCGAAACGGCCGCCACGCTGATCGCAAATGCCGCGAGTGACGTTCGAGCGAGTTTTTCTGGAGCAGACCATGTTTGATCTAGCCCTGACCGAGGGACACCCTGGCTACCGCTTTTCAGGGCACGAGACTTTTGCCTGTCGCTACGCATGGCTTCCCAAGGCCTACCGTGCGATCCAGACCGACCCGGGCATCTTCTTCAATGAAGACGCGGCCATGGTTGAATTGGGCATCGGCAAGAACATGGTCCGGTCGCTCCGTTTCTGGGTGGATGCCATGGGTGTGGCTCGGCCGGGCGCCGAGCGGATCCACGCCGCCACTGAATTGGGCGACGTGATCTTCGGAGAGGATGGGTGCGATCCGTTTCTCGAGGAAACAAAGACGCTTTGGCTGCTGCACTGGGCGCTGTGCTCCGCAGCCGCACCAGCTTTGTTCGCCTGGAATTATCTGTTGGGCTCGTGGCCCTATCCTGAGTTTTCCCGCTCAGAGGCGCTGGCGGCCTTCGTTAGACAGTCCCAGCGTCTGGGCTACACCCACTCCAGTGTCACGTTGAGCCAGCATCTGGATGTATTCCTACATACCTACCAGTCCGCACGTGGCGCGCGCGTTGGCGTTGAGGATTCCCTCGACGGTCCGTTTGTTGAATTGCGCCTGCTCCAACAAACGGGTGAGCGCCGCAACGATACTGGTCGGTGGGAACCGGTCTATGCGTTTCGCCGGGAGCCCAAACCGGAGATATCGAACGATCTCTTCGCCTATGCCGTCCTGGACTATTGGGATCGCGTAGCCCCTGCGGAAAAGACGATGCTGGTTCGGACCATTGCTTCGGCGCCGGGTGCACCAGGACAGGCATTCAAACTACCCGAAGAAGACGTGCGATCGCGGTTGGAGGCGCTCTCCCGCGACGCTCATTACGGCTTCAGCTATCGCCCTTCCGCCATCCAAGGACTGTTGACGCGGGAGAGGAAGGTCACGGCGGACGTGAGAGCAGTTTATGAAAATAAGGCAATCCGCCATGGTTGAACGGGCCGAAACAAGAATAGCCGAGATTTTCTCGGCGCCGAGCCGGTTTCTGCGCTCCGTGCAGTTGGAAAAGGACTTCCTGGACCCTGCAGCTCTGGAAGGCTACATCGTCACACCCCCTATGGCGGACGCACTGCACCGGATACTCGAGAGCGTCGAGGACGGGTCAAGACGCCGGGCTTGGCGCGTCACAGGGGACTACGGGGTCGGCAAATCGAGCTTGGCCCTCGTCCTGGCGCGCATACTCAGCGACCCTGCCGCGAAAGACGCTCAACGCGTGTTGCAAGCAATTGATTGGGACCATGGTCCTGATCAACGGCGTTTTCTCCCGATCCTTGTCACTGGCAGTCGCGAGGGCATTCCTGCCGCTGTAGCGCGGGGCGTGCGGGAAAGCCTGGCACAGCAAGACAGCACTGACCTCATCAATTCGCGGCTGGAGGCAAGCCTTGCTGCCTGCGAAAACGAGGGTTCGGTTCGTGCACTCGAACAGCTGATTTCTCTACTGATCAAGCGCGCTTCAGAGCGCGGGCTCGGAGTACTCCTCGTCGTCGACGAACTGGGCAAATTGCTTGAATACGCGGCGATGCATCCAGACCATGAAGATGTCTTTGCGCTCCAACGTCTGGGCGAAATGGCGTCACGCAGCGGCGATCGACCCTTTCTGCTCGTCGGCATTTTGCACCAGGGGTTTCAGGCATATGCCGAGCGCCTGCCGCTAGCCCTCCGCCACGAATGGGACAAGGTGGCCGGAAGGTTCGAAGAAGTCGTCTTCGACCAGCCCCTGGTTCATACCGCAGCCTTGATCACCGGTGCCCTTGGGGTCGACCAGCACAAGCTTTCCGATGACGTCAGGACGCGTTGCGGCGATGCGTTTGACGGCGCCGTTCGCATCGGCTGGCTGGCCGGGCGCGGCCTTTCTCTCGATCCTGCGAGTTTTTACCCTTTACATCCGTCGCTGTTGCCCGTGATGGTCCGCTTCTTTTCCCAATTTGGGCAGAGCGAGCGCTCCCTTTTCGGCTTTCTTCTGTCCAGCGAACCCATGGGTTTGCAGGCTTTCGCCGACGCCACGCCCTTGGGTTCTGCATGGTTCGACGTCTCACATTTCTACGACTATGTGCGCAGCTCATTCGGGCACCGGCTGTCTGCTGCCAATTTCCAGAATCAGTGGCTCCGCATCGTCGCCACGATCGATGGCTGCGTTGACGCAACACCGCTCGAATTGAAGGTGCTCAAGACGGTTGGTATGTTGAACCTCCTGGATGTGGACGATCTGCTTCCCACGACCAGGAGCGTCGCTGCCTGCCTGTCGATGTTCGGTCCCAGCGAGGTCAATGAGGCCATTGGGCGCCTAGGCCGATCAGGACGCTTATTTGAGCGTGGCGGAACTGGAGCCTTCCGGCTCTGGCCGACTTCGAGCATCAATCTTCAGGCTGCGGTCGAAGCTGCCAAGCGGGCGGTTGGGACGGTTGAGGCCGTCGGTCCTTCACTGAGCCGCCTTCTCGATGGAGAAATGGTGCTGGCCCGCCGGCACTATCTCGAGACCGGAACCATGCGGTATTTCGAACTGCGGTATGCGGCTGCGGAGGATGTTGCTTCGTGTGCGGCCAAGCCAACGGAGGCTGACGGCCTCATCATCTTGTCGCTCGCCGACCAGAAGGAACAGCAGAAATTCGCAAGGGATGCGGCCGTGGCGCCAGCGGTGGCCGGCGACCCAGCGATCCTCATTGGGCTGCTTCCTCCTGTCTGGCATCTCGCCGCGTATTTGCGCGATGTCGTCATCTGGCAATGGGTCGAGAGCAATACGCCCGACCTCGCAAGCGATGACTTTGCGGCTGCCGAAGTACAGCGTCAAATTACCCGTTCCCGCCAATCCCTGCGAGGCCAGTTCGAAGAGCTGACGCGGGTCGGCGCAGGCGAAAGGGTGGAGTGGCTTTACCGCGGCAGAGAGTTCGATGCCGCTGGAAATCTGCCAAAGATCGTTTCCCAATTGTGCACGGACCTCTACTCCCTGGCGCCGAGAGTGACCAACGAACTGGTCAACCGAAACGCCTTGAGCAGTGCTGCGGCGTCAGCTCGCATGCGGCTGATCGAGGGAATGTTCAACGCTGAAGGCAAGGCCCTTCTCGGCATCGACGAGCGAAAGGCGCCGCCTGAAAAGTCGATGTATCTGTCAGTTCTTCAGAGGGGCGCGTTGCATGTCGCCAAGGGTGACGGCTTTGTATTGCAGACCCCTCCTGAGTCGGATGATCCGCTCCATCTGCGGCCTAGCCTGATTGAAATCCTCAACCTCGTGCGAAAGGGCCGCGGTTGTCGCGTTCCGATCGCCGACATCCTTGCTACTCTGGCAGGCCGTCCTTACGGCGTGCGGAGCGGACTTGCTCCGATCCTGTTGGCGCTTGTTATTAAGGAACACGGGCACGAACTGGCCGTCTATGAGAACGGAACGTTCCTCCCGAAGTTCGGAGCGATGGAATTCCTGCGCCTGACAAAGGCGCCCCAGACGTTCGAGATTCAGCATTGCAGCGTTGAGGGCGTACGGTCGGACGTCTTTGTCAGGCTCGCCAGTCTTTTTGCCACGGGCGTCGAAGGCCGCCAGCCGGTACTACTCGACGTTGTCACCGAGCTTTGCCAGTTCGCGGCGAAACTCCCCGAGTACACACGCAGAGCCAAGGCGCTTTCTCCAACGACGCTCGCCGTACGCGATGCGCTACTCTCGGCACGTGAACCGGCCAGCTTGCTTTTCGCCGACTTGCCGCGCGCCTGTGGGCTGCCGGGTTTCGGCATCGACCAGGGCGGTGACGGCTCGATCGATGATTTCATCTCTCGCTTCACCGACGCCGTTTCTGAGCTGCAGAATACCTATGGCGAACTGATCCAGCGCATTGTCAGTGCAACCAGCCAGGCGATCGGTCAGGATCCGGCGCACTTCGACCGTGTCGCCCTGGCATCTCGCGCGGCGCGCGTTTCCCTGGCCGCGCGGGAGCCCCGTCTGCGGGCCTTTGCTTTACGCTTGCGGGATCCAGCTCTGCACGATGAGGCGTGGGCGGAGTCCCTGGCGAGCTTTGTCGTTGCCAAACCACCGAGCCGTTGGCTGCCTGGCGATGAGGTCCGCTTCACCGAGGAAATCGGAGCATTGGCGGAGGTTTTTGCGAGGGTCGAGAGCACGATATTCTCCTCATCGGAGGACCGTCCCGCCGTAGACGCGATACGATTGAATCTCACCAGGGGCGATGGCCGCGACCTTGTCCGAGTGCTGCACCCGGTCTCGCTCGATGACGGCGACCAGGAGGCGATGCAGGCTTTGGCAAAACGACTGCCGCAGGGAGAGACCCAGCGTATCCAAATATTGGCAAATCTGCTGTGGCAGGAACTTGAACGCGTCCGACAGGCGGCGTCTGAGGAGCCCGGAGCAGTCGAGGTGCCCGACGTGAGGCTTACCCGTGACCACTAATTACGCCCATCCGCTATCAGGCACCTTGGGTGCAGAGCCGCCGCGGCACATATTGAGCCTCTCTGGGGGGAAGGATAGCGCCGCGCTTGCCATCTACTTGCGCGACCGCGTGCCGGAGATCGAGTACATCTTCCACGACACGGACAAGGAGCTGCCTGAGACATACGACTATATCGGCCGTCTGGAAGCGATCTTGGGCAAGCCGATCGTCCGGACCACGCCGGTGGACAGCTTCGATCATTGGCTGACTGTCTATCGAGGCATGCTGCCGTCGAACCATCGGCGTTGGTGCACAAAGATGCTCAAGCTGAAGCCGTTCGAGGCCTATGTCGGAGATGGCCCGGTCATAAATTATGTGGGCCTCCGTGCGGACGAGAACCGGACCGGATATATCAGCACCAAGCCCAATATCCTGGCGGTCTATCCATTTCAGGACGACGGGCTCGTCCGCGCCGACATCATGCGCATCCTAGAGGAGTCAGGCCTGGGGCTTCCGCCCTACATGGACTGGGGTCGCTCGCGGTCGGGATGCTACTTCTGCTTTTACCAGCAGAAGATCGAATGGGTGCGGTTACTGGAGACCCATCCGAGCTATTTCGAGCTCGCTCAGGCGTATGAGGAAAAGGCTGTTCAGTTCGGCGAGCAGTTCTTCTGGTGCCAGAACGAGCCTTTGCGAGAGCTGGCAAAACCCCAACGGGTGGCAAAGATCAAGGCGGATTGGGAGAAGGCTCAGGCGCGAAAAAAAGCCAACCGCAAGGCCCTATCCCTCGTCGAAACCTTGGGAGGCCTTGAGGTCGAGGACGACAGCCATCTTCGAGATGGTTGCCTCGTCTGTTCGATCTAGCGGGGCGGTTGGGTGAATGAACCGAGGGTAGGTTGAAGGTGCCGGGGGGGGCGGAGTGCATGGACGGACTGGGGAGCCGCTGGGTCAGGTTCATCAAGCAATATGGGCCGATTTCGCGAAACGATAATATGTATGACGAGCAGATTCGGCGCTCGGCCCGTCGTTACGAGGTCGAGCCGCTGGACTTCGTCCACCCGCTCGAGACTGAGCTGTTCGCGTCGGTCTCAAGCGATGCCGACAACGCTCGAACGATAATACTCACCGGGACCGCAGGGGACGGCAAAAGCCGGCTCTGCGGGCGGCTCTGGACTGAACTGGGCGGTGACGCCGGGGAATGGACAGCGAACGAAATCTACCAAGAGATTGTGGCCCAGGTCGGCGGCCGTGCCCGTACTGTGGGCATCATCCGGGACCTGACAGCGTTGCCGGCGAGTGGGACTTATGGCCGCTGGGTTGGAAAGCCCGCGCTGCTCGAAGCGATCAATCGTAGCTTTTTCGAACCTGACCCGGACAATATTTTCGTCATCGCGGCTAATGATGGACAGCTGCTCGACACCTGGCGGCGTGCCGCTGACGTGCCACTCTCAAGCGAGGGGCACGCCCTTCTCGAAGCTCGTTTGGTCGACGCCCGGCCAGCGAGCCAGGGCGAGATTGCTTTTTTCAACCTCAGCACGGTCTCTTGCGCGACCATTCTGGACCTGACCCTTGACGCGGTCATCGAGCATCCTGGTTGGCAGGCCGCCTACGCGGAGGCTGAAGCGGATGGCTTCTTCTCCGCGGCCTGTCCCATTCGTCGCAATTTCGAGATTCTTTCCTCGTCACGCTTCCGGGGACGATTGCGGCAGCTGTTCGAATTGATGGACCTCAACGAGCTGCACACCCCGATCCGGCGCGTGCTGCTCCTGATCTCGAACATGCTTTTGGGGCACCCTGATGCCAAAGACAAGCTGATGTCGCCGGCCGATATCAGGCCATTGCTGCGATCTGGAAAGGCCCATGCCGGGGACATCTTTCAGAATCTATTTGGGGCGAACCTGTCCGACGCTCGTCGCGAAAGTCTGGAGATTTTTGAGTTTCTCAATCGCTTCGGCATAGGAGACGAGACCACTAACAGGATCGACAACGTTCTCGTCTTCGGACCTTCTGACGAGACCCTGCGGCCCTATTACGTCAATCTCGTCGAAAGGGCGTTCTCCGCCCAGGCACTCGACGAGTTGTCGGCGTTGCGAAACGACTATCTTGAACGGCCCGACGCAACGCATGAAGGCGAGCATCCATTCCTGGCTAGTCTCCAGGCGCAGCGGCGGGCAATCTTCTTCCAGATCCCCGACGACCAGTCCGAAGAGTTGCGTCTTTGGGACCTGACTGTTTTCCGCCACGCCGGCGAATTCCTGCGCGAGGTTGTCACGCCTCTGAACAACAATGGGCGCGTCGGCCGCGCCATCCTGGGGCGCTTGGTCAACGGCCTCAATCGCATCTTTACGGGCATGCTGGTGACCACGGACCGCGAATTGCTCATAGCGGCGGGTCTTTCAGGTTCAGCCGCGGGGCTCAGTCAGATCCTGGTGGAGCGGATCAGCGTGGCGCCCCGCCGCCACGAGAAGGTAGAGCTTCGCTCAGGCACTTTGCCGATGCTGATCGTCGAGATCGATAGCGGCGTTGAGGTGCGGCTTGAGCTCAACCTGGTTCGATACGAGTTCCTGATGAGAGTTGCAGGGGGCGCTCTGCCGGGCAGCTTCTCCAAAGAGTGCCACGAAGACATCCTCGCCTTCAAAAGCACGATACTGGCCGCTCTGGCGCGATCCCGCCCGCCTGACGAGTCAACCGATCTCAGCTTCAGGATCCTCAGCCTCAATAGCGCTGGTGAGCCGGTCGACGACGTTATTGAGGTGATCCGTGCTTGAGACCCTACCCCCACCCCCCAGGAACGATCATCCCAACAATGACATGTGGATCGACGAACAGATCTGGGGGCATCGACTTTGGGACACCACCAATCCCTGGCTGATCTTCCTCGAGCTGCTGGGGGTCGCGGAGGCTAAGGAACGCGATCGGTCGTTGTTCGATGACGGTGGCCAGCCCTATCCACTTCGCTTCAAGCCGGCACAGCGCATGTATGTGCGCAACATTCTTTACAACAACGAACCGCTGCTGCGAATCGCCGATGAAGGTCTAGCCGATGGCGCCGCGTGGGAGAAGTGGCTAACTGCCATGGCAGAGCGGGCGCAGGCTGTGCCAGTGCGCGACTTCTCCTACCTGCGGAAGCGATTTAGCTCGTTCTCTGACTTCGTCGCCATGGTGTCGATGCTGCGCGGCACGACGATCGAGAACGGGTCCAACAAGCGATGGTCGTCGCGCTTTGTGTTCCCATTCGGTCGGCACGCTCTTTATGAGGATCTCAACGTCAAGAACAACTCCGCCTCCCGCGAATACATCAATTTCGGGCTTCCGGGCGAACTGGTCTATCAGATGCTCTGCCGTTCAGGACGAGCGCGCGAGTTAGCGCCGGAGATCGCGAAGATGCTGGATGGCGATCCCTGCGATCAGCTGCTGGGT
Organism: Rhizobiaceae bacterium; assembly: GCA_905339215.1. Taxonomy (GTDB): domain Bacteria; phylum Pseudomonadota; class Alphaproteobacteria; order Rhizobiales; family Rhizobiaceae; genus DUSC01. The sequence goes on from CAJPFN010000024.1 coordinate 138,895, forward strand.
CTGCTCGAGCCTGATTATGAGGAGGACAAGTCCACCCGCGGTAACAGCTATCTGCCTTATGCGAGCCATCAGACCTTCGAGGATTTGGCGGAGGATTGGCTGGCCCTGCTTCGGGGGCCCCTTCCCCGGTTCGATACTTACCCTCACCTGGCGGCCCTGACTTGCCTCCATCTGCTGCGATATCAATTGCTCGTGGCTGCTGACTATTGCTTCGCCGGCAAACCGCACTTCATTTGCGAGGTGTTGGCTCCGCGACGTACGCCCGTGCGCGAGCTCTCCATCTCTAATTTCCAGATGAATGATACGCTGCCGTCGCGAGCGGTCGACGCCTACATCGATGCGATTGGCCGCAGCGAGGAATGGCAGCGTCGCCAGAGCGGCGAGACGCCGTTCGCCGACTGCAGAAGGCTGCTGGTCGATACGGTCCGTTGGCCGGGCGACGACGACTACGGCGGGCCGACAGACGCAAACGCACTCCTGGTCGATCTTAAGCGGGCCGCGCAGGCCAGGCACCGCCAGCACGTTGCGGCCGTTCACCGGTCATACGGAGCTGGTTGCGGCCTGGTGTCCAGGCGCGGCACAAACCAGTTGCGCTATGCCCCTACGGACGCTTTGCTGAAGTCGTTGATCCTGGCCAACGTCCCAACCCGGATGGACTACAGCGAGTTCCTCGAACTTCTCTACCAACGCTATGGCCTGGTGATTGGAGAGCGGGAAGCGGTTCAGGTCCTCACAGACGATGAATTTGACCGGAAGTCTTTCCAACTGAATTCGGCGCGTCTGGAGCGGCGCCTGCGCACCCTCGGAATGCTCCGACGACTCTCGGATGCCTGCGCATATGTCGAAAACCCCCTTTCCCTCAGAATGTGACGGCGACGATGGATATTCACGAACTGATTGGGACGGTGGCTTGTTCAATCCTCAAAGAAGAGCTGAGCGATCACACGGCCCAGGCAGGGACGGCACGCTTCCTTCTAGACGGACTCAGCGTTGCACAGACTGTGGCCGTCACCAGAGCAGTACTGGCAGACCCGTTCTTGACCGAGCGTGTCGAAATCAAGCTCCCAAAGGCACTTTTTGAAGGGCACGCCCTTCCTGACACGATTCTCACAGAGCGCAACGCCACGTTCTATCGCAGCGCTGACTGCGACAAGCTCGCCTTTCTGATCACCAATGCGACCGCCGAAGAGGGACAGGCTGAGGATATGTCCCTTCATGAAGTGACGCCCGTGGGCTCGGCGCAGTTGATGGAGAGACTGCCTGCTTGGGTTTCAGCGGCGAGCGCAGGCCTGGCCCTAACCGATGAGGCGAGAGTTTATTGGGAAAAGTCTTTGGCTGGACTGGTTCAGGTAGGGTCCACCGCACTTGAGCGGTTTGCCCGCTACGTTGTGTCGACGCGCGAGGCCGTCATTGACGAAGGATATCCGATCATCGAGGCCTTAGGTTACGCGCTCCCGGCGTTGCAGCTGCCGCGCGACCCCGCCGCCTTTGCCGGCATCAAGGATCGCTCGCGGCGCCATCCGTCGGCGTGGCGACGCGAATTCGTCGGACTGCGCCGCAAGCGCCACCCCTATCTTCTCAAGCAAAATCCCAATCAGATCGTCATCTCCGAGACAGAACTTCGGGATGCATATGAGAAGGCACGTGACGTCATCCCGGTGCTGGTGCATCCGGTAGTCGAGCTCTTCATCGAAAGCCGGCCGGGCTGGAACTCAAGCTCGGAAGCCTTGGCTAATTGTCAGTGGGAACACATCAAGCCGCTGTTCGAAGGGCTCGCTCGAGAGAAGGCCAATCTCGGACAGGATACGCAGCGATTCTATGCTGAGGGCCCGCCTGACCTGCTCTCCGCTGACGATGAGGAGTATCTCGAACTCCTGGTCAAACGAAAGACGACGAGCGCGCCCGAAGAGGAAGATATCGCGTTCTACGAACGTCACCGGGACGAGATCCGCGAAGACCGCAAGCTCAAGTCCTCCTGGGACAAGTTCATATTCGGACGCCCCCTTGAGACCGACGAGTTTCTCTCCGGGCTCGCTCTGATGATGGAAACCCTCAATGCCCGTTCGAACCCGGGCGTGCGGCGGCATCTGACGATCCGGTGCGATAGCGCCACCAAGAGGGACCTTCGCAACCTGAACACGGAAGCGGGTCTTTACTTCTCCCTGCGTTATGCCGGTCTTCAACAGCTGCTTGGGCCGGGTGTGGCGATCGAGTTTGGCGCCCTGATGGATTATCCCGCCGTCCTTCAGGGCTGGAGAGACAGCAAGGACAAGTCCGCGGCCAACAGGTCTGTCGCAAAGGCGGCACTTCAGTTGCGCTTCCACCTCGAGTTGGAAACCACCGATGGTGACGGGGGCACCTCGACCGCGTCGGCACAACTCATCTGGAAGTACCGGCCGGACGTTATTTCCTCCCAGCTGGCCGACGATTGGGAGCGCCTCTGCCAGCACCCGTTCGTCGCGCTACGATGCGGCCGTGAGCCCGGAACTTCGGGCCGCCGGCCCGGGTCGATTGATCTTTCGGACGTCAGGACTCTGGTGCCAGGGTATGATCGCGATCGAGGCTCGCTTGTCCCTACTTATCGGCGGGAACGCGATCTTGGGCTCATCTGGAAGGCCAATCTCAAGACTGCACTGGACCAGAATCTTGTCGGCCGGGACGGTGCAGAGGAATTGCAGGCGCTTTTTGAGGCATTCCGCGAGCGGTACGAGGACGCAATCATTGGGTTTCGGCAAGAGGGAGCGCTAAACCTGGCATGCCGCGAACAGGCGAGCGCCTATGCCGACTTGCTGGACGCAGTGCGAAAGCACGCCCCAGGAGACCGGAACAAAGAACTGTTGCTTCGCCCTCTGTTGGAATTGGGTCAGGCGCCTGTCGGTGATGGTGCTGCAGCGGCCATCGTCGCACCCTGGCACCCCTTGCGTTTAGCGGCGGCGTGGCGAAAGGCACACCTTGTGCGAGAGGTCGTGCGCAGCGTGATTGATCGGCCGGCGGGCCTCGAAGGCGATACGAAACTGTTCTTTCG
>CAJPFN010000025.1 GCA_905339215.1 Rhizobiaceae bacterium
CACATCCACATGTCCTACACCGAGGGCAAGTACGACGGTCGCTACCTGTTCATGAACGACAAGGCCAACACGCGGGTCGCCCGCGTGCGCTGCGACGTCATGAAGCCGGACAAGATCCTCGAGATTCCGAACGCCAAGGCCATCCACGGCATGCGTCCGCAGAAGTGGCCGCGCACCAACTACATCTTCGCCAACGGCGAGGACGAGGGTCCGCTGGTCAACGACGGCAAGATCCTCGACGATCCGAGCCAGTACGTGAACATCTTCACCGCGGTCGACGCCGACAAGATGGAGGTGGCGTGGCAGGTGATTGTGTCGGGCAACCTCGACAATACCGATGCCGATTATGACGGCAAGTATGCCTTCTCGACGAGTTACAACTCCGAGATGGGCATGACGCTCGCCGATATGACTGCGTCCGAGATGGACCATGTCGTGGTCTTCAACCTCGCGGAGATCGAGAAGGGCATCGCCGCCGGCGACTTCCAGGAGCTCAACGGCGTCAAGGTGCTCGACGGCCGCAAGGGCCAGAACAAGAAGTACACGCGTTACATCCCGATCGCCAACAACCCGCACGGCTGCAACATGGGGCCGGACCGCAAGCACCTGTGCATCGGCGGAAAGCTGTCGCCGACGGTCACCGTCATCGACGTCACCAAGCTCGACGCCGTGTTCAACGACGAGGCCGAGCCGCGCTCGGTCGTCGTAGCCGAGCCGCAGCTCGGCCTCGGGCCGCTCCACACCGCGTTCGACGGCGAGGGCAACGCCTACACTTCGCTGTTCCTGGACAGCCAGGTGGTGAAGTGGAACATCGAGAAGGCGATCCAGGCCTATGCGGGCGAGAAGGTGGATCCGATCATCCAGAAGGTGGACGTGCACTACCAGCCCGGTCACCTGAAGACGTCGATGGGCGAAACGCTCGAAGCTGACGGCAAGTGGCTGGTCTCGATGAACAAGTTCTCGAAGGACCGCTATATCAACGTCGGACCGCTGAAGCCCGAGAACGAGCAGCTCTTCTCGCTCGAGGGCGGCAAGATGACGCTCGTCCACGATGGTCCGACCTTCGCCGAGCCGCATGACTCCATCGCCGTCCATCGCTCGAAGCTCAATCCGCTCCACGTCTGGGACCGCAACGACCCGATGTGGGAGGATGCCCGGCAGCAGGCCAAGGCGGACGGCGTCGACCTCGACTGGGGTGCGGACGTCATCCGCGACGGCAACAAGGTGCGCGTCTACATGCACTCGGTCGCGCCGGCCTTCAGCCTGGAGAAGTTCACGGTGAAGGAAGGCGACGAGGTGACGATTTACGTCACCAACATGGACGACGTCGAGGACCTGACCCACGGCTTCTGCCTGGGCGACCACGGCATCGCCATGGAGGTCGCGCCGCAGGCCACCGCTTCGGTGACCTTCACGGCGGCGAAGCCGGGTGTCTACTGGTACTACTGCCAGTGGTTCTGCCACGCGCTCCACATGGAAATGCGCGGCCGCATGTTCGTCGAACCGAAGGCTGCCTGACCATGGTGCACACCCGGTTCCTCCGCTCGGCGATCGCAGCGTTGGTCATTGCCGCCGCATGCGCGGTGGCGGTGGCGGGCGAGCGCGTCGTACCGGCGGAGCCGGGAGCGCTCGCCAGGGCCGTCGCCGAGGCCGAGCCCGGCGACGTGCTCCTGCTCGAACCCGGCCGTCACGACGGCCCGGTGGTGCTCGACCGGCCTGTTACCCTTGACGGCGCCGGTCGAGCCATCGTTCAAGGCAACGGAGAGGGCAGCGTCATCGTCGTCACCGGCACGGACGTCACGGTTCGCGGGCTGGAAATCCGCGGTTCGGGGAGTTCGCACCAACGTATCGATTCCGGTGTCCGCCTGATTCCGCCGGCGACCCGCGCGCGGATCGAGGACAACCGCATCGTCGGCAACCTGCACGGCGTCGACGTACATGGCGCGCTGGACAGCGTCGTCACAGGCAACACGATCGTCGGCCGTACCGACTTTCGTATGAACGACCGTGGCAACGGCATCTACGTGTGGAAGGCGCCGGGCACCGTCATCGAGGGCAACGACATCAGCTTCGGCCGCGACGGCATCTTCTCCAACGCGTCGAGCAAGGGAACCTACCGTAACAACCTGTTCCGCGACCTGCGCTTCGCCGTCCACTACATGTACACCAACGACAGCGAGGTTTCGGGCAACGTCTCGATCGGCAACCACCTCGGCTTCGCGTTGATGTTTTCCAACCGGATCGTCGTGCACGACAACCTGTCGCTGCGCGACCGCGCCCACGGTTTCATGCTGAACTACGCCAACAACGTCGACATGCGTGGCAATCTGGTCCGCGGCGGCACCGAGAAGTGCACCTTCATCTACAACGCCCACCGCAACGCCATCGTCGGCAACCGCTTCGAGAATTGCGAGATCGGCATCCATTTCACCGCCGGCTCGGAGCGCAACCGGCTTGGCGGCAATGCCTTCATCGGCAATCGCAACCAGGTTAAATATGTCGGCACCCGGTATATCGAATGGAGCGACGGGGGCCGCGGCAACTACTGGTCGGATCATCCCGCCTTCGACCTCGACGGCGACGGCCTCGCCGACAGCCCGTTCCGCCCCAACGACCTGATGGATCACATCCTGTGGTCGCAGCCGGCCGCGAAGCTGCTGCTCGGTTCCCCGGCGGTGCAGCTGGTGCGCTGGAGCCAGGCGACGTTCCCCGCCATCCTTCCCGGCGGCGTCGTCGACAGCCATCCGTTGATGGCCGCTCCGGAAATCGCAGTTCCCGCGCCGGTCGCGGAGATGGAAGCAGCGGCGCAGCCGGCGTGGCTGCAGAAGAGGACAGAAGATGCAGACCTTGACCCTGTCGCAGGTCACTAAGACCTTCGAAGGCAACGCGGCGCTCTCTTCCGTATCGTTGGCGGTCGCGCCTGGCGAGCGGGTGGCGCTGCTCGGCCACAACGGCGCCGGCAAGTCGACACTGATGAAGATCGTTCTGGGGCTCATTCCCGCTGACCGCGGCGAGATCCATATCGTCGAGGCAAGGCCGGGGAGCCACGCCGCGCGCGCCGCCACCGCCTACCTGCCGGAGAACGTCGCCTTCCACCCCGCGCTTACCGGCGTCGAGCAGTTACGCTGCTACCTTCGTCTGCGTGGCGAGGACCCGGCCGATGCGGAGGGCCTGCTCGATCGCGTCGGCCTCGGCGAGGCCGGGCGACGTCGCATTGGCACCTATTCGAAAGGCATGCGCCAGCGCGTCGGGCTCGCCCAGGCCCTCATTGGCCGGCCCCGGCTGCTCGTGCTCGACGAGCCGACCAGCGGGCTCGATCCCGTCTCGCGCCGCGAGTTCTACGCGTTGCTCGACGAACTGGCGCAAACCGGCGCCGCAATCCTGCTGTCGAGCCACGCGCTCACTGAGGTCGAGGCGCGGACTGACCGCATCGCCATTCTCAGCCGCGGCCATCTGGTGGCCGACGACACGCTGACCAATCTGCGCCGGGTGGCGGCGCTGCCGATCCACCTACAGGTCTCGGCACGACCGGACGCCGCCGACGAGGTGGCCCGACGGCTCGCCGGCGAGCGTCACAACGGCACCCGCGTGGACCTGGTGTGCGACCACGACCAGAAACTCGCCCGGCTCGGGCAGATCGCCGAGCTCGGCACCCTGGTCGAGGACGTGCACGTGATCCCGCCCAGCCTCGAAGACATCTACGCCCACTTCAGCGGGAGAGTCCCGTCATGAACCGCGTCGCGGCAATCGCCGGTTCCGAATTCCGCATCGCGCTTCGCAACCGCTGGGTGGCGATCGCCGTCGTCATGATGGCGCTGTTCGCCCTGGTCCTGTCGGCTGCGGGCAGCGCGCCGACAGGCCAGCTCGGCGCCGACAAGCTGTCGGTCACGGTGGCTAGCCTGACCAGCCTTGCCGTCTACCTGGTGCCGCTGATGGCGCTGCTAATGGCGTTCGACGCCGTCGCGGGCGAGGTCGAGCGCGGCACGCTGCCGCTCGTGCTCACCTATCCGGTGTCGCGGCCGGAAATCCTGGCGGGCAAGTTCGCCGCGCACCTCGCCACGCTCGCCATCGCCGTCGGCGCGGGCTACGCCATTGCGGCGGCGGCGGCGATGTGGATGGATCCGCGCGCCTCGGAGGGCTTTCCGGCGCTGGCGCGGCTGTTCTGGACGTCTCTGCTGCTCGGCGCCACCTTCCTCGGCCTCGCCTACGCAATCTCTGCCGTGGCGCGACGGCCGGGCGCGGCGGCCGGACTCGCCATCGGGCTCTGGCTCGTCTTCATCGTCCTCTACGATCTCGGCCTGCTTGCCGGCGTCGTCGCCGACGGCGGCGGCGCCTTTACCACCGCCGTCTTCCCGTGGCTGATCCTCGCCAATCCGGCCGACGCGTTCCGCCTCTACAACCTCGCCGCCTCGGAGGCGACGGCCGCGGCCGCCGGCATCGCCGGCGCGGCGAACACGATTCCGCCCGCGCAGGCGCTCGCCTCGTTGCTGTTCTGGCCGGCGGCGGCTTTCCTGGCTGCGGTCGCGGCCTTCCGAAAGGTGACACCATGAAGGCGAAGATGGTTCTGTTCGCCGCACTGTTTGCGCTGGCCGGGTGCAGCGACGACACGACGGCGTCCATCCCCAAGGCGGTGACGATGACCGAGGAAGCCCTCGGCCACTACTGCCAGATGAACCTGACTGAGCATCCCGGACCGAAGGCGCAGGTGCACCTCGACGGGCTGCCGCAGCCGCTGTTCTTCAGCCAGGTGCGTGACGCCATCGCCTACCAGCGCATGCCGGAGCAGTCGCACGCGATCCGCACGGTCTACGTCTCCGACATGGGCGCGCCGGCGGCGAGTTGGGAACAGCCCGGCGTCGACAACTGGATCCTGGCCGACAAGGCGCTGTTCGTCGTCGGGTCGCGGATCACGGGCGGCATGGGCGCGCCGGAACTCGTACCCTTTTCCGCGCGGCAAAAGGCGGAGGCTTTCGTCGCCGAGAATGGCGGCGAGATCCGCGAACTCGCGCAGATCGAAGACGAGGACGTGCTGACGCCGGTGGAGTTTGCCACCGACGCCGACGGCAACTTCCTCCCTCCCGAGACGGAGCAGGACCATTGACACAGGATTCCGCCACCATCACCCGCCGCCGCTTCGTGGCGATCTCGGCCTCCGCGCTGGGCGCGGCGATTGCCGGACTACCCATGGCGGCCGGCGCCGCGACGCCGCTGACACGCTGGCGCGGCGTTGCGCTCGGCGCTGAGGCGTCGATTTCGCTCCGACACCCTGAGGCCGGGCGCATCATCACCGCCTGCCGTGCCGAGATCGCGCGACTGGAGAGGATCTTCAGCCTCTATGACGCCGAATCGGTCCTGACCCGACTCAACGCCGACGGGCGCCTCGACGCGCCGCCGTTCGAACTCCTCGAACTGCTCGGTCAATGCGATGTTCTGAACGCGGCGACGGGCGGACTGTTCGACCCGACGGTTCAGCCATTGTGGGCGGCCTATGCCGAGGCATTCGCCGGCGGGCGCGCGCCGGACGCCGACGCCATCGACCGGGCGTTGGAGCGCGTCGGCTGGTCGGGCGTTTCGGCTGAGGCGGGGCAGATCGCATTCGCCCGGCCTGGCATGGCGATAACCCTCAACGGCATTGCCCAGGGATACGTAGCCGACCGCGTCGCCGCGCTGCTGCGTGCTGAGGGGTTGACCGACGTGTTGGTCAATACCGGCGAGATGCGGGCGCTCGGAGGCCATCCCGACGGCGGTGCCTGGCCGGTCTCGTTCGACGACGGGAGTGGTGCGCCTGCCGGCTCGATCGACCTGCGTGACGCGGCGCTGGCGAGTTCGGCGCCGCTCGGCACCGCCTTCGATGCCGAGGGCAGGGTGGGGCACATCCTCGATCCGCGGAGCGGCAAGCCCGCGGCGCCCGCCTGGCGGCTGGTGTCGGTGACCGCCAGGACGGCGGCGCTCGCCGACGGTCTGAGCACGGCGTTCTGCCTGATGTCGCGCGCCGAGATCGAGCGCACGCTCGCCAGCTTCCCGGACGCAGCGCTGGCGCATCTGGCCTGACGGCGCGCCATCAGCCGGCGGCGCGGGCATCCTCCAGGATCATCGCCGACCCCTTCTCGGCGATCATGATGGTCGGTGAGTTGGTATTGCCCGACGTGATCGTCGGCATGACCGAGGCGTCGACGACGCGCAGGCCAGAAACGCCGCGCACCCGCAGTCGTCCGTCGACGACCGCGCGCTCGTCGCCGTCGGGGCCCATCCGCGCCGTGCCGACGGGGTGGAAGATCGTCGTGCCGAGATCGCCTGCGGCGACGAGGAGGTCCTCGTCGGAGGCGACATGGGCGCCGGGCTTGTATTCCGCCGGCCGGTAAGGCGCCATCGCCGGCTGCGAGACGATGCGTCGCGCCCACTTCAGCGACTCCACGGCGACGCGGCGATCATCCTCCGTCGACAGATAGTTTGGCCGGATGTCGGGCTGCGCTGTCGCGTCTGGGCCGGCGAGGTGCAGCGAGCCGCGGCTGGTGGGGCGCAGATTGCAGACGCTCGCCGTGAATGCTTCGAACGGGTGCAGGCCGTCGCCCCAGTTGTCGAGCGACAGCGGCTGGAAGTGAAATTCGATGTTGGCGGTCTCGTATTCGGGCGAGGAGCGGACGAAAGCACCCATTTGCGAGGGTGCCATGGTCAGCGGCCCGCGGCGGCGCAACGCGTAGTCGAAGCCCATCATGGCGCGGTGGAAGAGGTTCTTGTAGTCGCCGTTCAGAGTGCGGATGCCGCTGACTCTGTAAATCGGGCGGATCTGCAGATGGTCCTGCAGGTTCTCGCCGACGCCGGGCAGGGCGACGAGCGGCTCGACGCCGCGGACCTTGAGGATGTCGGGACGGCCGATGCCGGAGCGCTCGAGGATGACCGGCGAGGCGACAGCGCCCGCCGACAGCACGATTTCGCCGCGCGCGGTGGCGGTCATGCGGCGACCGTCCTTGACGTAGACGATCCGCCGGGCGCGGCCGCCCTCGATCTCGACGCGGTCGACGATCGCGCCGGTCTCGACGCGCAGGTTCGGCCGCCCCAGCACCGGCTTGAGGAAGCCCGCGCCGCGCTCCAGCGGCGACCGGTCTTCTGGTTGACCTGGAAGTAGGAGGAGCCGGAATTGTCGCCGGTGTTGAAGTCGTCGATGCGCGGGATACCCGCCTGTTCGGCGGCGTCGCGCAGCCGGTCGAGGATCGCCCAGCGGATGCGCGGATGCTCGACGCGCCACTCGCCGCCGGAACGATGGAACGGGCCGTCGCCGTCCTGGTGGTCCTCATGCTTCAGGAAGAAGGGCAGCACGTCGGCCCAGCCCCAGCCGGTCATTCCCATCTGCCGCCAGCCGTCATAGTCGCGCGCCTGCCCGCGCATATAGATCATGGCGTTGATGGCGGATGAGCCGCCCAGCACTTTGCCGCGCGGATAGGCGAGGGCGCGGCCGTTGAGGCCGGGCTCCGCGGCGGTCCTGAACAGCCAGTCGGCGCGCGGATTTCCGATGGCGAAGAGATAACCGACCGGGATGTGGAACCAGATCCAGTTGTCGCGGCCACCGCCCTCCAGCAGCAGCACGCGGTTCTTCGGATCGGCCGACAAGCGGTTGGCCAGCACGCAGCCCGCCGAACCGGCGCCCGCGACGATGTAGTCGTACTCGCCGTCCAGAACGCTGATGTTCGACAACGACGCCTCCCTGCGAATCTTGATGCCGCGCGACCATATCCTGTCGTCGCCGAGAAATGCAGCGCCTGCATAAACAATCGTTTGTTTCTGGTCCATCGCCGCATTACGAGGATGCCGCCGCGCAGATGGTGCGTGGTCACGCCTATCGGCTGCCCTTCGTCGACAAACGTCCGTGCGGCACCGGCAGGCCGCTCTCGGCATCGGTGAGCAGGGAGACCGCGGCGAACTCCAGTTCGCCCCAGCCGCGCGCGATCGTCTCGGCCAGCCGCTCGCGTAAAAGCCCCGCCGCGGCCATCGAAGCGCCGCTCGCGGCGCCTTGCGCGAGCGCGAGGTCGAGGTCCTTCATCGCCAGCCGCGCCGGCGCGGTGGCCGGCTCGAAGGCGCGGTCGAGCACCTTCCGCCCGTAGACGGCGAAGATGCGCTTGCCGAAGTCCGTCTCCCACATCAGGTCCATCATCGCCGCGCGCGGCAGCCCGGACTTTTCGGCCAGCGCCAGCGCCTCGCCGATTGCCTCGGTGACCGCGAAGAGCAGGAAGTTGTTGGCGAGTTTGGCGACCACTGCGTGGCGGGGCCTCTCGCCGACGACGAGCGTCTTCTGCGCCAGCGCGGCGAAGACCGCGGCGAGACGTTCGATCGCCTGCGCCGGCCCGGAGGTCGCGAGGTAGAGTGTGCCGGCAGCGGCCATCGCCGCGCTGCCGAGCAGCGGTGCGGAGACGGCGTGCTGGCCGCGGCGGCCGTGCTCCTCCTCGAGTCTGTCGGCAAGCGGAGGCGAAATCGTCGAGCAGGAAAGATGGATCGCGCCGGGACGCATGGCTTCCGCAAGGCCGTCTTTACCGAAGACAACGTCCGAGACCGCCGTATCGTCGAACAGCACCGAGATCACAACGTCGCTGTCGGCGGCGGCTTCGCCCGGCGCCGCGGCCAGCCGGGCACCGGCGGCGGCGAGCGGAGCTGCGCGCTCCGGCGAGCGGTTCCAGACGGCGAGTGGAAAATCGGCGCCGAGCAAGCGCATTGCCATCGGCGCTCCCATGGCGCCAAGGCCGACGAATCCGATTGATGGGAGGGATGACATCGCGACTCTCAGTAAGCGTCGTGCTTCAGGCCGCAGGCCTTGCAGTAGGCCTCGTGGACCGGGCCGCGGCCGAGATGGTGGCGGAAGCTCTTCATCTCGGCGAAATAGGGGATCGGCGGGCGCACGGGCCGCTGCGGCGCGTCGTCGAAATCGTCGAATAGCGTCTGGACGGTGACGAGTACGCGCTCGGCGTCTTCACGATCCTTCCACCTGCCGAGATCGACCTTGTAGGCTGCGGCGAGATAGTCCATTCCGGCCTCCCACAGCGGCCGCGCCTCGTCAGTGACGTGCTGGAGATAGTCGCGCAGGTCGCGGACGTCGTCCTTGGTCGAGATCGGCCCGTGGCCGGCGACGATCGTCTCGACATCCATGTCGAGCACCCGGTCGCAGACGTCGATCCAGCGCTTCACCGGCCCGTACCAGGCGATCGACGTCCCTCCGGTAAACAGGATGTCGCCGGTATAAAGCACTTTGTCGTCGGGCACGTAGATCAGCGCATCGCCGAGTGAGTGCGACGGGCCAACCTCGATCAGCTGGACCTTCTTCGAGCCGACCATGATGTCCATGGACCCGGAAAAAGTCTCGGTCGGAGGGGTCAGCGTGATGCCGGAGAAGTCGAAGGGCCGGAAGCATTCGCGCATGAACACGCCGGCGCTGCCGAACTGCTCGGCGTTCATGCAAATATTCTGCACCAGGGCGGGGTCGAAGCGGGCGAAGTCGGTGACGGTGCCCTGCGTGGCGATGATGCGCGCGCCTTCGACGAGCTGGTTGCCGAAGGTATGGTCGCCGTCGGCGTGGGTGTTGACGAGGACGTCGATCTTCTTGGCGGCCGGGATCGAGGCGCGGTAGGCCGCGAGCATCTCGCCGGTCAGCTTCAGGTCGAAAAGCGTGTCGACCATCAGGGTGGCGTCGCCGTCGACCACCAGGCCCGCATTCGACCAGCCCCAGCTGCCGTCGGGGACGAGATAGGCATAGCAGCCGTTTCCGAGGTCGTGCATGCCCTTGGTGTATTGCCATTTGGCCATCGGAACTTTTCCTTGTGTCAGATGAGGGCCGTGGCGAGCCACGGGAAGAGGAAGACGATGACGAGGACGAGGAGCATCATCGCGGCAAAGGGTGCCGCCCCGGCGAAGATGTCGCCGAGCGTGACCGGGCTGGTCGGTCCGAGCGTCGCCTTGACGACGAACACCGCAATGCCGAAGGGTGGCGTCAGAAGGCCGATCTCGACCGCCAGGATGACCAGGACGCCGAGCCAGATCAGGTCGACGCCGGTGCTGACGAGGATCGGAACGGCGATCGGCAGCGTGAGCAGCATGATCGAGGCCGAGTCGAGGATCGTGCCGAGCAGGATGACCACGAGCAGCAGCGCGATCAGGATGCCGGTCACGCCCATGCCGGAGTCGACGACCCAGTTGCCCAGCCATCCGGGCATGCCCGACATGGCGAGCATGCGCGAATAGAGGCTGGCGCCGATGATCAGGAAGCAGATCGAGGAGGTGGTGTGTCCGGTCTGGACTAGCACCTGCCAGAAGCTCGCCCAGGTGAGCCGCCGCTTCGCCAGCGAGATGAGCAGCGCGCCCAGCGCCCCCGCCGCGCCCGCTTCCGTCGGCGTGAAGTAGCCGCCGTAGATACCGCCCAGCACGAGGGCGACGAGAATCACGATCGGGGCGATCTTGCCTGCCATCTCGGCTAGGCCCATGTCCCGCGAGGTGTCCCAGTTCTGTTCCTTCGGCCCGCCGATGAAGGACGGCCACCAGCGGCCCATGGCGAAGATGCCGGCGCAGTAGACCAGCGACAGCAGGATGCCCGGCAGGACGCCGGCGATGAAAAGCGAGCCGACCGACTGCTCCGTCAGCACGCCGTAGAGGATGAACAGCAGGCTCGGCGGAATCAGCATGCCGAGGACGGATGAGCCGGCGACGACGCCGACGGCGAAGCGCGGCGTATAGCCGTGGCGGATCATCTCCGGCACGGCGACCTTGGTGAAGACGGCGGCCGACGCGATCGAGATGCCCGTGATGGCGGCGAACACCGCGTTGGCGGCGACGGTGGCGATGCCCAGCCCGCCGAGGATCCTGCGGAACACCTGGGCCGCAACCTCGAACGTGTCGCGGCCGATGCCGGCTACCGCGACGAGCAGGCCCATCAGCACGAACAGCGGCACGACGCCGAACAGGTAGTCGCTGATGGAGTCCTTGAAGGCCAGCACCAGCATGTTCGAGGCGATGTCGAAGTTGCCGCGCAGCACCCATACGCCGACGAAGGAGAGCAGGATCAGCGCGATGGCGACATGCATGCCCGAATAGATAAGGGCCAGCATGGCCGCGATGGAGAGGAAGGCGATGCCGATGCCGCTCATGTCGCGCGCCCCGCAAAGGCCCGGGCATCGTCCCACGCCATGAGCAGGAACTGAACCGCGGTGGCGGCGATGCCGAGGAAGACGAGGACGTAGAGGGGCCACAGCGGGATCGTGAAGAAGCCCGGATTGCCCATGAAGTTGCGTTCCGGGCTCAGCCATGCGTGGACAACGCTCGGCCAATACTTCCAGGCGATCACGAACATCAGCAGGGCGCCGGCGAGGTGGAACAGCGCGAGCAGTCCGCGGCGAAGGCGCGGCGCGCGGCGCTGCAGGACGTTGAGCAGGACGTCGGAGCGCGTCATCGAGCCGGAGCGCAGCGTGTGGGCGAGCTGCAGGAAGACGATGCCGACGATTGAGAAGGAGACCAGTTCGGGCGTTCCGGCGATCGGCGCGCTGAGCGCGCCTCGGCCGAAGACGTCGGCATTGATCAGTACCATCAGGCCGATGATCCAGACCGTGCCGGCAGCGTTCATGACGCCGATCAGCCGGGCGAACGGACCGGTGGGCGCTGTCGGGGGTGGCGCGTCGTCGCGCGGTACAGCGGATTCACCCGCCATGGCGGTCATCTCCAGTGACGCGTTCGGCTCGAAAGCGGCGGATCCCCTCCAGCGGGAGCGGAGGGGATCCGCTTGCGCGGCCAGCGCCGCGCGGGAGGATCACTCCGCGAGGTAATCGCGTTCGTAGGTGAAACCGGCGGCCTTCAGGTTGTCGCGATAGGCCTCGAGAACCTTGCGGGCCGGTTCGCCGCGCGCTTCCGACGCCTTCATCCAGGCGGCCGACGGGTTGGGCAGGCTCTTGATCCAGGCCGAGCGTTCGGCCGCGTCGAACTCGACGATCGTGCCGCCATTGTCGACCAGGGTCTTCTTCGCCGCCTCGTAGCGGGCTTCCTGTTCGTCGAAATAGGCCTTGGTGTAGGCGGCCGCAGCGGTACGGAAGGCTGCCTTCACCTCGTCGTCGAACGTGTCCCACTGCTGCCTCGAGACGCCCATGCCGCCGATGTACATGGCGCCGAAATGGGTCATGTTCCAGTTGGGCGCGACCTCGTAGAGCTTCGCCGGGACGTTGGCCGTCATCCAGCCGATATTGCCGTCATAAACGCCTGTCTTGATGTCGTTGTAGAAGGTGACGTAGCTGCCCTGCACTCCGACGGCACCGGTGCCAGCCAGCCAGGCGAGATTCGGGCCAGCGCCACCGAGCTTGACGCCGTTCATGTCGGCGATCTTGGCGAGCGGCTTGGTCGAGGCGATGTTGTAGTCGTCGATGGCGATGCCGCCGCCGATGTAGACGACGCCCGTCGCTTCCTGAAGCTTGTCGAGCGCGCCTTCGGTCTCGGTCAGCGCCTTTTCCACCGCCGTCGTGACGCCGCGCGCGTCGGCCGGGCCGAACGGCATGGCGTAGGTCAGGTTGAGAAGGCCCATCGTCGCCGGATTGAAGACGCCGCTCATCTGGCCGACGTCGATGATGCCCTGCTGGAAGGCCTCGACCTCGGAGCCGAGCTTGACGATCGTGCCGCCGTAGCCCTCGGTCCAGTTGATCTTGTACTTGCCGGTCTTGGCCAGCTCGGCGTCGACCGTCGGGATGAAGGTCGCCTTGACGTGCTTCACCCAGAGAAAGACCTCGGGATGGCCGGTGGCGATGGTGAGGTTGAGCACCTCCTGCGCCGAGACGGGCCCCGAGCCCAGCGCGAAGGCAATGGCGGCCACGCCGCCCAGAAATGCGTTGCGATACATCCTATTCCTCCCATTTCAGACAGGCGGCACTCTCCATGCCGGCCGGTCCGTGGAACGAACGGTAGCAGATTTGAACAAGTTGACAAGAACTTTGATATGCCGTTCAATTCATGCATTGCGACGAGGCTCCTCGACGCACGAAACGTCGTCTGGCGGACATGTCCAAAGCACGAAAAATACAGCAGGATCAAAAGATTGCTGCCTCCGAGACGACGCACCGCAACGCCGCGGCGACGCGGGCGAGGATCGTCGAGGCCGCCGAGGCGGAGTTCGCCGATCATGGCTTCGACGGCGTCTCGGTTCGCCAGATCGCGCTGCGCGCGGACGTTCCGGTGGCGCTGATCAACTATCACTTCGGCAGCAAGGAAGGACTGTACCGCGCCATCTTCGAGATGCGCGCGCCGATGATCGTCGACCAGCGCCTCGCCGGCCTGAGGCTCGCCGAGATGGAGCCCGACACGGAACGCAAGGTCGAGATGATCGTCAAGGCCGTGCTGGTGCCCAACCTGCACATGAGGAGCACCGAGAAGAACTCGAGCTATTCGCGTATCCTGGCGCGCGAGGTCTCGGACCCCAAGTCGCACAACCGCAAGGTGATTGCCGAATTCTTCGATCCGGTCGCCCACAAGGTCATGGAGGCACTCCATCGGGCTCTGCCCGACCGCTCGATCGAGGAGATCAACTGGGGCTATCAGGCGATGCTCGGCGCCATGGTCTACACCATGGCCGACACCGGCCGTATTAGCCGGATATCCGGCGGACGCTGCGATCCCGAGGACGAGATGGCGACGGCCACCTATCTGGTCGCCCTGTTCAAAGCGGCGCTGCTTCATGGGCGCCCGCAACCCGCTGCAAAGAAGGAATGACCGCCGATCGCCCGGTTCGACGGCAGGCCGGAGAATTTTCCACTGGAGGAGACCGATGAAGCTCGTAACGTATGAACGGAAAGGGAAGCCGCGCGCCGGTGTCCTCGTGGACGGCGACCGCAGGATCGTCGACCTCGCCGAAGCGCACAAGGAGGCGTTCGGCAAGAGCTACACGGCCTTCAAGTCGGTGCAGGACCTGATCGAGGCCGGCGACGAGGGGCTCGAGCGGGCGAAGGATACGGTGAAGAAGGGCCGGAAGGGCTCGTTCGCGAGGAAGGACGTGCGCCTGCTCGCGCCGGTGCCCGTCCCGGTCCAGATGCGCGACTGCCTGTGCTTCGAGACGCACCTGAAGCAGTCCTTCGCCGCGGCGCGGCGAGTGCGCGCCAACGCCGCTCCCGATCCCGAGGCGGCGATGAAGGAAATGGAGCGGACCGGCGTGCTGACCGTGCCGAAAACCTTCTACGAGCAGCCGATCTACTACAAGGCGAACCGCTTCTCGGTGATCGGCACAGACCAGGACGTGCTCTGGCCGAGCTACTCCAAGCTGATGGATTTCGAACTCGAGTTCGGCTTCTACGTGCGCAAGAAGGGCGTCGACATCCCGAAGGAGAAGGCGCGCGACTACATCTACGGCTACACCATCTTCAACGACTTCTCAGCGCGCGACGCGCAGACCGTCGAGATGGGCGGCCAGCTCGGCCCGGCCAAGGGCAAGGACTTCGACTACGGCAACGCCATGGGCCCCTGCCTGGTGACGGCGGACGAGCTGAAGGACCCGTACAGCCTGACCATGATCGCCCGCGTGAACGGCGAGGAGTGGGGCCGCGGCAGCACTTCCACCATGCACTGGAAGTTCGAGGACCTGATCGCCCATGTCTCGCGCTCGGAAACCATCTACCCCGGCGAGTTCTTCGGTTCCGGTACGGTCGGCAATGGTTGTGGGCTCGAACACATGAAGTTCCTCAAGCATGGCGACGTCGTCGAACTTGAGGTCGAGGGTATCGGCATCCTCAGGAACCGCGTGCTCGTCAGGGGGCAGTGAGGCGCTGAACGACCTATCGTCTCCCTCTGGTTTCCCGGCCGGAGGGAGATAGTATTGCCGCGGACCAGCAGGGCTTGCCGATGAATCTCTATTCCATGCTTGCTGACGCGATCCGCCGCCGTCCCGGCGAGGCCGCGATCGTCCATGGCAGGCGGTCGCTGACCTATGCCGCGTTCGATCGCGCCGCGGCGGCGGTGGGCGACCACTACTGCTCTCTCGGCTGCGGCCGCGGCGACCGGGTGCTGCTCTTCCTCAAGAACGGTTTCGAATATCCGGTGCTGCTCCTGGCGGCGATCCGCGCCGGCATGGTCGTCGTGCCGGTCAACGCCAAGCTGCACCCGCGCGAAGTGGCCTGGATCGCCGGTGACGCGGCGCCGAAGGTGATCGTCACCCACGGCGAATATGTCGCCGCGATCGAGGAGGCACTGCCCGACGGCGTCGCTCCGACGATGGTGGCCATCGAGGACTTCGTCCTTCCGGTCGATGCCGGCGATGCGCCGCCGCCCAAGGACGCGGTGCCCGACGATCCGGCCTGGATCTTCTACACGTCGGGCACGACCGGAAAACCCAAGGGCGCGACGCTCACCCACCGCAACCTGATCGCCGCGACGGTCAACTGCCTCGCCGACATCTTTCCTTTCCACGCCACCGACCGCGTCCTGCATGTGGCCCCGCTTTCGCACGGCAGCGGGCTCTACTTCATCCCGTCGCTGGTCCGCGGCGCGGAGAACATCATCTGGGACAGGCAGAGCTTCCAGCCCGACGAGGTGTTGGATGCGGTGGCGGCGCGTGGCATCACCGTCTTCGCCTTCGTCGCGCCGACCATGATTGTGCGCATGCTCGACGCCCGCCCGCGCGACGACATCGGCTCGCTGCGCGGCGTCATCTACGGCGGCGCCACCATCCATCTCGAGCACCTGAAGGCGGCGGTAAAGCGCTTCGGCCCGATCTTTCACCAGCTCTACGGGCAGGGCGAGGCGCCGATGACGATCTCCTACCTGCCGGGCGCCGATCACGCCGACGCCGACGACGAGACGCTGCTGTCGGCCGGCTATGTCAGGGCGGGCGTCGAGGTGCGTCTCGTCGACGAGACCGGCCGGCCGGTGCCGCCGGGCGCGGACGGCGAGATCTGCGTGCGCGGCGACGTCGTCATGAAGGGCTACTGGGGCAATCCGGCGGCAACCGCCACGGCGATCCGCGACGGCTGGCTGCACACGGGCGATATCGGTCATTTCGATTCCGGCGGGCGGCTGCGCGTGCTCGACCGGCGCCACGACACGATCATTTCCGGCGGCACCAACATCTATCCGAAGGAGGTCGAGGACGTTATCGCGGCGCATCCGGCGGTGCGCGAAGTGATATCGTTCGGCCTGCCCGACGACGAGTGGGGCGAGAGCGTCGCCGTGGCGATCGTCGCCGATCCGGCGCAGGTTCCGACGGCGGCCGACATTCTCGCCTTCTGCCGGGAAAGCCTGGCGAGCTTCAAGAAGCCGAAGCACGTCTTCTTCGTCGACGAACTGCCGAAGAGCGCCTACGGCAAGGTACTGCGCCGGACCCTTCGCGAGCAGTTCGCTCCGCAAAAGGGCTGACACGCCGCCGCGCGGTCCTGCCTTGCGCCGGCGGCGATGTGGCGCGGGTGCGCGTGAATGTCCTATTCATACGTTCACATACCGATATTAGATTGATCTAGTGGTGGATCCGGCTCGGTCCGGACGGCCGCGATTGTACCTTCCACCAGCGCCCTCATGGGCCGACAGACGAGGACATCCGAAATGGCGAGCAGCGAGTCGCGCCCGGCGGCAACCACCGGTTTTCACAGCAGGTCTGTAGAGACGGTCCTCGACGCGCTGGACGTCGCGTCCTCGGGCCTGAGCTCGCAGGAAGCCGCCGCCCGGCTGGCCAGCCACGGGCCCAACCGGCTGCCGGCGCCGCCGCGGCGCCATCCGGTGCTGCGTTTTCTCGCCCACTTCAACAACATCCTGATCTACGTCCTGATTGCGTCGGCGGTGATCACGCTGGCTCTCGACCATCTCGTCGACACGCTCGTCATCCTGGCGGTGGTCGTGGCCAACGCGGTCATAGGCTTCATCCAGGAAGGCAAGGCCGAGAAGGCGATGGACTCGATCCGGCGCATGCTCGCCCCGCAGGCCGCGGTTCTGCGCGACGGCAGGCGGGTCAGCGTCGACGGCGAAACGCTCGTGCCCGGCGACGTCGTCGTACTCGAGGCGGGCGACAAGGTTCCGGCCGACCTGCGCCTCATCCAGGCCGCCGGCCTGCAAATCCAGGAAGCCATGCTGACCGGCGAATCGGTGCCGGTCGTGAAGCACACGAAACCGGTCGCGGAGGCCGCGCCGCTCGGCGACCGCGCCTCGATGGCGTTTAGCGGCACGCTGGTGACCAGCGGCACAGGGCGCGGCGTCGTCGTCGCCACCGGCCCGGCATCCGAACTCGGCCGCATCAGCGGCATGCTCGCCGATGTCGAGGTGCTGACCACGCCGCTGGTCCAGCAGATGGATACCTTCGCCCGCTGGCTGACGCTGATGATCCTGCTGATCGCCGGCGTGCTGCTCGTCTTCGGCTACTTCGTCGAGCATTTCGCCTTCGCCGACGTGTTCATGGCGGTCGTCGGCCTTTCCGTCGCGGCGATACCGGAAGGCCTGCCGGCGGTGCTCACCATCACGCTCGCCGTCGGCGTCCAGGCCATGGCTCGGCGTAACGCCATCGTGCGCCGCCTGCCGGCGATCGAGACGCTCGGCGCCGTGTCGGTCATCTGCACCGACAAGACCGGCACGCTGACGCGCAACGAGATGATGGTATCGTCGGTCGCAGTCGACCGGCACGTCTTCTCCCTGGAGGGCAATGGCTACGAGCCCGCCGGCGCGATCAGGCTCGACGAAGCCGTGGTCAACGGGCGCGACCACGCGCTGCTCGAGGAACTCGCCCGTGCGGCCGCGCTCTGCAACGACGCGGCACTGCGCCAGCATGATGGCGTGTGGACGGTCGAGGGCGATCCGATGGAAGGCGCACTTCTGGCGCTCTCCGGCAAGGCCGGGCTCGACCTCCACGTCGACGCCTCAGGCTGGGCGCGGACGGACGCTATCCCCTTCGACGCGCGGCACCGATTCATGGCGACACTTCACCATGACCACGGTGGGCATGCCACCGTCTTCGTCAAGGGCGCCCCGGAGCGGTTGCTGGCGATGTGCGCGGCCCAGCGGACGGCTGCGGGCGGCAGGGAGCCGCTCGACGCGGGCTACTGGCATCGAAAGGCCGACGAGATCGCCGCGCAAGGGCAGCGCGTGCTCGCCTTCGCAGCCAAGAGCGTTGTACCTTCGCATACCGTCCTCGAGTTTGCCGACGTCGAGAAGGAGATGGAGCTGATCGGCCTCGTCGGCCTGATTGACCCGCCGCGGCCAGAGGCGATCGCCGCCGTCGCCGAGTGCCGGCAGGCTGGCATCCGGGTCAAGATGATCACCGGCGACCATGCCGGGACCGCGACAGCGATCGGCCGCCAGATCGGCCTGGAGCATCCCGACGCTGTGCTCACCGGGGCCGACCTGGACGGGATGGACGATGCCGAACTGGCCGCCGCGGTGCTGGAGACGGACGTCTTCGCCCGCACCAGCCCGGAGGACAAGCTGCGCCTCGTCATGGCGCTCCAGGCGCACCGGCTGACGGTGGCGATGACGGGCGACGGCGTCAATGACGCGCCGGCGCTGAAGCGCGCCGATGCAGGCATTGCCATGGGCAGAAAGGGCAGCGAGGCAGCGAAGGAAGCCGCCGAGATCGTACTCGCCGACGACAATTTTGCCTCGATCGCGGCGGCCGTACGCGAGGGCAGGACGGTCTACGATAACATCAAGAAGGTCATCAGCTGGACGCTGCCGACCAATGCCGGCGAGGCGATCTCCATCATCGTCGCGCTGCTGTTCGGGCTGACGCTGCCGATCAGTGCCATCCAGATCCTGTGGATCAACCTCGTGACGACGACCACGCTCGGCATTGCGCTCGCCTTCGAACCGACCGAGGAGGACACGATGCGGCGCCCGCCGCGGCCGCGCAACGAGCCGCTGCTCACCGCCCATCTCGCCTGGCACGTCGTGCTCGTGTCGCTGCTCTTCCTCGGCGCCGTCTTCGGCATCTACCTCTACGCGCTGGACCGCGGCTATTCGCTGGAGCTGGCGCGCACGATGACGACGAACATGGTCGTGGTGCTGGAGATCTTCCATCTGTTCTTCATCCGCAACATCTACGGCACCTCGCTGACCTGGAAGGCGGTCCGGGGGACGAAGGTGGTGTGGGCGACGGTGATCACGATCACGGCGGCGCAGTTCGCCTTCACCTACGTGCCGCTGATGCAGGGCGTCTTCGCAACCGAGCCGGTTCCCTTGCTCGACGGCCTGCTGATCGTCGGCGTCGGCGTCGTCTTCTTCGCCATCATCGAGATCGAGAAGCAGCTGCGGCTGACTTTCAAGCGCATGCAGGCCGGCTGACCGCTTTCCGTCCGCGACGCGGGGCCTCAGCGCCACATGTTGCGCATCTTCTGGCGAAGGTCGACGACCGGCGCGGCAGGTGCGGCAGCCGCCGTGCCCAGCCATTTCGACAGTGGCCAGGAGAGCTGTTCGAAATGCGGCAGCATGCGGTCGGTGACGAAGCGTGTGCGCGAGGCATAGACGTGGCGGTCGCCGCGGGCGGCCTGGCCGTGCACGTAGAAGCGCTGCGGCACGACGAGGTCGAGCGAATCCTTCGCCCGGGTCATGGCGACATAGAGCAGGCGGCGCTCCTCCTCGAGTTCGGCGCTTTCGCCGGCGGCGAGGTCGATCGGGATGCAGCCGTCGACGCAGTTGAGCACGAAGACGATCTTCCACTCCTGGCCTTTCGCCGAGTGGATGGTCGACAGGATCAGGTAGTCCTCGTCGAGGTGCGGCGGGCCGGGCCGGTCGCTGGAGGCGGCCGGCGGGTCGAGCGTCAAGTCTGTGAGGAAGCGCTCGCGGCTCGGGTAGGACGCGGCGATCTGCTCCAGCTGCAGAAGGTCGGCGCGGCGCATGGCGGCGTCCTCGTGGATGCGTTCGAGATACGGCTCGTACCAGAGCCGGGCGCGTTCGAGGTCGGCAGGCCATTTCGCCGCCGAGGAGGCGCGCAGGCCCCCGAACAGATCGACGAAGGCAGGCCAATCCGTCTCGCTGCGCGCCGGGGCGCGGAAGGCCGACAGGCCGAGTGCGGGATCGAGCGAAGCCGCCATCGCCTCGATCGCCGCGCCCGCGGTCGTCGGGCCGACGCCGGGCATCAGCTGGAGGACGCGGAAGCCGGCGATGCGGTCACGCGGGTTCTCGGCAAAGCGCAGCACGGCGAGAACGTCCTTCACGTGCGCCGAATCGAGGAACTTCAGCCCGCCGAACTTGACGAAAGGGATATTGCGCCGGGTCAGTTCGACCTCCAGCGGCCCGCTGTGGTGGGCGGCACGGAAGAGGACCGCCTGTGCCTTCAACGCGGTTCCCGCCTCGCGCTCCTCCAGCACCCGGTCGCAGACGTAGTTCGCCTGGCCGGCGTCGTCGCGCACGGCGACGAGGCGCGGTTTGGCGGAAGAGCGCCGGTCGCTCCACAGGTTCTTGGCGAAGCGTTCCGACGCCTCGCCGATAACGGCATTGGCGGCGGCGAGGATCGTTTCCGTCGAGCGGTAGTTGCGGTCGAGCGTGACGATCCCGGCGGGCGGCGAGAACAGCGCGGGGAAGTCGAGGATGTTGCGCACGTCCGCGGCGCGGAAGGAATAGATCGACTGGGCGTCGTCGCCGACCACGGTCAGCCCGCGCCCGTCCGGCTTCAGCGCGGTGAGGATCGAGGCCTGGAGGCGGTTGGTGTCCTGGTACTCGTCGACGAGGATGTGGTCGAAGCGCTCGCCCATCGCCGCGGCCAGCCCCGGTTCGGCCGCCATCTGCGCCCAGTAGAGCAGGAGGTCGTCGAAATCGAGCACGTTCTCGGCCTGCTTGGCCTCGACATAGGCGGAAAACAGGCCGCGCAACTCGTCCGCCCAGCCGGCGCACCAGGGGAAGGCGGCGCCGAGCACCTCCTCCAGCGGCGCCTGCGAATTCACCGCGCGTGAGTAGATGGCGAGGCAGGTGCCTTTCGCCGGGAACCGGCTTTCGGTCTTCGAGAGGCCGCGCTCGTGGCGCACGAGGTTCATCAGGTCGGCGGAATCCTCGCGGTCGTGGATGGTGAAGGCCGGGTCGAGGCCGATGTCTGCCGCATGGTCGCGCAACAGCCGCGCGCCGACCGAGTGGAAGGTGCCAGCCCAGTCGAGGCCGCCGGCGAGCACTCCGGCCTTCTCGCCCATCACGTCTCCGGCGATGCGCTCGACGCGACGGGTCATCTCGGCGGCGGCGCGGCGCGAAAACGTCATCAAGAGGATGCGCCGCGGATCGGCGCCGGCGACGATCAGGTGGGCGACGCGATGTGCGAGCGTGTTGGTCTTGCCTGAGCCGGCGCCGGCAATCACCAGCAACGGCCCGGAGACGGCGCCGCCGCCATGCTCCACCGCGGCGCGCTGCGCCGGGTTCAGCCGGTCGAGATAGCGGGGCAGGGCGGTCGAATCAGGCGCGGCGATGTCCATGGCGCCGCATGAAGCATCGTTTCCGTTTCGTTCGCAACGGCGGCTTCGGCCCTCGTTCAACCGCCGCGGATCATGTCCGCGGCCTTTTCCGCGATCATGATGGTCGGCGCGTTGGTGTTGCCGCCGATCAGCGTGGGCATGACCGAGGCGTCGACGACGCGCAGGCCCTCCATGCCGCGGACGCGCAGCTCAGGGTCGACGACCGCCATCTCGTCCTTGCCCATCCGGCACGTGCCGACCGGGTGGTAGATCGTGTCGGCGCGGGCCCTGATGTGCGACATCAGTTCGCTGTCGCTGTCGCCCAGCGGATAGATCGGGCGGTCGCGGTATTTCGCCAGGGCCGGCGCCTCGAGGATCGAGCGCATCATCCGCGTGCCCTTCAGCAGCAGCTTACCGTCGCGCTCGTCGGAGAGGAAGCGCGGATCGATCTGCGGGTCGGCCATCGGGTCGGCGCTCGACAGCCGCACCTCGCCGCGCGAATGCGGCCTCAGCACGCAGACATGGCAGGAGAAGCCGAAGCCGTGGCGCAGCCGGCGGCCGTGGTTCTCGACCACGGCGACGACGAAATGGAGCTGGAGGTCCGGCCGCTCCAGTGCGGGGTCGGACTTGATGAAGGCGGCACCCTCGGCATAGGGCGTCGAGATCAGCCCGGTGCCGTCCTTCTTCCACTGGCGCATGTGGCCCATCAGGCCGAGCCCGGCGCGCAGGCCGATGCCGACCATGTCGGGATCCTTCGACCGCCAGCCGATGATGAAGTCGAGATGGTCCTGGAGGTTGCGGCCGACGCCGGGCAGCTCGTGCGCCACCGGAATCGAATGGCGGCGCAGTTCGTCGGCCGGGCCGATACCAGAGAGGAGCAGGAGTTGCGGCGAGTTGAAGGCGCCGCCGCAGAGGATCACCTCGCGGCGGGCGGCGACGGTCTCTTCGCGCCCCTTGCGGCGGAAGCGCACGCCCTTGGCTCTGCTGCCGTCGAGCACGAGACCGGTGGCGCGGGCGCGGGTCAGCACGGTGAGGTTCGGCCTGTTCATGACCGGGTGCAGGTAGGCGGCGGCGGCCGAACAGCGCTCGCCATTCTTCGGGCCGCCCCAGAACTGCGTCACCTGGTAGAGGCCGGCGCCCTCCTGCTCGGGGCCGTTGAAGTCGTCGTTGAAGCGGATCTGGTTTTCCGCGCAGGCGTCGACGAAGGCCTTGGTGATCGGCCGTGGGCTGCGCTGGTCGCAGACCTTCAGCGGCCCGCCGCCGCCGTGCAGCGGGCCTTCGCCGCGCTCGTTCCCCTCCGAGCGAAGGAAGTAGGGGAGCACGTCGTTCCACGCCCAGCCGTCGGCGCCCTGGGCCGCCCAGTCGTCATAGTCGCTGCGGTGGCCGCGGATGTAGAGCATGGCGTTGATGACGCTCGATCCGCCCAGTGCCCGGCCGCGCGGCTGGTAGCCGCGGCGGCCGTTTAGGCCCTGCTGCGGTACGGTGTGGTAAGCCCAGTTGTTGACCTTGCCCCATCCCGGCAGCATGCCGACGATGCCGAAGGGCGCGCGGATGAGCAGGTCGCGGCCCTCGCCACCTGCCTCGATGAGGCAGACCGTGACTCGCGGATCCTCGCTGAGCCGCGACGCCAGCGTCGCGCCCGCGGACCCACCGCCGACGATCACGTAGTCGTAGTCCATGATTCCCCCCGACGTCTGCGCGCCCTTGCCGACTCTAAGCACGGCAGGACGCGATTTTCCAGCGGTAGCGGAGTCGGGAGGCTTGCACAATTCGCGTATATGTATATACATATCTCATCGTCTGCCGGAGGAACGATGGCGAGCGCCTCCCAAAATCAAGGCCGTCCGCGCCTTTACCGCAATGCCCGGCTGGCCACGCTCGCCGCGGCGCGCGAGGGACTGGGCACCGTCGAGTGCGGCGCCGTCGCGGTTGAAGGCGGGCGTATCGTCCATGCCGGCCTGGAATCTGAAGTGCCGCAGGCCTTCGCCGCTCGCGCCGAGACAGTCGACTGCGACGGCCGCTGGATCACGCCCGGGCTGATCGACTGCCACACGCACCTCGTCCATGCCGGCAACCGGGCGAACGAGTTCGAGATGCGGCTCGACGGCGCTACATACGAGGAGGTGGCGCTGGCCGGCGGCGGCATCGTCTCGTCGGTCCGGGCGCTGCGCGCGGCAGGCGAGGACGCGCTGTTCGCACAGTCGCTGCCGCGCCTCGACGCGCTGATCGCCGAGGGCGCGACCACGGTCGAGATCAAGTCGGGCTACGGGCTCGACCTGGAGAACGAGAGAAAGACGCTGCGCGTCGCCCGGCGTCTCGGCACGGCACGCGGCGTCGCCGTGCGCACGACTTTCCTCGGCGCTCACGCCCTGCCGCCGGAGGCGTTCGGCGATAAGGACGGCTACATCGCGCGCGTCGCCGACGAGATGCTCCCCGCACTCGCCGCGGAAGGCCTCGTCGACGCCGTCGACGGGTTCTGCGAGGGCATCGCGTTTTCGCCGGAGCAGATCGCCCGGGTTTTCAACGCGGCGCGGGCGCTGCAGCTCCCTGTCAAGCTGCACGCCGACCAGCTTTCCAATCTCGGTGGCGCGGCACTCGCCGCGCGCTTCGGCGCGCTGTCGGCCGACCATCTGGAACATACCGACGAGGCGGGCGCCGCGGCAATGGCTGCGGCCGGAAGCGTCGCCGTGATGCTCCCCGGCGCCTTTTACTTCATACGCGAGACGAAAGTGCCGCCGGTCGAGCTGTTCCGCCGGCACGGCGTGCCGATGGCGGTGGCGACCGACTGCAATCCGGGCACAGCGCCTTTGACCTCGCTCCTGCTCGCCATGAACATGGCGGCGACGCTGTTCCGCATGACGGTCGCCGAATGCATCGCCGGCACGACGCGAGAGGCAGCGCGCGCGCTCGGCCTTCTCGACGAGACCGGCACGCTCGAGCCGGGAAAATGGGCCGACCTCGCCGTCTGGGACATCGAGAGCCCGGCCGAACTCGTCTACCGCATGGGTTTCAACCCGCTCCACGCCCGCATCCGGAGAGGCACATGAGAGAGATCACCGTCGTCCCTGGCAATACGCCGCTTTCCGCCTGGCGCGCTATCTATCGCGGCGCCGTGCCAAGGCTCGATCCGTCCTGCCGCGGAAGGATCGCGAAAAGCGCGGCAGCCGTCGCCGCGATCGTCGAGAAGGGCGATCCGGTCTACGGCATCAACACCGGCTTCGGCAAACTGGCCAGCGTGCGCATCCCGGCCGAGGACCTGGAGACGCTCCAGCGCAACATCGTCTTCAGCCACGCCGCCGGCGTCGGCGAGGCGATGCCGGTCGCGGTGACGCGGCTGATGATGGCGCTGAAGCTGGCGAGCCTCGGGCAAGGCGCCTCGGGCGTGCGCCAGGAGACGGTCGACCTGATCGAGGCGATGCTGGCCAGCGACGTCATCCCGGTCGTGCCCTCGCAAGGCTCCGTCGGCGCGTCGGGCGATCTCGCGCCGCTGTCGCACATGGCCGCCGCCATGATCGGCGTCGGCGAGTGCCACACGCCGCACGGCGTCTTCCCGGCGAAGGTCGCCTTCGTCTCGCACGGACTGACGCCGGTGACACTCGGGCCGAAAGAAGGTTTGGCGCTGCTCAACGGTACGCAGTTCTCCACCGCCTACGCGCTTGCAGGCCTGTTCGAGGCGGAGGTGCTGTTCCGATCGGCCCTCGTCACCGGGGCGCTGTCGACCGACGCGGCGAAGGGATCCGACGCGCCGTTCGACCCGCGTATCCACCTCCTGCGCCGCCACCGCGGCCAGATCGAGACGGCGGACGCGCTGCGCGCGCTGATGGCCGGCAGTGCCATCCGCGAATCCCACCGCGTCGGCGACGAGCGCGTCCAGGACCCTTATTGCCTGCGCTGCCAGCCGCAGGTGATGGGAGCGGCGCTCGACGTCCTGCGCAAGGCGGCCGACATGCTCGGAACCGAAGCCAACGCTGTAACCGACAATCCGCTGATCTTTGCCGAGGACGGCTCGGCGCTGTCGGGTGGCAACTTCCACGCCGAGCCGATTGCGTTCGCCGCCGACATGATCGCGCTCGCCGTCTGTGAGATCGGCAGCCTGGCCGAGCGGCGCATCGCCATGCTGGTCGATCCGGCGCTGTCGGGCATGCCGGCCTTCCTGACGCCGAAGCCGGGGCTGAATTCCGGCTTCATGATCCCGCAGGTGACGGCCGCCGCGCTGGTCTCAGAGAACAAGCAGAAGGCCTATCCGGCGAGCGTCGATTCCATCCCGACCTCGGCCAACCAGGAGGATCACGTGTCGATGGCCGCGCACGGCGCGCGCCGGCTCGGCGGCATGGTCGCCAACGCCGGGGCCGTCGTGGCGATCGAACTCCTCGCCGCGGCGCAGGGCTGCGATTTTCACGCGCCGCTTTCGACCAGTGCGCCGCTGGAGGCCGTGCGCTGGCTGGTTCGCGCGCAGGTGCCGCATCTCGACGACGACCGACACTTCCATCCCGACATCGAAAAGGCGATCGCGCTGGTGGCGGCGGGCAAGGTCGCCGACGCGGCGTCCGGCGTCGCCCTGCCGGAGATCTGCACATGACCGCGCCCTGGCTCACGGTGACGCGGGGCGCCGCCCCGCTCGTCGTGTCGATCCCGCACACCGGTATCGAGCTGGCCGGGCTGGAGGACCGCTTCGCCGCGGAATGGCTGGCGCGGCGCGATACCGACTGGTGGATAGAGCGGCTCTACGATTTTGCCGCCGACCTTGGCGCGACGGTCATCCGCACCGCGATCTCGCGTTCGGTCATCGACGTCAACCGCGACCCGTCCGGCGTGTCCCTCTATCCCGGTCAGGCGACCACCGGGCTCTGCCCGACGGAGACCTTCGATGGCGATCCGCTCTACCGGCCGGGGCAGGAGCCGCAGGCGGACGAAATCCAGAGCCGCATCGAAAGCTTCTTCGATCCCTACCACACGGCGCTCAGGATCGAGCTCGCGCGGCTGCGCGTCGACCATCCGAAGGTCGTCCTCTACGATTGCCACTCGATCCGCTCGGTGCTGCCGCGCCTGTTTGAGGGCAGGCTGCCCGTCTTCAACCTTGGCACCAACGACGGCCGGAGCGCCGACCTCGAGTTGCAGGGCCGCATCTCCGACATTCTGGCGAAGACCGGCGAGACCTGGGTGGTCGACGGACGCTTCAAGGGCGGCTGGATCACGCGCGAATACGGCCGCCCGGAGGAGGGCGTGCACGCCCTGCAGATGGAGCTTTCCAACCGCGGCTATCTCGCCGAACCCGATGGCAAGGGTGCGCCGGAGAACTGGCCGGTTCCCTACGATCCAGAATACGCCCGGCCGATCCGAGCGACGCTGACCGACATCCTGAAGACCGCGCTGCACTGGGCGAGGACCTGATCCCCGCGCCCGTTACCGGAGTTTTCCCATGACCATCAACGCCCGCATCGACAACGCCCGCACCATCCGCGCCGCCACCGGCACCGAGCTTTCCGCGAAGAGCTGGCTCACCGAAGCGCCGCTCAGGATGCTGATGAACAATCTCGACCCGGATGTCGCCGAGAATCCGCACGAACTCGTCGTCTACGGCGGCATCGGCCGCGCCGCGCGCACCTGGAACGACTTCGACCGCATCGTCACCGCGCTGCGCGACCTCGAGGACGACCAGACGCTGCTCGTCCAGTCGGGCAAGCCGGTCGGCGTGTTCCGCACCCATGCGGACGCGCCGCGCGTGTTGATCGCCAACTCCAACCTCGTGCCGCACTGGGCGACCTGGGCGCATTTCAACGAGCTCGACCGCAAGGGGCTGGCCATGTATGGCCAGATGACCGCCGGCTCGTGGATCTACATCGGCACGCAGGGCATCGTGCAGGGCACCTACGAGACCTTCGCCGAGGCCGGCCGCCAGCACTACGGCGGCAACCTCAAGGGCAGGTGGATCCTCACCGGCGGGCTCGGCGGTATGGGCGGCGCGCAGCCGCTGGCCGCCGTCTTCGCCGGCGCCTGCTGCCTCGCCGTCGAATGCGACGAGACCCGCATCGATTTCCGCATCCGCACCCGTTACCTCGACGAGAAGGCGACCACGCTCGACGAGGCGCTGGACAAGATCGAGCGCTGGACGAAGGCGGGCCAGGCGAAGTCGGTCGGACTTGTCGGCAACGCGGCCGATGTCTTCCCGGAACTCGTGCGCCGCATGAAGGCAGGCGGCCCGCGCCCCGACATCGTCACCGACCAGACCTCCGCGCACGACCCGATCAACGGCTACCTGCCGCTCGGCTGGACCGTCGCCGAATGGCGCGAGAAGCGCGAGCGCGACCCGAAAGCGGTGGAGAAGGCGGCGCGCGCTTCCATGAAGACGCACGTCGCCGCGATGGTCGACTTCTGGAACGCCGGCGTGCCGACGCTGGACTACGGCAACAACATCCGCCAGGTCGCGCGGGAAGAGGGCCTGGAGAACGCCTTCGCCTTCCCCGGCTTCGTCCCGGCCTACATCCGTCCGCTGTTCTGCCGGGGCATCGGCCCGTTCCGCTGGGCCGCGCTCTCCGGTGACCCGGAGGACATCAGGAGGACCGAC
The DNA here is from genome assembly GCA_905339215.1 of Rhizobiaceae bacterium. Lineage (GTDB taxonomy): Bacteria > Pseudomonadota > Alphaproteobacteria > Rhizobiales > Rhizobiaceae > DUSC01. Next base: position 27,913 of record CAJPFN010000025.1, read on the forward strand.
GCGAAGATGAAGGAGTTGTTCCCTGAGAACGAGCATCTCCACCGCTGGCTCGACATGGCGCAGGAGCGCATCGCCTTCCAGGGCCTTCCGGCACGCATCTGTTGGATCGGGCTCGGCGACCGCCACAGGGCCGGCATGGCCTTCAACGAGATGGTGGCGAAGGGCGAGTTGAAGGCGCCGATCGTGATCGGTCGCGACCATCTCGATTCCGGTTCGGTCGCCTCGCCGAACCGGGAGACCGAGGCGATGAAGGACGGTTCCGACGCCGTCTCCGACTGGCCGCTGCTCAACGCACTGCTCAACTGCGCTTCCGGCGCGACGTGGGTGTCGCTGCACCACGGCGGCGGCGTCGGCATGGGCTTCTCGCAGCATTCGGGCATGGTGGTGGTCTGCGACGGCACGCCGGAAGCGGCAAAGCGCGTCGAGCGGGTGCTGTGGAACGACCCGGCGACGGGTGTCATGCGCCATGCCGACGCCGGCTACGATATCGCCATCGGTTGCGCCCGCGAGCACGGCCTGAACCTGCCGGGGATCCTTGGCTAGACGAGGCCTCGGCCGCATGCGCCTCCTGCCCGCCGCCGGTCACCGCCGCATGCCGTGGAAGAACGGCGGCGGGGTAACGACCGAGATCGAGGTCTTCCCGCCCGGGGCGGGGCTGGACGACTTTTCGTGGCGCATATCGATGGCGCGGGTCGAAGCCGACGGGCCGTTCTCGCTGTTTCCCGGCGTCGACCGCACGCTGATGCTGCTCGACGGGGAGGGACTGCATCTGACGGTCGAGGGGCAGAGCCTCCTCCATCTGGCGCGGCCGCATCAGACGGCAGCGTTCCCGGCCGACGTCGCCGCGTCGGCGAGGCTCGACGCCGGGCCGATCACCGACCTCAACGTCATGACGCGGCGGGACGTTTGCCGGGCCGACGTCAGTCTCCTCAGAGTTGCCGGCGAGTACCGCCTCGATACTGTTGACGCCCTAACCGTCGTGTTCGCCGACGGGGACGGGCTTCGTGCCGATACCGGCGGCCGGCCGGTCGTTCTTGAGCGCCGCGACGCGGCGGTGCTCGATCCCGGCGCGACCGCCGTGCTCGGCGCGGCGGAGCCTTGCGCGGCAGTCGTCATCGTCATTCGAACGACTAATCCGCGCTGAGCGCGGTCTGGCCCAGTTCAATCTCCGCGCGAAGCCGCTTGCGTCGGCGCTGTCGGCGGTGCTTATCGTGACGGCGAAAACGGATCCTTCGTCATGTCCGCGCCAGGCCTTCCGCATGAGTTCCCCGACTTCGGCCTCACCCCCGAGCAGCGCCGTGAGGCTGTTCGCGGCCACTACTACGAAATCCCTGGCATGGACGGCGAGCGTGGCGAGATCTGGTGCTACTCCGACCGCTTCTCCTATGCGCCCGGCGAGACGGTGACGTTGTTCGTCAGTTCGACCGCGCCCGTCTTCGCTGTCGAGATCGCTCGCGACGGCGCCGACGAGACCCCGGTCATGTCGCGCTCCGGCATCGCCGCGCGCTGGCAGGAGACGCCGGACCAATGTTCGGTCGACGGATGCGGGTGGAAGCCAACCCTCGACTTCCGCGTGCCGGCCGACTGGCGCTCGGGCGCCTATCGCGTCACGCTGACCGGCGAAGGCCGCGACGGCGCGCCGATCCTTTCCCACCATCTCTTCATCGTCAGGCCTGCGCCAGGCCGCAAGCCGGGGCGCATTCTCCAGGTGGCGGCGACGGGAACCTGGCTCGCCTACAACACCTGGGGCGGCTCCAACCACTACCAGGGCATCACCGGCCCGAACCGCGACCAGTATTCGCCGGTCGTCTCGACGCAGCGGCCGTGGTGCCGCGGCTTCGTCGTCCTGCCGCGCGAGGCGCCGCGCGTGCCGCTCGAGGTGGCGCTGCCGCCTCTCGCTATCCCGCGCTACCCGCACATGGAATGGGCCTACGCCACCGGCCATTCGAAGAAATACGCCTCCGCCGGATGGGCGAGCTATGACAGCCATTTCTTCCGCTGGGCCGAGCTCGAGGGCTACGACGTCGACCTCGCCTGCCAGCACGACCTGCATTTCGTTCCGGGCCTGCTCGACGACTACGATTGCGCCGTCTTCGTCGGACATGACGAGTACTGGACCTGGGAGATGCGCGACGCCGTCGACGGCTACGTCGAGCGCGGCGGCCGAGCGGCGCGTTTCGCCGGCAACTTCATGTGGCAGACCCGTCTCGAGGACGAGGGCCGCCGGCAGGTCTGCTACAAGTACCGCGCCCGTTCCGAGGACCCGGTCTACCGCTCCGGCGACGTGACCCGCGCCACCAACTCCTGGGAAGCACCGGAGATCGGCCGCCCCGGTGCGCAGACCTTCGGCCTCAACGCCACAAGCGGCGTCTATGCCGGCTGGGGCGGCTGCGCGCCGCGCGGCGTTCGCGGCTTCCCCGTCTATCGCCCCGAGCACTGGGCCTTCGCCGATACGGGCCTTGCCTACGGCGACGTGCTTGGCGGCGAGAGCCACGTCTTCGGCTACGAGGTCGACGGCCTCGACTACACGATGAAGCGCGGGCTGCCCGAACCGACCGGCGAGGGATCGCCGCCGGCGGGTATCACCGTGCTCGCGCTCGGCCTCGCCGCACAGGTGGAGGACGCGCCGCACATCCCGCCGGAGGACCAGTTTTTCGGCGACGAGGACGGCCGTTTCGCCGCCGAGACGCTCTACGGTACGCCGTCCGACGAGAACCTGGAGAAGGTGAAGCGCGGCAACGGCATGATCGTCAACTTCCCGCGCGGCAAGGGCGAGGTGTTCCACGCCGGGAGCTGCGAGTGGGTCGCAGGCCTGCTTCGCCGCGATCCGATGGTGGAGAGGGTGACCAACAACGTGCTCGGCCGCTATCTCGGCGCCGCGGCCAGGGGGGAATGATGACTGTCCAGCAGAAGAGCGCTGCCGCGGGCGCCGAACAACACCGGCCGTCCAACCTCTTCTACCTTACCCGGCTGCGCCGGCCGCTGATCGACCGCGCCGAGGGCATCTACATGTGGACCAAGGACGGCAGGCGCTTCATCGACGGATCGAGTGGCGCCATGGTGGTCAATGTCGGCCACGGCAACCGCAATGTCATCGAGGCGATGAAGCGGCAGCTCGACCGCGTTACCTTCGCCTATCGCCTGCACTTCGAGAACGAGCCCGCCGAGGAGTTAGCGACGCTGGTGGCGTCGAAGATGCCGGGCGACCTCGATCGCATCTTCTTCGTTTCCGGCGGCTCGGAAGCGGTGGAATCCGCCGTCAAACTCGCCCGTCAGTGGGCGGTCGTCACCGGACAGGCGAAGCGCTGGAAGATCATCGGTCGCTTCCCCTCCTACCATGGCGGCACGATCGGGGCATTGGCGGTCACCGGCGACCTGGCGCTGACTGAGACGTTTGCGCCGCAGATCCGCGAGATGCCGACCGTGCCGGCACCGACGGCCTACCGCGACCGCGACAACTTGACCATGGAGCAGCGCGGGCTGCGCTACGCCGACATGCTGGAGGAAAAGATCCTGGCCGAGGGGCCGGAGAGCGTGCTCGCCTTCATCATGGAGCCAATCGGCGGCGCCGCGACCGCGGCCTTGGTGCCGCCCGACAGTTATTTTCCGCGCATCCGCGAGATCTGCGACCGCTATGGCATCCTCCTGATCCACGACGAGGTGATGACCGGCATCGGCCGCACGGGACGCTTCCTCGGCGGCGACCATTGGGGCTGCCGGCCGGACATCGTCACGCTGTCGAAGGGCATCGGATCGGGCTATGCGCCGCTCGGCGCCATGGCCGCCTCGCAGCGACTGGTCAAGCCGGTGCTGGATTCCGGTGGCTTCCAGCATGGCTATACCTATGCCGGCAATCCGCTTTCGGCAGCCGCCGGTCTCGCGGTGCTGAAGGAGATCGACCGGCTCGGGGCGATCGACAACGCCGCGGCGATGGGCGAACTGCTCAAGGCCGAGCTCGAGGGCCTGTCGCGGCGCTTCCCCTTCATCGCCGGCGTGCGCGGCAAGGGGCTGCTGATCGGCGCCGACCTCGTCGCAGACCCGGTGACGTTCCAGCCGCTGCCGAAGGCCAAGGCGACCAACCAACGCCTGCTCGACCTCTGTTACGAGCGCGGCCTGATCGTCTATTCGCGACGCGTCCGCGGCGACGGTATCGAGAGCGACAACGTCATCTTGGCGCCACCGCTGATTATAAATCGCGAACAGGTCGGCGAGATGGTCGCCATTCTTGGCGACGCGCTGGAGGTACTGGCCCGCGAACTCGAGCTGCCTGTCGCGGCCTAGGATCTGTATGGAACGGCCAGCCGACGACCTCGTGATCCGCCAGGCAACGGAGGCGGACGCCGAGACCATCATCCAGGCGGTGCGCCGCCTCGGCCACCATGTCGGCACGCCGGAGAAAGTGACCAGCACTGCGGACGATATCCGCCGCTATGGCTTCGGCGCCGACCCGATGTTCGAATGCCTGATCGCCGAGATCGGCGGCCGCCCGGCGGGCGTAGGTATCTACTTCCGTTCCTTCTCGACCTTCATTGGCCGGCCGGGCGTCTATGTGCAGGACCTCTTCGTCGACGAGCGGTTCCGCGGCGCCCGCGTCGGGGAAAGACTCCTGCGCCGTGTGGCGGCGATCACCCATGCGCGTGGCGGCGTCTACATGCGGCTTGCGGTCGATATCGGCAACCCGGATGCCGGGCGCTTCTACCGGCGTCTTGGGTTGAAGCACGTCGACGACGACCTTATCCATGCCGCCTATGGCGAGGCTTTCCTGCGCCTGGCCGAGGAGCGTCCGGCGCTGCCGCGCTGACCAAGGGAGATCATCCGTGAAAGCGTTTTTCGCTGCCGAGCAGAAGCTGCACGACCCGAAGATGTTTCTGTCGAGCGGCGCCCCGCAGCCGAACCCTGAACAGCCGGCGCGTGCCGACCGGCTGCTCGACGGCGCCCGCGCGGCAGGGCTAGCGATTGAGAGGCCGCGCGACCATGGCCTCGGCCCGATCGCCGCGGTGCATACGCCCGAGTACCTCGACTTTCTGCAGCACATCTACCAGCGCTGGCGGCGCATCGAGGGTGCGTCGGAAGAGGTGATCCCCAATATCCACCCCCTGGCGCGCGACGGCGCCTATCCGGCGTCGGCTGTGGGGCAGGCCGGCTACCACGTGGCCGATACGAGCGCCCCGATATCGGCGGAGACCTGGGAAAGCGCCTACTGGAGCTCGATGAGCGCGGTCGAGGCGGCCGCCGCCGTCGCTGGCGAAGCGCCGGCGGCCTACGCGCTTTGCCGCCCGCCCGGACACCACGCCTTCGCCGACGTCGCTGGCGGCTTCTGCTTCATCAACAACGCGGCCGTCGCCGCGCAGGTTCTGCGCCGAACGGCCGCCCGCGTCGCCATCCTCGACGTCGATCTGCACCACGGCAACGGAACGCAGGGTATTTTCTACTCCCGCTCCGATGTGCTGACTGTTTCGATCCACGCCGATCCAGTGCGCTTCTACCCGTTCTTCTGGGGCCATGCCGACGAGCGCGGTGTGGGGCCAGGCCTGGGCTACAACTACAACCTGCCATTGCCGCGCAAGAGCGCCGACGCTCAATTCCTCGAGGCGCTGGGTACGGCGCTGCGGCGCATCCGCGCGTTTGCGCCGGACGCGCTGGTGATCGCGCTCGGCCTCGATGCCCACGAGGGCGATCCGTTCGGCGGTCTCAGCGTGACGACGCCGGGTTTCGCCCGGATCGCGGAGGCAATCGCCAGGCTGCATCTGCCGACGGTCATCGTCCAGGAGGGCGGCTATCTCAGCGAGGAGCTTTCGACCAACCTGACGTCCTTCCTCACCGGTTTCGGCGGGGCGCACCGGCAGTAGTGGGAAAGGCCCGCCGGCTGGTCTCTTAGCGCGCCAGCGCGACGTCCGGGCTGGCTTCGCCTTCGGGGAAGAAGCGGCCGATAGCGTGCCGGTCGCCGAACATCACGTCGTACTGCAGCAGCCGGAAGTCGCGGACGAGCGGGTCGACCGCGCCGGCCCTGGCCCAGTCGGCCTGTGCTTCGCCGGCGCCATCGACGAGAACGTGCCGGTCGACGACCGGGAACCTGTCGCGCACCTGCCGGAGGAAGCCCGTGTAGTAGGGATGCTCCATGCCGGCGGCTTCGAGGAGCTCGAGGGGCAGGAAGGCGGGACTGATGGTGCCGACGTCGCTGCGCCGGCCGCTGCGGTTCGACCAGATGACCAGCGGTGTCTCGTGCTCGGCCTTCATCTGCGCCAGGGGCGCGCGGCGCGACGCCACCGGCTCCCTCATGTAGCCCGACTGGACATAGGCTTCGCCGAGCGGCGGCAGGTGGTCGCCGAAGAAGGCGATCACGGTCGGGCGCTTGCGCCCCTTCGCCCATTCGACGAGCCGCGCCAGCCCCTTGTCGGCATCGGCGGCCCCTTCCGCGAAACTGAGGACCGATTCCCGCGCCCTGTCCGTGAGATCCGGTGCGGAAACCGCATGGGTGGCGTCTTTATAGCGGTCCGGCTCGTACGGCCCGTGGCCCTGCAGGCTGACGGCAAAGATGAAGACCGGCTTCCCCTCGGCGTCGGCGCGGCGAATGATCTCCTCGGTCATCGCCGCGTCCGAGGCGAGCGGCCCGCGCTTTTCCAGCGGCGGCAGGTTTTCCTCCGACAGGAAGCGCTCGAAACCGAAGGCGTCGTAGACCACCGACCGGTTCCAGAACCAACCCTGGAAGGGGTGAAGGGCGGTGGTCGCGTAGCCCTGGTCGCGGAAGAAGGTCGCGAGCGAGGGAATCCGGGTGCGGACATACTGCTGGTAGGGAATGCTGCCATAGGGCAGGAAGGCGTTGGAAAAGCCGGTCAGCGCCTCGAACTCGACATTGGCGGTCATGCCGCCGAATTCTGGCGAGAAGACATCACCCGACCGAAGCGCGCGTGCCGTCGGGATCGGGTCGGGCGTGATCGTGACGCCCGGCAGGCGCGCCGGATCCCAGAACGACTCGCTCATGACGATGACGATGTCGGGGCGTTCACCCACCGCCACCGGCGCCATCCCGCCCTCTGCCGCGATGCGATCGATCGCATCGGTCGAATAGCCTGACGGCGCGGCAACGGTCGCCATCGGCAGGTTCAGGGCGAAGGCCAGAACGAAGCCGTTCGACGCGTAATTTTCCTTCTGGTCCCACATCCTCGGGATGACGTCGAGCCTGTCGCGCGTCCAGGAAAAAGCCCGGTAGTCCATGATGGAGGCGAAGAAGGCGAGCACTGGCAACGCGATCGCGAGACGAGCTATCCGCGAGCCGAAACCGAGGCGCCCGCAATGTCGGGTAGCGAGACGCCAGCCCCAGACGAGCAATGTCAGGCCGCCCAACGTAGCAACGATCATGGCGACGACCGTCAACGGCCGGTCGCGCGCCAGCAGCGGCATCAGTTCGACGATCTGGCGATAGTAGAGGAAATCCGCTGGATAGAGCGGGTCGCCGAGATAGACGGCCTTTTGGCTGCCGACCCATGCGAGCGCGAGCAGGGGCGGCGCGAGGAGAAGGATCGACCTGTGGCGGCGTCCGAGAGCGGCGTCGACGGCCACCATCGCCACTGCCAGGATCAAGGCGGTTGTCCACGCCGGGCGGTGCAGTCCGGCGAAGAATTCGAACCCTGCGCGGCCCGAACCGCGCGCCAGGGCCTCGATGGCGATGGCGAGCAGGATGGCAGCGAGGGCCGTGCCGCCGAGCGAAAGCACGGCGCGCCACAACGCCGTCTTCAGCGCGCGCGCGGCGCTGCGCGTCTCGGAAACATCCTGCGTCGGTCCGATATGGTCGGCGAAATCCGCCAAGAAGGTGCCCTCTCGCTGCGCCGGCAAAGTGTCATCCTACTGTCACGTGGCGCGAGAACTGCCTAGCCGGCGAATTGTGGAAGGAGAAGGGCGGAGCGCGGTTTTCGTTCCCTCTGTGGCGTCCGCGACACTTTGTCCGCCGCACGCCGGGCGCGCTGCGTAACATGCTGAAAAAATACTTGAAATCCTGGCCGGTCAGCGACCGCCCGATCGGCGTTCGGCGATGGGGCGGACGAGCCGCCGGCTGGTCAGGCGACTTCGCGCACCGCGACCCGGGCTACGCGGCGGACCTCTTCGTCGTCGAGCAGGCCGCCGGCCCTGAGCAGGGCGGCGAAACGGCCGTTACCGGCGCTCAACTCGTCGAAGCCGCCGGTCTCGACGACGCGTCCTCGGTCGAGGAAGACGATCAGGTCGGCGTTCCTCACGGTGGTCAGGCGGTGGGCAATGATGAAGGTCGTGCGGTTGGCGCGCAGGCGTTCGATCGCATCCTTCACGCGGCTTTCGGTTTCGACGTCGAGCGCGCTGGTCGCCTCGTCGAGCACGAGGATCGGCGCGTCCTTGAGGATGGCCCGGGCGATGGCGATGCGCTGGCGCTCGCCGCCCGAGAGTTGAGCCCCGCGTTCGCCGACCACAGTGTCATAACCCGAATCCCGCGCGAGGATGAAATCGAGTGCCGCCGCCGCGTCGGCGGCAGCATGGATGTCGTCCTCGCTCGCATCGGCGCGGCCGATGCGGATATTATCGCCGATGGTGCGGTTGAAAAGGCCGGCGTCCTGGAAGACGGTCGCGATCGAATGGCGCAGCGAACGGCGCGTAACCGTCCTGGTGTCGATGCCGTCGATGAGAATCCCTCCCTGCTGCGGGTCGTAGACGCGCTGGAGGAGGTTCACCAGGGTCGTCTTGCCTGCGCCAGTCGGTCCGACGATCGCGACCGTCTGCCCGGCGTGCACTTCAAAGGAGACATCCTCGACGCCGCGGCCGGCATTGGGGAAGGAAAAGCCGACATTCTCGAAGCGGACATGGCCTGTAACCCGGCCGAGGTCGCGCGCCCCGGCCGGCTCCGAGCGCTCGGCCACCGCATCCTCCAGGGCGTAGAAATCGACAAGCTTGGCGCGGGCTTCGAAGATCTGGTTGGCGAACGACGAAATCTGGTCGAGCCGGCCGATCATGAGAGCAGCAAAGCCGGTGAAGGCAACGATATCGCCGATCCGGAGTTCGCCGCGGACCACCAGGAGCGCTCCGATCAACAGCACCACCATCATCGAGATGGTGGAAGCCAGGCGGTGAAGGGCGGCTGCCAGCGCCCACCAGTCGAGCACCGGGAACTGCGCTGCAAGGAGTTCGCGCGTATACCTCTCGAGGACCTGTTTCTCCTCGGCGATGCGGTTGTAGCTCTGCAGTACGGAGACGTTGCTGACCGAATCGCTCACATGGGCAAACACCCGATGATAGTGGGCTTCCACCGACGCTTGGCCGTCCTTGGTCCTGCGCATGACGACGCGTCCGATCCAGAGGTAGACGGCGCCGAGCGCAATCAGAACGAGGGACATGCGCACGTCGAGCGTCAATGCGGTAGGCACGAGCAGCAGGAGCGCGACAGCCGTCGTCAGGTGCTGGCGCATGAACTCCAGCCAGAGGCCGAAAAGGCTCTCCACGGCGCGCAGCAGAGTATGCAGGCTGTTCGACGTGCCGCGCTGGTGATGCCAAGCCAGCGGCATGGTGATCACCTTCTCGAACGATTCGGCGAGGACTTCGGCGCGCCGACAGTGGGCGAGACGGTCCGCGCCCCGCGCGATCAGGACATAGGCGACGATGTTGAAGGCACCGATGCTCGCCCACAGCGCCAGCGTCGGCACGACATCGTGCTTGTCGGAGATCGCGTCGATGATGCTGCCAAACAGCACCGGCTCGGCGATGGCCACAGCCGCTAGTCCGACATTAGCGGCGCAGATAACGGCAACCTTACCCCTCTCCGCAGCGAGGTAGCTCAGCGCTCTCCAGTAGATCTGCAACAGAGACACGTCGTTACCTTGTGGTTTCGGTTTTGTGCGCCGCACAATCGCTGAATACGAGTTTGCGCATCGCGGGACAATGCCCGTCAGCTGCGATCCGTTCCGGAAAACGGGACAAATGTCGTTATCGGCCAGAAATGTCGCGTGATCGATTAAGAGACTGAAATCTAGGAGAAAATGGCAATCTCGTGGCAATGCTTATGGCGTTTCGGCTGTCTCGATCTCGATCTCGCTGCCGGCGTGCAGCGCGTCGATAAGGATCGCGTCGACCGGGCTTCCGTCGACGGTAGTTATTCTGCGTCCGCCTCTGCCGCGATGCACAACCAGGCGTACGGTCTTTCCGTCGAGACGCAGCGTGGCCGAATATCCCGGCCAGGCGGAGGGAAGTGCGGGGGTGACGATCAGGCGATCGCCCTCGCGCCGTATGCCGAGGATGCCTTCCACGCCGGCGCGGAAAAGCCAGCCGGCCGATCCCGTATACCAGGTCCAACCGCCAAGCCCGGCCTTGTCGCCGACCGAATAGACATCTGCAGCGGCGACGTAGGGCTCGACGCGATAGGTTTCGGCCGCCTTCTCGTCGGTCGCGTGAGTGACCGGGTTGAGCATGTCGAACAGGCGGAAAGCCTCGTCGGCGCGCCCCATGCGGGCGAGCGCGATGACCATCCATGTTGCGGCGTGCGTGTACTGGCCGCCGTTCTCGCGCACTCCCGGCGGATAGGCGCCGATGTAGCCCGGATCGCGCTCTCCGGTCGAGAAGGGCGGCGAGAACAGCCGGACGATGCGGAGGGCTGGATCGACCAGTTCGGCAATCGCCGAATCGAGCGCCGTGCGCGAACGCGCCGGATCGCCGTGATCGGAGAGCACGCTCCATGACTGCGGCAGGGAATCGATCATGCATTCGGCGGAGGATCGCGACCCGAGCGGCGTGCCGTCGTCGTAGGTAGCGCGCCGGTACCATTGGCCGTCCCATGCGCTCGACTCGATGGCGATCTTCAGCGTGCGTTCGCGTTCGCGCCAGCGGGCGGTCCGCGCCTCGTCGCCCCGCGCCTCGGCATGGAGCAGGAAATCGGCGAGTGTCCGCAGGAGGAACCAGGCGAGCCACACACTTTCGCCCTGTCCGCCGGCACCGACGCGGTTCATGCCGTCGTTCCAGTCGCCGCCGAGGATCAGCGGTAGGCCGTTCGGTCCGGTGCGGGAAACCGCGAGGTCGAGCGCGCGTGCGCAGTGCTCGTAGAGGCTGCCGGAGTGAGCCGATATGTCGGGCACGAAATAGGCGTCATGGTCGCCGGGCGCGAGGGCCGGGCCTTCGATGAACGGGACCTGTTCGTCGAGAATGGCGCGATCGCCGGTCGAGCGGACGTAGTCGTGGGCGCAGAAGGCCAGCCACACGACGTCGTCGGAGATTGCCGTGCGCACGCCGGCGCCCGTCTTCGGCAGCCACCAGTGCTGGACGTCGCCCTCCGCGAACTGCCTCGCGGCCGCGTCGAGGATGCGGGCCCGCGCCAGCGACGAATCGTGGAGCATCAGTGCCAGCGCGTCCTGAAGCTGGTCGCGGAAGCCGAAGGCGCCGCTCGCCTGGTAGAATGCCGAGCGGGCGCGAATGCGGCAGGCGAGGCTCTGATAGGGTAGCCAGCGGTTCAGCATGGCGTTCATCGCCGCATCCGGCGTCTCGACCTGGACCGCGCCGAGGAATTCGTCCCAGGCGCGGGCATTGGCATCAAGTCGGGTGTCGAAATCGATCGCCCGATGCCGCGAAACGAGCGCCGACGCCTCCTCGGGCGAGGCGGCGTCACCGAGAAGGAACTGCACCCGGGTCTCGCCGCCCGCCGGGACGGTGACATCGCAGGCAATCGCTGCGCACGGGTCACGGCCGGCCTCGACGGTGCCCGACAGGGAAGCGCCGGACAGCGCCGCCGTCGGCCACTCGACGGAGCCGCCGCGGCCGAGGAATTCAGCGCGGTCGGCGGTAAACGACTGGAGCGGTGAGTCGGCGGCGAGGAAGGCGGTACGTTCGCCGAAGTCGAGGCTGTAGGGATTGCGGGCGGTGAGCGCGCCGGTCGCCTTGTCTTGGCCAGGCACGATCGTCGGGGCGGTGCGGGCGCGGTTCGTACCGAGAACCCACTCGGCATAGGCGTAGACCCGAAGCCGCACGGCTTGTTTGCCGTCATTGCGCAGCGTCAGCCGTGAAATCTTAACCGGATCGGCCGGATCGGCCAGTTGGGAGAGTTCGGCCGTGAGCCCGCTGCGTTTCGTCGAGAAAGTGCTGAATCCCTGGCCGTGGCGCGCCTCGTAGACCTGCGACGAATCGCGGGCGACGGCGGCGATCGGCGAGAAAAGGGCGCCGGTGTCGAGATCGCGGAGGTAGATCGCCTCGCCGGGCCTGTTGGCAACCGGATCGTTGCTCCAGGGCGTCAGCTGGAAGTCGCGGCTGTTGCGGCTCCAGGTGAACGATGCGCCCTCGGCAGAGCTGTGAAAGCCGAACTCGGCATTGGCGACGACGTTGATCCACGGATGCGGCGTCATGCGGTCGCCGGCGAGGCGCACCACGTAGTCGCGGCCCTCGCGGTCGAAACCGCCAAAGCCGTTCCACTCGGCGAGGCCGGCGCCGTCCGCAGGCTTGTCCACGTGCGGGCGATGGCCGTCGGACACGGGGGGAGAGGCCGGGCGCTCGGCGAGTGCCGCGCGTTCGGCAGCCTCGGCGCGCTCGATCTGGTCGGCGATCGGCCCATTGCGGGTATGGAAAATGACTCGGGCGACTCCGAGAAGCGTGCGATAGGACGCCTCGTCCATGAGATCGCGGCGGACGGCGAAGATATGCTGGCGCGGTCCGAGTTCGCGACCGCGCAGGCGGCTGTTCTCGCACAGGGCTTCAATCGCCTGTTGCAGGTCCTGGACGTAGGACGAAGCCTGTTCGTTGACGATGACGAGGTCCGCGACCACGCCGCGGGCGCGCAGATATTCCTGTACGCGCAGCGCCGAAGCGACGATCTCCAGGTCGGCCACGTCGCCGATGCGCAGCGCGAAGATCGGATGGTCGCCTGAAATACTTGTAGGCCAGAGGGCGGACTGGCGGCCGAGACCGGATGCAATCGCCTCGGCCGGCGCGCGTACGGCCTTGTCGGGATGGATCAGATATCGCGCCAGCTTCTGCACACCGGCCGCGTCGGCGAGATTGAGACCGAGATAGCGCACCTGGACCTGCGAGCGGGTCCAGGCAAGCATCGCTTGGCGCTGGAAGCTGTCGGGATAGTCAAAGCGGGCGACGAGTTCCTCTACTTCGGCCCGCGTCGGCGCCACCAGCGTCCAGAAGGTCAGCGAGACCTTCTTGCCAGCCGGCACGCGGACCCGGCAGCGCAATGCCATGACCGGATCGAGCACGCAGCCGGCGGCGCCGGAGAACCGCGTGTTGGGATCGAATGCCGCCGCGTCGCCAAGCGTGCGGCCCCTGCCGATGAAGGCGCGACGGTCCGTCTCCGCTTCGGTTCCCCGGGTCAAGGATGCGCCGCCATTGACGAAATGGGCGAGTGCGGTCCCCGGCTCGTCGGGCGAGCGCTTGCGCCGCCACGCAAAGATCGTGCTGTTGTGCCGGGCGATCTCGGTTTCGATGAACATCTTGGAAAAAGCCGGGTGGGCGCTGTCGGTGGCCTCGGTCGCGAGTGCGATCTCGGCAAACGACGTGACGTCGAGATGGCGGTCCTCGCTTCCGTCGTTGATCAGCGTGAGGCGTCGTCCTTCGCCGTGGCCCTCGTCGGCTACGATCACCTCCACCTCAGAGCGCAGGCTGCCGACCACCTTGAAGAAATGCGCCTTGTCGTCTGCAAAAATGGCCTGCGCGACCTCGCCGGGAGCGGCCTTTGGCGCCGCTGTCGCCGACCACCACCTCCCGGTCTCCGTGTCGGTGAGGAATAGGAAGGTGCCGGAGCGGTCTTCCGCGAGATCCGGCTGCCAGCGCGTCACGGAGATATCGTCGATGCGGCTGTATCCTGAACCGGTCGCCGAAACCATCACCGAGTAACGGCCGTTGCTGAGCACGTTGACCGCGGGCGGTGCGGCGGCCGGATCGTCGATGACGCGATTGTCGGGGTGGTCGTCCTTCGGTGCGGAAAGGGCGACGACGGCGGTTTCGGAGCCGACGAAAGTGATGGGAATGTCGCGCGGCGCCTTCTCCTGGAGCAGCAATTCGGCCGCCTCGATCACCGGATCGCTATGGAAGCGGTCGCGCATGCGGCCCTCGAAGACGACGTTGGCGACGGCGACGATCGACATGCCCTGGTGATGGGCCATGTAGTTGCGCACGACGGCGTGATGCTGGCCTTCGGGGACGCGCTGAGGGGTGAAGTCGATAGCGTCATGGTAGCCATATCGGCCTAGCGCGCCAATGGCTTCCAGCCGTTCGAGGTTTTCCACCGACTGGCGCGGGAGGTATTGCGAGGCGAGCATCGTGGCGTAGGGTGCGACTACCGTGTTCAGCGCCAGGCCGCGTTTCAGACCAAGGCCGGGTACGCCAAAGTTGGTGTACTGATAGGTCATCTCCCGGTCGCGGGCGTTGTAGGCCGCTTCGGAGATTCCCCACGGGATACCCTTCGAGCGGCCGTAGGCAATCTGCTTGCGGATGACCAGCATGTTGGTCTGGTTGAGCACGCCGCCCTGCGGTTCCTTCATCACCAGCGGCGGCATCAGATACTCGAACATCGATCCCGACCACGAGACCAGGGCTCCGCGAAAGCCGATCTCGACGATCGGCCGGCCGAGACGGAACCAGTGTTCGGTCGACACGTCGCCCTTGGCGATGGCGAACAAGCTGGTCAGCCTCGCCTCGGATGCGAGCAGATCGTAGCAGCTCTCATCGAGTTGGTGATCGTCGATGCGGTAACCGATCGACAGCAGCTTGCGATCCCGGCGTATCAGGAAACCAAAGTCGGCCTGGAAGGCGAACAGGCGGGCGCGGCGATGAACGTCGCGCAGTTTCGCCCGGAGCGTCTCCACGCCGCGCTCGTCGATGTGGGCGTCGCTGACATGGGCTTCGCAAGTCGCCTCGAGTTTTCCGGCCCAGAGCAGAAGGTCCTCGCTTGCGGGCGATCCGATCTCGGCATTGATGGCCGAGGCGAGTTTGCGGATATCGCCGGATAGCACGGCAAGATTGATGGTCCGGATGGCGGCCGTTTCGGGCTCGTTGCGCACGATATCGACGGCCCGGCGCATACCGGCGACGCGGTCGGCAAGGCGGTGGCGGAGGGGCCGGATCTGGCGCCGGTCGTCCGGAAGGGCGTCGAGCGTCTCCTCCAGGATGCCGACCGCATCCAGGATGCCGTGGAAGTCCCCCTGGAGATAGGCGGCCGGCGCCATCGCCCATTCGTTACAGGCGGCCGATACGGCGACGAGGTGACCGGCGAGGTTGCCGCTGTCGACGCTCGAAATGTAGCGCGGGTGGAGCGGTTCGAGCGAGCGCGTGTCGTACCAGTTGTAGAGGTGGCCGCGGTGCCTTTCCATTTTTTCGATGGTGGCGAGCGTTTGTTCCAGGCGCTCGATCGCCTGGGCAAGGCTGATCCAGCCGAAGTCCCGCGCCGACACGATCGACAGCATGTAGACACCGATGTTGGTCGGCGATGTGCGTGGCGCGACGATCGGGTCGGGCATTTCCTGGAAGTTGTCGGGGGGCAACCAATTGTGTTCGGGGCTGACGAAGGTTTCGAAGAAAAGCCAGGTACGGCGGGCGGCGCTACGCAGCTTGCGGCTATCGCTGGCGGAGACGTGCAGGCGGTCCTCGGTCTCCGCCGACAGGCTGACGAACCAGGCGAATGCCGGCGAGCCGGCCCAGAACACCGCGACGATGAAGGCGACGAAGGCACCGGTCGAATCCGCGACAATCGGAAGGGCCAGCCCGGCCGCAGCGAGGGGCAACGCTCCCCACATCATTCCATAGTAGGAGGCCAGAGTGTTCGCGCCGTGCTTCTGCGCTTGCGAGGCAGTCCGCCATTCGAGCAGGTTTCTACGGCTGACGAGAAGGCGGTGCAGCGTGCGGACGATGGCGTCGGCCATCATCCAGGCGGTGTGCCCCATTAGGACGAGGCGCAACGCCACTTGCGCGGATCCTTGCGCGATGTCGCGAAGGAGCGCGCTGAGCCGCGCCCGTGGCGTTGTCTCGCGTGAATCGGGGATCAACGACCGGACGAGATCGAAGGTCGGCGCCATGAACAGGCTGAGGATCAGCAGCGCCTGCCACTGCGCCGCGAGGGTGAATGGCAGCAGTGTCCACCCTGCGATCGACGCCGCCGTCCAGGCGATGGGAGTCAGGGACCGCCGCAGGTTGTCGATCATCTTCCAGCGGGACAAGGCCGGCACGCCGGAGGCCGGATCGAATATGTAGCCGAGCAGTTGCCAGTCGCCGCGCACCCAGCGGTGCTGGCGGGATGCATCGACGGCGTATCGGGTCGGGTAGTCCTCGACCAGCTCGACGTCGGTGGTCAGCGCGGCGCGTGCGAAGGCTCCCTCGAGGAGATCGTGGCTGAGCACGGTGTTCTCCCGGATGCGGCCCTTCAGTGCCGCCTCCATGGCGTCGACGTGGTAGAGGCCCTTGCCGGTGAAGCTGCCTTCACCGAACACATCCTGGTAGAGGTCGGAGACGGCGAAGACGTAGGGGTCCATGCCGCGATGGACCGAGCAGATGCGTTGGAAGAACGAGGCTTCGTCGCCGGTCGTCAACGACGGCGTTACGCGCGGCTGCAGGATGCCGTAGCCGGAGACGACGCGGCGGGTCCGCGGGTCGAGCACCGGGCGGTTCAGCGGATGGCAGAGCTTGCCGACGAGGCGCGCCACGGCGTCTCGGGTCATGCGCGTGTCGGCGTCGAGGGTCATGACATAGACGACGCTCTGCGGAAGCGGGTGGGGCGGCGGCAGGAAGGTAGTGTCGTTGTCGCCGCGCAGCAGCAGATCGAGCTCGTGTAGCTTGCCGCGCTTGCGTTCCCAACCCATCCAGCAGCCCTGCGCCTCGTTGTACAGACGGCGCCGGTGGAGCAGGTGGAACCGGGGCGCTTCGGCGCGTGGATAGAGGGCGTTCAGGCCAGCGATGCAGGCTTGTGCGTGATCGAGGAGCTCACGGTCGGCAGGGCTCTCCTCGACCGGGCTGTCCGGCCAGTCCGACAGCAAGGCGAAATGTAGGTCCCCGTGCATGTTGGCGAGGAAATGCACCTCCAGGTTGCGCACGCCTTCTTCGATCTCGTCGCGCGACGAGATCAGCGACGGCACCACGACGAGGGTCCGTGCCTCGGGTGGCACGCCATCCTTGAACTCGTAGCCGATCAGGCTCGTTGGCTTGAGCAGAAGCAGCACCGTCGCATTGAAGATCGACAGCATGCCCTCGAGCCCGGGCAGCGCGACAAGGACGAGAAGGACGCCGATCCCCCAGCCGGGCACCTCGGCAGCGGCGAGCACACTGGCAAGGGCAACAAGCAGGAGGCCGGCAAGGGCGAGCGGGGGAAGGACGATGCCCGCCCAGCCGGACTTGCGGAAGCTCCGGTAGAGCTTGGTCCCGAAGGATGGACGGTACTCGAGAGCTTTCTCGACCTCGCCTCGGCGGGGACCCACGAGCAGTGATCCGACGTCAAGCCCTTCCGCGGTCGCTGCGCTTTCATTCGCGGCGGCTTCAGCCATCTCGATGACGCGAAGCGCCACGTCGTATTCGTTCTTTCCGGATCGCCGGGCAAGGTCCTCGACTGCCGTCCGGTACTGGTCGCGCGACGGGAAATCGAGGCGCGCGAAGTCGGTGCGCTCGCGGAAAAGCCGGTCGACGCGGCTGACTTTCTCGAACCAGACCGTCCAGTCGAGGTCATTCGCGATCCTGAGACCGCGAATGATGTTGCCGGTCGTCACATTGCCGGCGGCCAACTGCTGATGCTCGCGGATGATGATCTGCTCGGCATCGCTCCCGGACGCCTCCAGTTCCCTCTCCAGCCAGGCGAGCGCGGTGCCGGCGCTGAGCGACCCGTCGCGGAGGCGGTGAAGGAGCTGAGTGGCGAAGGTGGTGTCCCGCGCGTGCTGGGCAAATCCCGATAGCAGCGCGGCCGGTCCACCCTCCCACGTCGTCGTCGAAAGCAGCCGGTCAGCGAGTCTGTTGGCAATGCGCCGCATCTCCCGGGCGCGATCGACCCGCAGAGCCAGTCGGCGGAGATTCTCGACGAGCACGAAACGTACGAGTGGCGGCAAAGCCCAGATCTCGCCGATCTTCAGCGGCTCTACGGCCTGGAAGCCTTCGATGATCGCCTCTAGACCTGAGGCGGACACGGCGCTGTCGGTGTGGGCGACATACAGCCAAGCGAGCGCGAGTGCCCGCGGCACGCGGACGCCCTTCTCGATTTCGATTGTCGGCAACTGACGGTAGAAGCGCTTAGGCAGGTCGCGGCGGATCTGGTAGGCGGCTTCCTCGACCATGAAGTGGTTGTCGAGGAGCCATTGTGCTGCCGGGGTTATGGTCTCGCCGCGGAGCTGGGCCTCGTTGGTGGCGTGGTAGACGGCGAGAATCTTCTCGCCGTTCTCGCGGATGCGGCGGGAAATGTCGAAGGCCTTGAGTCCGTCGATGCGGCGTAGCTCTCCACGCGCCAGGGATTCGCCCAGCCTGTGCAGCATCTCGTCATGGAGGAACGCGGCGCGGATCGGGGCGTCGGCCTTCGCCGGCAGCGGCGGAGGCGAGAGCCGGAAGCTCTCGGGGTCGGTCCGGACGTTCATCGATACAATCCGTGCATGCAAAAGGGGTGCTGCGCCGGCGCCGGCGCTGCAATTTGTTGAAATGGATGAACCCACAATCCGGTTGCGCGGTCTTGGCCGTCCGAATGTTGTTTTTTTTGGGGCAGGCCGCAGGCCCGGGCGACCTTTATCGGTTCTCTGCGTCGCGATCGGTCAGGCGGATATGACAGCAGCCGCTGCCGTGAGCGGGCGTCCACGTGGTGTTCTCGAAGCGCACGCCGGTTGCCTCGAACAGCCCGCGGTCGAAGGCGCCAGCGATTCGGCACAGCACGGCGAGCCTGTCGTCGCTGACGCCCGCGTCGGTCCAGGCGTCCTTCAGCGGGCAGCGCTGTACGCGGAAACCGATACTCTGCGCCTGCCGCTCCACCTCCGTCGGATACATGCGTCCGCCGTCCGGGCTGATGGCGAGGAAGGCTTCGCCGATGGCGCGGGCGTCGTTGGGGCCGAAGGCGGCGAACGCAGCCGCCGCGACCTCGCGCCCGCGTTTTTGGATCGCTGCGGCAAGGATCGTCTCGGCCTTCGCTTCGCCGAGCTCGGCGGCGAGTTCCTCGAACAGCAGGCGGTAGAGATCGGCCCTGTTGCGGAACGCGGACTCGAGTTCACGAGCGAGCGTTTCGATACGCCTCTCGTCGTTCATGAGGCCTCCGATCGCGCCGGCAGGCGCGGTTGCGCGGCGACGAGAGCCTGGGCCGTCGCCGATTGCGGTTTCTCCACCACCGCGCGCACCGGACCGGTCTCAACGACCGCGCCGCAGTCCATCACCGCGACGCGGTGTGCAATCAGGCGCACGGCGGCGAGGTCGTGGGTAACGAAAAGATAGGCGATGCCGTGCGACTTCTGCAGATCCGCGAGCAGGGCCAGCGTGCGTCGCCGGGTCGAGACGTCAAGGGCCGAAACCGCCTCGTCGAGCACGACGAGCTTTGGCGCCGGCGCCAGCGCCCGGGCGATCGCCACGCGCTGGCGTTGCCCACCCGACAGGTCGTGCAGCGGCCGCTCGGCGAAAGCGGCGGGAAGATCGACGGTCTCCAGAAGCCGGGCGATTGCGGCCGGCCGCCCGGCGCGGGTGGCGATCCGGTGGATGCGCAGTGGATCGGCAAGCACGCGCCCAACCGTGGCGCGCGGGTTGAAGGCGGCGTGCGGGTCCTGGAATACCATCTGCAGCCGCGCCCGCGCGGCGCGAAGGGCGGCTCCGCGCAACGAAAGCAGGTCGAGGCCGTCGAAGCAGACGCTGCCCGCATCGGGCTCGATCAGGCGCAGGATGAGCCGGGCGAGCGTCGACTTGCCACTGCCCGACGGGCCGATCAGCGCCAGCGTTTCGCCGGCGTGCACGTCGAGCGATACGCCGGCGACGGCGTCGATCGTGATATCGCCGCGGCGGAAGCGCTTGCTCAGACCCGCAACGCGCAGGAGTGGCTCGCTCACCGGCTTGCCTCCTCGCGGGCGGAGCCGCCTTCGACCAGCGAGGCAACGTCTGCACTCGCCTCTACGAGCATACGCGTATAGGGATCGGCTGGTGCGCCCACGATCTGGGCGGCGGGACCGGTCTCGATCAGCCGGCCGTTCTTGAGCACGATGATGCGTTCGGCAAGATGCGCCGCGAGCGCGATGTCGTGGGTGACGAAGATGAGTGCCATGCGCTCCTCGTCGACGATGCTGCGGATCAGCGTCACGATTTCGGCCTGGACAATGGTGTCGAGTGCACTCGTCGCCTCGTCGGCGATGAGCAGCGCCGGGCGCGCGGCGATGGCAGCGGCGATCGCGACGCGCTGTTTCTGCCCGCCGGAAAGCTGGTGCGGCCAGGCGTGGACCATGGCGGCGGGATCGGGCAGGCGGACGCGGTCGAGCAGTTCGGCGGCGCGGGCCATGGACTCCGGCCAGCCGCACCCGTCATGCGTGCGCACCACCTCGGCGATCTGCCGGCCGACGGCGACGACCGGGTCGAGGCTCGCCGACGGGTCCTGGAAGACGTAGCCGATATCCTTCCCCGGGAGTGCCGGCGTGTCCTTTGCCCGCCAGAGGATCGTTCCGTCGGCGCGTGCCGCGGGCGGCAATAGACCGGCGACGGCGCGGGCGAGCGTGGTCTTGCCCGACCCGCTCTCGCCAATGACGGCGAGGCGTTCGCCTTCTTCCAGGGAGAAGCCGATGCCGGCTAGCGCCGGTGCGGGCGCGCCGGCATAGGTTACCGACAGGCCGGAGGCGTCGAGCAGGCTCACAGATACCGCCTGCGCGAGGTCGAGGCTTCGACTAGCCCTTCGCCGAAAAGGTAGACGCCGACTACGGCGACGATGAGGGCGATGCCGGGAACGATCGACAGATAAGGGGCAGAGCGCAGCACGGCGCGGCCTTCCGCGATCATGGCGCCCCAGGTGACCCGGTTGGGGTCGCCCAGGCCGAGGAAGGAGAGCGCCGCCTCGGTGAGCACTGCGCCGGCGACGATGACGGATGACAGCGACATCACCGGGGGGAGCGCGTTGGGCAGCACCTCGCGCAGCGCGATCTCCAGCGGATGCATGCCGACGACGCGGTTCGCCGCGACATAGTCGCGTTCGCGGATCGACAGCACTTCGGCGCGCGCGACGCGGGCCGGCCCGGTCCAGGCGCCGAGCGCGATTGCCGCGACGACGACCGGAAGCGACGGTCCGGCGATGCTGACGAAGGCGAGCGCGAGCAGGAAGCCGGGCACGATCTGGAAGGCCTCGGCGACGCGCATCAACGCCTCGTCTACGAGGCCGCCGGCGAACCCGGCGATCGTGCCGACGACCGAGCCGACGAAAAGCGCCGCCGCCGCCGCGGCGAGGCCGACGATGAGCGACATGCGCGCGCCGTGGACGAGGCCGGCGAGCACGTCGCGGCCGAGCCGATCGGTGCCGAGCATATGCGCGGGATCGTGGAAGGGCGGCAGGAGCGCCGGGCCGGCGATCGCGAGCGGATCGTGGGGGAACAGCCACGGTGCCGCCAAGGCGATGAGTGTGAGGACGGCAAGGATCACTGTCCCCGCGATGCCTTCGGGTGAGGAGAAGAGCCGGCGGATCATACCCGCTCCCCGGATGCGCCGACCCGCGGGTCGAGCGCGGCATAGGCGATGTCGACGAGTAGGTTGACGATGACGACGAGGACGGCGCTCGACAGGATGATGCCGAGCAGCAGCGGCACGTCGCGCGCGGCGACCGCTTCGTGGGCGAGCCGGCCAATGCCGGGCACGGCGAAGACGCTCTCGATGACGACGCTGCCGCCAAGCATTGCGGCCGACTGCAGGCCGAGCATGGTGACCAGCGGCAGCAGCGCGTTACGTGCGACATGGGCGAGCACGACGCGCCGGCGCGATAGGCCGCGCGCCCTCAGTGCGAGGACGAAATCCATGCGCCACACCTCGGCCATGCCGGCGCGCATGACGCGCAGATAAAGGGCAAGATAGATGAAGCCGAGCGCGGCGACTGGAAGGACGAGGTGCCGGGCGATGTCGAGGGCGCGATCGAGCCCAGTCTTCGACGACGCGATGGTCTCTATGCCGCCGAGCGGCAGCCAGCGCAGCTCGATCGCAAAGACGACGATCAGCACCAGCCCGAGCCAGAAGCCGGGCACGGCGTAGAGGGCGAGCGAGGCGACCGACAGCGCCCGGTCGCGGATGCTTCCCGGCCGCGCTCCGGCGACGATGCCGAGGAGCGAACCGAGGCCGAAGGACAGCGCCGTCGCCGCGCCCATCAGCAGCAGCGTGTTGGGCAGCCTTTCCAGGATGACGTCGCGGATCGGCCGCGAAAACGCAACCGACCAGCCGAGATCGCCATGGGCAAGCGCCGTGGCGAAAGCGGAGAAGCGCGCCCAGGCGGACTGATCGAGACCCCATTTCTGGCGGAGCTGTGCCGCGAGCCCGGCATCGCCGCCGATCGTGACGAGATAGGCATCGACGGCGTCGCCCGGCGCGGCCTCCAGCAGGAGGAAGCTGCCGAACACGACGATCAGGAGCACCGGCAGGCTCGACAACAGCCGCCGGCGCAGGAGTGGAAGCGCGCGGTTCACGCCGTCAATCCAGCACCGCCCGCGCCGCCGCGCAAGCGCTGGCGCGTCACGCGTCCAGCCAGACGTCTGCCCAGTTCGACACCGCCCAGCGCGGATTGTTGGCGACGTTCTTCACCGAGCTGCGCTTGACGGTGGTGAAACCCCATTCGGCGACGTTGATCAGTGGCAGGTCCGCCGCGACCAGCTTCTGGAAATCGTGGTAGAGGCCAATGCGGGCCTCCTCGTCGAGCGTACCGGCGGCCTTCTCGATCAACGCGTCGATCTCCGCGTTGGCATAACCGCCCTGGTTGGAGAAGGGCACGCCGTCCGGGATGCCGCTCTGCACGAGGATGGTGGTGGAGATCGCCGGATCGCCGCGGAACACCGGCGGCGCCACTGCGATATCGAAATCGTGGTCGGTATAGACTGCCTTCTGGTGAGCGGCGGCGTCGTTGTTGACGATGGTCGCGTCGATGCCGATTTCGGCCAGCGCCTGGCGCAGGTAGTCGCCGAACTGCTTTGTCTCGTTGAAGTAGGGCGCCGGCAGGAGCTTCAGGGCGAAACGCGTGCCGTCGGCGCCGCGCGGATAGCCGGCCCCGTCGAGCAACGCATTCGCCTTCGCCGGGTCGAAGGCGTATTGCGGCACATCAGCGGTGTAGAACTGCACGTCGTTCTTCGGCACCGGGCCGGTCGCGGCCGCGGCGTAGCCGAGGAAGATCGTCTTGACGACGAAGTCCTTGTCGATGGCGTGGGCGATCGCCTGGCGGACCTTTACGTCGGCGAGTTCCTTGCGCCGATGGTTGATCTCGACAACGAGCTGGTAGGTGAGCGCCTCGTAGCCGGCGGTCACCACTTCGATGCCGGGCACCTTGGAGATGCGATCGAGATCCGCCAGCGGCACAGCCGAGAAGGCGGCGAGCTGGACCTCGTCCGCCTCAATCGCGCCGGCGGCCGCAGCGCGATCCGGCAGTACGCGGTAGATGATCTCGTCGACGTGCGGCAAGTCTTTGTCCCAGTAGGTCTCGTTACGGACCAGACGGTAGTACTCGCCGGCTTTGTGCTCGGCGAAGCGGAACGGCCCGGTGCCGACCGGCGCCACGTTGGCAGGATTGGCGGCGATGTCGGTCCCTTCGTAGAGATGGCGCGGGACCACGGCGGTCAGCGCCGGCAGTGCGTTGCGGATCAGCTGGAACGGCGTCGGCCGAGCAAAGCGGAAGACGGCGGTGTTGCCGTCGGGCGTATCGACCGCCTCGAGATCCTTGAAGACGACGCGGCCAAGGTTCTGCAGCTTCTTCCACACTTCCAGGGCCGAGAAGGCGACATCGGCCGAGGTGAACGGCTTGCCGTCATGCCAGGTGACGCCCTCGCGCAGCGTGAAGGTGACCGAACGCCCGTCCTCAGATCCCTCCCAGGCGGTCGCAAGGCGACCTTCCAGCCCATCGAAAGTCGCTTCGGCCAGCGGTTCGACGACTTTGGAGGAGACGAAGAAGACGCCGTTCGAGGCGATGATCGCCGGATTGAGATTGCGCGGTTCGGAATCGGCGGCGACGATCAGGCGACCGCCCTTTTTCGCCTCCTGGGCGAAGGCCGGGATCGGCAGCGCCGCGAGCGCGCCGATCGCAGCGGCGCCGCCGAGCAGTCCGCGTCGGGAAATTCTCAGGATGTTCATCGCCGTTCTCCCTATCTGGCGTGCCTGCGGTGCAAATACGGGCCTAGAATGCAGCCCCGTGCAGCGGAGGAAAAGGAACGCGAATCCCGAAGTCGGTACACTGCGGGAGAAAACGGTCCGCCTGCGCAGGCTTCGGCAGTTTCGCCGTGACGCCACGAGATTAGGCGCCTGCCGGCAAACGTCCAAATCCTCGGGCGGAAATGCGCTGGGCCAGCGCCGTTCCTCCTGACGGGAGCCCGCCCCGAGCGCACTGCTGGCTGCGCGCCTTGTTTCGAACACCAACTGCGTCTATGGACGTGATATCGATCTTGCTTGACGAACTTTGTTTCGCGCGGCGACGCGTAACGGCGATCTTCTCCTCTCAAAATCGATTTCACCTGCCCGCTCCGCTGCATGCGGAGCGTGCGATCTCCCGTGACCGTTTGAAAGGAATCGTCATGATCACTGGCACCGTAAAGTTCTTCAATCACACCAAGGGCTTCGGCTTCATCCAACCGGAAGACGGCGCGACGGACGTGTTCGTGCACATCTCCGCCGTAGAGCGCGCCGGAATGCGCACGATCGTCGAGGGCCAGAAGCTCTCCTTCGACGTCGTCAGAGACAACCGCTCGGGCAAGAGCGCTGCGGAAAACCTGCAGGCGGCCTAGTCCGAGCGTGCCGGCAGCAGCGATCGGCTGGCGCTGGCGAATAAAATGAGGGAAGGTCGGGTCTTGGCCCGACCTTCCTCCGGTTTCAGGAGCAGCCCGTGAAGAACGCTAAAGCCGCCGTCGCCCTGTTCAAGCCGTCGCCGAACAGGCTGGAGACGAAGGCGCAGACGACAAACAGCGCCGCCCGCGCGATCATCGACGCCGAAGCCGTGGCGCGCGAGGCGAAGACGGCGAAACTCCGCCGGGCCCGCCTCGAAATGGAAGAGCGCGCGCTGCTGGACGCCCCCGCGGCTCCGGCGAAGAAGAAATCCCGTACCGCGAAATAGCGCACGACGGCTGTGCCCTGGTTCAGGGCCTGCGGCGCAGGTAGAGGAACCAGTAGACGGCGCCGACCATCAGGCTGCCGCCGATCAGATTGCCGACCGTCGCCACCGCTATGTTGTGGAACGCTGCACCGACTGTCAGCCCGGCATAGGCGTT
Source organism: Rhizobiaceae bacterium (assembly GCA_905339215.1). Lineage (GTDB taxonomy): Bacteria > Pseudomonadota > Alphaproteobacteria > Rhizobiales > Rhizobiaceae > DUSC01. The sequence continues at coordinate 53,262 of CAJPFN010000025.1, forward strand.
CGCGTCTTGGCCGATCGCGGTCCAGAACTCGGGCGCGGCCCAGGTCTTGATCGCCAGCGCATAGGGCAGCAGATAGATATTGGCGATCGAGTGTTCGAAGCCGGCGGCGACGAAGGCGGCAACCGGCGGCACGATGACCAGCACCTTGTCGGCCGCGCTGCGCGCCCCGAACGACATCCACACCGCCAGGCAGACGAGCACATTGCACAGCACGGCGAGGAAGAAGAGCTGGACGGTGGGCAGGGCGGCTTTTGTTGAGGCGACGGCAAGCGCCGTCTTGCCGACGGCACCGCCGCCGAAGCCATGCTGGCCGGCGAGGAAGACGAGTGCGGCCGTGCCCAGCGCACCGGCGATGTTGCCGACATAGACCAGCGTCCAGGTGCGTGCCAGCGAAGCGACCGATATGCGGCGGCTGGCGCAGGCGAGGATCATCAGCGAATCGCCGGTGAACAGCTCGGCGCCGCCGACGATGACCAGGATCAGTCCGAGCGAGAAGACAAGGCCGGCGAGCAGCCGGGCGACGCCGAAGGGCAGGTCGCCGGCGCCGGTCAGCACCACCGTCATGAACACGGCGCCGAAGGCGATGAAGGCGCCGGCCAGCACGCCAAGTACCAGCAGCGCCAGCCAATCGCGTCCGGCCTTGGTCGCACCGGCCGCCTCGCAGGCGAGCGCCATGTCGGGTGGCATCGTCCCGCCGATGAAACCTGGCGCCTTCGCGGATGGATCGGACATAGGCGGTATCCGTTGTCGGCTACAAAGGCCGAAAGGCTAGCCGAACGGCTCGGCGCGGCGCAATATCTCGACCGGGCCGGAAGGGCGCCGGGGCGGCGATCCTTCCCGAGGGTGGCGGCGCCGCAACATCTGGCGCGACGTCGCGCGCAGGCCTTTCTCGCCGACGGCTTTGACACCGGCCGCCGCCGCGGCCTATCCAGACGGTAGCGCAACCGACCGGACCGCCCATGCTTCGCCCAATCGCGATATCGATCACGGCCGCGGCAATCTCCGCCGCAACGCCGGCCGGGGCCGAGTGGCAGGCCGTCGAACGCGTTGAGGCCTATGCGATCAGCGGCCGGTCCGGTCCCGAGCTCTACGCCTCGATCGGCCAGCGCGGACCGAAGCTCGGCATCACCCGTGTCATCGCGCATACGACGTTCAAATTGACCTGGTCGCGCAAGTACGAGCCGCGCGGCAATGCCTGCGTTCTCGCCGAGGCGAAGCCGAAGCTGGTCATCACCTACACGCTGCCGAAGCCATCGGCCGACCTGCCTGCCGGTGTCCGACGCAATTGGGAGACCTTCTTCAATGGCGTCGCCGCCCACGAGCGGGTGCATGGCGACTTCATCAAGGCGATGGTGCGCGAGATCGAGGCGCAGTCGGTCGGCCTCACCGTCGAGGGCGACCCCGGCTGCAAGAAGATCCGTACCGAGCTGACCGGCCGTCTCGCCGCGCTGTCGCAGGCGCAGCGGCAGAAGAGCCGCGATTTCGACCGGGTCGAGATGAGCAATGGCGGCAACATCCACGGCCTGATCCTGGCGCTGGTCAACGGCGGGTAGGGCTGCGCGCTCCGTCCGCGCCGCCCAGTGTCGCCGCCTCAGACCAGCGCATCCTCGGCACCGGCCGCGGCGAGCATGACGCCCGACAGGAGGCCGTAGGCGGCGAGCCAGGCGTCGCGCACCTCTGCGGTGAAGGCGTCGCCGAGTCCTTCCTCGAGCGTCGCGACCAGAGCCGTACCGACCGTGCGATAGTGTCCGCTCGTCACGCCGTAGCCGACATGACGGCGGGCGAGCGCCTCGACCGCTGGCACGATTGCGTTCGCGTTTTTCAGCCCGCCGACGACGAAGGCGAGGCTGGCCATCAGCTTCTTGCCCTGATCGGCCATGTCGGCACGCGCGAACAGCGGGCGTAGAGCCGGGTCGAGCGCGAAAAGGCGGCGGTAGAAGATTTCCTGGGCCACATCGCGGATCGGGAAGACGGCGCGGAAGCTCTCCTCGACGAGGGAAACCTGCTTGGGGGTCATGGTCCTGCTCCTGGTTGTCAGGGGCCGGAAGCTGTCGCCGCGCCATTTCACGCCGATTTCGTCGCGGGATGCGAAAGGTTTCAATTGTTTCCGGAGGCCGGCTCGGCTTACGCGTCCGCCGACTTCAACGCGCAGCGCAGCAGCCTTGCCCTTAGTATGGGCACGCGGGCGGCGGGAACGCCGGTGCGGCGGAACGACTGCCACACGCGAAATCCCATCAGCGCCGTCGCCACCTCGAGCGCCTCCTCGCCGGGCGCGAAAGGCGCGAGCGCCTCCCGGACGAGGGCGGCGATGCCGGCCTCGACGGCCGACAGGAACCCATCGAGTTGGGGGACGAGGTCGCGGTCGCGCGAAGCGAGGTCGAGGCGCAGGGCTCCGCGTGCATAGAAGCCGTCGACTTCCCCGACCAGCCTCTCGATACGCGCATCCAGTCCGTCGACCCCGGCGAAGACGTCCTTCGCCATGTCGGGCACCGGCGGCTGCATTTCCATCCAGACGTGTTGGCCGCAGGCCTGGACGAGGTCGCCGATGGTCGGGAAGTAGCGCGAAACGGTTGCTTGGCCGACGCCGGCGCGCGCGGCGACGTCGGCGAATGTGGTCGGCGCGACGCCCTTTTCGTCGTGCACCTGCATCGTCGCCCGCAGGATCCTGTCGCGAGTCTGCTCCTTGGCCTCGGCGCGTTTTCCAAGGGTATAGCGTCTGGTCATTCAGCCCCTACATTGACCAAAGGCAATTTTCATGAAATATATTCCCCATTAAAAGAGAAGGTCAAGGCAGGCGAAGCGGCCCGCACAATGACCCCGCGGAACGGTGAAACCTCGAAGGGAATTGCTGGAACAGGGGGAGCGATGCCGATGCAACGCTCGAATGCCGTCAGGCTCGCGATTGTCGACGACGAGCCCGACATCCGTGGAATTATCGCCGACTACTTCGTCAAGGACGGCTACGCCGTGAGCCGCTGCTCGTGCGCGGCAGAACTGGACCTCATACTGACTTCCGGGCCGGCCGACCTCGTCATTCTCGACATCTCCCTGCCGGGCGAAGACGGTTTTTCCATCGCTCGCCGCCTCAGGGCGACCACCGGGACGCCGATCATCATGCTGACCGGCATGGACGGCGTCGTCGACCGTGTGGTCGGGTTGGAGATGGGTGCCGACGACTACGTGACCAAGCCCTTCGACCTTCGCGAACTGAAGGCCAGGGTGCGGGCTGTTCTGCGCCGCACCGGTGCTGCGCGGCCGGACGCCTCGGCTGCACCGGTGCCGGCCGCGAGCGGCAAGCGGGTCTGTTTCGGCAAGGTATGTCTCGACCTTGAGCGCCGCGTCCTGATCGACGAGGATGGTACGGAGATCCGCCTGACCGCCACCGAATTCGACCTTCTCGCGACGTTCGCGCGCAATCCCAACAGGGTTCTGTCGCGCGACAGGCTGCTCGATACCGCGCCCGGCCGCGACGACAATCCGTTCGACCGTTCGATCGATATCCGGGTGACGCGCATCCGCAAGAAGGTCGAGGTCGACCCGGCAAAGCCGCAGATCATTCGGACCGTTCGCAGCGTCGGCTACATCTACGTGCCCCCGAGAGCGGCGGCGTGAACGATCTGCCCGCCGCGCCCGACGAGCAGGCAGCTCAGCGGCTGGAGACTCCGGAGCAGCTTTCCGCCGTCTACGCGGCCGTCGTCGCCTCGGCGCTCGACGCCGTCATCGTCGTCGACGAGCGCGGGGTGGTGGTCGCCATCAACCCGGCTGCGATCGAGACGTTCGGCTATTCGCGCGAAGCGGCCGTCGGCCGGCGCATCAGCGATCTTATCGTCCCCGACCACATGAAGGACGCGCATGAGGCGGGCATCGCTCGATACCGTGCCACGCGCGAGCCGCACGTGCTTGGGCGTCGGGTCGAGATGGAGGCACGCTGCCGCGACGGGCGGATCATTCCGGTGGAACTGGCGATCACCGAAGTGGTGCTCCCGGAGGGCCGTTACTTCACGGCCAACCTGCGCGACCTTTCCTCGGCGCGTGCCGCGGTCGCCGAGATCGAGCGGCAGCGCGAGGCCTTGCATCAGAGCGAGAAACTCGCCGCCATCGGCTCGCTGCTCGCCGGTGTCGCCCACGAGCTCAACAATCCGCTTTCCATTGTGCTCGGCCAGTCGACGCTGTTGCGCGAGGAGGCGGCGACGGGGTTTCTGCGCCGCTCTTCGATCGAGCGGACGGAGAAGATAGAGGCCGCCGCACAGCGATGCGTGCGGGTTGTCCGCGCCTTCCTGGCGATCGCCCGCCAGCGCAAGGCCGAGACGCGGGCCGTCCAGGCGCGGCCGATCGTCAGCGGCGCCATCGAACTCCTGCGTTACGGTATCGAGAGCAGCGGCATCGTCGTCCGTTGCGACATCCCGGCGGGGCTTCCCGATGTCGTCGCTGATCCCGATCAGGTCCAGAACATCCTGACCAACCTGCTGGTCAATGCCACCCATGCGCTCGAGGCCGTCGAGGGTCCGCGCGAGATCCGGGTAAGTGCGATCGAGAGGGACGGCAGGCTAAGCATCGTCGTCGCCGACAGCGGCGCCGGCATTCCGCGCGAGATCGCGCAGCGCGTCTTCGACCCGTTCTTCACGACGAAGCCGCAAGGCGTGGGCACCGGCATCGGCCTGTCGATCTCGCGCGGCCTGGCGGAGGCGCAGGGCGGGACGCTGTCGCTCCTCGAAACCGACATCGGCGCCGCGTTCGAACTGAGCCTGCCGACTACCGGTCGCCGCACGGTACCTGGACACGAAGATGCGGCGAAGGCCGCCTCGGCGGCCGTAGGGGAGGACCGTCCCCGCGCCATCGTCATCGACGACGAGCCGGAAATAGCGTTGCTCCTCGCCGACGCGATGGAGAAGGCCGGCTACCGCTGCGACATGGCGTCGGGTGGCAGCGAGGGCAAGGCGATGATCGCCGCTGATCCGCTCGGCTACGACGCCATCGTCTGCGACCTGCGCATGCCCGACCTCGACGGGCCGGCCCTGTTCCGCTGGCTGAAGGCGCATCATCCGGCGCTGGCGGAAAGGGTGCTGTTCGTCACCGGCGATGCGCTCGGGCCGGTGTCCGGCCGCTTCCTCGCCGAATCCGGACGTCCGGTCCTGGAAAAGCCGTTCACGCCTGCGGAAGTCGCCGACGTCGTCGAAGCGTTCCCCCGCCGCGCCTGATACGCGGCCAATCCGGAAACAAATGAAATAGAAACGACCGTCGGACGAAACACGTCCGAAAAATCCTTCCACGAATATGGGTCATCGTCGAATTGACGATCGAACTGGCGGGAACTGTTCCCGTCGACTGCAACCCCCTGCCGAGCGGGCCGAAGGACGGCCGCCGGCACCTCGAATGGAGGAAGTGAAATGTCGAAGATGTCAAAGGCCGTTCTCGGCTTCGCAGGACTGGGTCTCGCCGCGGCGCTCGCGTTCGGCGCGACCGCCCAGGCTGCCTCGATGAAGGCCGCCACCGGCCCGCAGGACGGCGACTGCAAGGCGACCTACTCCATGGCCGCTGGCCAGAATCCGGCCGTGGCGCAGGCCCTTTGGGTCGACGCCGTCAAGGCGCAGTACGGCTCCAAGTGGTCGCACTGGGTCGGCGCCAAGAACAAGGCGATCATCTTCGTCGGCGGCGGCGCCGCCACGCAGTACCAGGCCCGCGCGATGCCCTGCTTCTACCAGCCGGTGCCCTGATCCGGCGAAAGCTACTGGCGGGGCCGGACATCGTCCGGCCCCGCCGCCTGTCTTACCCCGGCGGAGGCGACCCGAGCTGGGCTGCTTGTTCCCGCAAGGCCGTGATTTGACTTGGCGAGCGCGCCTGCCGTATCGGTTGACCGTGGGTCAGCGGGCTGGGGGTGAGGTGCTTTGTTCCGTTTTCCGATCGTGCTGGCAATGGCGCTGATCGCGCTGTTCGCGACGAACAATGCGCCGATGGCCGACGAACGCCGCGTCGCGCTTGTCGTCGGCAATTCGGCCTACGAGCAAACGACGCCGCTGCGCAATCCGAAGAACGACGCGGAGGCAATGACGGCGCGGCTGGAAAAGCTCGGCTTCGAGGTCTTCGGCGGAACCGACCTCGACCGGCGCAGGCTGGTGGAATCGCTGATCCGCTTCGGCCGGGCGGCCGAACAGGCCGACGTTGCGCTGTTCTTCTCTGCCGGCCACGGCCTGCAGGTGAACGGTCAGAACTACCTCGTGCCGGTCGATGCCATGGTCGAGTTCGAGGCCGAGATCGACATCTCGCTCGTGTCGCTGTCGCAGATCATGCAACAACTCGAACGCGGCAGCCGCACCAACCTCGTCTTCCTGGACGCCTGCCGCGACAATCCCTTCGCCAAGGAGATGGCGCGATCGATGAACCGCGCTGCTGTATCGCTGTCGAAGGGTCTCGGCCGCGTCCAGTCCGGCTCCGGCACCTTCATCGCCTTCGCCACCCAGCCGGACGCAGTCGCCTCCGACGGCTCCGGCGCCAACTCACCCTTCACTTCGGCCCTGCTCAGGCACATTGACAAGCCGGGCCAGTCGATCTCCGACCTGATGATCGAGGTGCGCAACGAGGTCATGGCCGAGACCGGCGGCAAGCAGGTGCCATGGGATTCCTCCTCGCTCACGGGTCGCTTCTCCTTCGCGCCCGCGCTGGAACTGGCCGCCGCGCCGTCTTCCGCGCCCGCTGTCTCGGCCTCGATGGAGAAGGAGGCTTACGAGCAGGCCGTCGAGGTGGGCAGTTGCGGAGCCTACGAAGCCTTCCAGCGTCGCTTTCCCGACAGCTTCTATGCCGAACTCGCCAGGGAGCGCGCGGTCGCGGCCTGCGCGGCGCCGCAGGCGGTGGCAAGCGCCGAACCCGTCGTTGCGGTCCGCTCGGCGCCGGCGCGGTCCGGAGTCTGCCAGCCCGGCCCGTTCTCGGTCACCTATTGCGCCTCCTCGGTGCTCAAGTCGCAGAAGGGCAATTTCTATGAACCCGACAAGATGTTCGACGGAAACCGCGACACGGCCTGGGTCGAGGCGGAGGAGGGTGACGGAATCGGCGAGACGGTGACGCTGCATTTCGGCCGCCAGCGCAAGCTCGCCGGCTTCGAGATCATCAACGGGTACGACAAGAACCAGACCATCTGGTCGGCCAATTCGCGCATTCGCGAACTCGAAGTCGCCACCGCGACCGGGCCGTCGCTCGAGGTGACGCTCCAGGACGTGCGCGGCGCGCGGCGGGTCGACTTCGACAAACCGGTCGATACGAACTTCCTCGAGCTCACCATCCGCGGCGTCTATCGCGGCGCCAAGTACCGCGACACCGCCGTCAGCGAGCTCTATCCGGTGTTCGCCGACTGAACTATCGCTTCGGCGCGTTCACTCGGCAGTCACCGGAAAGTCGAAGCGGCGGCCGGGAAACGGCTCGCCCGACAGGGTGAAGTGCCACCACTCGCGCGAATAGTTGACGAAGCCCTCGGCCGCCATCGCCCTGACCAGGCGCGCCCGGTTCTCGGCCGCGCCCGGCGGCAGCGTCGAGAACAGCGTGCGGCTCCTCTTGTCGAAGCAGTCGAAGCCGGTTCCGAACTCGACCATGTCGGGTGCTGCGGCCCCGCAGGCTGGATCGGCGCCACCGCTTCCGGACTTTACCATGCCGAGGTCGACGGTCGAGCCGCGCGAATGCGCCGAACGCGCCCCGACATAGCCGGCCGAGACGAGCTGTTCGCGGCGCACGGCGGGAAACCAGCGCGGGTCCGCCGGGCCACCGGACTTCGTCCAGCGTACCATGTCAGCCACGGCGCGCTCCGGCCGGTAGCAGTCGAAGACGACCAGGCTGAAGCCGTCTGATCTCACAGTCTTCTGCACCCGAGCCAGTGCCTTCGCCGCCTTCGCGGTCAGGATGCAGGCTGGCCCCTCGTAGCCCGCGAGCCGGCGGCCGACGAAGTTGTCGGTGCTGGCGTAGCGCATGTCCTGGCGGATCGACGGGTCGATGTCGGCGAGGCGGACGAAGCCGCTGGGAAGATCCTGCGCGCGCGCCGGAACCGACGCTGCGGCGAGACCGGCGAGGACCGCGAACAAGGCTGCGACGGCGCCCGAAGTCCCTTTCATCGCGAGTCCGATGGATGTCGTAAAGTCCTGTTTTTCCACGCCAACGGCCGGACGCTATTCGACGAAGACGCGTACGCTGGCGGCGCGGCCAGCGGCGTCGATGACGGTCAGCGTCGACTGGCCGGCGCCGTCCGGCTGCCAGGTCGCGGTGCGGCGGCGCACCGGGTCCGACAGCGGTCGGCCGTTGGCGAGCCAGCGGAACGGCGCCCGTCCCCCCTGCAGTTTCAGCACCAGCGGCGTCGCCTCGGCGCCCGCAGCCCCGAGGTCGACACGCGCGCCCTCCGGGGGGAAGACGATGCGCGGCGCCGGCTCGCTCGGCGCGGCGGCGACGCGCTCCTCGAGCGGGGCGAAACGCTCCATGGTCACCGGCAGTTCGTCGCGGGTCGGCTTGCGCACGCCGGCCGGCGCGGGCGGCAAGGGCACCGCGGCGAGCCCCGACTTGGCGAAGGCCTCGAACAGGATGGGTGCTGCCGAGGCATAGCCGGACAGGCCCGGCACCGCGCCCGCATCGGCCCGCCCGACCCAGACGCCGATCACGGTGCGGCCGTCGTAGCCGACCGACCAAGCGTCGCGGTAGCCGTAGGAGGTGCCGGTCTTGTAAGCGATGCTGCGGCGTGCCGCGCCCTCCGGCGGGGTGACGCCCGAAAGGACGTCGGCAACCTGCCAGGCGGCGTCGGCGGAGAGCACGGCGGCGGCCGGCGCGGTCGCCGTGCCGGCGGGCTCGCTGCCGTCGCGCAGGCCGACGGCGCGGCCGCGATTGGCGAGGCCGGTATAAAGCTGGACGAGGTCGCGCAGCGACACGCCGACGCCGCCGAGCCCTATGGCGAGGCCGGGCGCCTCGCCGGGCGGCAGTTTCAGCGTCACGCCGGCCTGGCGGAAGCGGGCCGTCAGTCGCGCCGGGCCGACGGCGTCGAGCAGACGGATCGCCGGCACGTTCAGCGACAGCTGTAGCGCCTGGCGGACGGTGACGTCGCCCTGGTAGCTCATGTCGAAGTTGCGCGGCCGGTAGCCGGAGAAATCGGCCGGACGGTCCTCGATCATTGTCTCCTGCGCGACCAGGCCTTCCTCCATGGCGAGCCCGTAGATGAAGGGTTTCAGCGTCGAGCCCGGCGAGCGCACGGCGCGCGTCATGTCGATCCAGCCCGAACGGCCCGAGTCGAAGTAGTCGGCGGAGCCGACCGCGCCCAGGATCTCGCCGCTGCGGGCGTCGGCGACGACCAGCGCTACCGAGAGCTTCGGACCGAGCTTCGTCGCGGCGTCGCGGGCGACTGCCTCCAGCCCCTCCTGGGCGCGGCGGTCGATGGTCAGCTGCAACCGGCTGGCGAAGGGCTGGTTGGCGAGCGCCGTCGCTGTCGTATGCGCGGCGAGCGCGGGCAGGGGGCGTCTCGCGGCGACGAACTCCTCGGTCGCCGCGCGCGCTGCCTCGGCGGCATCTAGGCGTCCGGCCGTCACCATCCGGGCGAGCACCCGATCGCGGGCCTTGCGTGCGCCCTCGGGATTGCGGTCCGGCCGGCGGCGCTCGGGGAGTTGCGGCAGGGCGACGAGCAGGGCCGCCTCGGAGACGGTCAGGCGGCGCGGCTCCTTGCCGAAATAGGCGAGCGAGGCGGCACGTACGCCCTCGAGGTTGCCGCCATATGGCGCAAGCGTCAGGTAGCGCTCGAGAATCTCGCGCTTGGAGAGCCGCTGCTCGATCTGCACGGCGCGGAAGATCTGCCGCAGTTTGGCGCCGATCGTCCGGTTCTCGCGCGGCTCCATCAGCCGGGCGAGCTGCATCGACAGCGTCGAGCCCCCTGAGACGATGCGACCGTTGCCGGCGAACTGCACGGCCGCGCGGCCGAGCGCGATGACGTCGACGCCGTCATGATCCCAGAAGCGCTTGTCCTCATAGGCGATCAGCATGTCGACGAAACTGCGGTCGACGGCGTCGAGGTCGACGGCAAAGCGCCAGCGGCCTTCGGGCGTGGCGAAGGCGCGCAGGAGCTGGCCGTCGCGGTCGACGACTTCGGTCGACACGGTGAGGCTGGCGGGCAAGGGCGGCGGGAACGCTCTGTCCAGCGCCAGGAAACCGCCGGCCGACACGCCCGCCAGCGCCGACCCGCCGGCGGCGCCGTAGCCGAGGAGGCGCAACACGCGTTTGAGCGACGTCTTCATGGCGGCGTCAGCGGTCCTTCGGTCAAGCCCCCGGCTCAGTTGGCCTTCACCTCCATCATGCCGGACGCCGTCCGCGCCGAGAATTCGGGACGGTACATGTCCTCCACGCTGGCGGCGGGGTGCACGTAGACCCCCGGCGTCACCGCGCGAACCACGTAGGCGACCGTCAGGTCGGACCCCGCGCCCTGTTCGCGATTGAACGCCGCGACGAAGCGGTCGTCGCGGAACTCGAGGTGTGCGGCGTCGGTCTGCGGCAGCCAGGAGAAGTTGGCGAGTTGCGCGCTGGAGACGAGGCCCGGATTGTCGATCTCGAAGCCGGCGGGCAGGAGATCGTTGATCAGCACCCGCGCGCCCCAGTCGTTCAGGCTCACAACCTTGAGAACGACGACGTAGCGTTCGTTCTGCCGCGCCGCGCTGACGTTGGCCTCGCTGCCGTCGAGCCGGTAATAGGTTCGCGTGATGGTGAAGCCTTCGCCTCCGGCGGGAAGCGGCTGGCTGGGGATCGCCGACGCCGTGACCACGGCCTCGAGCGCGTCCTTGCCCCTGTTGACGACCGTGATCGGCTTCGCCGCGAGTTCCTCGCCGCTCATCTTGGCCGAGTAGGCACCGCTGTGCGCGGCGCCGTCGACCTCGAGCGACAGCGACGCGTTGCCGGCGGTCAGCGCGCGGGCGGCGAGCAGCATCCAGGCCTCGTCCTGCGTGCTCGTCCAACGCACCTTGGCGCGTTCGGCGGCGACATACTTCACCATCGCCGGAACGACCGAGGGCATCGGGTTGCTTTCCGCGGCGAGCGCCAGCATGGCGGCGCCGTCCCGCAGCTTCGAGCCGTAGTCGGAGCGGTAGTAGTCGACCTCCGTAGTCGACTGGGCAAGCGAGAGCGCGGCGCCGAAGGCTCGCTCCGAACGCTGGCTGTCGCCGTAGAGCGCCAGGCTCGCCGCCAGATGCGCGATCGCCATCGGGCTGGTGAAGGCCTCGATCTGCGTGTCGGCATAGTAGCGCAGGTCGCCGACCGACGCCTTGCGGTTGCGCGACAGCACGTAGAGCGCGTAGGCGATCTCGCCGCCGCGGCCTTCGAGGTCGACGTCATAGGAGACCGAGTTCTGCAGGTTGGAAAGCGCCTGCAGATGCGCGCGGTGCGGGACGTCGTAGCCCTTTTCGCGTGCCCGCGTCAGGAAGTCGGTGACGTAGGCGTCGAGCCACAGGTCGCCCCAGCCGGGAGACCACAGGCCGAAGCTGCCCGACGAGGACTGGTAGTTGACGACCTTGTAGATCGCCTCCTGGACGCGGCCCTTGACCTCCGGGTCGTCGGGCAGGCCGAAATCGCGCGACAGCTCGCTGAGGTAGAGCAGGGGCAGGGCGCGGCTGGTGGTCTGTTCAGCGCAACCGTAGGGATAGCGGTCGAGCGTCATCAGCAGCGACACCACGTCGAACGCGGCGCTCGGCGTGACGCTGAGCGAGACCTGCGCGCCCTCGATCAGGCTGGCCGCGAGCAATTCACGGTCTACCGTGATCGAGCCGCCGTTGCCCGGCAGCGAAACCACCGAGCGCGTCGTCACCGGCATCGCCGCAGGCCGGATCGGCAGGCTGAGCACCTGCTCGACGGTGACGCCGTCGGCGCCCGCCAGCGTGATCGTCAGGCCGGCGTCGCCGATCTTGGTCGCCGAGAGCGGGATGGTCAGCGTCTGTCGCTTGCCGGGTTCGAGGACGAGGCTGTCGGGCAGGCCGGCGGCCTTCGCCTCCAGCCCGCCGGCGCCTTCGAGCGCCAGCGCATAGCTGCCCGCCGGAGCGTCGGTATTGGTGATGTCGAGCGTCATCTGCGCCTCGTCGCCGGGGGCCATGAAGCGCGGCAGTCCGGCGGTGAGCACGATCGGATCGCGCACGATCACGTCGGATGTGGCGTGGCCGACCGCGTCCTTGGTCCACGCGACGGCCATCACGCGCACCGTGCCGTTGAACTGCGGCAGGTCGAAGGTCACGGTGGCCTTGCCGTCGGCGTCGAGTTTCACCGGTCCGGTGAAGAAGGCGACGAGCTTCTCCTTGGGCGGATTGCCCTGGGTCGCCATCATGGCGCCGTCGCCGCCCGTGCGCAGCCGGCCGGTGGCGCCGAGCGAGCCGTCGATCAAGAGGCCGTAAAGGTCGCGCAGCTCGATGCCCATGCGGCGCTGGCCGAAGTACCAGGCCTCCGGATCGGGCGCCTTGTAGTTTGTCAGGTTAAGGATGCCGACGTCGACGGCGGCGACCGTGACATAGGCGTCGGTCATCGCCGGCAGGCCCGACACCGTCACCGGGATCGACAGAGGCCCGCGCGGTTCGGTCTTTTCCGGCGTCGCCAGTGCGACCGCGAGCTTCCTTGCGCCCGGATCGACCTTCAGCCACTTCACGCCGATGGCACGCGACGGCATGCGCGATTCGCGCGACTCGCCAGGCCGGAAGAGCGTGGCCGTGACGTAGGCGCCCGCTCCCCAGTCGGCGCCGACCGGGATGTCGACGGTGGAGCCGCCTTCGGGGATCGTCGCCGAGACGGTGGTGAGCAAGCGCTCGGCGCCGACCGTCACGAGGAGTTCGCCGGCAAAGCGCGGCGAGACCTGCAGCCTGGCGACGTCGCCGGTTGCGTAGGCGTCCTTGTCGAGCGCGATCTCAAGGGCGTCGGGCGTCTCCGTCGAGCTGGCCGAGACATACCAGCCGGCATCGAATTCGTAGCTCGACGCCGGGCCGTCGGGATCGGTCGTCTCGATCTCGAGCCGGTAGCGGCCCCAGTCGACGGGCAGCTTCAGCTCGGCCTCGTCGCCGGCCGCGACGTCGATCGTGCCGCCGGCGACGGCGCGCGTGAATGTCACCGGCTCATAGTTCCAGTAGTTGCCGTTCCGGTACCACTGGTAATTTCGCTCGATGCGCACCAGCGACCAGACGAGACCCTTGGCGTCCTTGCGGTTGCCGTCGGCGTCGACCGTGATGAGCTTGAAGCCGGCGGTGCCGCCCTGCGGCACGGACTCGCCGTCGAACTGCGGGGCGATGCCGATCAACTCGCCCTGCGGCTTTACGCCGATGTCGAGCTTGCGTTCGACGGCGCGGCCGCCGGTCTCGCGCATCCTGACCGTGACGTTGGCGTTGAGGAGCCGCGTCGTGGCCGGCAACTGGTCGACGACGACCGGGAAGGTCGCCTTGCCGTCCTCGCCGACGACCGGCAGGTTGGCGAGCGGGGTGCGCGTCGCCTCGCCCTCCTGCTCGTCGGCAAGGCCGAACCAGTAGCCCTTGTAGCGGTTCCACTCGCGCACGGTGGAAACCGTCACCTCGCCCTCCAGCGCTAGGCCGGCGGCAGGAGCGCCGTAGAGGTAGCGGCCGTCGACGGTCACGTTCGCCGCCTCGCCGGCAGCGATTTCGGTTCGGTCCGACGTCAGGTCGAACTCGATCCGGTCGGGGACGAAATCCTCGACCAGGAACATCTGGCTGGCGACCGCGGCTTCCTTCGGATCGGTGTGGACGTTCACCTGCCAGGTGCCGCGCATGGCGTTGCCGGCGAGCGGCAGTTCCACGGCATGGCCACCGGCTGCGGCGCCGTTGCTGACGACGCGGCGATCCTCGACGCCGTCCGGGCGGGTGAAGACGAAGGTCAGCGGCATGCCGTCGACCGCCTTGGCGGCGTCGTCGCGGGCGAGCGCGGCGACGTGAACGGTCTCGCCGACGCGGTAGATGCCGCGCTCCGTCCAGGCGTAGACGTCGAGCGCGCCCGGCGCGGCGCGGCCCTCGACGCCGCGGTCGGACAGGTCGAAGCCGGCGCGGGTCATGTCGAGGAAGACGAAGTCGGAGCCGGCGTTCTCGGCCATCAGGACCGCGGGCACCATGCCGCCCTCGCCGCGCGACAGGCCGGGCGCGAAGGTGGCGCGGCCTTCGGCATCGGTGGTGGCGATGCCGAGGATCTCGTTATTGCGAGCTAGCAGGGTCAGTTCGACTCCGGAGATCGGTTTGGCCGAGCCGAGCGAACGGGCGAAGACGCTAAGGCCGTCTTGCCCGGTGTAGGTGGAGAGGCCGATGTCGGAGACGACGAACCACTGCGTGGCCCGCGATTCCCACGTGTCGCGGCGATCGTCGACCGGCGCGGCGGTGAGCACGTAGACGCCGGGCTTGCGCTGCGGCAGCGCCTCGTCGACCGGGAAGGAGGTGGTTACCTCCTTGTTCAGCTCGTTGGCGATGTCGAGCTTGCCTTCCCAGACGGGCGCGCCCATCTGGTCGGCAATCGACGAGATATCGTAGCCGTCGAGCTGGCGCAGGAACTGGTAGCCGGAAAGAAGCTGCGCCAGCGACCGGTCGCCGATCCGGTAGAGTTTGACGTCGGCGGCGTCCATGTTGATGGTCACCACCGGGATGCCGCGCCGCGCCGTCGCCGGCAGCACGAAGCTGTCGCCGGTGAAGCGGGCGCTGGGCGCCCGGTCCTGGACGTAGATCGACAGGACGACCGGTGTCGACAGGACCTCGCCGATCGCTGCTGGCAGCCCGGGACGGAAAGCGACGCGATAGTGCCGGCCGTGCGACAGGCCCTCGACGCAGATCTGCCGGTCCTTAGCCTCGACGCCCTTCGGCGCGGCGTCGTCGACTGTGACGAAGTTGGCGTAGTCGACGCCGACCTTGACCAGTTCCTCGGAGAATTGCGCGCAAATGCGCGGCGACGGCGTATCGGCATCGACCGAGTGCTCGACGATTCGGAAGCCCTTTCGCGCCTTTAGATCCTCGTATTCGGCCTGCAGCGACGGCGACGGAACCAGGCTGAGGCTCGCTTCATAGGCCTGCAGGGCGGGGCGGAACATTTCGCGACGGTCGAGCCCGGCGGCGAGCGTCGCCAGCGATTCGGCGCGCATGGTTGTGGTGCGCGACAGAAGATAGGCGTTGTAGGCCGCGCCGGTGCCGTTGCGCTGCAACTCGGCCGCCTCCACGCTGTTGGCCGGCGATACGGCGAGCACGGCGCGGCCGAGCTTGTTCCACACCTCCGCGTTGTCGGGCGCTATGGCGATGGCAGCGGCGAATTTGCCCATCGCGGTGCGCGGGTCGGAGACGATCGCCTGGTCGCCGGCCGTGACGAGGCCGGCAAGTCCGTCGGTATCGGCGACCGCCGCCGCGGTCAAGTTGCGGCGGTAGAAACGCGCTTCCTCGGCCATCCAGGCCGGGACGAAGGAAAGTTCGTCGGGCGCGCCGATATCGGGCTCGCCGGAGAGGTTGACGACCTTGCCGGCAACCGCGCCGCTGAACGGCTTCAGCTTGTTGTAGTCGGACTTGAGGAAGCACCATTTCGCCTTGGTGTTGTAGGTGAAGGCGCGGCAGGAGGAGTCGCCGAGGCAGATCGACTTGCAGCGGTCGAGCGTGACATTCTGCTCGGTCCTCAGGTCGAAGCCGAAATAGTCGGCATTGTCGGTGGTTTCGATGGCGCGGCCGCCGGCTGCCAGCGCGGGTGTGACAAGGGCGAATAGGACCAGAACCGCCGAGAACGCTTGCCGAACCGAACGCATCGTATTCCTCCCTGACCCTTGGACCGACCGATCTCAGATCAGCGACCCGCCGCTGTCAACACGCGCGGTCCGTCACTTTCTGGAGACGGATCGTCACAACCCCGGAGCGCTGTCTGCCGCCACATCTCGCTTGCGGAAGGAGCACGAACCTTCCTTGGCGGCGGCGACAGTGCTACGCCTAGGCTTCATTTGTGACGGGCGGATTGTGGCCGCTTTACGGGTACTTCATAAGTTCGCGCAATTTTAGCGATTGGAGTAAGACTGGCGTAATGATGTGCGGGAACCGGCAGCGCAGGGGAGTTAGGCCCGCAGGCCGCGCCTCCGCGCGCCTCCTCGCCAGCGGCTTGTTCGCGTTCAGCCTTGCTGCCACCGAGCCTGCGCTGGCGTTCGAGTTGTTCGGCATCACCCTGTTCGGCGCGGAGGATAAGACGGCGGACGTCGCCGATCCGCTGCGCTATTCCGTCTCCCTCACCGTCGCCGGTGACGACGAACTGCGGAAGATCCTTGAGGACGCTTCGTCGCTGGTGGCCGACGAATCACGCCCCGTCTCGGGCTCGCTCGGCCTGATCGCCAAGGCGCGCAGCGATCGCGAGCAGCTGATCGCCGCCCTCTACCGAGAAGCCCGCTACGACGGCGTTGTCGACGTCACCATAGCCGGCCGTCCCATCGACGAGATCGAGCCCGACGCCCAGTTTTCCGGCGAGCCGGTGCCGGTCGTGATCTCCGTCGATCCGGGTTCGCCGTTCACTTTCGGCACGGTGCGCCTCGACGGCGACGCGGCCGGGCTCGATCCGGCGCGATTCGGCCTCTCGAGCGGCGCGTCGGCCGGCTCCGACGTCATCCTCAAGGCAGAGGCCGAGATCGTGCGCATCCTTAAGGAGGAGGGGCGTCCGCTCGCCGCGGTTTCCGGCCGCGACGTCGTCGCCGACCACCAGACGCGGACGCTCGACGTCATGCTCGAGGTCGCCGCCGGCCCGGTCGCGCCCTATGGCGAGACGACGGTCGAAGGCGCGGAAACGGTCGATCCGGCGTTCACCGCGATGATGGCCGGTCTGGAGCCCGGGCGCACCTATTCGCCCAAGGAGATCGAGGAGGCGCGGCAGCGGCTCGTCGACCTCGGCGTCTTCTCCAGCGTCGGCGTCAGGGAGGGTGACGCGCTGGATGCCTCCGGCGCTATCCCGATCAAGGTCGAGGTCAGCGAACGCAAGCACCGCTATTTCGGTGTCGGCGCGACGGTCTCCAACACCGAAGGCCTCGGCATCGAGGGGTACTGGGGCCACCGCAACCTGTTCGGCCGGGCCGAGAAGCTGCGCGTCGAGGGGTCGATCAGCCGCATTGGCGATACCAGCCAGTTCGGCAAGCTCAACTACAACGCGGCGATCATGTTCGAGAAGCCGGGTGTGTTCGGACCCGCGTCGAAGTTCTACTCCAACGTGCGCACCGTCTTCGAGCATCCCGAGGCCTATGACCGTTTCTCCATCAAGGCCGCGTCCGGGCTGGAGTACCAGTTTGCCAAGGTGCACACCGTCTCGGGCGAGGTCGCGGTTGAGTGGTCGAAGGTTGAGGATGCGCTCAATCCGGGCGGCGTGCGCCATCTTCTGGTCAGCATTCCCCTCCAGTATGTCTTCGACAACCGGGACAGCCGGCTGGACCCGAAACGCGGATTCCGCGCTCTGGCCTTCGCCGAGCCGACCTACGATTTCGAGAACGGTGCGACCTTCGTGAAGTTCAGGGGCGAGGCCTCCGCCTACAGGGCGATCGACGACGCCGGCAAGTTCGTCTTCGCGGCGCGTGCCGCGGCGGGCTCGATCGTCGGCGCCGATCTCGCCTCGGTACCGGCCGACCGGCGCTTCTATGTCGGGGGCGGCGGCTCGGTGCGCGGCTACGCCTACCAGGGCATCGGTCCGAAGGACTCGGGCGGCAAGCCGACGGGCGGCCTCTCCTACGTCGAGGGATCGGCCGAACTGCGCATCGCGGTCAACGACACGTTCGGCGTCGTGCCCTTCATCGACGTCGGCACGGTGTCGGCCTCGTCCACGCCGAGCCTGTCGGGCCTGAAGGCCGGCGCCGGCGTCGGTATCCGCTACCTGACGCCGTTCGGCCCGCTGCGTGTCGACGCGGCGGTGCCGCTCAACCGCGATCCCGGCGATCCGCACTTCGGCGTCTATGCCGGCATCGGCCAGGCGTTCTGACGACCGTGGCCGCTGTCCTCAGGCGAATCTTCCGCATCCTGCGGCTGCTCGTCGTGCTCGTGCTCGCCCTGGCGATTGGCGCGATCCTCGTCTTCACGCTGACTGAGAAGGGCCGCGAGAACCTTGCCGGATTGGTCTCCGACCTCGCATCCACGGAGGCGAGCAAGGTGCGGATCGGCCGCCTCGACGGAATCTGGTCGGGACATCTCACGCTTGGCCACCTTGTGCTCGAGGACGCGGAAGGGCCGTGGCTCGCCGCTCGCGACGTCGCCATTGACTGGTCGCCGCTGGCTCTCCTTTCCTCCACCTTTGATGCCGATCGCGTGAGTGCGGCGCGCATCGAGGTCGCCCGCCTGCCGGAATCGCGGGGCGGGGAGGGCGGCGGCCTGCCGGTCGACATCGCCGTGCGGGCCCTCGACCTGCCCGACATCGCGCTCGGCGAGGAACTCGCCGGCGGCATCGCCCGGCTCTCGGCTTCCGGCGCGCTCGTGGCGAAGGCGGAGCCGCTCGATGTCGACCTCGATCTTTCCGTGAAGCGGACCGACGGACGCGACGGCGCCGTCGAGGCGAAGATCCGCTTTGCTCCCTCCGAAGACGTGCTCGACGTCGCCGTCGAGGGTTTGGAGCCGGCCGGCGGCATCGTCGCCAACCTTCTGCGCCTGCCGGGCGCGCCCGCCGTCGCTTTCTCGCTGACCGGCAAGGGGCCGGCTGACGACTGGAAGGGCGAGGGGAGTTTTTCCGCCGACGGACAGGTGGTGACGACGCTCAAGGGCGGCTATCGCCGGGCCGGCGACGCGCGCCGGGTCGCGGTCGAGGGCAAGGGTTCCTTCGAGCGCTTCGTTCCCGAAGTCTTGCGGCCGCTGCTTGCCGGCGACACCGCCTTCGACGTCGCCGTGGCGCTCGGTGCGGCGGGCGGCATCGAGGTGGAGCGGGCGACGCTGGCCTCGGCCGCGGCAACCGCGCAGGCGAGCGGCTCGATCGACCCGTCGCGCGGTAGTGACTTCTCTCTCGATCTCGCCGCGCGGGGCGCACCGGTGAGACTTACCTTCGGCAAGGGTGCCGGCGCGGTGTCCGTCTCGGTCGAGCGCGCTACGGCCCGCGCTTTCGGCGACGGCAGTGCGCCGATGGTCGACGTCACCGCATCGCTGCCCGAGGTTTCTGCGGCGGGCAACGTCGTCACCGCCGTTGAGGCGGCGCTCCATTCCGATGGTTTCGCCGTGGCGACGCAGACCGGTCCTGTCGAAGTTTCCCTGAAGGCCCAGGCGGTTTCGCCCGCCGAGGCGGCGCTGCGGCCCTTCCTTGCCGGACCGGTCAGCGCGACTGCCGTCGGCGCCGTCGGACCGGACGCGATCGCCATCGACAAGTCCAGCGTCTCCGGCGCCGCGCTGCGCGCCGACCTGTCGGGCGCGGTGTCGCGTAGCGATGGCTCGCTACGCCTCGCCGTCGAAGCCGATGTCGCCGCCTCGGCCCTGCCGGGCACGGCGCAGCGCATCGCCGGCGAGCGCGTCGCGCTCACGGCGACGGTGGCCCGCGACGCCGCCGGCGCACTCGCCGTGTCGCCGCTTTCGCTGAACTCGGGACCACTCACCGCCGAAGGCTCAGTCGAGCTCAGCGGTGAGACGCTCTCCGCCTCGCTGCGGGGCGCGCTCGCCGACGTCGGCCGCCTCGCCGAGGGTGCGGTTGGCGCCGTCACCTTTTCGGTCGAGGCCAAGGGCAGGCCGTCGGCGCCGGAGGTTTCGCTGGCCGTCTCGGCCGACCGCGTCGAGGCGGCGGGCCGCGCCATCACCGGCCTCGAACTCACCGCGTCGGGCGCGGTCGACCCGGCCAACCCGGCGGCCAGCGTGGCGCTCAAGGGCGATATCGCCGGATCTGCCCTGGCCGGTTCCGCGGAACTGAAGACGACCGACGGCCGCCGCGCCGTGGACGGCCTTGTCCTTTCGCTCGGCGACAACCGTATCGCAGGCTCGCTCGTCCTCGACGATGCCTTCGTGCCGGAGGGCACGATCGACTTCACGCTTCCCGACCTCGGGCCGCTTGCCGCGCTCGCCTTTGAGACCGTCGAGGGCAAGGCCGAGGGGACGATCCGCTTCTCGCGCCAGGACGGTGTACCCGAACTGGCGGTCCGGGCGACGACCGCCGCCTTCGTGCGCGGTGACGTCTCGGCGCGCGACCTCGCAGTCGAGGGCACGGTCTTCGACTGGCTTGGCGATCCCGTCGTCTCGGGCCGTGTCGTCGCGGCCTTGGTCAAGGCGGGTGGCGCCTCGATCAGCGGCGTCGACGTGAAGCTGACCCGCGCCGGCGAATGGACCGGTTTCAATGGCGGTGCGACAGTAAACGACATGCCGGCGCGCGCCGCCGGCCGCCTCAAGGTGGACGGCGGACGGACGACCGTGGAGCTTTCCTCCGCTTCCGCGACCGTCAGCAGGATCGCCGCGTCCCTGGCGCGCCCGGGCGTGGTCGTCGTGGAGAACGGCAGCGCACTCCTCGACGGCTTGGCGCTGTCTGTCGGCGGTGGCTCGGTCGTCGTCTCCGGCACGGCCGGCTCCGACCTCGCGCTCGAGGTTCGCTTCTCCGGCCTTCCGGCCTCGACCGCTAACGCTTTTTCCGCCGGCCTCGGCGCCTCGGGGACGATCTCCGGCACGGCAAGGGTGACCGGCAAGGCGGCGCGGCCGACGGTCGGCTATCAGATCGACTGGACGGGCGCGCAGACCGCGCAGACCCGCGACGCCGGTTTCGCCGCCATGTCGATCCGCTCGACGGGCACCTATGCCGGTGACTCGCTCGAATTCACCGCCAATGTCGGCGACGGCAGCGGGCTCG
This sequence comes from Rhizobiaceae bacterium, assembly GCA_905339215.1. Classification (GTDB taxonomy): domain Bacteria; phylum Pseudomonadota; class Alphaproteobacteria; order Rhizobiales; family Rhizobiaceae; genus DUSC01. The sequence goes on from CAJPFN010000025.1 coordinate 74,016, forward strand.
GCATGCAGGGCGGTGGCAAGGTTCGCCTCGGCGGCCCGGCCTCGCTCGACCTTGCCTTTTCCGGCAAGGTGCCGTTCTCCTTCCTCACCCGGCGGCTGGCCGCGCAGGGCCTGGCGCTGACCGGCGGTGCCGAGGTCTCGCTCACCGTCACAGGCGCTGCCCTTGCGCCGACCGTCGCGGGCAGCGTCCGTGCCTCGGGCGCGCGCTTCGTCGATTCCCGTTCCGGCATCGCCATCACCGACCTTGCCGCCGACATCGGCATCGGCGGCGGAACGGCGACGGTGCGTAGCCTCAAGGGCAACCTCTCCTCCGGTGGCTCGGTCTCGGCGAGCGGCACCGTAGGCATAGACGCCGGCAGCGGTTTTCCGGCGAACCTGACGCTGCGCATCGTCGACGGCCGCTACACAGACGGCCGCATCGTTACCGCCACGCTCGGCGGCGAACTGACGCTCAAGGGACCGCTCGTCTCGGCGCCGGCGCTCGCCGGGACCGTGAACCTCGGGCGCACCGTGATAACCATCCCCGAGCGGCTCCCGGGATCGCTGGCGACCCTCGACGTGCAACACAAGAACGCGTCGCAGGCCGTGGTCAGCCAGCAGGAGGCGATCAAGCCGGCCGAGGCAGGCGGTGGCGGCGGGGGGCTACTCCTCGACGTCACCGTAAACGCCCCGCAGCAGATCTTCGTCCAGGGTCGCGGGCTCGACACGGAGCTGGGCGGCTCGCTGCGCCTGACCGGTTCCTCCGCGGCGCCGCAGGCCGTCGGACAGTTCACGATGCGCCGGGGCAGGTTGTCGCTGCTCGGACGGCGTCTCAACTTCACCAGCGGCACGCTCGGCTTCTCCGGGTCGCTCTTGCCCTACCTCGACCTCGCCGCGGAGACGACGACGTCCGACGCCACCGTCTCGATCCTGGTCACCGGCCCGGCGACGGACCCGAAGTTCTCCTTCTCCTCCACGCCCTCGCTTCCCGAGGACGAGGTGCTCGCCCGCCTGGTGTTCGGCCGCTCGATGTCGAACCTTTCGCCGCTGCAGATCGCCCAGCTCGCCGAGGCGGCCGCCCAGATCGCGGGCGTCGGCGGGCCAACGTCGCTGCTGGAATCCCTTCGCAGCCAGACCGGCATCGACGATCTCGACGTGAAGACCGATGCCGAAGGCAATGCCGCCGTCTCCGCCGGCAAATACCTCAACGACCGCACCTACGTGACCATCGAAAAGGGCGAGAAGGCGGGATCGGGCAAGGCCACCATCGATCTCGACGTCGGCCGCGGCGTCAAGCTGCGCGGCGAGGCCGGCGAGGACGGCAAGGCCAAAGGCGGCATCTTCTTCGAGAAGGAATACTGAGCGTCCATAGCGCCGGCGCAGTTCATAGGCCGAGAACGCACACCAGCTCCGTTCTGTAACTACCGTACTTTAGGCAGGTGGCACGGTCGCCGGCTTGTTCGAGCCGCCGGTCTGTATCACTCTGGTCGCAGGTCACCGCCGATTGAATTGGGATCGCACGGACCCGGAACGAACACATGAGAATCCCTTCCCGCATGGCGGCAGTCCAACTCACCGGACATGGAGGGTACGAAAAGCTCGTCTACGGCGAATCTGTCCCGATCCCTGCGATCGGCTCGGGCGAGGTCCTGATCCGGGTCTTCGCCGCGGGCGTCAACAACACGGACGTGAACACGCGCATAGGCTGGTATTCGTCCACGGCTACGGCGGGGACTGCGGAAGCCGGCGCGGAAATGTCCGCCGCGCCCGCAGACGGCGACTGGACGGGCGGCGGGCTCTCCTTCCCGCGCATCCAGGGGGCAGATGTCTGCGGCGAAATCGTCGCCGTAGGCGACGGCGTCGCGAAAAACCGGATCGGCGAGCGCGTGATCGTGCAGAGCTGCCTGCGATCGCTGACAGTCGGCGATTTCACGCCGTGGCTGGGCTCGGAGCGCGACGGTGCATTCGCGCAGTTCGTTGCCGCTCCTGCCGCCGACACGTATCGCATCGACAGCGACCTGAGCGACGCCGAGCTCGCCGCCGTTCCCTGCGCCTTCGCGACGGCCGAGAACCTGATCGCCCGCGGCCGGGTCGCTTCGGGCGAACGGGTCCTGGTCACCGGCGCTTCCGGCAATGTCGGCATCGCCGCCGTGCAACTCGCCCGTCGACGGGGCGCCGAAGTCATCGCGATCGCGGCGCAGGGCAAATGGGATGAGATGACGGCGGCGGGCGCGAGCCGCTGTGTCGACCGCGGCGCCGACCTCGCCGGCACCCTCGGCAGCGGAAGCGTCGATGTCGTCATCGATGTCGTGGGCGGACCGCAATGGCCGGAACTGCTCGAAGTCCTGAAGGTCAGGGGACGGTGTTGCGTATCGGGCGCCATCGCCGGCCCGATCGTGCAACTCGACCTTCGCAGGCTGTATCTCAAGGACCTGACGATCCACGGCTGCACGTCGCAGGATCCGCAGGTGTTTCCGGATCTCGTGTCCTATCTCGAACGCGGCGAGATCAGGCCGCTGGTGGCGCGCGTACTTCCACTGAAGGACATTGCCGAGGCTCAGCAGGAGTTCATGTCGAAAAGCCACGTCGGCAAGATCGTCCTGCTTCCTCCGCCGCTGGCGGATTCCGGAGCGTAAGCGCCGCCGCCGTTGGGAGGACGTGACTGGTCCGACGTCGCGTCTGTCCTGGCGCTGTCGGCGCGACGGCGTTTTCGTCAATCTTCGGCTTGGCCGCATTTCGAGAAATCTGTGGCGCGCTACCACTTTTGCGCCAAGATCGTCGCTATCGCGCGAACCGTATGTCTCCCAAAATTGCAGATTTGCTGTCGGGGTCCCTCGTCCGGCGTGTTTTGACATCGCGTCCGCGATGCGGGATGGTATCGGCAAAAGCCACAATGGGAGTAGGTCAATGACTTTCTACAGAAGCAAAAGCGATCGCGTTCCGGACCATATCGTCGGGCTCGCGGAAGACACCCGTGCCGGCAAGATGGACCGCCGCGAGTTCCTCGCAATGGCCAGCGCGTTCGGCGCCTCGACGGCGATGGCTTACGGGATGATCGGTCTCGCCGCTCCGACCCCGGCGCTTGCCCAGGAGGGCAAGAAGGGCGGCGTCCTCAAGCTGCAGATGATCGTCAAGGAAATGAAGGACCCGCGCACCTGGGACTGGTCGGAAATGGCCAACGTCATGCGCCAGTGCAACGACTATCTCGTGCGCTACACCAAGGACTTCACCTTCGACGGCCATCTCATCGAGAGCTGGGACGTCAATGACGACGCGACCGAATACACGCTGCATATCCGCAAGGGCGTGAAGTGGTCGAACGGCGACGACTTCAACGCCGACGACGTCGTCTTCAACATCACCCGTTGGTGCGACAAGTCGGCCGAAGGCAACTCGATGGCGGGCCGTATGGCCTCCCTCATCGACGCCAATTCGGGCAAGGCCGCCGAAGGCGCCATCACCAAGGTCGATGACAATACGGTCAAGCTCAAGACCAACCAGTCCGATATCACCATCATCCCGGGCATGGCCGACTATCCGGCGATCATCGTGCACCGCGCCTTCGACGGCGACATGCTGAAGACCCCCGGTACCGGCCCCTACGAGCTGGTCTCCTACGAGGTCGGCAAGCAGGCGACCGTGAAGCGCCGCGAGAATTTCGCCTGGTGGGGCGGCGAGCCCTATCTCGACGGCATCGAGTTCATCGACTACGGCGGCGAGGCCTCCGGCAACGCGGTGATCAGTGCGCTCGAAGCCCAGGAAATCGACGCGGTCTACCAGAGCGTCGGCGAGGCGGTCGCGCTGCTCGACGGCATGGGCCTGGTCAAGGAGGAAGTCACCACGGCGTCGACGATCGTGCTACGCACGAACGTCAACAACAAGCCGTTCGAGGACAAGCGCGTGCGCAACGCGCTGCAGCTCGCGGTCGACAACGCCACCGTGCTCAAGCTCGGCTACAACGATGCCGGCACGGCGGGCGAAAACCACCACGTGTGCCCCATCCATCCGGAGTACTACGAGCTGCCGCCCGTTCCTCGGGACCTCGAGAAGGCCAAGGCCCTGATGACCGAGGCCGGCATGATGGATCACGAGTTCGAGCTCATCTCCTATGAAGCCGAATACGTGAAGAACCCGGGCGACGTCATCGCAGCGCAGTGCCGCGAGGCGGGCTTCAAGGTGAAGCGCACCGTGATCCCGGGCTCGTCCTTCTGGAACGACTGGACGAAGTACCCGTGGTCGACGACGGAGTGGAACATGCGTCCGCTCGGCGTCCAGGTTCTCGCTCTCGCCTACCGCACCGGCGAAGCCTGGAACGAGGCGGCCTACTCGAACCCCGACTTCGACGCCAAGCTCAACGCCGCGCTCGCCGTGGCTGACGCCGAGAAGCGCCGCGAGCTGATGAAGGACATCGAAGCCATCCTCCAGTCGGACGGTGTCATCATCCAGCCGTTCTGGCGCGCCCTCTACAGGCACCACGCGGACTACGTGAAGAACCTCGTGATGCACCAGACCTTTGAGCTGCACCTCGAGACCGTCTGGCTCGACAAGTAGGCCTAAGCGCCGCCGGGAGGGCAAGAACCCTCCCGGCGTTCCTTTTTCAGCGCAGGGACGGGACCCACCCATTCCGCCATCGGCGAAGGGCAGGCAGCCATGGCTACTTTCATACTGCGAAGGCTGGGCGTCATGCTGTTGACGATGCTCTGCCTGAGCGCCGTCGTCTTCATGTTCGTCAATCTCGAACCCAACCTGAGGAAGCTCGCCATCTTCCAGACGGAGATGCGCGCCAGCGACCAGGATCTCGAGAACTGGCTGCAACGCAACGGCTATCGGGACAACTACGCGGCCCGCTTCGGCCGCTGGATCGGCGTGTGGCCGAAGGAACCGGCGCGCGACCCCGCCACCGGCGCGATCATGCCGCGCTTCCGCTACTGCGACGAGCCCACCGAATCCCGGCTGGCCGGCGTCCTCCAGGGCGATTTCGGCTGCTCCACCGCCTTCCGCACGACCGTCAACCAGCGGCTGCCCGAGGCGCTCAAGGCGACCGGCATCCTGATGTTCTGGGTGATGATCGTGATGGTGCCGGTGTCGCTGCTGATCGGCGTGCTCGCCGGCATGCGCGAAGGATCGCGGCTCGACCGGTCGTTGTCGGTCGCCTCGATCGCGTCGACGGCGACACCCGAATACGTCTCCGGCGTCATCTTCACCGCCGTCTTCGCCTCATGGCTCGGCTGGCTGAACGGCTCGGCCGCCACCGCCATCACCAAGGGCGTCTCGTTCAACAACTTCACCCTGCCGGTAATGACGATGGCGATCTACGGCATCGGCTACATCGCCCGCATGACGCGCGCCTCGATGGCCGAGGTGATGACGGCGCAGTACATCCGCACGGCGCGGCTGAAGGGCCTCTCCTTCGGCGGCGTGGTGGTCAAGCACGCGCTGCGCAACGCGCTGATCGCACCGTTCACGGTAATCATGCTGCAGTTCCCGTGGCTGCTCACCGGCGTCGTCGTCGTCGAGTCGATCTTCAACTACAAGGGCTTCGGCTGGCTCCTCGTGCAGGCCGCGTCGAACAACGACATCGACCTGGTGCTGGCCTGCGGCCTGATCTCGGTGTTGCTGGTCCTGCTCACCCAGCTGATCTCCGACATCGGCTACGCCTTCCTCAACCCGCGCATCCGCGTCGCCTAGGAGTCCGGGATGGAGACGGTAGGACTGATCGGCATCGTCACCGGCATCATCGGGCGGCTCTGGCCCGTCTGGGTCGCGCTGGCGGTGATGCTCGTCGCGGTGTGGCGCTTCCACAGGAACCTCGGCCTTTTCGGCCGGCTGTTCGAAACCAATGTCGGCACCGCGGGCGTGCTCATCTGCGCCTTCTGGATCTTCACCGCGGTCTTCGCCAATATCGTTGCGCCGCTCGACCCGCGCGTCCAGGTGGCGATCATGAAGAACGCCGTGCCGGGCGCGATCAATCCCGACAACGGCATGGTCTTCCTGCTCGGGGGAGACCATCTCGCCCGCGACGTGTTCAGCCGGGCCGTGCACGGCGCGCGCATCGTGCTGACGATCGCGCCGGCGGCGACGCTGATCGCGCTCCTGGTCGGCGCCACGCTTGGCCTGCCGGCCGGCTATTTCGGCGGCCGCATCGACAGCACGCTGTCCTTCCTCGCCAACCTCGTTCTCGCCTTCCCGGTGATCCTCCTCTTCTACCTCCTGGTGACGCCGGGCATCATGGAGACCTGGATTCCCTACATCATGGGCGGGGTGCTGTTCCTCTTCCCGATCGTCTTCTTCTGTGTGCTCTTCTATACCCGCTTCGCCGGACGCAACGAGAAGCTGGTGCCCTATCTCGCCGCGACCGTCGTCCTCGGCGCCTGGGGCTGGCTCAACCTGATGAGCACCGGCACCTTCGCCGGCAAGCTGCGCGAGATCGGGCTTTCGCCGGTGGCGAGCTTCATCCAGCTGCCGGTGTTCGACGCTTTCGGCATCGAGCCCAACGAGCTGAACATCTTCGTCGCCGTCGTCTTCGCCTCCTCGCCCGGCGTGTTCCGCATCGTCCGCGGCCTGGCCATGGACATCAAGACGCGCGACTACATCGCCGCCGCGCAGACCCGCGGCGAGACGCCCTGGTACATTATGCTCTGGGAGATGCTTCCCAACGCCCGCGGCCCGCTCATCGTCGATGCCTGCCTGCGCATCGGCTACACCACCATCCTGCTCGGCACGCTCGGCTTCTTCGGCCTTGGCATGGGCTCGGAGAGCCCCGACTGGGGCACGGCGATCAAGGACGGCAGCCAGGTGGCGCAGCTGAGGCTCTACTTCTGGCAGGGTGTGACGCCGGCGCTGTCGCTGATGTCGCTGGTGCTCGGGCTCAACCTGCTCGCCGACTCGCTGAGAGAGCAATCGCTGAAAGACTGAGTTCGGAGATCGCGATGAACGAAGCCGTCAGGACCACCGCCGAACCGATCCTCGAGATCGAGCACCTGTCCGTCTCCTTCTTCACCCGGCGGGGCGAGATCCCGGCCGTGATGGACTTCTCCTGCACGGTCATGCCCGGCGAGGCGATGGGCATCGTCGGCGAGTCCGGCTGCGGCAAGTCGACGGTCTCGCTGGGCATCATGCGCGACATGGGCAATCGCGGGAAGATCGTCGGCGGGCGCATCGTCTTCAAGGGCAAGGACATGGGCGACATGTCCGAGGCCGAGCTGCGATCGATCCGCGGCAACGAGATCGCCATGATCTACCAGGAACCTATGGCGAGCCTGAACCCGGCGATGAAAGTCGGCCAGCAGCTGATGGAAGTACCGATCCTCCACGACAAGGTGTCGAAGGAGGAGGCGTGGAATCGCGCACTGGAGATGGTCAGGGCCGTGCGGCTTCCCGATCCCGAGCGTATGATGCGCTCCTATCCGCACCAGCTCTCCGGCGGCCAGCAGCAGCGCATCGTCATCGCCATGGCGCTGCTGTCGAAGCCGGCGCTGCTTCTCCTCGACGAGCCGACGACGGCGCTCGATGTCACTGTCGAGGCCGGCATCGTCGAGCTGGTCAAGGGTCTCGGCAAGCAGTTCGGCACGTCGATGATCTTCGTGTCGCACAATCTCGGCCTGATCCTTGAGACCTGCGACCGCATCACGGTCATGTATTCCGGCGAGGCGGTGGAGACCGGCTCGGTCAAGGATGTCTTCGACCGCATGCGCCACCCCTATACGCAGGGTCTGTTCCGCTCGATACCGCTGCCGGGCGCCGACAAGAACTCGCGCCCGCTGGTCGCCATTCCCGGCCAGCTGCCGCTGCCGCACGAGCGGCCGAAGGGATGCAACTTCGGGCCGCGCTGCCAGCACTTTGTCGAAGGGCTGTGCAATGCCGACGAGATCCCGATGATCGCCGTCGAGGGCCACGAGAACCATTTCAGCCGCTGCGTGCGCTTCAACGAGATCGACTGGGCGGCGCTTCCCCCTGGCGCGAAGAAGAAGAACGAGCCGGTGAAGCCTGGCGCCCCCGTGCTCAAGATCGACGACCTCAGGAAATACTACCGCGTCGCCGCCAACGCCATCTTCGGCGGCGGCGAGGGCAGGGTGGTCAAGGCCAACGAATCGATATCCTTCGAGGCGCGCGAATCCGAGACCGTCGCGATCGTCGGCGAGTCCGGCTGCGGCAAGTCTACGCTGGCGAAGGTCCTGCTCGGCCTGGAGACCGCAAGCGCCGGCCGAGTCACGCTCGGCAACACCGATATCCAGTCGACCGGGATCGAGCAGCGCTCCGTAAACACCATCTCGTCGATCCAGATGGTCTTCCAGAACCCGTTCGATACGCTCAACCCCAGCCACAGCGTCGGTTCGCAGATCATTCGCACGCTGGAAAAGTTCAAGGTGGGCAAGACCGCCGCCGACCGGCAGAAGCGAATGCTGGAGCTGCTCGACCTGGTCAAGCTGCCGCGCGCCTTCGCCGAGCGCATGCCGCGCCAGCTTTCCGGCGGGCAGAAACAGCGCATCGGCGTCGCTCGGGCGTTTGCCGGCAACGCCAGGGTCGTCGTTGCCGACGAGCCGGTCTCGGCGCTCGACGTCTCCGTGCAGGCTGCCGTCACCGAACTCCTGATGGACATCCAGCGGCAGAACAAGACGACGATGCTGTTCATCAGCCACGACCTGTCTGTCGTGCGCTACATCGCCGACCGCGTCGTCGTCATGTATCTCGGCCATATCGTCGAGCAGGGCACGACCGACCAGATTTTCTCGCCGCCCTACCATCCCTATACGGAGGCCCTGCTCTCGGCGATCCCGATCGCCGACACGAGCGTGGTCAAGAAGCACATCGTGCTGGAAGGCGACATTCCCTCGGCGATGAACCCTCCGCCGGGCTGCCCGTTCCAGACGCGTTGCCGCTATAAGTCGCAGGTGCCGGGGAACCTGTGCGAGTCCCAACTGCCGCCGTTCAAGGATCTCGGCAATGGGCACCGCAGCCTTTGCTGGCTTCCCGATGATGTGCTCGCACGGATGGAGCCGGTAATCAGCTTCGACCGTCCCGGCGGCGCCGCGCCACACGACCCCGAGCCGGCCGATGCGCCGCGCGGCACCGGCCCCGGCTTTGCTGCACCGCGCCCGGATCGCGCGGGATCGAAGGTCGCCGGCGTCGAGGCGTCGGAAGCCGTCGCCAGGGACGAGGAGCGCGAAGCCGCCGCGAAGATTCGCAACGAGGCGGAACGCGACGAGACCGGCGACACGGGCGGCCTCGAACGCGGCGACGAGCCGTCGGACGTCGCGCCGGCCTCGCCCCTCCAGGTCGGCGACGGCCGTCAGGCCGACGACGCCGACGGCGAAGGCCGCGCCGACGAGGGCGCCCCGCGCAAGCCCGGCGAGCCGCTCTGACGCGCCTTTAAACCCGGCGGGGCGCGCTTCACGCGTAGACCGACTACCAGTACGGGCAGATCGTAGCCCGCGGCCGGTCGTCCACCGTGGCGGCTGGGTCGTCAGGAGACAGTCTGTTCCTTCTTGCTCTCGCAGTCACGGCCGCCGCCACCCTGGCTCTGCGGCGGCGGGCAATTCTCGCCGGTACAGGTCTCTTCGGCGGATGCGGCAGGAATGGAGACGAAGGCGCCGGAAACCGAGGCGAGCACGGCGGCGGCGAGGAGAAGATGGCGCATTCGATCGGCCTCATGGTGCGGCGCCCGGCGCGCCGGAATGCCTGAGCCATAGCACGTCGGCGCCCATGCCGCCGCGTCACATCCTGGTGAATGACGGCCCGGCTGGCGTCGACGCGAGATGTCCCGCGGCAGGTCCGCTATCGGCAGGAACTCAGCTGCATGGAATAGGTCTGCGCCATCTCGGCGGTTTCGCGCGCGGTCTTCTGGATGCCGCTGCCGCGCCAGTCGCCGCGCCCGTAACCGCCCCAGCCGGAATAGTAGGCGAGGTAGAGATTGTAGGCGTCGTTCGTCGCGATGCCGAACTTTTCCGACGACTTGGCGTGATACCAGCCGACGAAGTCGATGGCGTCGTCGAAGTTGCCGCGCCGGGCGGTGAGGTTGCCGGTGTCGCGCTTGTACTCGGACCAGGTGCCGTCGAGTGCCTGCGAATAGCCGTAGGCGCTGGAAATGCGTTTCCCGGGAATGAAACCGAGGATTTTCTTGCGAGGCGGCTTGGCGTCGCTGCGGAAGCCGGATTCCTTGCGGACCGTCGCCATCAGCACCGGCACCGGCACGCCGTATTTACGCTCCGTCTTCTTCGCCGCCGACTGCCAGTTGTCGAACCAGCCGTCACGCTGGTCGAACACGGCACAGATGTCGTTGATCTTCTTCGGCGGCGACGCGCACGCTGCCAGCGGCAGCAGGGCCGCGGCGACGACGCAGACTCGACGGACACGATACGCACACACGTTCAGCAACTTATCGGCAAAACGTGAAGGGAATCTTGAGGGATTCGTTAACGTGGGGCAATCGCTTCGGACGGTTTAGAGAATGCGACCTATTGCGTCGTATTCCTTGAAATCGATCCGGTGCGATGACGCTGCGGATAAAATCACGCCCGCTGATGGCGTAATCCTGACAGTCCGGCGGCCCGTCTTCGCCTTTGATGCGGCATGGACGCAGAACCGAGAAGACGCCGCAGCGCCACCCGCGCTCACGCCAAGGGGCCAGGCCCGGTGCCGCAGCTGCCGCGGCAGCGCGTACGCAATCCTTATACGCCGATGGCGCTGCTTTCCGACGACCAGGTAGAGGCGATCCACGAAGCCTCGATGACGATCCTCGAGGAGTTCGGCATAGAGGTGATGAGCGCCCGGGCGCTCGATCTCTTCGCCCGAGCCGGCGCCTCGGTCGATCGGGCGACGATGACGGTCCGGATTGACCGCGGCATGGTCGACGCGGCGCTGCGTACCGCGCCGTATTCCTATCGCCTGACGCCCCGCAATCCGGACAACACCGTCCATCTCGGCGGCGACGTGCTCAACTTCACGCTCGTCGCCGGGCCGCCCAACGTCCACGACATGGAGCGCGGCCGGCGCGCCGGCAACTATGCCGACTACTGCGACCTCGTCCGCCTCGCCCAACACTTCAATTGCATCACCATGGTCGGCAACCAGGTCTGCGCGCCTGTCGAGCTGCCGGCCAACAACCGCCATCTCGACACCTACCTCGCCAATCTCACTCTCACAGACAAGAGCTTCCACGTCTCGGCGATCGGCCGGGGCAGGGCGCTCGACGGCATCGCCATGATGGCGATCGCGCGGGGAATGACGCTGGACGAGATAGCGCGAAGTCCCGGCGTTACCACCATCATCTCGGTCAACTCGCCGCGCCGATTCGACGACGCGATGTCCGAGGGGCTGATGACCATGGCCGAGCACGGCCAGTCGGTCGCCGTCACCCCCTTCACGCTGATGGGCGCGATGAGCCCGGTAACGCTCGCCGGTGCGCTCGCCCAGCAGAACGCCGAGGCGCTGTTCGGCGTGGTCCTCACCCAGCTGGTCAGGCCGGGCGCGCCGGTCATGTACGGCGCCTTCACCTCCAACGTCGACATGCGCTCGGGTGCGCCCGCCTTCGGCACGCCCGAGAACACCAAGGCCAACGTCGCGTCGGGCCAACTCGCCCGCCGCTATCACCTGCCCTACCGCACCACACCGGGCTCGGCGTCGAACGCCGCCGACGCGCAAGGAGCCTACGAGACGATGATGGCGCTGTGGGGCGCGGTGCTGGGCCACGGCAACCTGATCTATCACGCCGCCGGCTGGCAGGAGGGCGGGCTGACGGCGTCCTACGAGAAGCTGATCATGGACGTCGAGATGATCCAGCACATGATCGAGTTCCTGAAGCCCATCGTCGTCGACGAGGGCGAACTGGCCCTCGACGCGCTCGGCCGGGTGCCGACCGGCGGCCACTTCTTCGGCGACGCGCATACTCTGGCGCGCTATTCGACGGCCTTCTACCAGCCGCTCCTGTCCAACTGGCAGAACCACGAGGCGTGGCTGGAGGCGGGCGGCCTCGACGCGACGGCGCGCGCCACGCGGTTGTGGAAAAAGGCGCTGGAGGAATACGAGCAGCCGCCGATGGACCCCGCTGTCCGCGAAGCGCTCGACGCCTATGTGGCGAAGCGCAAGGAAGAGATCGGCGGAGGCGAGCCGTGAGACGTCTCGGTCGTTGCCCTCCCCCTTGTGGGGAGGGTCGATCCACGCAGCGGATCGGGGTCGGGGCGCGAAGGAACGCGGCTGCTCAGGATCCGATTCAACTGCTTCCCATCCCGATTCCCCAGCTCACTCCAACCATCTGAACCGACAGAGAAAATCATGAAATCGCATGCACAGGTCGTGGTCATTGGCGGCGGCGTCGTCGGCTGTTCGGTGCTGTTCCATCTCGCCCGCTTCGGCTGGACCGACGTGGTGCTCCTCGAGCGCGACGAGCTGACCTCGGGCTCCACCTGGCATGCCGCCGGCGGCATGCACACGATCAACGGCGACCCCAACGTTGCCAAGCTGCAGAAGTACACGATCGAGCTCTACAAGGAGATCGAGGAACTGTCCGGCCAGGCGACCGGGGTGCACATCACCGGCGGCGTGCTGCTTGCCGCAACGCATGCGCGCATGGACTGGCTGCGCGGCGTCGTCGCCAAGGGCCGCTATCTCGGCCTGGACCTCGAGGAAATCTCGGCGGATGAGGCGCACCGGCTGATGCCGCTTCTCGACCCGAAGCAGTTCGTCGGCGCGGTCAGGAACTCCGAGGACGGCCACCTCGACCCGTCGGGCGTCACCCACGCCTACGCCAAGGCGGCGCGCAAGCTCGGCGCCTCGGTCGAGCGCTTCACCCGCGTCGTCGACATCAAGCGCCGTTCCGACGGGCTGTGGCGCGTCATTACCGACAAGGGCGAGGTGGTGGCGGAAAACGTCGTCAACGCCGGCGGCCTTTGGGCGCGCGAAGTCGGTCGCATGGTCGGGCTGGAACTTCCGGTGCTGGCCATGGAGCATATGTATCTCATCACCGAAGACATGCCCGAGGTCGCCGAGGTCAACGCCTCCACCGGCAAGGAGGTCATCCACGCGGTCGACTTCGACGGCGAGCTCTACCTCCGCCAGGAGCGCGGCGGCATGCTGATGGGCACCTACGAGAAGGCAGCCAAGCCCTGGTCGGAGCAGTCGACGCCGTGGACGTTTGGCCATGAACTGCTCGAGCCCGACATCGACCGCATCGCCCCGTCGCTCGAGGTCGGTTTCCGCCACTTTCCGGCCTTCCAGAAGACCGGCATCAGGCAGATCATCAACGGGCCCTTCACCTTCGCGCCCGACGGCAATCCGCTGGTCGGGCCGGTGCGCGGTCTGCCCGGCTTCTGGGTGGCCTGCGGCGTCATGGCCGGCTTCAGCCAGGGCGGCGGCGTCGGCCTGTCGCTGGCGCAGTGGATGATCAACGACGACCCCGGCGCCGACATCTGGGCGATGGACGTCGCCCGCTACGGCGACTGGGCGTCGATGCGCTACACCAACGCCAAGGTGCGCGAGAACTATTCGCGGCGCTTCTCGATCCGCTTCCCCAACGAGGAGCTGCCGGCCGGGCGCGGGCTGAAGACCACGCCGGTCTACGACCTCCTCTTGGAAAGGGGCGCGCAGTGGGGCGCCTCCTACGGGCTCGAAGTGCCGCTCTGGTTCGCGCCGGAGGGCGTCAAGGACGAGTTCTCCTGGCGGCGCTCCACGGATTTCGAGCATGTGGCGAAGGAGGTCGCGACGGTACGCGGCGGCGTCGGGCTCTCCGAAATCTCGGGCTTCGCCAAGTATCGGGTTAAGGGCGCCGGGTCCACCGGTTTCCTCGACCGGCTGCTCGCCTGCCGCCTGCCCAAGGAAGGGCGCGTGACGCTCGCGCCGATGCTGAAGGAGGACGGCAAGCTGATCGGCGATTTTACCCTGGCCAGCCTTGGCGCCGACCGCGCCGGCGTCGACGAGTGGTTCATTGCCGGCTCCGGCATCGCCGAAGAGCACCACATGCGCTGGTTCGAAAAGCACCTGCCGGCCGACGGCTCGGTCTCGGTCGAGGCGCTCGGCCTGTCGCTCACCGGCCTCACCATCGCCGGGCCGAACGCCCGCAACGTTCTGGAGAAGCTGACGCGCGAGGACGTCTCCAATGCCGGCTTCCCCTTCATGTCGATCCGCCGCATGGATGTCGGCATGGCGCCGTGCCTGGTCGGCCGGGTCAGCTACACCGGCGACCTGGGTTACGAGATCTGGATGGCGCCCGAATACCAGCGCCACGTCTTCCACGCGCTGATGGAAGCCGGCGCCGAATTCGGCATCGGCCTGTTCGGCAATCGCGCGCTCAACGCGTTGCGCCTGGAGAAGAACTACGGTTCGTGGGCGCGCGAGTACCGGCCGATCTACGGCCCCGTCGAGGCCGGGCTCGACCGCTTCGTCGCCTATGCCAAGGAGGCCGACTTCATCGGCAAGGCCGGCGCGCTCGCCGAGCGGGTCTCCGGCGGCAGGCTCCGCCTGCGCGCCTTCGTCATGGAGGCCGTCGACGCCGACGTCATCGGCGACGAGGCGATCTGGTTCGGCGGCGCCGTGCGCGGCTGGGTCACGTCGGGCGGCTTCGCCCACAATGCCGGCAGGTCGATCGCCATGGGCTACGTGCCGAAGGAGATCGCCGACGAGGCCGGCGACTTCGAGATCGAGCTGCTCGGCCGCCGCCACAAGGCGCGCATCCAGGCCGCCCCGCTGTTCGACGCGAATTTCGAGCGGATGCGCGGGTAGGGGCGTCCTTGCCGGCATTCCTTGTACAAACTATCTTGCGGTTTGTACAAGCAAGGAGCCAGCCATGGCGATCCACGTGCAGGACGAGGAGACCGACCGCCTGGTGCGCGAGTTCGCGCGCCGGCGCGGCGTCGGTATCACCGCGGCGATCAAGCTTGCGGTGACGGAGGCGACGGGCGGCGAGAAGCGCAGCGGAGAGGAATTGCTGCTGCGTATCGCGCCGATCCTCGAAGAGGCCCGCGCTCACCGCAAGACGAGCTACTCCGCCGAGGACGACAAGGCCTTCATGGACGAAATGTGGGGCGAGGACGAGCGATGATCGTCGAGACGTCGGCGATCGTGGCGATCCTTCTCGACGAGCCGGAGTGTCCGGCTTTCCTCGAAGCGATCGCCGTCGCGGACAGTCCGAGCACGACCGTCGTCGCGGCATTCGAGGCGGCGTTGTCGGCCGGGCGCGCCCTCGACGACCGGGAACGCGCCGGACGTCTGGTGCCCCGGCTTCTGGACGAGATCGGCGTGACCGTAGCGGGTATCGACGCCAACGCCTATGACGACGTTCTGGCGGCATATCTGCGCTACGGCAAGGGCTCCGGCCATCCGGCACAACTCAACTTTGGCGATTGCTTTTCCTACGCTGCGGCGAAACGCAAGGGCGTCTCGCTGCTGTTCAAGGGCCGCGACTTCGCGCTGACCGACGTCGGGAAGGCGTGAAGGGGCGGTGTGCCCCTTTCAACTTCTCTTCCTCCCCGCCCGGCCTTCGTCCGTCTTGTCGTAGAACTCCGCCAGGCGGCCGCTGACGGTGGCGTTGGCGGCGCCCGAGTAGCCGGTGAACGCCTCGTACGCGAGTTGGTCGTCGAGCGGGCGGCCGATGACGTTGAGGATCGTCTCCTTGGCTGAGCGCACGGCCCACTGGTCGTTCCTGAGGATCTGCGCGGCGACCTTCTCGGCCTCCTCCATCAGCTTCGCGTGGGGCACGACGCGCGACACCATGTTGCAGCGGAGCGCGCGCTCGGCGTCGATCGCCTCGCCGGTCAAGAGCATCTCCAGCGCCACCCCGGCGCCGCAGGTGTTGACCAGCCGCACGATGCCGCCGTCGCCGTGGTGGAAGCCGCGGCGCACCTCGAAGGAGCCGAAGCGGGCGTTCTCCGAGGCGATGCGGATGTCGCAGGCGAGCGCGTTCTCGAAGCCGCCGGCCAGCGCCCAGCCGTTCACCGCGGCGATGATCGGCTTGTAGATGCGGTGCAGGCCACGCGTGATGCCGCCCAGCCCGTCGGCGATCTTCCTGCGCGGCAGCAGCGCGTCGGCGTTCTCCACCCAGTAGGGCAGGTGGGACTTCAAGTCCGCCCCGGCGCAGAAGGCCTCGTCGCCTGCGCCGGTGAGGATCGCCACCTCGACATCGTCGTCGTCGCGGAAATCGCGCCAGATCTGCCAGAGCAGTTCGTGCATCTCGCGGTCGATGGCGTTCATCGCCTCGGGCCGGTTGAAGGTGACGTAGGCGATCTTGCCGCGCCTTTCGTAGAGCGCTTTCGGCATGGCGTCCTCCCGGCCTTGTCTCAAGGTGTCCTGCTGCGCGGCCGGCTGCGGCCGGGTGCGGGTGTTCCGCCTTCGCCGGCCGGCAGCCCGGCGGCCATGGCGACGAAGCTCCACAGTTCGGCGACGAGCGCTTGGCGCGACCAGGCCTCCGGTCCTGTGAGCGCCTGGCTGATCGCCTGGCGCAGGCCGCCCATGATCATGCCGATCCTCAGGCGCGGATCGAGGCCGGCCGGCAACTGCCCCTTGGCCTGCGCGCCGGCGATGTTGTCGGCGCCGAGCGTAAGATGCCGCGCCAGCCGCCGCGCCTCCACGGCGGCGACTTCCGGCTCGGCGGAGAGGCGCGCGAGCACCAGCGGCGCCAGCGGCTCGGCCAGCATGAAATCGACGAGGCGCTCGACGCGCAGTCGCTCGCGCTCGGCCCAGACCGCCCCCGGCAGCGGATTGGCGTCGATGACTGCGGCGTCATAGCGGTCGTAGAAATCCTCCACCACCGCGGCGAGCAGCCCCGCCTTGGAGCCGAAATAGTGGTAGCTCAGCCCAACGGCGGTTCCGGCACGGCGGGCGACGCCGCCGATCTCCATCTGGCCCTCGCGTGCCACGAGTTCGGCCGCCGCCGCGTCGAGCAGCCGTCGCCGCGTGTTCGGAGCGGTCGGGGCTGCGCGCGCGACTTTCCGCCCGCGGCGGGCGTGGGGCGAGGCGATTCCGGCGTCGGGGACGCGCTCGCCGGACAATGGACGGGACGCGCGTGTCATGACACGACTTGAATTGAATTCAATTCAAACGTCAAGTGCCGCCACCGCGACGTGATGCCGCCGAAGGGCGGCTGGTCGAGCAGGGAGACGCCGCGGGTCCCGGTGCAAAGACCGGCCCCCTCGATCCGGCCGTTGGAACGCGCAGGGGGAAGCGAGGCGAAGGGTTTGCGGCACGGGATCCCATGAGCGGCCAGACAATAAACATGACAATAAAAATCGAGAAAAACGCCCGGTTGGTCGTCTCTGGACCGAAATTTGACCGATTGATAAAAAAATAAAACGTGCTAGCCTTCGAAAAAAGCAACAATGCTGGGGAACTGGAATGACCGACGGTCTCTACAAGGACGGTATCGTTTCGGGCCGCCTCGCGCCGGGGCAGTACGCGGAGAATTTCGCCGACCTGCACCCGCCGCTCGATGCGCACGAGGCGCTGGTCGAGGCTGACCGCTGCTACTTCTGCTACGACGCGCCTTGCATGCAGGCCTGCCCGACCTCCATCGACATTCCGCTGTTCATCCGCGAGATCGCGACCGGCAATCCGCTCGGCGCCGCCAAAACCATCTTCGACCAGAACATCCTCGGCGGCATGTGCGCGCGCGTCTGCCCGACCGAGACGCTTTGCGAGGAGGTCTGCGTGCGCGAGGTCGCCGAGGGCAAGCCGGTCAAGATCGGACAGTTGCAACGCTACGCCACCGACGTGGCGATGAAGCAGAACCGGCAGTTCTACGAGCGCGCCGCGCCGACGGGAATGAAGGTCGCCGTCGTCGGCGCCGGTCCGGCGGGCCTGGCAGCCGCGCACCGGCTGGCGACCTACGGTCACGACGTCGTCGTATTCGAGGCCAGGCCCAAGGCAGGCGGCCTCAACGAGTACGGCATCGCCGCCTACAAATCGACGGACGATTTCGCCCAGGCCGAGGTCGACTACGTCACCGGCATCGGTAGCATCCGGATCGAGCACGGCCGTGCGCTTGGCCGCGACATCCATCTAGCCGACTTGACCGCCGCCTATGACGCCGTGTTCCTTGGCCTGGGGCTCGCCGGGGTCAACGCGCTTCGCGCCGAGGGCGAAGACGCCGCCGGCGTCGACAACGCCGTCGAGTTCATCTCCGAGCTGCGCCAGGCCTCCGACCTCGGCGCCCTGCCGGTCGGCCGCCGCGTCGTCGTCATCGGGGGCGGCATGACCGCCATCGACGTGGCCGTCCAGTCGAAGCTGCTCGGCGCCGAGGAGGTGACGATCTGCTACCGCCGCGGCAAGGAGCACATGAACGCTTCCGCCTTCGAGCAGGAACTGGCTGCGGCGAAGGGCGTCGCGATCCGCCACTGGCTGCAGCCGAAGCGCGTCGTCTCCGAGGGCGGCAAGGTCACCGGCATCGAGCTCGAATACACTGCGCTCCGCGACGGCCGTCTCGCCGGCACCGGCGAGACCATGCTCCTCGCGGCCGACCAGGTGTTCAAGGCGATCGGCCAGAGCTTCGATGCTGGCGCGCTGAACGGCTCCGGCCCTGCACTCCGGCTCGACGGCGGCCGCATCGCCGTCGACGGGGAGGGCCGCACGTCGATGACCAGGGTCTGGGCGGGCGGCGACTGCACCAACGACGACCGCGAGGATCTCACCGTCTCCTCGGTCGCCGCGGGCCGCGACGCGGCCGAGAGCATCCACCGGGTACTCACCTCGAACGGGAGGGCATGAGCATGGCAGACATCCGCAACAATTTCGTCGGTATCAAGTCGCCCAATCCGTTCTGGCTGGCCTCCGCTCCGCCGACCGACAAGGCCTACAATGTCGAGCGTGCCTTCAAGGCAGGTTGGGGCGGCGTAGTCTGGAAGACGCTCGGCGAGGAAGGCCCGCCGGTCGTCAACGTCAACGGCCCGCGCTACGGCGCCATCTGGGGTGCGGACCGCCGCCTGCTCGGCCTGAACAACATCGAGTTGATCACCGACCGGCCGTTGCAGGTCAATCTGCAGGAGATGAAGCAGGTCAAGATGAACTGGCCGGACCGGGCGCTCATCGCCTCAATCATGGTCCCCTGCAACGAGGAGAGCTGGAAGGCGATCCTGCCGCTGGTCGAGGAGACCGGCGCCGACGGCATCGAGCTGAACTTCGGCTGCCCGCACGGCATGAGCGAGCGCGGCATGGGGTCTGCGGTCGGCCAGGTGCCCGAATACATCGAGATGGTCGTGCGCTGGTGCAAGCAGTACACGCGCATGCCGGTGATCACCAAGCTGACGCCCAACATCACCGACATCCGCCGACCGGCGCGCGCCGCCCATGCCGGCGGCACCGACGCCGTGTCGCTGATCAATACGATCAATTCGATCACCTCGGTTGATCTCGACTCGTTCTCGCCGGAGCCGTCGATCGGCGGCAAGGGCAGCCACGGCGGCTATTGCGGCCCGGCGGTGAAGCCGATCGC
Organism: Rhizobiaceae bacterium; assembly: GCA_905339215.1. Lineage (GTDB taxonomy): Bacteria > Pseudomonadota > Alphaproteobacteria > Rhizobiales > Rhizobiaceae > DUSC01. The sequence goes on from CAJPFN010000025.1 coordinate 93,405, forward strand.
GCTCAACATGGTGGCCGAGATCGCCCGGGATCCCGAAACCCACGGCCTGCCGATCTCCGGCATCGGCGGCATCACCACCTGGCGCGACGCGGCCGAGTTCATGGCGCTCGGCGCCGGCAACGTGCAGGTCTGCACGGCGGCGATGACCTACGGCTTCAAGATCGTCCAGGAGATGATCGCCGGCCTGAAGAACTGGATGGACGAAAAGGGGCACGCCACGCTCGACGACGTCATCGGCCGCGCCACGCCGAACGTCACCGACTGGAAGTTCCTCAACCTCAACTACGTCGCCAAGGCGCGCATCAACCAGGATCTCTGCATCAAGTGCGGTCGCTGCCACATCGCCTGCGAGGACACCTCGCACCAGGCGATCACCTCCATGGTCGACGGGGTCCGCCACTTCGAGGTCATGGAAGACGAGTGCGTCGGCTGCAATCTGTGCGTCAACGTATGCCCGGTGCAGGGCTGCATCACCATGGAGCCGCTGGCCGCCGGCGTCATCGACCAGCGCACCGGCCAGCCGGTGTCGCCCGTCTACGCCAACTGGACGACGCACCCGAACAACCCGATGGCGCCGAAGGTGGCGGCCGAGTAGCCGCTCGAACTCAGGACTGGCGCGGGAACGGTCCGCGCCGGTTCGAATCCCCAACGTAAGCTCGCTCGGCCGGCTGTCGTACCTCAGTTCGATCCGTCGCCGGGCGCCATTCGGGCACGCCGGCGGAGAACCACCGGCAGGTCGCCGCTCGGCTGCAGCGTCACGGTCAGTTCGGGCCAAATGTCGAAGCCCGGCGCCGGCTCGATAAGGAACCGGCGGGCGATCGAAGCGACGGCGATGATCATCTCCTGCATGGCGAAGCCCTGGCCGACGCAGATGCGCGGACCGGCGCCGAAGGGCAGGAACGCGAAGCGATCGATCTTCTCCCGTGCGCCGGGCATGAAGCGTCCGGGATCGAACAGGTCCGGCTCCGCCCAGAGCTTGCGATGCCGGTGGATCAACCACGGCGAGATGACGATGATCGTCCCAGGCGTGACCGCGCGGCCGTCGATCGTGTCGGCGGCGATTGCCTTGCGGGCGGTGACCGCGACGGTCGGATAGAGCCGCAGCGTTTCTTCGACCACCGCCCGGGTGACGGGCAGCCGCATCAGCGATCCCTCGACGTAGATGCCGTCCGGCATCTCCCGGTCCACCTCGTCCTCGAGCCGCGTTCTCCATTCGGGGTCGAGCGACAAGAGATAGAAGGCCCAGCACATCGCGCCCGCGCTGGTCTCGGTCCCCGCCGCCATGAACGTGGTGACGATGTCTCTCGTTTCGATTGGAGTGAAGGGCTTGGCCCGTCCCTCCGCGGCCATGCCGTCGAGGATGCCGGCGCGCGCTGTTCGACCGGCGTGTTTGCGCCAGGCATCCACCGTACCTTCCCCCAGCCTCCGCAAGGTCGCGACCGACCGCCTCGCCAGAAAGGCCGGGATTCGCGGGATCCGTTCGGGAAGAGCGAAGGCGTCGAGTGCGCTCAGGCGTCCCGCCTTGCGGAAGTAGCTCTTCAGCGCCGGCATGATCGCGGCCTTGCCGCTCAGCCCGTCCGGAAACAGCGCGGCTTCGAGCACGTCGATCGCTAGGTCGCAGACTTCGTCGTTCAGGCGGACGGTCGCGTCATCGCCCAGCGAATCCCAACGCTCGACGAACCGGCCCACGACCTTGGCGGTGACCTTCTCCAGTCCTGCTATCCGCTCCGGGGTGAAATGCGGTGCAAGCACCTTGCGCTGATTGCGCCATTGCTCGCCTTCCGCCGCGAGCAGGCCGAAACCCAATCCGTCGGAGATCATGCGTCGCTGCAAGGTCTCGCGCGGATAGTTGGCCGCATTTGTAACCAGGACGTGCCGGAGGGCAGTCGGTGAGCATACGACGAGCACCGGTCCGAGCACGGTCCGGGTGAAAACGATCGGCTTTTCGTAGTGATCGAGCGCCAGGCCTTCGATCGCCGAGCGCCGCAACACCCGGAAGAACGCGATCGGGCCGGGTATCCTGGCGCGAGGCGTCGGCGCAGGCGGCCGCGGGCGCCGCCCGGCATACTTGGCGTGATCGGCCATTCCCGTCCTCGATGCCGACAGCAAGGGCAAAATAATAGACATATGTGCAGACACTTTTCGAGGATTTTGGCAATATTCCCTTGGGGCATGGTGGGAACGCTGGGATGGGCACGCAGGCCTCGACGGATTTTTCCGCCGACAAGGCGGAGGTGCGCCGCGCCGTGGAGAGCTTTCTCGAGCACACGTTGTTCGGGCTCGAGCCCTCCGCGGTCGTCGACTGTGCCCGCTACGTCGCCCTCGGCGGGGGGCATCGCTGGCGTGCCATCGTCGCCGTCGCGGCGGGCCGGGTCTTCGACGACGACGCACTTACGATCGGCCTTCCGGGTGCCTGCGCCGTCGAACTGGCCCACGCCGCGTCGCTCGTGCTGGATGACCTTCCGTCGATGGACGATGCGCAGATCCGACGCGGCAAGCCGTGCGTGCATGTCGTCTTTCCGCGCTGGGCCGTCGACATGACACCGGTGCTTCTGCTCACCACCGCCTACGCCGTCAGCCTCGCTAACGAAAAGGCCCCGCACGGTGCGAGGATCAAGGGCGCGCTCCTGCTCAGCCAGACCGGGCAGAGCATGATCGCCGGGCAGGCCCAGGACGTCACCCAGCTCTTTCCCGAAGAGAGCCCGGAGCGCCGGCTCCTCGAATGCTATACGCTGAAGAGCGGGCTGCTCTACGCCGCGGCCGCGAAGGCCGGCGCCATGCTGTGCGGCGCCGGCGACGACGACGCCGGGAAGGTCGGCCGCGCCGGGCTGAACCTCGGCCTGTCCTATCAGCTCATGGACGACGTGGCCGATGTGGCAGCCAGCACCGCCGACGTCGGCAAAACGACCGGGCGCGACGCCGGCAAGTGGACGGCCATTGACTGGCTCGGCGTCGAAGGGGCCCGGCGCGAGGCTGACCGCTTCCGAGACCGCGGCCTCGCGGAACTCGACGGCTTCGGGTCGCGAGCCGACTTCCTACGCTCGCTGGTCATGGAAGCGAGCTATGCCCGGTCGTAGCGGACGCGACACGCGCCGGCGGGCGGGTCGCCGCCAGCGAATGATCGGGATGACGCGCCTGCCGCCGCGCCGGCAACGTGCCGCAGGCCGTGCCGGTGCTTTGCGGGCGTTGCCGAGCATACGTCGCAGATGACCCGTCCGAACGACTGGTCGCGGGTCTACCGGTGGTTATTGCGCTCACGCGCCTCGCCGCGATGCACCTGCAGGTTTCGCAGGATTTCCCGGTAGCGATCGGTCGCGGCGTCAGAGGGACACCCCTTGGCGCAGAACGAAAGACCGGCCAGCTTCCGGTTCGGGCGCTCGACCACGATGCGGCCGTCATCGGCCAGCTTCGTCTCGACAATGCGCAGCGCCTCCAGGAAGCGTTGGTCACCCGCCGCCCGAGCATAGAAAGACAGGACGTAGACATAGGAAAACAGATTGTAGCGCAGGAACGGATACTCGACCTGCATGAACAGGGTGCCGATGCCATAGTGACAGGGGCCGGTGGGCTGTCTCGTCACCCAATGATCCAGCAGGGTTTCCACCGCCCGATCGAGGCCGGGAGCCATGTCGGTTTGCTCGCGGAACCGCCAGGCATCGAGAACCATCAGCGTCACGCCGGGATTGGAGAATCCCGTCTCCGGCCCCCGTCCGAAGGGGAATTTGTTGCAGCGCCAGCCGCCGTCGGCGTACTGGATTTCCAGAAGATGGGCGAAGGTCTGTTGCAGCCTCTCGTCTCGCGCGTAGCCGAAGCGACACAAGGTTCGCGCCGCCATCGCCGTATGGCATGGGTAGATCGCCCCGCTGGGCGCCACCTGATAGCGACCGTCGTCGCGCCAGGATGCGAGGCAAAGATCGAGCGCGCCGCGCACGCCCTCATGCGTACGCGGAACGCCCAGTTCGTGCAGGATCAGAAGCGACGTGAGCGTGCTGAAGGGATCCCCGACGGCGAGGCGCCCGTCGGCGCTCGCCCAGAAGTCGCCGCCGTTCGCCGTGCGTTTGGACAGGATGGCCTCGATGTCGGCGGCATGGCGGCTGGCCGTCATGAACGTCCCTTTCTCGCGATCGATGCTGCGCCGAGGCATTTTACCGGAAACGTCGGGGATCGGCAGCCCGGACGGCAACAGGCGGCGAAGACGGGCGACGATCCTGAACGCTCCCGTACGCCGGGCTTGCATGGCGCCGAGCCGCCGTGCGATCTGGGCGGCCGTCCCGCTGCGCCTTTTCCGAGCGGCGGGATCCCACCACGAGGCGCTTTCTAAGCAATGACCGCTATTTCCTCGCATCGGGACCATGCGGTCGGCCGGCAGAAAGTCCAGGGCCACCTCGCCATGCTCCTGTTTGCCGCGCTCGTCTCCGGCTCCTATTCGCTCGGCGCGATGGCCGCGCCGCATATCGGGCCGGCGGCGGTCAACGCCGTGCGCTTCGTCTTCGGCATCGCCGTGATGGCCGCCGTTGCCGCGATCGTACTGCGCGGCCGCATATCCCCGCCGCGCGCGCCCTGGCGCTTCCTCGTGCTCGGCCTGCTGATGGCGGTGTTCTTCGTCACCATGTTCGTCGCGCTTAGACTCGCCGGCCCGGTGTCGACCGGTGCGGTGTTCACGCTGATGCCGCTGATGGCGGCGGGCTTCGGCCGGCTCATCCTCGGCGAGGCGCCGCGGCCGGTCGTGCTCGCCAGCCTGGTTCTCGCCGCATCCGGCGCCGTCTGGGTCATCTTCCGCGGCGATCTCGACGCGCTGCTCGCCTTCGACATCGGCCTTGGCGAGATGTTGTTCCTCGTCGGCGTCGCCTGCCACGCCGCCTATGCGCCGCTGGTGAAGCGGCTGAACCGCGGCGAGCCGCTCGTCGCCTTCACGCTGTGGTCGCTGTTCGGCACCGGTCTGTGGATCGCGCTCTACGGCCTTCGCGAGGTACTTTCCACCGACTGGACGTCGCTGCCCGCTGTGGTCTGGGTGGCGGTGGCCTATCTCGCGGTGTTCACGACGGCGGGCACGACGTTCCTCGTCCAGTTCGCCGTCCTGCGCCTGCCGGCGGCCAAGGTGCTCGCCTACAACTACCTGACGCCGTCCTTCGTCATCCTCTACGAGGGCCTGCTCGGCCACGGCTGGACCACGGCGAGCGTCGCCGCCGGCGCGCTGGTGACGGTGGCGGCGCTGCTGCTGCTCGCGCTCAGCCCGGACAGTTGAGGGCAGGAGCATGGATCCGGCTGCCTGCACCCCGGCGGACGCTCACGATACCGGCTTCGGCCTCAGGCCTTCCAGGAACAGCTGCTCCAGGAACCGTGCGGCGTCCTCGAAGCGGCCGTCGCCGCCGCGGTCGGGGCCGAGCACGGCGCGCACCTGCACGTCGAAATCGGCATAGTGCTGTGTCGTTGCCCAGATGGCGAAGATCAGGTGGTAGGGATCGGTGCGCGCGATCTTGCCGGCGCGCATCCAGCCCCTGATGACCTGCGCCTTCTCGTCGACCAGCGTTTTCAGTTCACCTTCGAGCAGCGGCATGATGCGCGGCGCGCCCTGCAGGATCTCGTTGGCGAACAGCCGGCTTTCGCGCGGAAAATCGCGGGCCATCTCCAGCTTGCGGCGGATATAGCTCCTCAATTCGGTCATCGGGTCGCCGACGTCGTCGAGTTCGCGCAGCGGCGCCAGCCACGTCTCGAGCAGGCGTTCGATCAGCGTCCGGTGAATGTCTTCCTTGCGCTTGAAATAGTAGAGCAGGTTGGGCTTCGACATGCCCGCCGCCTCGGCGATCTGGTCGATGGTCGCGCCGCGGAAGCCTTGGGCGGAAAACACTTCCAGCGCCGCTTCGAGGATCACCTCGCGCTTTTCTGTCTGGATGCGCGTCCGGCGCCGCGGCGCTGTTTTGTCCATGCTCAGGCGACCCTATTGGAACGGCTTGCGGTGAAGGCTCTGTGGACCAATGAACTGGACCAGTTCCTCCGCCGCTGTGGCGCGCGCTTTTGACCTGCCATTTCCGGTACTATCCCCTTGACCGCTCCCATGGCGGTGCTAACGTTTGTCCATTCGGTCAAAAATTTGCGTAGCATGAAAACGCGACGAAGACCAAGCGTTGGCCGTAGCGAAACGAAGGACTGAAAGGAAAGCTTGGTCATGTCCAACCGGCTCAAAGTGACGCCGAACGATCTCAGTGCATTCTGGATGCCGTTCACGGCGAACAGGCAATTCAAGCAGGCGCCGCGTATGCTGGTTGCCGCCCAGGACATGCACTACACCGCGAGCGACGGTCGCAAGATCCTCGACGGCACCGCCGGCCTATGGTGCGTCAATGCCGGCCACTGCCGGCCGAAGATCACCGCCGCCATCCAGGCGCAGGCAGCCGAGCTCGACTATGCGCCGGCCTTCCAGATGGGCCATCCGATCGTCTTCGAACTCGCCAACCGCCTCGTCGACGTCGCGCCGGCCGGCATGGAGCATGTGTTCTTCACCAATTCCGGCTCCGAATCGGTCGACACCGCGCTGAAGATGGCGCTCGCCTATCATCGCGCCCGCGGCGACGGCGCACGCACCCGCCTGATCGGCCGCGAGCGCGGCTATCACGGCGTCAATTTCGGCGGCATCTCGGTCGGCGGCATCGTCAACAACCGCAAGATGTTCGGCACGCTGCTCGGCGGCGTCGACCACCTGCCGCACACCCACCTGCCGGAGAAGAACAGCTACACGCGCGGCGAGCCGGAGCACGGCGCCGAGCTCGCCAACGAGCTCGAGCGGATCGTGGCGCTCCACGACGCCTCGACGATCGCCGCCGTCATCGTCGAACCGGTCGCCGGATCGACCGGCGTGCTCATCCCGCCGAAGGGCTATCTGCAGAAGCTGCGCGAGATCTGCACCAAGCACGGCATCCTGCTGATCTTCGACGAGGTCATCACCGGCTTCGGCCGTCTCGGCACGCCGTTTGCCGCCGACTATTTCGGCGTCACGCCCGACATCATCACCACGGCGAAGGGCGTCTCCAACGGTGTCATCCCGATGGGCGCGGTGTTCTGCACCAGTCAGATCCACGACGCGTTCATGACCGGACCGGAACACCTGATCGAGTTCTTCCACGGCTACACCTATTCGGGCAACCCTATCGCCTGCGCCGCCGCGCTCGGCACGCTCGACACCTACAAGGAAGAGGGGCTGCTGACGCGCGGCGCCGAACTCGCCGGCTACTGGGAGGATGCACTGCATTCGCTGAAGGGCGAGCCGCACGTCATCGACATCCGCAACATCGGCCTGATCGGCGCCATCGAGCTGCAGGGCATTCCCGGCAGCCCGACCAAGCGGGCCTTCCAGGCCTTCGTCAAGGCGTTCGAACGCGGCGCGCTGATCCGCACCACGGGCGACATCATCGCGCTGTCGCCGCCGCTGATCATCACCAAGGGTCAGATCAACGAACTGATCGACCACGTACGCGAAGTGCTCAGGCAGATCGACTGAGCCAGACTGCCCGCGAGGCCGGCGTCGGGAACCGCCGGCCTCGCGGAGGAAATTGAATGAGAGGATGGAGTGCCATGGCCGCACCGGGCGAGAATCTGCGAATCAATTCCGACCGTCTGTGGGATTCGCTGATGGAGATGGCGAAGATCGGACCCGGTGTCGCCGGAGGCAACAACCGGCAGACGCTCACCGACGAAGACGGCGAGGGCCGCCATCTCTTCAAGCGCTGGTGCGAGGCCGCGGGCTTGACCGTCGGCGTCGACCAGATGGGCACCATGTTCGCCCGCCGCGACGGCACCGATCCCGACGCGCTGCCTGTCTATGTCGGCAGCCATCTCGACACCCAGCCGACCGGCGGAAAGTTCGACGGCGTGCTCGGCGTGCTCGGGGGGCTGGAGGTCGTGCGCACGCTGAACGACCTCGGTATCCGGACGAAGCATCCGATCGTGGTCACCAACTGGACCAACGAGGAGGGCACCCGCTTCGCCCCCGCCATGCTCGCCTCCGGCGTCTTTGCCGGCGTCCACGACCAGGCCTGGGCCTACGACCGCAAGGATGCCAAAGGCAAGCGCTTCGGCGACGAGCTGGAGCGCATCGGCTGGAAGGGCGACGAGGCCGTCGGCGCGCGCAAGATGAAGGCCTTCTTCGAGCTGCACATCGAACAGGGGCCGATCCTCGAGGACGAGGGCATCGACATTGGCGTCGTCACCCATGGCCAGGGGCTGAAATGGCTGCAGGTGACGCTGACCGGCAAGGAGAGCCACACCGGCTCCACGCCGATGCCCAAGCGCCGCAACGCGGGGCTCGGCATGGCTCGCGTCACCGAGCTCGTCCACGAGGTGGCGATGGACTACCAGCCGGACGCCGTCGGCGCGATCGGCCACATGGAGGTCTATCCCAACTCGCGCAACATCATCGCCGGCAGGACCGTCTTCACCATCGACATCCGCTCGCCCGAGAAGGAAGTGCTCGACGCCATGGAGGCGCGCATCCGCGAGGGCATCGATACGATCTGCGAGGCGCTCGACATCAAGTACGAGGTCGAACAGGTCGGTCATTTCGATCCTGTCACCTTCGACGCCGGCTGCGTCAAGGCGATCCGCGACGCCGCCGAGCGTCTCGGCTACTCGCACAGGAACATCGTCTCCGGTGCCGGCCACGACGCCTGCTGGATCAACCGCGTGGCGCCGACCGCGATGGTCATGTGCCCCTGCGTCGACGGCCTGTCGCACAACGAGGCCGAGGACATTTCCAGAGAATGGGCCGCCGCCGGCTGCGACGTGCTCTTCCACGCGGTGGTGGAGACGGCGGAGATCGTGGAGTGAGTGTTTCGTCGAGATTCACCCCCACCCCTAACCCCTCCCCTCAAGGGGGAGGGGGAGCTCCCGCGCGCCTGGTCCCCCTCCCCCTTGAGGGGAGGGGTTAGGGGTGGGGGTACTCGTCATGCCAACCGTTGTCGGGAGCGATGCAATTCGGCGAGCGCGCCGATTGCGGCGCGGCATGACTGACGGAGAGCGCAAACTCTGGTCGGAACTGAAGGAGTTCCGGCGGTGGTATGGCATCCACGTCCGCCGGCAGGTTCCCATCGGTCCCTATGTCGTCGATTTCGCCATTCACGATCATCGTCTTGTCGTCGAGGTGGATGGCGAACACCACTTCACGCCGGAAGGGTTGGCGCGGGATGCGAAACGCGACGCCTGGCTTGTCGGCGCCGGATACCGGATCATTCGAATTAACACGGGCGAACTCGAGCGATCATTTCACGGCTGTATCGAGGAAATACTCCAAGCTCTTGGCTTGATGAATCAAGAGCCGGGCGAAGCGTTCTGCCCATAAGCGAGGAACTAGCACCATGACCAAAGTCATCAGAAACGGAACCATCGTCACCGCCGACCGCACCTTCAAGGGCGACGTGCTGATGAGCCACGGCAAGATCGTGGCGATCGGCTCCAACCTGCACGGCGACCACGAGTTCGACGCCACCGGCTGCTTCATCATGCCCGGCGGCATCGACCCGCACACGCACCTCGAAATGCCCTTCATGGGCACCTATTCGGCCGACGACTTCGAGACCGGCACGCGGGCGGCACTTTCCGGCGGCACCACCATGGTCGTAGACTTCTGCCTGCCGGCGCCCGGCCAGTCGCTACTCGAAGCGCTGCAGGCCTGGGATAACAAGTCGACCAAGGCCTGCTCAGACTACACCTTCCACATGGCCATCACCTGGTGGGGCGAGCAGGTGTTCAACGAGATGGCGACCGTCGTCGACAAGGGCATCACCTCGTTCAAGCACTTCATGGCCTACAAGGGCGCGCTGATGGTCAACGACGACGAGATGTACGCGTCGTTCCAGCGCTGCGCCGCCCTCGGCGCCCTGCCGCTCGTCCACGCCGAGAACGGCGACGTCGTCGCCGCGCTGTCGCAGAAGCTGCTCGCGGAAGGCAACAACGGGCCGGAGGCGCACGCCTATTCGCGGCCGCCCGAGGTCGAAGGCGAGGCGACCAACCGCGCCATCATGATCGCCGACATGGCCGGCGTGCCGCTCTATGTCGTGCACACCTCTTGCGAGCAGAGCCACGAGGCCATCCGCCGGGCGCGGCAGAAGGGCATGCGCGTCTATGGCGAGCCGCTGATCCAACACCTCGTGCTCGACGAGACGGAGTACTTCAACAAGGACTGGGACCATGCCGCGCGGCGCGTCATGAGCCCGCCCTTCCGCAACAAGCTGCACCAGGATTCGCTGTGGGCCGGCCTGCAGGCGGCCTCGCTCCAGGTGGTGGCGACCGACCACTGCTCGTTTACCACGGCGCAGAAGCGGACCGGCGTCGGCGATTTCACGAAAATCCCCAACGGCACCGGCGGCCTCGAGGATCGCCTGCCGGTGCTGTGGACAAAGGGCGTCAACACCGGCCGGCTGACCATGAACGAGTTCGTCGCCGTCACCTCGACCAACATCGCCAAGATCCTCGGCATGTACCCGAAGAAGGGCGCCATCGTCGAAGGTGCGGATGCCGACCTGGTCGTCTGGGATCCGAAGCGCAAGAAGACGATCTCGGCCGGCAACCAGCAGTCGGTCATCGACTACAACGTCTTCGAGGGCATCGAGGTCACCGGCCTGCCGCGCTTCGTCTTCAGCCGCGGCGAACTGGTCATCGAGGAGGCGAAGGTCTCGGCGAAACCCGGCCACGGCGAGTTCGTCGCCCGCGAGCCGCACGGGGCGGTCAACCGGGCGCTGTCGACCTGGAAGGAGATCGTGGCGCCGCGCAAGGTCGAGCGCACCGGCATCCCGGCCAGCGGGGTGTGAGCTTGCGCGGAGCCCGGCTCGCCCTCATCGCAGCCACGTTGCCGGCCTACGCCGGCGGCGCCTCGGCCGAGGTCCTGTCGGGCCTCGTCGGCACCTATGGCAATGCCAATGGCTGCAAGTACGAGGCGACCGGGAACTACGTCGACGACGACATGGTCATCCTGAAGCCGGACGAGTACCAGACCTACGTGACGCTGTGCGAGTTCCTCGACGTGCGCGCGGCGCGCGACGGCAGCCAGGTGGTCATGGCGCTGTGCGGCCACGAGGGCGACGAGGCGCAGACGATCGAGTTCATGCGCTTCGCGAAGAATGCATCCGGCCGGGACGCCTACGCCATCTTCAGCCAGGCCGGTGACCTTTTCAGCGAGGTGGAGCCGTGCCGATGACCGGTTTCTCCGTGCCAGCCGGGCGCCATGGCCGGTCTGTCGCCGCCGCGGCGGCATGGGTCCTTGTCCCCTCGCTCGCCTTCGCCCAGACGCTCGATATCATCCAGCCGTACGGCAACGAGGCTGGCTGCCGCGTCGCCAAGGGCGAGGAGAAGGCCGGCGCCGAGGCGCTGATCATGCGAAACGACCGCTTCGAGTCCGCCGCGCTCGTCTGCGAGTTCGTCCAGGTGCTGAAGGCGGCGGACGGGACGAAGGTGATCACCGCGCTCTGCGACATCGAGGACGAGGACGGCCGCTCGGTCAACCTGTTCACGGTTGCGCCGGGCAGGACCGATCCGACGGCGTTGCAGATCCGCGACGAGTATGGCGCGCCCTGGGACGAGGTTAAGCCATGCCAGTAAGGCCGGATTCACACTGCCAGAGCGTCCAGTTCCGGCAGCAGCACCACGCTCTCCTGCTCGTTCGGGTCGGTGCGCGCGATGACCGCCGTGCAGGGTCTGTCGGAGAGGTTCGCCGGCAGGTGCGGCACGCCGGCCGGAATGTACATCATCTCGCCCGCGCCCATGTCGGCGAAATGCTCGAGCCTCTCGCCGTACCAGGTGCGCGCCTCGCCCGCGAGCACGTAGACCGCCGTTTCGTGGTTCTCGTGCAGATGTGCCTTGGCGCGCGCGCCGGGCGGAATGGTCAGGACGTGCATGCAAAGGCCCTTCGCTCCGACCGTCTCGGCGGCGATGCCCTCGAAGTAGCTCAACCCTTGCTTCCCGTCGTAGGTCGAGCCGGGTCTGATGACGCGGCAGGTGGGCTTGGACGGCGTGGACATGGAATTGTCGGCTCCCTTGCGGTCGGCAGATCGCGGTGGGCACAAAACTATACGAATCGGGGAACCATGCGAAAGCTGAATGAGATCGGCGCGGCGCGCGCGGGGAACGGGGTGCGCCGATGACCGACGCCGTCGTGGCCGCCAGCAGGCTCGGCCTGACATTTCAAACCAATGACGGGCCCGTCGAGGCCCTGTCGAACGTCGACCTGACGATCGGCAAGGGCGAGTTCGTCTCCTTCATCGGCCCGTCGGGCTGCGGCAAGACGACCTTCCTGCGCGTCATCGCCGATCTCGAGCAGCCCACCGCCGGCACCATTGCGGTCAACGGCATGTCGCCGGAGATGGCACGCAAGGCGCGCGCCTACGGCTACGTCTTCCAGGCCGCGGCGCTCTATCCGTGGCGCACAATCGAGCGCAACGTCGCCCTGCCGCTGGAGATCATGGGGATTTCCGCCGCCGAACAACGCGAACGCATCAAGCGTACCCTCGACCTCGTCAACCTGACCGGTTTCGAGAAGAAGTATCCCTGGCAGCTCTCGGGTGGCATGCAGCAGCGCGCCTCGATCGCCCGCGCGCTCGCCTTCGACGCCGACCTCCTGCTCATGGACGAGCCCTTCGGCGCGCTCGACGAGATTGTCCGCGACCATCTCAACGAACAGCTTCTCGTGCTGTGGGCGCGCACGCAGAAGACCATCTGCTTCGTCACCCATTCGATTCCCGAGGCCGTCTACCTGTCGACCAAGATCGTGGTCATGTCGCCGCGCCCCGGCCGTGTCACCGACGTGATCGAATCGACGCTGCCGAAGGAGCGGCCGCTCGATATCCGCGAAAGCCCGGAATTCCTGGCGATCGCCCACCGCGTCCGCGAAGGCCTGAGGGCAGGGCACAGCTATGAGGACTGAGGGCAGCGCTGCTTCAGTTTCTCCTCTCCCCGGCGGGGAGAGGGTGGCGAGGGCGAAGCCCGGGCCGGGTGAGGGGGCAGGCGACGGCGGTCGGGGGCGGGCGCCTGCCACGCCGTCATTCATGCGTGGTCCCCGCCCATGACGTCGCTCCCCGCCCGCATCCTTCCCGTCTTCGCGATCCTCGCGGCGATCGTCGCCATCTGGTACGTCGGAACCTATGCGCTCAACGCGCCGTTCCAGCGCGACCTCGACCGGCGCGCCGGCGAAACGCCGACGACGTGGGAATTCATTGTCAGGACGATGACCCAGCCGAAGCCGACGCTGCCGGCGCCGCACCAGGTCGTCGCGAACGTCTACGAGAACACTTTCCTGCGCAAGCCGACCTCGAACCGCAGCCTCGTCTACCATTCCTGGGTGACGCTGTCGGCGACGCTGCTCGGCTTCGCCTTCGGCACCGCGCTCGGCATCCTGATCGCGGTCGGCATCGTCCACGTCACCACGCTCGACCGCAGCCTGATGCCGTGGATCATCGCCTCGCAGACGATCCCGATCCTGGCGATCGCGCCGATGATCATCGTCGTGCTCGCCGCCGTCGGCATCACCGGCCTCATCCCCAAGGCGCTGATCTCGACCTACCTGTCTTTCTTCCCGGTCGCGGTGGGCATGGTGAAGGGCCTGCGCTCGCCGGAGGCGATGCATCTCGACCTGATGCGGACCTACCACGCGAGCCGCGCCCAGACCTTCTGGAAGCTGCGCGTGCCGGCATCGGTGCCGTTCCTGTTTGCCTCCATGAAGGTCGCGATCGCCGCGAGCCTGGTCGGGGCCATCGTCGGCGAGCTGCCCACTGGAGCGGTGGCGGGCATCGGCTCCAGGCTGCTCACCGGCTCCTACTACAGCCAGACCATCGACATCTTCGCGGCGCTGGTCGCCGGCTCTATGGTGGCTATTCTCTTGGTCAGCGTCGTCGGCCTGGCCGGCCGTCTCACCGAGAAGGCGATGGGGGCGCGGCCGGCATGAGCGGATTGCGGGTCTCGTGGCAGGGTGCCCTGGCGTCGTGTCTGGCGCTCGTCGCGGCGTTTCTTCTGCCCATCGCGTCGCCCGACGCGGCCTTCGCGGCGCACGGTGTATCGATGTTCGTCGCGTTCATGGCGATCGGCCTTGTTTGGATCGCGGCGATCGTCGACGGGTCGCGGGTCGGGCCGGCGGCAAGGGCGGCCGTCCTGTTCCTTGCCGCGCACGGCATGGTCTGGCTGCTGCTTTCCGAGATCGGCGACAGAAACGGTGTCGCCCGGTCGTCGTTCTTCGTCCTGCTGGCCGCCGCATGGCTTCTCGCCTGGCGGCTGGCGACGGTGCTTTCGTCGATCAGGTTCGCCGGGCGGACGGCAGACACCATGATGCGGCTGCTGGTGCCGGCGCTGTTCGGCGCCTGGATCCTTATCATCTGGGAAGCCGTCGTGCGTGGTGCCGGCATCCCCTTCATCCTCCTGCCGCCGCCCTCGGCGATCGGCGCGCGCATCGCCGGTTCCGTGCCGATCCTGGCGGCCGACGTCTACCAGACGATCTTCAAGGCGGTGCTGACCGGCTATGTCTTGGGCTGCGCCGCGGGCTTCGTCGTCGCCATCCTCGCCGACCGCTTCCTCTTCCTGCGCCGAGGCCTCATGCCCATCGGCAACATGGTTTCGGCACTGCCGATCATCGGCGTGGCGCCGATCATGGTCATGTGGTTCGGTTTCGACTGGCAATCCAAGGCCGCGGTCGTGGTCATCATGACCTTCTTCCCGATGCTGGTGAACACGGTCGCCGGGCTCGCCGCGTCGGGCCACATGGAGCGCGACCTGATGCGCACCTATGCGTCTAGCTATTCGCAGACATTGACGAAGCTGCGGCTGCCGGCGGCGGCGCCCTTCATCTTCAACGCGCTCAAGATCAACTCCACGCTCGCGCTCATCGGCGCCATCGTCGCAGAGTTCTTCGGCACGCCGATCGTCGGCATGGGCTTCCGCATCTCGACAGAGATCGGCCGCATGAACGTCGACATGGTCTGGGCGGAAATCGCTGTTGCGGCGCTTGCCGGTTCGGTCTTCTATGGCGTGGTCGCCCTTCTGGAAAGGGCCGTCACGTTCTGGCATCCGTCTATCCGCGGTGGATAGGCGAAGCCGGGGCGCCCTTTGGACGCCACGGCAAACTTCAGAGGGTAAAGGAAAAGACGATGAAGAGATTGGTGGTTTCTATGCTCGCGGGCGCCATGTCGCTCGCCGCGGTCCAGGCCTGGGCCGCCGACAAGGTCACGCTGCAGCTGAAGTGGGTCACGCAGTCGCAGTTCGCCGGTTACTACGTGGCCAAGGACAAGGGCTTCTACGAAGAGGAAGGCCTCGACGTCGAGATCAAGCCGGGCGGCCCCGACATCGCGCCCGAGCAGGTGATTGCCGGCGGCGGCGCCGACGTCATCGTCGACTGGATGGGCGGCGCGCTGGCGGCCCGCGAGAAGGGCGTCGGCCTGGTCAACATCGCCCAGCCGTTCAAGAAGGCGGGCATGCAGCTCGTCTGCCCCGCCGACGGCCCGGTCAAGACAGAAGCAGACTTCAAGGGCAAGACGCTCGGCGTCTGGTTCTTCGGCAACGAGTACCCGTTCTATGCCTGGATGAACAAGCTCGGCCTGTCGACCGAAGGCGGTCCGGACGGCGTCACCGTGCTCAAGCAGTCTTTCGACGTGCAGCCGCTGATCCAGAAGCAGGCCGACTGCATCTCGGTGATGACCTACAACGAGTACTGGCAGCTGATCGACGCCGGCTACAAGCCGGAAGACCTGATCGTCTTCAACTATTCGGCGATGGGCGTCGACCTGCTTGAGGACGGCCTCTACGTTCTCGAAGACAAGCTGAAGGACCCGGCCTTCGAGGACAAGATGGTCCGCTTCGTCCGTGCCTCGATGAAGGGCTGGAAGTATGCCACCGAGAACTCGGACGAGGCCGCCGGCATCGTCGTCGAGAACGGCGGCCAGGACGAGAACCACCAGAAGCGCATGATGGGCGAGGTTGCCAAGCTCATCGACAACGCCGACGGCAAGCTGATCGAGGCGGCCTACGAGCGCACCGCCAAGGCCCTGCTCGACCAGAAGATCCTGACCAAGGAGCCCTCGGGCGCCTGGACGGCGGCGATCACCGACAAGGCGATCAAGTAGCAACGTCCTCCGAGCGATCGGATAGGAAGGGGCGGGCGACCGCCCCTTTTTCGTTCGGAGACGCAATCGTTCCGCCAGCGCGATACCCTTTATGGGACGCGGGCCTTCGGGACTCAGAATCTCAGCGCTGCGCGCTCGGCCTTCCTGTATTCGCCCGGCGTCATGCCGGTCTCGCGGCGGAAGAAGCGGCTGAAATAAGCCGGATCCGGAAATCCCAGCGCCAGCGCGATCGACTGCGCCGGCAGGAAGGTAAAGACGAGGTCGCGCCTCGCCTCCTCGACTAGTCGGCGGTTGAGAAGCTGCTGCAGGCTGCAGCCCGTCGCCGCCCGCAGGATGCGGTTGAGATGCGCCGTCGAGATGCCCATCGCGCCGGCATAGAAGGCGGCGTCGCGGTGCTCGCGGAAGTGCGCACCGATCAGCGCTCCGAGCCGCTCGATGCGCTCCTGATCGCGGTCGCGCGGCAATTCGCCTTGCCCCTCGCGGCGGCCCGATGCGCGCACGACGCCGACCAGTGACGCCGCTACCAGCGCCTCAAGCATCGCCGCGCGGCCGACGCCGTGACCCTGGATTTCGGCGCCGAGGCGCACGAGGCTATCCGCCGCGTCCCTGCCATCGCCACTTGCCAGGGGCACGATGTGCGGCGCCGCCAGGAAGGCGGCGACATGGCGGTCGACGGCGGCCACCCTGTCGAGGCGGTCGCGCAGGACGGTCAGCACCAGCCCGCCGATGTCGCGCGAGAAGCGGAAGCCGTGCGCCGCGCCCGGCGGCACGAACAGCGCCGTCTCTTGCGAAAACGGCCGGTAGGCGCCGTCCATCAGTGCTTCGCCGTGGCCGTGGGAAATGTACAAAATCTGGAAGAAGGCCTCGTGGCGATGGGGGCGGATCTCCCATTCGTGGAGCCGGCTGCGCTCGGGAATCGACTCGCAATGCAGCCAGAATCGCTCCGTCCGCTCGGGGTCCTCGCCGTAGAGCTGATAGGTCGGGACGTGCCGGATCATGTTCTTTCCGCTGTCGTCATGTTCGTAAAGTGCAAGAAATTGCCAACCCTGTCCATTGCCGGCTGAGCCCGCGCGCCGCACTCTCTGGTGAAACAGTATAGGGAGGAAGACCATGCGCACCAAAGTCGTCATCATCGGTTCGGGTCCGTCGGGCCTTCTGCTCGGCCAGCTTCTGACCAATTCCGGCATCGACAACGTCATCCTCGAGCGGGCCACCCGCGACCACGTGCTGTCGCGCATCCGCGCCGGCGTGCTCGAGGAGGGTGCGGTCGCGATGATCGACGAGGCCGGCGCCGGCGAGCGCATGCACCGCGAGGGGCTGCCGCATGACGGTTTCGACATCGCCTTCGATGGCCGCCGCCATCGCATCGACCTCTTCGGCCTAACCGGCGGCAAGCGCGTCATGGTCTATGGCCAGACCGAAGTGACGCTCGACCTGATGGACAAGCGCGCCGCAACCGGCGGCGTCACGATCTACGAGGCCGACAGGGTGGAGCCGCGCGACTTCGACGGCGCCAACCCCTACGTGACCTATGAGAAGGACGGCGTCGCCCACCGCATCGACTGCGATTTCATCGCCGGCTGCGACGGCTTCCACGGCGTCTCGCGCAAGTCCGTGCCGGAAAGCGCCATCCGCCTCTACGAGCGGGTCTATCCGTTCGGCTGGCTGGGCATCATCGCTGAGGTCGCCCCGGTCAGCCACGAGCTGGTCTACGCCAACCATCCGCGCGGCTTCGCGCTCTGCTCGATGCGCTCGCACACCCGTTCTCGCTACTATGTGCAGTGTTCGCTCGACGACAGGGTCGAGGACTGGTCCGACGCGCGCTTCTGGGACGAGATCAGGGCGCGGCTTCCGGCTGCGACGGCGGAGGCGATGACCATCGCTCCCTCGATCGAGAAGTCGATTGCGCCGCTGCGCTCCTTCGTCGCCGAGCCGATGCGCTTCGGCAGGCTGTTCCTCGTCGGCGACGCCGCGCACATCGTGCCGCCGACCGGCGCCAAGGGCCTCAATCTGGCCGCCAGCGACGTCCGCTACCTGTTCGACGGCCTTCGCGAGCACTATCTGGAGCGTTCCGACGCCGGCATTGACGCCTATTCTGCCCGGGCGCTCTCGCGCATCTGGAAGGCCGAGCGCTTCTCCTGGTGGATGACCAACACGCTGCACAAGTTCCCGGAGACTGGGCCGTTCGGTCAGAAGATGCAGGAAGCCGAGCTCGACTACCTGTTCCACTCCACCGCCGCGTCGACCTCGCTCGCCGAGAACTACGTCGGCCTGCCCTACTGATCGGGTGTCGGTGCCGGTTGCGGCGCCGCGGCCCGGATCGCGCGGATCAGCGCCTGTATCTGCGGCGTTCGCTCGGCATCGGCGCGTAGCGTGATGCCGACGGCGCCGCGGGTTTCCGACGTGTCGATCGGCAGCGCGGCGAGCGCGCCCGAGGCGATGTCGCCGATGACGACGCCCTCAGAGATCGCCCAGACCGCGTCGCTGTCGCGGACGAAGACGCGGCCGAAGGAGTCCGAGACGCTCTCGATGCGCGCGCCGGGATCGGGCAGACCGTGGGCGATCAGAAACCGCTCGACAAACGGCCGGATGATCGCGGTCGCGGTCGGCATCACCAGCGGAAATTTCGCCATCTCGGCAACGTCGAAGGGCGAGCGGTCGAGCAGCGGGTGGCCAGCCCGGACCACGAACAGCACCTGCTCCGAATAGAGGTGCTCGAAGGTGAAGCCGACCATGCGCTCCGGCGAGGCCAGCCGTCCGACCACGAGGTCGAGGCCGCCCGAGGCCAACTGGTCGAGGAGCACGGCGTTCTCCCCCGTGACGATCTTCAGCCGCCCGGCGGGCATCTCTGCGAGGTATCTGCGCACCGCGGCCGGCATGACGCGCGCCGAGACGGTGGGCAGCGCCCCGGCCCTCACCGGCTTTTCCGCTTCAGCACCGGCGGCGCGTACCGCGTCGACGCCTTGGCGCAGCGCGGCGACGCTGGCGCCGGCATGCCGGCGGAACGCCTCGCCGGCCGCCGTCAGCCTGATACCGCGCCCGTCCGGCTCGATCACCGCGGCGCCGAGCGCCTCCTCCAGTTCGCGGATGGTGCGCGTGACCGCCGGTTGCGAGACGTTGAGAACGGCGGCGGCCTTGCCGATGGCGGCCGTGCGGGCAACCTCGAGAAACGTGCGGACGTGGCGGAACTTGATCTGCATCGGAAAACCATATCAGAAAAGTTATCGAATGTGCCATGTTTGCTATTTTTCTTAACCGCACGGTTGTGGTTTTCTGCCGGCCTCGAGGGAGAAAAAGCCAAATGGCCGACCAAGAACAAAAGTCCGAGCGGTATCGCGAGGGCATGGCGACCCGGCGGCAGGTGCTCGGCGCAGCCTATGTTGACGCCGCGCAGGCCAGGAAAACCGCGCTCGACGAGCCGTTCCAGGACCTGATCACCGAAGCGGCCTGGGGCCATGTCTGGTCCCGGCCGAACTGGACGAAGCGGGAGCGCTCCATGGTCACCATCGCGCTGCTCGCCGCACTCGGCCACTACGACGAGGTGGCGATGCATGTGCGCGCCACCCGCAACACGGGTGCGACACCGGAGGACGTTCGCGAGGCGCTCCTCCATGTGGCAATCTATGCCGGCGTGCCCGCGGCGAACCATGCGTACAAGATCGTCAAGCAGACGCTTGCGGAAATGGAGGGCGGGACGACCGCCTGAACGGAGGAACAGAATGTCCAACCTGAAGCCCGAAACGGGCTCCTTCTTCCAGCGGGACCGCGACTGGCACCCGCCGGCACTCACCCCGTGGTACAAGACGTCGGTCCTGCGCTCGCCGCAGAAGGCGCTGATCTCCATGGACAACACGATCAGCGAGATCACCGGGCCGCGGTTTGGCCACAACATCATCGGCGAACTCGACAACGACCTCGTCCACAACTTCGCCAAGCCGGGCGAGAGCGCCATCGGCGAGCGCATCATCGTCTACGGGCGCGTCATCGACGAGCGCGGCAAGGGCGTCGCAAATACCTTGGTCGAGTTCTGGCAGGCCAATGCCGGCGGTCGCTACCGCCACAAGAAGGACCAGTATTTCGCCCCGCTCGACCCGAACTTCGGCGGCTGCGGGCGCACGATCACCGACGAGAACGGCTTCTATACGTTCCGCACGATCAAGCCGGGTCCCTATCCCTGGCCGAACGGCGTCAACGACTGGCGGCCGTCACACATCCACTTCTCGATCTTTGGCGACGGCTTCGTCCAGCGACTGATCACCCAGATGTACTTCGAGGGCGATCCGCTCATCTGGAAGTGCCCGATCATCCGCACCATTCCCGATCGCGCTGCGATCGAACGGCTGGTCGCGCCGCTCGACATGGAAGCGACGATCCCGATGGACGCGCGCGCCTACAAGTTTGACATCGTCCTGCGCGGCCGCCGCTCGACGTTCTTCGAGAACCGCAAGGAGGGCAACTGATGGTACAGGATCTCGGACGTATCAAGGAAACGCCCTCGCAGACCGCGGGACCCTATGTCCATATCGGACTCACCCCGAACTTCTGCGGCATCGGCGGCGTCTACAGCGCCGACCTCGGCACCTCGATGGTCAACGACAGGACGCGCGGCGAGCGCATCACGGTCAAGTCGCGGGTCATCGACGGTTCCGGCACGCCGCTCCGGGACGCGCTCGTCGAGATCTGGCAGGCGGACGCCGACGGCTTCTACAATTCGCCGGCCGAAATGCGCGGTTCCGGCGATCCGAACTTCGCGGGATGGGGCCGCTGCCCGGCCGACATGGACACCGGCGAGTTCGTCTTCCAGACGATCAAGCCGGGCCGCGTGCCGTTCCGCGACGGCCGGTTGATGGCGCCGCACATCACCTTCTGGATCGTCGCGCGCGGCATCAACATCGGCCTGCACACCCGCATGTACTTCGGCGACGAGGAGAAGGCCAACGCCGAGGACCCGGTGCTGCAGCGCATCGAGCACAAGGTCAGGGTGCCGACTTTGATCGCGCCGCGGGAAGGGAACGTGTATACGTTCGACATCCACCTGCAGGGCGACCGCGAGACGGTCTTCTTCGACATCTGATCTGCGGAGCAACATGACGGCATCGCCGTTCGACCACGCCTTCCTGTCCGGTCTCCTCGGCGACGAGGAGACCGGCGCATGTCTCGAGGCCGAAGCCGACGTCGCGGCGATGGTCCGCTTCGAGCGGGCGCTCGCCGAGGCCGAGGCCGCCGAAGGCGTCGTCCCGTTCGAGGCCGCGGAGGCAATCGCCGCCGCGGCCTCCTCGTTTCAGCCCGACATGGCGCTGCTGCGCGACGCCACGCGGCGCGACGGCGTCGTCATCCCCGAACTGGTGCGCCAGCTGCGCGCCGCCGTCGGCGAGCCGCATGAAAAATTCGTCCACCACGGCGCCACCAGCCAGGACGCGATCGACACCAGCCTTTCGCTGCGGCTTGCCGCAGTGCTCGACATCCTTGGCGTGCGGCTTGCGCGCACGGTCGAGGCGCTCGACGGGCTCGCCCGGCGCGACGGCGGCCGGCGCGTCATGGCCCACACCCGCATGCAGGCCGCGCTTCCCGTCGATGCCGCGCGCAAGATCCTGAGCTGGCGCGACCCGCTGGTCCGCCACCAGGCGCGCCTGGTCGCGGTGCGCGGTCATGTCGGCGTGCTGCATTTCGGCGGCCCGGTCGGCTCGCTGGAAGCGCTCGGCGACAAGGCCGACGCGGTCGTGCGCCGGCTCGCGTCGGCCCTCGGTCTGGTACCGCCGCATCGCCCGCGTCACTCCGAGCGCGACGGCATGGCGGAGCTCGCGTCTTTCCTGTCGCTCGTCACCGGCGGCCTCGGCAAGATGGGCCAGGACATCGCGTTGCTGGCGCAGAGCGAGGTCGGCGAGATCCGCCTCGCCACGGGCGGCGGCTCCTCGGCCATGGCGCACAAGGTCAATCCGGTTGCGGCCGAGGTACTGGTGGCGCTGGCCCGCTTCAACGCCACGCTTCTCGCCGGCATGCACCAGTCGCTGGTCCACGAAAGCGAGCGGTCGGGCGCAGCCTGGACGCTCGAATGGATGATCCTGCCGCAGATGGTGATGGCAGCAGGCGTGTCGCTGTCGACGGCAGAGCGGCTGATCGGCAACGTCTCGTTCCACGCGACGGCGTGAGCGCCACGCCGCGGCCGACGGTTCGTCAGGACGCGGCGGCGTCTTTGCCCCGCCGGAGCGCGGCTCCTTTCTTGTTCGGTGCCGTAAAAGCCGGGAGACGGCGAATTTCAGTCGCCGCAATGAAGCGAAGCCGCGTCAGGGTGCCCGGGCAAACAGCGTCAGCGTGCGTTGGGCGCCCTTCGAATAGTTGACGCCCTCGATGCGGCCGATCTCGACGACGCCCGACACGCCGTCCGCGAGGCCGGCGTCGAAGGCTTCCAGCTGGTCGTCCGTAACCAGCGCGACGGTGCAGGCGTCCTTCTCCAGTTCCGCCGCCGCCGCCGCGCCGTCGGTGAGCAGCGTGTCGGTGCCGGCGAGGAAGACGAGGCTCGGCTCGTGGTAGCCGGCCGCCACCAGCCGCGAGCGGGGGCAGGGCTTTTTCGCCGCAAAGACCTCGGCGATCTGCGGGCTGAGCCAGACCGGCGTCAGTGCCGGCACGACGGCTGAGGAGAGCACGCCGAGCGCGGCGGCTGCCGCGGCCGCCGCCAGTCCGGTCCGCGCCGGCTCGACGAGCGGCGGGCGGATGCCCGAGCCCAGCCAGCCCGCAAGCAGCAACAGCAGCGCGGCGAGCAGGCCCCACCAGGAGACGGTTCCGAGCAGGTACGGCGTTGCCCCGACGGCCACGGCCGCGAGGCCGATGGTGACGACCGCCGCGCCGAGGACTGTGGCGCGCGTCAGCCACATCCGCCAGCCGGAGAGGACGGGCATGGCCTCGGTCGTCGCCCACGCCATCAGCATGACGAGTGCGGGGTAGGCGGGCAGGATGTAGTGCGGCAGCTTGGTCGGCATCAGTTCGATGGCGATCCAGTAGGGCAGGTACCAGGCGAGGCAGAACAGCAGCCGCGGATCGCTCTTCAGGCGCGGCAGCGCGGCGAGCCCCGCTGCGATCGCGGGAATCCCGAACGGCCAGAAGGTCGCTGAATAGAGGATGAAGTAGTAGCCCGGCGGGAAGCCGTGCGATTCCTGCCCCGATGCCACCTTGCCGAGGAAGTCGCGGCCGATCGCCTCCTGCCAGAACTCCGCGCCGCTCTTCCAGGTGATCACGGCCAGCCACGGCGCGGCGATGAGCAGCGCCAGAACGGCGCCGCGGCCGGCCTTCAGCCGGCGCAGCCATCCGCGGTCGCGGTCGAGGAAGGCGATGGCGACGACGGTCGCCAGCGAAAGCGCCGGAATGACCGGCCCCTTGATCAGGATCGCCGCGCCCTGCGCTGCCCAGAACACCCAGGGCGCACGCGGCGAGGCCACGCCCTGGCGGTGACCGAGATAGACGGCGGCGAGTGCCGCCTGCGCGATCAGCGCGGTGGCCAGCAGCGCCGCGTCGGTCTTGGCGATGCGCGCCTCGAAGCCGAGCATCAGGATGCCGGCCATGCCGAAGCCGGCGACGAGGCCGGCCGACGAGCCGAACATGCGCGCGCCGAGCCATGCGGCGGTCAGCACCGAGACGAGCGCGCCGGCGACGGAGACCGTGCGGTAGACCCAGATCGGCGCGTCGGCGCCGTCGCCGCTGGCCAGCACGACCGCGGCCTGAAGCCAGTAGATGCCGGCCGGCTTCTTGTAACGCGGCACATCCTGGAAGCGGATGTCGACGAAATCGCCGGTCTCCACCATCTGCTTGGTCGCCTGGACGAAGCGCGATTCGTCGCGGTCAGTCGGCGGCAGCGAGGAAATGCCCGGCACGAAGGCTGCGACGCAGAACAGCGCCAGCAGAAGGTAGTGCAGGCGGCTGAGAGCGCCGCCCTGCCGTCCGCCCCCGGCGTCTGCGGTCGTGCTCACGAGCCGCTCAGTCCGCCTTCGACATCGCCGTACGATGCTCGTTGGCGATGAGCCACAGGTTGCGGATGTAGATGATCAATCCAAGGCCCTGGCCGGCGATGAAGACGGGGTCCTGGCGTTGGATCGCGTAGATGAGCAGCAGTGTGCCGCCGCCGAGCGAGAAGAACCAGAACGCGACCGGCACGACCGAGCGCTTGGCCCGCTCGGAGGCGATCCACTGGACGACGAAACGCATCGTAAACATGGCCTGCGCGACGAAGCCGAGCAGGATCCAGGCGTCGAACTGCTCGATGAAGACGGCGTGCAGCCAGGCGGCGAGCTGGTTGAGGATGTCGCTCATGCGCGGATCTCCGTAACGGTCGGCACCGTCTTGCGTCGGCGGCGCAGCCACCACACGCCGAACAGGTCGAGCGCGCCGCGCAGGCCGCGGTCGAGGATGCCGTAGTTCGACTTGCCATGCCGCCGCGAGCGGTCGATGACGTCGATGTGGATGACGCCGAAGCCCTCGCGCAGCGCCAGCGCCGGAAGATAGCGGTGCCATCCGTCGAAATAGGGCAGCTGGCGGAAGAGATCGGTGCGCAGCGCCTTCAGCCCGCAGCCCGAATCGCGGGTGCCGTCGCGCAATATCTTCTCGCGCAGCCCGTTGGCGAAGCGCGAGGAAAGCTGCTTCAGCTTCGTGTCGGTGCGCTTCAGCCGCTGGCCGGCAGCAATGCCGGTCTTCGGGCCGGCCGCCTCCAGCGCATCGGCGAGCTTTGGCAGGTAGGCCGGATCGTTCTGGCCGTCGCCGTCCATGGTCACCACGATCGCGCCGCGCGCGGAAAAGACGCCGGAGCGCACGGCGGCGCTCTGTCCTGCCGAGCGGTCATGGCGGACATGGCGCAGATGCGCCGCGCCGCCCGCGATCCGCTTCGCCAGCACGGCGCCCGTGTCGTCGGTCGAGCCGTCGTCCACCACGATTACCTCGAAGGCGCGGCCGGCCATGGCGGCGTCGACCTCGTCCAGCAGGAAGGCGAGGTTCGGCGCTTCGTTCTTGCACGGAATGACCACCGATACGGCAGGCGTTGTCGCGGCTTGCATCGTCTACGATCCCGAAAAACCGCGGCCTCAATAACATCGAAGCCGCACCGATGCCACCCGGCGCCGGGCAGCGCGTGGCAGCCGCATGGGTGGCACGGGAGTCCGCTCTACCGCTTCTCGCGGATCTGGGTCAGCGTGCGCGTCGGCGTGATCGCTTCCGGATCGAGCTTGACGTCGATGATCGCGGGCAGGCCGCTCGCCCGGGCACGCTCGAAGGCGGCGGCAAAGTCCTCCGTCCGCTCCACCGTCTCGCCATGGCCGCCATAGGCCCGCGCCAGCGCGGCGAAGTCGGGGTTCCTGAGCGTCGTGCCGGAGACGCGTCCCGGATACTCGCGCTCCTGGTGCATGCGGATGGTGCCGTAGATGCCGTTGTTGAGGATCACCACGATCACCGGCGCGCCGTATTGCAGCGCGGTGGCGAATTCTTGGCCGTTCATCAGGAAGTCGCCGTCGCCGGCCCAGACGATTACCTCGCGTTCCGGGAACATCAGTTTCGCCGCGACGCCGCCCGGCACACCGTAGCCCATCGAACCTGAGGTCGGCGCGGCCTGGCTGGCGAAGCGGCGGAAACGGTGGAAGCGGTGCACCCAGGTGGCGAAGTTGCCGGCGCCGTTGGCGATGATGACGTCCTCCGGCAGGGTTTTCTCCAGCCACGCCATGATCGGTCCCATCTTCACCGGGCCGGGGCCGTCCGCGGGCGGCGTCGACCAGGAAAGATAGTCCTCGTGCAGTTCGGCCGTCCGGTTCGCCCAAACCGGCGTCGCCTTCGGTCCGGTCACCGCGAAGGCCTGTGCGAAGGCGGCGGGTGTGGCGTTGATGGCGACGGTGGGCCGGTAGACCCGGCCGAGCTCAGACGCGTCCGGATAGACGTGGACGAGCTTCTGGTCGGGGTAGGGGCTCTTCAGCAGCGAATAGTCCGACGACGGCATCTCGCCGAAGCGGCCGCCGACGAGCAGGACCATGTCGGCCTTCTTGATGTAGTCGCCGAGCTTCGGGTTGATGCCGATGCCGACGTCGCCGGCGTAGGAGGCATGCAGCTGGTCGCAGAGCGCCTGGCGGCGGAACGAGCAGCCGACCGGCAGCTTCCACGTCTCCAGCGCAGCGCACATGGCGTCGACGGCATCCTCCGTCCAGCGCGTGCCGCCGAGGATGACGAAAGGCCGCTCGGCCTTTTCCAGCAGCGCCACCGTCGCCGCGATCGCGGCCTCGCCGGGCGCGGTTTCGACCGGTACGAAAGGCAGGGCTGACGGCGCCTCGACCTCGTCGGTCAGCATGTCCTCGGGCAGCGCCACCACCACCGGACCCGGCCGACCCGACGCGGCCACCGAAAAGGCGCGGGTCACGAGCTCGGGGATGCGCGCCGCATCGTCGATCTCCACCACCCACTTCGCCATCGAGCCGAAGAAAGCCTTGTAGTCGACCTCCTGGAACGCCTCGCGCTCGAGGTTGCCGCGCGCCACCTGGCCGACGAACATGACGACCGGGTTGGAATCCTGCTGCGCGATGTGGATGCCGGGCGAGGCGTTGGTGGCGCCGGGGCCGCGCGTGACGAAGCAGACGCCCGGGCGGCCGGTCAGGCGCCCCTCGCAGTCGGCCATCATCGCCGCCCCGCCTTCCTGGCGGCACACGATGTTGCTGATCTTCGAATCGTGCAGCGCGTCGAGCACGGCGAGGTAGCTCTCGCCCGGCACCGAATAAATGCGCTCGACGCCGTTGGCCTCGAGGGCCTCGACGATGAGCTGTCCGCCGGTCTTCATGATCCGCTCTTCTCCAGTTCGGCGAGAATTTCCGCCGTGTGCTCGCCGAGCCGCGGCGAGGGCCGTTCGTAGGTCAGCGGCGTGCCCGACATGACCATCGGCGCGCGCACCGAAGGCAGGCGGTTGCCGTGGCCGTCGTCGAGGTCGAGCCGCATGCCGCGGGCGATCGTCTGCGGGTCGGCGAACATCTGGCCGATGGTGTTGATCGGGCTCGCCGGCACGCTCGCCTTCTCCAGGGCGGCGAGCAGCGGCTCGCGTTCCAGCGTCGCCAGTCTCTCGATCATCCGTGCGCGCAGCGCCGCGCGGTTGGCGACCCGTGCCGGGTTGGTGGCGAAGTCGGGATTGCCGGGCAGGTCGTCCAGCCCGACGACCGCGCAGAACTTCTGGAACTGCCCGTCATTGCCGACGGCGAGGATGATGTGCCCGTCCTTCACCGGCAGTACCTCGTAGGGCGCGATGTTCATGTGCGCGTTGCCCATCTGGCCGGGCGACGTGCCGGAGACGAGGTAGTTCAGGTTCTGGTTGCCGAGCACCGAGATCTGCGTGTCGAACAGTGCCATATCGATGTGCTGGCCTTCGCCGGTTGCTTCGGCGTGGCGCAGTGCCGCCTGGATGGCGATCACCGAATAGAGGCCGGTGAAGATGTCGGAGATGGCGACGCCCGCCTTCTGCGGCTCGCGGCCCGGCTCGCCGGTGATCGACATCATGCCGGCCATGCCCTGGATGATGAAGTCGTAGCCTGCGCGCGGCGCATAGGGCCCGTCCTGGCCGAAGCCGGTGATCGAGCAGTAGACCAGCCGCGGATTGATCGTCTTCAGGCTGTCGTAGTCGAGGCCGTACTTCTTCAGCCCGCCAAGCTTGAAGTTCTCTATGAACACGTCCGCCGTCGCGGCCAGCCGGCGCACGATCCCGGCGCCCTCCGGCGTCGAGAAGTCGATGGCGATGGAGCGCTTGCCGCGGTTGCAGGAATGATAGTAGGCCGCCGACAGGTTCTCGCCTTCGGCGCCGGTGACGAAGGGCGGACCCCACTTCCTCGTGTCGTCGCCGCCGTCCGGGTTTTCGACCTTGATGACGTCGGCGCCGAGATCGGCCAGCAACTGGCCCGCCCACGGACCGGCGAGGATGCGCGCCAGTTCGATGACGCGGACGCCTTTGAGCGGTGGTTCGGCCATGGTCTGCCTGCGGAGCGGGTCGATGACGATCCGCCGTCCCTAGCAAGAAAGCGGTGTCGGTGTCACGCCGGGTTTGACCACGACTGGCCCAGCCGCGGGGGTAGTTATCCGGCCAGATCGAAGCCGGTGCTGATTGTCTACCCGACCTATTCCTCGTGTGGGCCCGTGGCGTCGCGGTCGCGCTCGTAACGCCTCGTCAGCGGGAACGGCGGCAGCCAGGACTCGCGGCGGATCGTCCAGAGTTCGTAGGTCGGTCGGAACTGGTCCGGCCCGTCCAGCGAGCCGAGGTTCACCTCGATCTCGTCGCCGCTGCGTCCGAAGACCGGCGATCCGCAGCGCGGGCAGAAGTGCCGCCCGGCCCAGTCGCGCGTCTCGCCCTCGACCGTCACCGCGTCCTCGGGGAAGATCGCGGAGGCGTGGAACAGCGCGCCGTGATGCTTGCGGCAGTCCAGGCAATGGCAGATGCCGACCCGGTACGGCCGTCCCGACGCCACGAAGCGGACATTGCCGCACAGGCAGCCACCGGTGAACCGGTCCATGTCCTGTCTCCTTCAGACGCGACGGCGAAGTTCTCCGAAGAACCGACCGACGTCACGTCGGATCAACCCCGCGCGACCCCCTCCGCCCATGCGGCGAATTCGTCGGTGATCATGTCGCGGTTCAACTCGTTGAGCGATTCGTGCCGCGTTTGCGGCCAGATCCTTGATGTCAGATTCGAAAAGCCCAGCGCCCTCATGCGCCGCTCGAGGTCGAGCACGGCCTTGCCGCCGGCCGTCGCCGGGTCGTTTTCGCCGCCGAGCAGGTTGACCGGCAGGTCGCGGCGGATCGAGGCGAGGTTGCGGTCGTCGGCGCCGGCGAAGATCAGGCCGAACACGTCGCGCCACATCGACACCGACGCATCCCAGCCGCACAGCGGGTCGGCGACGTATTTGTCGACCTCCGCCGTGTCGCGCGACAACCAGTCGAAGTCGGTGCGCTTGTCGGATACCTTCTTCGCCCAGTCCTGGAAGGTGAGCTTCGGCAGGATGCGCGACGGCACGTCGGAACCCAGGCGGAACGCCTCCCAGGCGAGGATCGCCTGCGCCAGCCGGCCGAGCGCGCCGGCGGAGAAGTTGGCGTTCCAGATCGCCGCGCCGGTGACGCGCGCCGAATGTCGCATGAGGAAGTTCAACGCCACCAGCCCGCCCATCGAATGGCCGAA
>CAJPFN010000026.1 GCA_905339215.1 Rhizobiaceae bacterium
CTGGTCGAGCAGCTTGCGGAACATCTCGACGCCCGTCACCGTCGTCGACGTCGTCGGACGGATGCCGACGATCTCCACCGTCTCGCCGACCTTGACGATGCCGCGCTCGACGCGGCCCGTCACCACCGTGCCGCGGCCCGAGATCGAGAACACGTCCTCGATCGGCATCAGGAACGGCTGGTCGATCGGACGGTTCGGCGTCGGGATGTAGCGGTCGACCTCTTCCATCAGCTTGCGGATCGCCATCTCGCCGATCTCCTTGTTGGAGTCCTCGAGCGCGGCAAGTGCGGAACCCTTGACGATCGGAATGTCGTCGCCCGGGAACTCGTTCTTCGACAGAAGCTCGCGGACCTCGAGCTCGACAAGCTCCAGAAGCTCCGGATCGTCGACCTGGTCGACCTTGTTCAGGAACACCACGATCGAGGGAACGCCGACCTGGCGCGCCAGAAGAATGTGCTCGCGCGTCTGCGGCATCGGGCCGTCGGCCGCCGAAACCACCAGGATCGCGCCGTCCATCTGCGCGGCACCCGTGATCATGTTCTTCACGTAGTCGGCGTGGCCGGGGCAGTCGACGTGGGCATAGTGCCGGTTCGCCGTCTCGTACTCGACGTGCGCCGTCGAGATCGTGATGCCGCGCGCCTTCTCCTCAGGCGCCGCGTCGATCTGGTCGTACGGCTTGTACTCGCCGAAGAACTTCGTGATCGCAGCCGTCAGCGACGTCTTGCCATGGTCGACGTGACCGATCGTGCCGATGTTCACATGAGGCTTCGTACGCTCGAATTTACCTTTGGCCATGTGAGGTCTCCATTCCTGTCAGCCCGCTAGGGCGTTAAACCAATATTCCTGCGCAATCCCTTGAAATTACGCGTACTTCTTCTGAATTTCCTGAGCTACCGCGTTGGGCACCGGCTCATAGTGGTCGAACTGCATCGTATAGGCGGCGCGGCCCTGTGACATCGAGCGCAGGTTGTCGACGTACTTGAACATGTTGGCCAGCGGCACCATAGCGTTGACGACCACGGCGACGCCGCGGCTCTCCTGGCCCTGGATCTGGCCACGACGGCCGTTCAGGTCGCCGATGACGGAACCGACATAGTCTTCCGGCGTCACCACCTCGACCTTCATGATCGGCTCGAGCAATTGCGCACCGGCCTTCTTTGAGGCTTCGCGGAAGCAGGCGCGCGACGCGATCTCGAACGCCAGCACCGAGGAGTCGACGTCGTGGAAGGCGCCGTCGATCAGGGTCGCCTTGATGCCGAGCATCGGGAAGCCGGCGAGCGGACCCGACGACAGCACGCTCTGAATGCCCTTCTCGACGCCGGGGATGTACTCCTTCGGCACCGAACCGCCGACGATCTTCGATTCGAAGACGAAATCGTCGCCGTCCGGGTTCGGCTCGAAGATGATCTTGACGCGGGCGAACTGACCGGTGCCGCCGGTCTGCTTCTTGTGCGTGTAGTCCTCTTCCGTGCGACGCGTGATCGTCTCGCGGTAGGCCACCTGCGGCGCCCCGACCGAAGCCTCGACCTTGAACTCGCGGCGCATGCGGTCGACGATGATGTCGAGGTGCAGTTCGCCCATGCCGGCGATGATGGTCTGGCCGCTTTCCTCGTCAGTCTTGACGCGGAAGGACGGATCCTCCGCAGCGAGGCGGTTGAGCGCGAGACCCATCTTCTCCTGGTCGCCCTTGGTCTTCGGCTCGATGGCGATCTGGATGACCGGTTCGGGGAATTCCATGCGCTCCAGGATGACCGGCTTGGTCGGATCGCACAGCGTATCGCCGGTGGTCACTTCCTTGAGGCCGGCGAGCGCAACGATGTCGCCGGCAAAGGCCTCGTCGATGTCGGCGCGCGAATTCGCATGCATCTGCAGCATGCGGCCGATGCGCTCCTTCTTGCCCTTCACGGTGTTCTCGAGCGACGCGCCTTTGGCGACCTTGCCCGAGTAGATGCGGCAGAAGGTCAGCGAGCCGACGAACGGGTCGTTCATGATCTTGAAGGCGAGCATGGAGAGCGGCTCGGCGTCATCGGCGTGGCGCTCCGTCTCAGCTTCCGTCTTGGGGTCGACGCCCTTGATGGCAGGCACGTCGACCGGCGACGGCAGGAAGTCGACGACGGCGTCGAGCAGCGGCTGCACGCCCTTGTTCTTGAAGGCCGAGCCGCAGAACATCGGGAAGAACTTCACCGCGATCGTGCCCTTGCGGATCAGCGCGCGCAGTTCGTCGTTCGAGGGGAAATTGCCCTCGAGGTAGTTTTCGAGCGCGGTCTCGTCCATCTCGACGGCCGCCTCGATCATCTTCTCGCGATACTCCTCGGCCTTCTCCTTGAGGTCGGCCGGAATCTCGACGACATCCCAGGCTGCGCCCAGGCTCTCGTCGCGCCAGATCAGCGCCTTCATCTCGATCAGGTCGACGACGCCCTTGAAGTCGCTTTCGGCGCCGACCGGCAACTGCATGACGACGGCCTGCGCGCCGAGGCGCGACTTGACCATCTCGACCGAGCGGTAGAAGTCGGCGCCGATCTTGTCCATCTTGTTGCAGAAGATCATGCGCGGCACGTGGTACTTGTCCGCCTGGCGCCACACGGTCTCGGTCTGCGGCTCGACGCCGGCATTGGCGTCCAGCAGCGCAATCGCCCCGTCGAGAACGCGAAGCGAACGCTCGACCTCGATGGTGAAGTCGACGTGGCCGGGCGTGTCGATGATGTTGAAGCGGCGCAACTTGCCGTCACGGCCCTTCCAGAAGGTCGTCGTCGCGGCCGACGTGATGGTGATGCCGCGCTCCTGCTCCTGCTCCATCCAATCCATGGTCGCGGCGCCGTCATGGACTTCGCCGATCTTGTGCGACTTGCCGGTGTAGTAGAGGACGCGCTCCGTCGTCGTCGTCTTGCCGGCGTCGATATGCGCCATGATACCGAAATTGCGGTAGTCTTCGATCTTGTATTCGCGAGCCATGGGAAGTGCCTCTCGGAGCGTTCGTTCGCCGTTACCAGCGATAGTGCGCGAAAGCGCGGTTGGCTTCCGCCATCTTGTGGGTGTCTTCGCGCTTCTTCACGGCCGTGCCGCGGTTGTTCGCCGCGTCGAGCAGTTCGCCCGACAGGCGGTCGACCATGGTGGTCTCGTTGCGGTTGCGGGCGGCCGTGATCAGCCAGCGGATGGCGAGCGCCTGGCGACGCTCGGGACGGACGTCGACCGGCACCTGGTAGGTCGCGCCGCCGACGCGGCGGGAACGGACCTCGACATGCGGAGCGACGTTGTCGATCGCCTGACGGAACACCGTGACGGGCTCCTGCCGGGTCTTCGCTTGGATCTGGTCGAGCGCGCCGTAGACGATCGTTTCGGCGATCGACTTCTTGCCGTCGTACATGACGGCGTTCATGAACTTGGTGACCACCAGATCGCCGAACTTCGGATCCGGGTTGATCTCGCGCTTCTCTGCACTGTGACGACGGGACATACTTTTCTCAGCCTCAAATCTTGGACGGGGCCTTGATCCCGGATCGTCGCTCTGCGGCGCCCGGGATGACCTCGGCTACGCCTCGGTCACTTCGGACGCTTGGCGCCGTATTTCGAGCGGCGCTGCTTGCGGTTCTTCACGCCCTGCGTGTCGAGCACGCCGCGGATGATGTGGTAACGCACGCCCGGAAGGTCCTTGACGCGGCCGCCGCGGATCATGACGACCGAGTGCTCCTGAAGGTTGTGGCCTTCGCCCGGGATGTAGCCGATGACCTCGAAACCGTTGGTCAGGCGGATCTTCGCCACCTTGCGCAGGGCCGAGTTCGGCTTCTTCGGCGTCGTCGTGTAGACGCGCGTGCACACGCCCCGCTTCTGCGGGTTCTGCTGCATCGCCGGAACCTTGTTGCGCTTCACCGGCGCAATGCGCGGCTTGCGGATCAGCTGGTTTACGGTAGGCATTAAACCTTCCTCTTGTCTCTCAATCTCGTGTCGCAAGCCCTTTTCAAGGCCGTTTCGAACGTCGTTTCCATACGCAAATTCGGGCCACAAACCGCGTCTTGCGGTCTTGCCCGAACAAATGGCAGAGGAAGCGTTGCCGCTTCTTGCGCGCCGGAAATGTCTTCTCGTTCGTAAAACGAACCCTGTTTGAGGCGAACTCGAAGACGAGACGTCTCCGAAGGCCTGACCTCACATCGGCTCAGACGCGGCGGGTATTACTCGTAACGCCGTTGCGCGTCAACCCCGGCGAGGGGTTTATCTCGCCGGAACCGAGGCTTGCGGGCCGAGCGTAGTGTAACACGGCCGGCGGCGCAATTTTGTTGCGCCAGTTCATCCACAGGCGGAACATTGTGAGCTGGTTGCGCCTGTCGGCCGCAGCGCGCCTGTGCGAAGATGGCACCTTGAGCGCCGGGCGGAGGCCGCAGGCGGCCGATTCACGGGAATCAACGCATGAACGACAATGAAGAACGGCCCGTAACCATCATTACGGGGCGGGTCTGGCGCCGGAAGGGCGGCAAGGCCGAAGGCGTGCACCTGATGCTGGTGGCGCCGGACGACGACTCGGCCGTTCGGCGTGCGCTCGAATCGCTCGCCGCGGAAGGTTATGCCGAGGCCGAACTCGACCAGATCGGCGACATGGACGGCGTCCCCGATGACGAGCCGCATCTGTCGGCTTATCAGGGCGCGCTCGAAGGCGAGGTCTCCATCATCACCTTCGACGAGCCGCTGTAGGGCCGAGGCGACCTGCCCCATCCGCGCGGATCCGCAAGACCGCGAACGCGCCGGACAACAAAGAAGGCCGCGGGGATCGCGCCCCGCGGCCTCTCTCGTTCCGGTTCGTGGCCTCCGCTTACTGCGCGGCGGTCGACATGTCGGTGAGCATCGGCTCGGCGATCTCGACGCCCGACTGCTTGCGGCGCTCGTCGAGGATCAGTTCGTCGCGGGCCGTGGCGATGCGCCGGATCTGGCTCATCGTGCCGCCGGTGCCGGCCGGGATGAGGCGGCCGACGATGACGTTCTCCTTCAAGCCCTGCAGCATGTCGGTCTTGCCGGCCACCGCCGCCTCGGTGAGAACGCGGGTGGTCTCCTGGAACGACGCCGCGGAGATGAAGGACGGCGTCTGCAGCGAGGCCTTGGTGATGCCCAGCAGCACCGGTTCGCCCGAGGCCGGCTTCTTGCCGTCCTCGACCAGCCGCTCGTTCACCTCGTCCAGTTCGATCACGTCGACGTGGTCGCCCGGGATGTAGGTCGAATCGCCCTGGTCGGTGATCTCCACCTTCTGCAGCATCTGCCGGACGATCACCTCGATGTGCTTGTCGTTGATCGACACGCCCTGCAACCGGTAGACCTCCTGGATCTCGTTGACGAGGTAGGACGCGAGTGCCTCCACGCCCTTGATCGCCAGGATGTCGTGCGGCGCCGGGTTGCCGTCGAGGATGTAGTCGCCCTTCTCGATGGCATCGCCGTCCTGGAGATGGAACGGCTTGCCCTTCGGGATGAGGTACTCGACCGGCTCGAGCGTCGAATCGTGCGGCTCGATGATGATGCGGCGCTTGTTCTTGTAGTCGCGCCCGAACCGCACCGTGCCGTCGATCTCGGCGATGATGGCGTGATCCTTTGGACGACGCGCCTCGAACAGCTCGGCAACACGCGGCAGACCGCCGGTGATGTCCTTGGTCTTGGCGCTTTCCATCGGGATGCGCGCGAGCACGTCGCCCGGCCGGACATGGCTGCCCGGCTCGACCGAAAGGATCGCCTCGACCGAGAGCAGGAAGCGGGCATCGCCGCCCTTCGACAGCTTGGCCACCTTGCCCTTGGAGTCCTGGACCGTGATCGCCGGCTTGAGGTCGGAGCCGCGCGGCGTCGACCGCCAGTCGATGACCTCGCGCTTGGTGATACCGGTCGATTCGTCGGCCGTCTCCTGGACGGAGATGCCGTCGACCAGATCCTCGAACGAGACCCTGCCCTCGACCTCGGTGAGGATCGGACGGGTATAGGGATCCCATTCGGCGATGCGCTGGCCGCGCTTCACCTTGTCGCCGTCGTCCACATAGATGCGGCTGCCGTAGGTGACGCGGTGCGTGGCGCGCTCCTTGCCGGCTTCGTCGAGGATCAGCACCGCCATGTTGCGGCCCATCACCACGAGGTGGCCGTCGGAGTTGCGGACCACGTTGCGGTTGCGGATCTGCACCGTGCCCTCATACGACGCCTCCAGGAACGACTGGTCGACGACCTGCGCCGTGCCGCCCATGTGGAAGGTGCGCATGGTGAGCTGGGTGCCCGGCTCGCCGATCGACTGCGCGGCGATGACGCCGACCGCCTCGCCGATGTTGACCGGGGTGCCGCGCGCCAGGTCGCGTCCGTAGCAGACCGCGCAGACGCCGGTCCTGACCTCGCAGGTCAGCGCCGAGCGGATGCGGATCGACTGGATGCCCGCCTTCTCGATGGCGTCGACGTCGCGCTCGTCGATCAGCTTCCCCGCCTTGACCAGGAGGTCGCCGGTGAGCGGGTGGCTGATGTCGTCGAGCGCGGTGCGGCCGAGCACGCGCATGCCAAGCGAGGCGACCACCTGGCCGGCGTCGACGATCGGCTGCATGGTCAGGCCCTTGTCGGTGCCGCAGTCCGGCACCGTGACGATGCAGTCCTGCGCCACGTCGACGAGACGGCGCGTCAGATAGCCCGAGTTGGCCGTCTTCAGCGCGGTGTCGGCGAGGCCCTTGCGCGCGCCGTGGGTCGAGTTGAAGTACTCGAGCACGGTCAGGCCTTCCTTGAAGTTCGAGATGATCGGCGTCTCGATGATCTCGCCCGACGGCTTGGCCATCAGGCCGCGCATGCCGGCGAGCTGGCGCATCTGGGTCGGCGAGCCGCGGGCGCCCGAGTGGCTCATCATGTAGATCGAATTCATCGGCTTCTGGCGGCCGTTGTCGTCGAACTCGACGGCCTTGATGCGGGCCATCATCTTGTCGGCGACCTTCTCCGAGCACTTCGCCCAGGCGTCGACGACCTTGTTGTACTTCTCGCCCTGGGTGATCAGGCCGTCATTGTACTGCTGCTCGTACTCCTTCGCGAGCGAGTCCGTCTCGGCGATGAGCTGGGCCTTGTCGTCCGGGATCAGCATGTCGTCCTTACCGAACGAGATGCCGGCGCGGCAGGCGTGGCTGAAGCCGAGCGCCATGATCCGGTCGCAGAAGATCACCGTCTCCTTCTGGCCGCAGTGGCGGTAGACCGTGTCGATCATCTTGGAGATGTTCTTCTTGGTCATCTCCTGGTTGGCGGTCTCGAACGGAACGTTGACGTTCTTCGGCAGCAGTTCGCCGATGATCATGCGACCCGGCGTCGTGTCGTAGATCTTCGACACGACATTGCCGTTGGCGTCGACGCTGCGGAAGCGGCCCTTGATCTTGGCGTGCAGCGTCACCGCCTTGGTCTCGAGCGCGTGCTGCAGCTCGCCCATGTCGGCGAAGGCCATGCCCTGGCCCGGCTCGTTCTCGTTGACGATCGAGAGATAGTAGAGGCCGAGCACCATGTCCTGCGACGGCACGATGATCGGCGCGCCGGACGCCGGATGCAGGATGTTGTTGGTCGACATCATCAGCACGCGGGCTTCGAGCTGGGCTTCCAGCGACAGCGGCACGTGGACCGCCATCTGGTCACCGTCGAAGTCGGCGTTGAAGGCCGTGCAGACCAGCGGATGAAGCTGGATCGCCTTGCCCTCGATGAGGATCGGCTCGAACGCCTGGATGCCGAGGCGGTGCAGCGTCGGAGCGCGGTTGAGCAGCACCGGATGCTCGCGGATCACCTCGTCGAGGATGTCCCAGACCTCCGGCTTCTCCTTCTCGACCAGCTTCTTCGCCTGCTTGACGGTGGACGAGAAGCCCTTGGCGTCGAGGCGGGCATAGATGAAGGGCTTGAACAGCTCGAGCGCCATCTTCTTCGGCAGGCCGCACTGGTGCAGCTTGAGTTCCGGACCGGTCACGATGACCGAACGGCCGGAATAGTCGACGCGCTTGCCGAGCAGGTTCTGGCGGAAGCGCCCCTGCTTGCCCTTCAGCATGTCGGACAGCGACTTCAGCGGGCGCTTGTTGGCGCCGGTGATGACGCGGCCGCGGCGGCCGTTGTCGAACAGCGCGTCGACGGCCTCCTGGAGCATGCGCTTCTCGTTGCGGATGATGATGCCGGGCGCCTTCAACTCGATCAGCCGCTTCAGGCGGTTGTTGCGGTTGATGACGCGGCGATAGAGGTCGTTGAGATCGGACGTGGCGAAGCGGCCGCCGTCGAGCGGCACCAGCGGACGCAGGTCCGGCGGGATCACCGGGACGATCTTCATGATCATCCACTCGGGACGGTTGCCGGATTCCATGAAGTTCTCGACGACCTTCAGGCGCTTCAAAAGCTTCTTCTGCTTCAGCTCCGACGTGGTCGAGGCAAGCTCCGAGCGCAGGTCGCCGGCGATCTTCTCGAGGTCCATCGAAGCCAGCAGGTCATGGATCGCTTCGGCGCCGATCATCGCGGTGAACGAATCCTCGCCATACTCGTCGACGGCGATCATGTACTCTTCCTCGCTGAGCAGCTGATGCTCCTTCAGCGCGGTGAGGCCCGGCTCGGTGACGATGTAGTTCTCGAAATAGAGGACGCGCTCGATATCCTTCAGCGTCATGTCGAGCAGCGTACCGATGCGGCTCGGTAGCGACTTCAGGAACCAGATGTGGGCGACGGGCGCGGCCAGTTCGATGTGGCCCATGCGCTCGCGGCGGACGCGCGACAGCGTGACCTCGACGCCGCACTTCTCGCAGATGACGCCCTTGTACTTCATGCGCTTGTACTTGCCGCACAGGCACTCGTAGTCCTTGATCGGACCGAAGATGCGCGCGCAGAACAGGCCGTCGCGCTCGGGCTTGAACGTGCGGTAGTTGATCGTCTCCGGCTTCTTGATCTCGCCGAACGACCAGGAAAGGATCTTCTCGGGGCTGGCGAGCGAGATCCGGATCGAATCGAACACCTGCGCAGGGGCCTGCGCGTTGAAGAGATTCATGACCTCTTGGTTCATGCCGTTCTCCTTGTGGGGCCCTCGTCGACCCCTCTGAATTCCATGCGGGCGAAAGCCCGTCGCTGTGCCGGCAGATGCCGGTGAATTCGCCGGCCGCGGGGTGGTTCCCCGCGGCCGGCCGGTCCGTTACTCGGCTGCGCGAGGCAGTCGCGTGACATCTTCCGGCTTGGTGTTCTCGAGCTCCACGTTGAGGCCGAGCGAACGCATCTCCTTGACGAGAACGTTGAAGCTCTCCGGGATGCCCGCCTCGAACGTGTCGTCGCCGCGCACGATTGCCTCGTAGACCTTCGTGCGGCCGGCGACGTCGTCCGACTTCACCGTCAGCATCTCCTGCAGCGTGTAGGCTGCGCCGTACGCCTCGAGCGCCCAGACCTCCATCTCGCCGAAACGCTGGCCGCCGAACTGCGCCTTGCCGCCCAGCGGCTGCTGGGTGACGAGCGAGTACGGTCCGATCGAACGCGCGTGGATCTTGTCGTCCACGAGATGGTGAAGCTTGAGCATGTAGATGTAGCCCATCGTCACCTTGCGGTCGAACGGCTCGCCGGTGCGGCCGTCGTAGAGCTGCGACTGGCCGCTGGTGTGAAGCCCGGCCTGTTCCAGCATGTGGTTGATGTCAGCCTCGTGCGCGCCGTCGAACACCGGCGTCGCGATCGAGACGCCGCGCTTCAGCTGCTCGCCGAGGCGAACGACCGACTCGTCGTCGTAGATGCGGACCGGTTCGTTGCGGTCGTTGGCCGGGAAGACCGACTCGATGGTCTCGCGGAGCGGCTTGATGTTGCCGCTCTGCTTGTAGACCTCGATCAGGTCGCCGATCTTCCTGCCCATGCCGGCGCAGGCCCAGCCCAGATGCGTCTCCAGGATCTGGCCAACGTTCATGCGCGAGGGAACGCCGAGCGGGTTGAGCACGATGTCGGCATGCGTACCGTCCTCGAGGAAAGGCATGTCCTCGACCGGAACGATACGCGACACCACGCCCTTGTTGCCGTGGCGGCCGGCCATCTTGTCGCCGGGCTGCATCTTGCGCTTCACGGCGACAAAGACCTTGACCATCTTCATCACGCCGGGGGGCATCTCGTCGCCGCGCTGGACCTTCTCGACCTTGTCCATGAAACGCTGCTCGAGCGCCTTCTTGGACTCGTCGTACTGGCCGCGCAGGGCTTCGAGTTCGCCCTGGACCTTCTCGTCCTCGACGGCGAACTGCCACCACTGCGAGCGCGGGTAGTCGTCGAGAACCACCCTCGACAGCGCGGTGCCCTTCTTGAAGCCCTTCGGCCCGGCGATCGCCTCGCGACCGTTCAGCATGTCCGCCAGACGGCTGTAGACGTTACGGTCGAGGATGGCCTGCTCGTCATCGCGGTCCTTGGCGAGACGCTCGATCTCCTCGCGCTCGATCGCCATGGCGCGCTCGTCCTTCTCGACGCCGTGGCGGTTGAAGACGCGCACCTCGACGACCGTGCCGAAAGTCCCGGGCGGCATGCGCATGGACGTGTCGCGGACGTCGGACGCCTTCTCGCCGAAGATGGCGCGCAGGAGCTTTTCCTCCGGCGTCATCGGGCTTTCGCCCTTCGGCGTGATCTTGCCGACCAGGATGTCGCCCGGCTGTACCTCGGCGCCGATGTAGACGATGCCGGCCTCGTCGAGGTTCTTCAGCGCTTCCTCCGAGACGTTCGGAATGTCGCGCGTGATTTCCTCCGGCCCGAGCTTGGTGTCGCGGGCCATGACCTCGAACTCCTCGATGTGGATCGAGGTGAAGACGTCGTCGGCCACGATGCGCTCGGAGAGCAGGATCGAGTCCTCGTAGTTGTAGCCGTTCCACGGCATGAACGCGACGAGTACGTTGCGGCCGAGCGCCAGGTCGCCGAGATCGGTCGACGGGCCGTCGGCGATGATGTCACCCTTCTCGATCCGGTCGCCGACATTCACCAGCGGGCGCTGGTTGATGCACGTGTTCTGGTTCGAGCGCTGGAACTTCATCAGCCGGTAGATGTCGACTCCGGACTTGCCGGCCTCGAGATCCTCGGTGGCGCGGATGACGATACGCGTTGCGTCCACCTGGTCGACGATGCCGGTGCGGCGCGCGGCGATCGCCGCGCCCGAGTCACGGGCGACGATCGGCTCCATGCCGGTACCGACGAACGGCGCCTCGGCGCGAACCAGCGGCACCGCCTGGCGCTGCATGTTCGAGCCCATCAGCGCGCGGTTGGCGTCGTCGTTCTCGAGGAACGGAATCAGCGCCGCGGCGACCGAGACCATCTGCTTGGGCGACACGTCCATCAGGTCGACGTTCTCGCGCGGCGCCATCATCACCTCGCCGGCGTTGCGGCAGATGACGAACTCGTCCTTGAAGCGGCCCTCGGCGTCGAGCTCGGCGTTGGCCTGCGCGACGTGGTGCTTGGCCTCCTCCATCGCCGACAGGTAGACGACCTCGTTGGTCAGCTTGCCGTTGACGATCTTGCGGTACGGGCTCTCGATGAAGCCGTACTTGTTGACCCGCGCGAAGGTCGCCAGCGAATTGATCAGGCCGATGTTCGGTCCTTCCGGCGTCTCGATCGGGCAGATGCGGCCGTAGTGCGTCGGGTGCACGTCGCGCACCTCGAAGCCGGCGCGCTCGCGGGTCAGGCCGCCGGGCCCGAGCGCAGAGAGACGACGCTTGTGCGTGATCTCCGAGAGCGGATTGGTCTGGTCCATGAACTGCGACAGCTGCGAGGAGCCGAAGAACTCGCGCACGGCAGCGGCCGCCGGCTTGGCGTTGATCAGGTCCTGCGGCATGACCGTGTCGATCTCGATCGACGACATGCGCTCCTTGATGGCGCGCTCCATGCGAAGCAGGCCGACGCGGTACTGGTTTTCCATCAGTTCGCCGACCGAACGCACGCGGCGGTTGCCGAGATTGTCGATGTCGTCGATCTCGCCCTTGCCGTCTCGCAGTTCGACCAGCGTCTTGACGACGGCAAGGATGTCCTCCTTGCGCAGCACCCGAACGGTGTCGGCAGCGTCGAGTTCGAGGCGCATGTTCATCTTGACGCGGCCGACGGCCGACAGGTCGTAGCGTTCGGCGTCGAAGAACAGTGAGTTGAACATGGCCTCGGCCGTGTCCATCGTCGGCGGCTCGCCCGGGCGCATGACGCGGTAGATGTCGAACAGCGCGTCCTGGCGGCTCTCGTTCTTGTCGACATTGAGCGTGTTGCGGATGTAGGCGCCGACATTGACGTGGTCGATGTCGAGGATCTGGATCTCCTCCTCGCCGGTGCCGACCAGGACCTTCAGCGTCTTCTCGTCGATCTCGTCGCCGGCCTCGAGATAGATCTCGCCGGTGGCGTAGTTGACGATGTCCTCGGCCAGGTAGCTGCCGTAGAGATCCTCGTCGGTGGCCTTGATCGCCTTGAGGCCCTTTTCGGCAAGCAGCTTGGCCTGGCGCGCGGTGATCTTCTTGCCGCTCTCGACGACGATCTCGCCGGTATCGGCGTCGACGAGGTCCGACACCGCCTTGAGACCGCGGAAACGCTCGACCGAGAACGGGATGCGCCAGTGGTCGCCGGCGCGCTTGTAGGTGATCTTGTCGTAGAAGGTCGACAGGATCTCCTCGCCGTCCATGCCGAGCGCCATCAGCAGCGATGTCACCGGGATCTTGCGGCGACGGTCGATGCGGGCGTGCACGACGTCTTTGGAATCGAACTCGATGTCGAGCCAGGAGCCGCGATACGGGATGACGCGGGCGGCGAAAAGCAGCTTGCCGCTCGAATGCGACTTGCCTTTGTCGTGGTCGAAGAACACGCCCGGCGAACGGTGCATCTGGCTGACGATGACACGCTCGGTGCCGTTGACGATGAAGGTGCCGTTCGACGTCATGAGCGGCATGTCGCCCATGTAGACGTCCTGCTCCTTGATGTCCTTGATCGACTTGGCGCCGGTGTCCTCGTCCAGATCGAACACGATCAGGCGCAGCGTCACCTTCAGCGGCGCGGCGTAGGTCAGGTCGCGCTGGCGGCATTCGTCGACGTCGAACTTCGGCGCCTCGAACTCGTACTTGACGAATTCGAGCATCGCCGTCTGCGAGAAGTCGGAGATCGGGAAGACCGACTTGAAGACGGCCTGCAGACCCTCGTCCGGACGACCGCCCTTGGGCTCCTCCACCATCAGGAACTGATCATAGGATGCCTTCTGAACCTCGATGAGGTTCGGCATCTCCGCAACCTCCGGAATCTTTCCGAAGAACTTGCGTACGCGCCTGCGACCGTTGAAA
This sequence comes from Rhizobiaceae bacterium, assembly GCA_905339215.1. Classification (GTDB taxonomy): domain Bacteria; phylum Pseudomonadota; class Alphaproteobacteria; order Rhizobiales; family Rhizobiaceae; genus DUSC01. The sequence goes on from CAJPFN010000026.1 coordinate 13,242, forward strand.
GTCTGGGTCTGGGCCATCGTCGCTCCTTAGCTGCTTTTTGGCTTCCGCTTGCCAAAGTCACGACCGCCGCAGACGGCGGTCCATCCAAAACGGGAGAAAAACCCGTTTCCAGAAGGCCGTTCCCGGCCATCTGGAAAGAGGTTTCCGCTACGCTGACCCCGTTACGCGGCGCTCCGGACCGATCCGGCGTCGGCGGACGGGGGTCCCGT
>CAJPFN010000027.1 GCA_905339215.1 Rhizobiaceae bacterium
AGGGCAGGTGCTCGAGGATCGCCGGGACGGGTTCTGCCTCGGCGTCCGCCGGCATCCAGATGCGCGCCGACAGCCGGCAGCCGTCGGGCATGACGATGCCGACGTCAGGCAGCTCGACGACCTTGCGCGGGAAGTCGGTGACGGTTTTCATCAAGGGTCTCCTCAACGTGATGGAGCCACGAGCCGCAGCCGGCCGGCAAGGTCCAGCACCGCCGCGGAGATTGTCATTTGCGTCCTGCCTGCCGGCCGCCGATTGAAAAGACCTGTTCAAAGCACTACAAGCAGGGCTTCAAAAGGTGCAGACATGACCCACCGCGTACTCAGCGAAATCACCGCCAGCGTTTCCGAATTGAAGCGGAATCCCATGGCGACCGTCTTGGCGGGTGAAGGTTCTCCCGTCGCCATCCTCAATCGCAACGAACCGGCATTTTATTGCGTGCCGGCGCGGGCCTTCGAGGCAATGATGGATCGACTGGAAGACATCGAGCTCAACGAGATCGCGGATGCCCGCAAGGGCGAGGCGCGGGTCACGGTCGAACTGGATGACCTATAGGCTCGAATTCCTCGAAACGGCCCTTAAGGAGTGGAAGAAGCTCGACTCCAACACCCGCGAGCAGTTCCGCAAGAAGCTGAAGGAGCGGTGCGAGCACCCGCACGTCCCCGCTTCCCGCCTGCACGGCAGCGCCAACCGCTACAAGATCAAGCTGAGGAGCGCGGGCTACCGGCTCGTGTACGAGGTGGAGGACGACGTGCTCGTGATTCTTGTCATCGCGGTCGGCAAGCGCGAGCGTTCGGAAGTCTACGAGGCAGCGCGGCGGCGCTGACCCGCAGCTTCGCTCACGCCAGCGGGATGTCGTTGTCGTCCTTGCTCGCCTGGTAGACCGACGACAGTTCGTCGTAGCGGCGGGCGATGGCGTCGCGCCGGGCCTCCAGCCGCGCCTGCTCGGCCTCGGGAAGCGAACGCACGACCTTGCGGATCGAATAGCTCTTCCAGTAGGCGTTCTCGGCCGCGTAGCCGCCCGGATCGAGGCGGAAGACTTCCTTGAGGATACGCAGATCGTGCGGGATGGCGAAGCTGTCGCGCGAATCCTCGTGGCTGAAGAGGAAGTAGAAATTGTCGTAGCCGGTCCAGGTGATCGCCGACAGGCAGAGCGAGCAGGGCTCGTGCGTGGCGAGGAAGATGCAGTCCTTCGGATCGGGCCGGTCCACCTTCGGCAGTTCGTAGAAGCGCTTCAGTGCGTGCACCTCGCCGTGCCAGAGCGGGTTCTCCATCTCGTTGTTGGTCTCGGCGACGACCACGGACAGGTTGCTCTTGCGCAGGATGGCGGCGCCGAACAGCTTGTTGCCACGGGATACCCCCTCGGCGGTCTTCGGCACGATGTCGTTCTCGATGACGTCGAAAAGGCGGTCGATCAGGGAGGCGTCGCTCACGGGGCGAGTTCCTTCGGCAGGCGGATTTCGTAGGGCTCGGGGAAATGGAACTCCTCGAGGTTGACGCCGCCGCCGCCGCGGTCGACCACCAGGAAATCCTGCGGCGCGCCGATCGGCGTCAGCACGGCGTGCCAGCGGTTCGGCGGATAGTTCACGCCCTGGTCGCCGCCGGCGACGAAGGCTTCCGGCCGTTGCGGCCCGTCCGGCCCGTCCGCGCAGACCACCACCAGATAGGGCCGGCCGCCGAGCGGCATGAAGGCCTGGCTGCCGAGCGGATGGCGCTCGACCATTCCGAGGCGAAGCGGGAAGTCGTAGGGCGTGCCGGCGAAGATCGAGACGAGCACGCGGGCATCCGGTCCCGTCGCCTCGACGCGGGCGAGGTCGTGGAAGCGCTCGGTCTTGCCGGCGTTGATCGGGTAGTGGTTGTCGCCGCCCTTGTCGATGACGTCGCCATAGGCTGCGAAGTCGGCGCGAGTCAGCGGCCGGGCGGTAAGCACGCGGGTCATCGGGCGCGGACCCGTCCTGCCGGGCGAGGGGCCATCCCTATCCCCCCAGCCCGAGTTTCATGTGCCGGTTAACATCCTTGTAGAGCAGGTAGCGGAAGCGCCCCGGCCCGCCGGCGTAGCAGGCCTGCGGGCAGAAGGCGCGCAGCCACATGAAGTCGCCGGCCTCGACCTCGACCCAGTCCTGGTTGAGGCGGTAGACGGCCTTGCCCTCGAGCACGTAGAGCCCATGCTCCATGACGTGCGTCTCGGCGAACGGGATGACTGCGCCCGGCTCGAAGGTGACGATGTTGACGTGCATGTCGTAGCGGACGTCGTCGGGGTCGACGAAGCGGGTGGTCGCCCAGCGCCCGGCGGTGCCCGGCATCGACAGCGGTACGATGTCCTGCTCGTTGCGGAAGAAGGCCTCCGGGACGTCGATACCGTCGACCTTCTCGTAGCGCTTGCGCACCCAGTGGAAGCGCGCCGGCTGGCCGCCGGCATTACGCAGGGTCCAGCCCGAGGCCGGCGGCAGGAAGGTATAGCCGCCCGCCTGCAGTCGGTGCGCGGCGCCGGCGAGCGTCACCGTTACCTCGCCCTCCATGACGAAGAGCACGCCCTCGGCGCCGGCGTCCGGCTCGGGGCGGTCCGAGCCGCCGCCCGGCAGGACTTCCATGATGTACTGCGAAAACGTCTCGGCGAAGCCCGAAAGCGGCCGCGACAGCACCCAGGCGCGCGTCCCGTCCCAGAACGGCAGGTTGCTGGTGACAATGTCGCGCATCACGCCCTTCGGGATGACGACATAGGCCTCGGTGAACACCGCGCGGCCGGTGAGCAGGTCTGTCTGCGGAGGGTGTCCGCCCGTCGGGGCGACGTAGAGGGGCCCGGGCATGGTTGGTCCTTTATCGGGGCAGTATGTCCTGAAGGCGCAGCAGCGCGATGCGTTCGACCTGGCGGCAGGCCGTGTCGAACTCCGTCGGACGGTCGTTGCCGATACGTTGCTCGAAGGCGGCGAGGATGTCGCCCTTCGTCAGCCCGCGCACGGCGATGATGAAGGGGAAGCCGAAGGTCGCGACATAGGCCGTGTTGAGCTCGGTGAAGCGCGCGCGCTCGGCGTCGGTCAGCGCGTCGAGACCGGCCGACGCCTGCTCCGCGGTCGATTCGGCGGTGAGACGTTTCGCCTGGGCGAGCTTGCCGGCGAGGTCGGGATGCGCCTTGAGCACGCCCAGCCTTTCGTCCGCCGACGCGGTGCGGAAGACGCGGCTGAGCGCGTTGTGCAGGCCGCCGGCGCTGTCGTGCGCCGGGCCGAGCTCGAGGTCGAAGGCGCGGTCGGCGATCCACGGCGAATGCTCGAAGATGCCGCCGAAGCGGGCGACGAAGCTCTCGCGCTCCATGCGCGAGGGCCTGAGCGCCGGCGGCCGGTAGGGGTGGTGCTTGCGCCAGTGGCGGGCGATGTCGATCCGGCGCGGCAGCCAGACCCTGTCGTGACCCTTCACGTAGTCGATGAAGCGGGCGAGAGCCGCAGCCCGCGCCGGGCGTCCGATCAGGCGGCAGTGCAGGCCGACGCTCATCATCGCCGGCCGGCCGGCGCGGCCTTCGGCATAGAGCGTGTCGAAGGCGTCCTTCAGGTAGGCGAAGAAATGGTCGCCGGTGTTGAAGCCCTGCGCCGTGGCGAAGCGCATGTCGTTGGCGTCGAGCGTGTAGGGGATGACGAGTTGCGCCGGGATCGGGTTGCCGTGGCCGTCATGGTCGAGCCAGTAGGGCAGGTCGTCGTCATAGGTGTCGGAGATGTATTCGAAGCCGCCCTCCGCCGCCGCGAGGCGCACCGAGTTGTCGGAGGTGCGGCCGACATAAAGGCCGAGCGGCCGCTCGCCGGTCACCTCGGCGTGAAGCGCGATCGCCGCCTCCATGTCGCGGCGCTCGTCGTCGATGGCGTGGCTGCGGTAGTCGATCCACTTCAGCCCGTGCGAGGCGATCTCCCAGCCGGCCTCCTGCATCGCCGCCACCTGGTCGGGAGAGCGGGCGAGCGCGGTGGCGACGCCGTAGCAGGTCGCCGGCACGCCGGCTTGCGTGAACAAGCGGTGGAGCCGCCAGAAGCCGGCGCGGGCGCCGTATTCGTAGATCGATTCCATGTTCCAGTGGCGCATGCCCGGCCAGGGCTGAGCGCCGACGATCTCGGAGAGGAACGCCTCGGAAGCCGCGTCGCCGTGGAGAATGCTGTTCTCGCCGCCTTCCTCGTAGTTGACGACGAACTGGACGGCGACGTGGGCGCCGCCCGGCCATTGCGCGTGGGGCCGATTGGGCCCGTAGCCCCTCATGTCACGGACGTAGCGCATTCTTCCTCCGCATCCGGCGGCGCCGGATCGCCCTGCAAGGATAGCCGAGGCCGCCACCGAGGCATTCCCACCAATATTTTTGAAACTCTTTTCCGGGCCTTCCGCTTCCGCCTCTATAGCGCATATCCTTTAATCGCGGCTCGTATTGCGTCCCGCCGAGAGGGGCGGGAGAGGAGACCGGAATGGCTGACGGCGCCGGCGGCAAGCTGACGACCCACGTCCTCGACACCGCCACGGGAAAGCCGGCTGCGGGCATGAAGATCGCGCTCTATCGGGTGAGCGGCACTTCGCACGAGAAGATCAGGGACGCCGTCACCAATGCAGACGGACGCTGCGACGCGCCACTGCTCCAGGGCAAGGATTTCCAGACAGGCACGTATGAGTTGGTCTTCTTCGCCGGCGACTACCTGCGCGCCGGAAACGCCGGTCTGCCCGATCCGCTGTTCCTCGACCAGGTGCCGATCCGCTTCGGCATGGCGGAGCAAAAGCACTACCACGTACCGCTGCTCGTCTCGCCCTTCGGCTATTCGACCTACAGGGGGAGTTGATGGCCAAGCCCAAGGTGCGCTGCGAACTCCGCTTCATCCTCAACGCCGAGGACGTCACGCTCGTCGACGTCGCCCCGGACGCGACGCTGCTCGATTATCTCAGGCTCGACCGGTCGCTGCGCGGCAGCAAGGAAGGCTGCGCGGAGGGCGACTGCGGCGCCTGCACCGTGCTCGTCGGGCGGCTGTCGGACGGCGCGCTGGTCTATGAATCGGTCAACGCCTGCATCCGCTTCCTCGGCTCGCTCGACGGCACGCATGTCGTCACCATCGAGCATCTCTCCGGGCGCGACGGCCGCCTGCACCCGGTGCAGCAGGCCATGGTCGACTTCCACGGCTCGCAGTGCGGCTTCTGCACGCCGGGCTTCGTCATGTCGCTCTACGCGCTGTGGATGCGCGAACCCGATCCCTCGGACGAGGCGATCGAGAAGGCGCTGCAGGGCAATCTCTGCCGCTGCACCGGCTACGAGGCGATCGTGCGCGCCGCGCGTTCGATCTCCGGCTACGGCAAGGCGGCGAAGGACCCGCTGGCGGTCGAGCGGCAGTCGATCGCGGCGCGGCTCGCGGCACTTCGCGACGGAAGCCGCGTCGAGATCGGCGCGGGCGACCGGCGGCTGGTGATCCCGGCCGACGTCGACGACTTCGCCCGCGTGCTCGAGCAGAACCCGTCCGCGACCGTCGTCGCCGGTGCGACCGACGTCGGCCTGTGGGTGACGAAATTCATGCGCGAGATCAGCCCGGTGGTCTTCATCGGCGGCCTCGACGTGCTGAAGTCGATCTCCGAGGCCGACGGCGTCCTTACCGTCGGCGCCGGCGTTACCTACACCGAGGCTCAGGCGGCACTCGGCCGCCGCATCCCGGCTTTGGGCGCCCTGCTCGACCGCATCGGCGGCGAGCAGGTGCGCAACATGGGGACCATCGGCGGCAACATCGCCAACGGCTCGCCGATCGGGGACACGCCGCCGCCCCTGATCGCGCTCGGCGCGACGCTGGTGCTGCGCAAGGGCCGCCGCCGCCGCGAGATCCCGCTGGAAACCTACTTCGTCGCCTACGGCAAGCAGGACCGTCGGCCGGGCGAGTTCGTCGAGGCGGTGAAGGTACCGCTGCCGTCGCGCGGCGCGAAGTTCGCCGTCTACAAGGTCACCAAGCGCCGCGACGAGGACATCACCGCGACGCTCGGCGCCTTCCACCTGCAACTGGCGAAGGACGGCACGGTGAAGGCGATCCGGATCGCCTATGGCGGCATGGCGGCGACGCCGAAGCGGGCGGCGGCCGTCGAGGCCGCACTTCTCGGCCGGCCGTGGACCGAGGCGACGGTCTCCGAGGCGATGGGCGCGTTCGCCACCGATTTCACGCCGCTCACCGACATGCGGGCCAGCGCCGAGTACCGCGCGCTCGCGGCGCGGAACCTTTTGATGCGCTTCTACCTGGAGACGGCCGGCGTGAAGGCGCCGTTCACCGTCAAGCGGCACGAGGCGGCGTGAGATGAACCGGGACACCCCGAACCTGAAGGCCGCGAAGATCACCGGCGGCGTCGCCACCGACCAGCGCCACGATTCGGCGCACAAGCACGTCACCGGGCAGGCGGTCTATATCGACGACATGCCGGAACCGGCGGGCACCTTGCACGGCTGCCTCGGGCTTTCGACGGTCGCTCACGGCACGATCCGCGCGATGGACCTCTCCGCGGTGCGCGCCGCGCCGGGCGTCGTCGACGTGCTGACGGCGAAGGACGTGCCCGGGGAAAACGACATCTCGCCGACCGGCCGCCACGACGAGCCGGTGCTCGCCGAGGGCAAGGTGCAGTTCCACGGCCAGCCGATCTTCTGCGTCGTCGCCGGGACGCGCGAGCAGGCCCGCCGCGCCTGCCGTCTCGCCCGCATCGAATACGACGAACTG
>CAJPFN010000028.1 GCA_905339215.1 Rhizobiaceae bacterium
GCCGAGCGAATTCCCGACCGCAGAGGCTTCAAATTTGCCGCCGAACAAGTCGCCATGATTCTTCACACGCAGAGTAAACCGTAATGTTCTTTAATTGTTCTGCGCGTTGGCCAAAATCGCAGCTTCGGGCCGATTGGGCCAAGGTCCTTTGCAAAACCGATCTGGGCGGACTCCTCAAGCTGGGCGTTCAGAAACTCATAGGCTCCATCCACCTCGCGCGCATTCGACGGGATCGAGAAGCCTGTGAGATAGACCACGGACCCCTCTGAAGGTACGGCGATCTCGATCGGAATGCCGGCATTTTGCCAAAGAACGCCACGTGAATGCCACATGATGCAGATCCAGCATTCGCCCGTCTGCAACGCCTGCGCCATAGCCTCGTTGGTCGGATAAACGCGGACGCCGCTTTCCTTCAACTCGAGCAACTTCTCCTTGCCAGGCTCGTAGTCGGTGAGAGAGCCGCCAAACGCGAGCGCGGCAGACTCAATCGTTGTCTGGTACTGGATGTCGATCACGCCTACCCGACCGGCATATTCCGGCTTCCAAAGGTCGGCATAAGACGTCGGCGCAGTGGTTACCTTTTCCGGATTATAGAGGATGACGCGCGTCGTGTAATATTGCGGAACGAGATACTCGGACTTGAGGTTGTCCGGAATCTTGGCGGCCAGCGGAATCCGCGAATAGTCGATCTGCGTGATCGCGTCGTTCTTGAACATCTCGAAAGATCCCGCAGCCGTGAGCGCGGCTACGTCCATCGAACCTCGCGGCAGGCGCCGCTCCGCCAAGAGTTTCACTTTTCGTGGCGCTTCCGAGGCGCCATCATAGACCACGTCAAAGCCCTTCGGATTCACAAGCGGCGCGGATATGTAGTTCTGAAGGCCCGTCTGGTAATCGCCCCCCCACGTACCAACGACGACAGGCTTCGATTGCGCCCAGACGATCGAGGGCATCGCTATCGTCGCAACGCTGGCACCTGCCAAAAGTGCCGTAAAGTTTCTGCGCGTTATTTTTTCAGTCATCCTACTCACTTCCCCTTTTTATTGTGGGTGTCTCGATCAGTCCGAGATAGGTTGAATTGCCGCCTTACCTATCTCGTAATTTACAGTTTGCCCGGGGCGGCACGGTTCTTCGCTGCTATCGCGCGACATATCGTTCTGCTGTCTCACGATCAGTCTTAGGTTTGGTGTTATGCGCAGGGCTATCTCCGAGTGCGAACCCAGATAGACGACCTCTTCAACCGTCGCCGTCGGGCGTGTCGGGCCGCTGTCTCCAACAGGAGACAAAACAATCGCCTCCGGGCGCAGCACTGCGCGTCGCGTCGACTTCGGGAGGTGCCCTCCTGGAAACGCGACATCATCCGTTGCCCAGAAAAATCCGTCGCGGATACTGCCTTCCAGAAAGTTGGCCGAACCAATGAACGATGCCACGAACTGATTGGAAGGGCGCTGATAGACGTCCCGGCTGCTGCCGATCTGCTGAACCACGCCGGACTTCATGACGACGAGCCTGTCGGCCACACTCATCGCTTCTTCCTGGTCATGTGTGACCATTACGGTTGTAATGCCCAACTTCCTTTGGAGCTCACGGATCTGCTCGCGAACCTCGAGCCGCAGTTTCGCGTCGAGGTTTGACAACGGCTCGTCAAGCAGGAGTACCTCAGGCTTGAAAGAGAGTGCGCGAGCGATGGCCACACGTTGCTGCTGTCCGCCCGACAACTCCTTCGGCAAGCGGGATGCGAGGTGATCGAGTTGCACAAGGCGTAGAGCTTCAACTACCTGCGTGTCGATTTCCGACTTGTTCGAGCGACGCCGCCTCAGCGGAAAGGCGACGTTCTCATAGACGCTCATATGCGGGAACAGAGCATAGTTCTGGAAGACAACTCCCAAATTCCGCCGGTATGGCGGCAGCCGGGTGATGTCTTTGGAGCCAATCAGGATTTTGCCAGATTCAGCTTCGATGAAGCCGCTGATCATTTTGAGCGTCGTCGTCTTCCCACAGCCCGACGGCCCCAGCAGCACGACGAACTCACCCTCCGCGACATCGAGATCAAGGTTGTCCACGGCCGTGAAGGTGCCGTATCGCTTGACCAGGTTCTGGATCTTGAGCGTCGCCATTCATACAACCCGAGTAAGTGGAACAAATCTGTTTGTTATGAGCAGCGCGATGGCAACCATGGCTGTCTGAACCACGGATACGGCCGCGATGAGCGGATCGATCTTCCATTCAAGATATTGGAGTATCGCGATCTGAAGCGTCGTCTGACCCGGCGAGACAAGAAACAGCGAAACTTCAAGGTTGCTGAAACTGACGACGAAGCCGAAGAGCGCCGCGGCGACCAGACCTGGCCAGATGCCCGGTATGGTCACGAGAAGAACAGATTTCACGGGGGAGGCGCCGAGGCTTTGGGCCGCGTGCTCGATCGTGATGTCGAAGCCGCTGAGATTTGCCGTGATCAGCCTGACACACCAGGGGATGGTCAAGAGAACGTGACCCGCGATCAGACCGCTCCTGTTGCCGACCAATGGCAGGTCCGTCGCGATCTCGACGAAGATGAACGCCACGTAAAGCCCAGCACCGATGACGATGGCGGGGACCGTCAACGGAGCCGTCAGAAAATGCATCATCAGGTCGCGGCCGGGAAAATTGCCGCGAACGATGCCAAAGGATGCAGGTATCGAAACGGCGAGTCCGATGGCCGTTGCAAGCAATGCCACTACAAAGCTGTTGACGAAGCCGTTTACGAATACCGACTGATCGGCGAGCTGTGTGTACCACGACAGAGTGTAAGCAGACGGAGGCAGCGCCAGAACCGCATTCTGGAAGAAGCTCAACCAGATGATCAGCAGCAAAGGAAGCAATATAATTCCGAATCCGACGATCACCATGGCGGCGAAAGCTACGCTCTGAACTATGTTGCTATATCGATCCAGGCGCTCAGAATACATCGTCGTCTACCAGACGTCGCGCAGCAGGCGAAGCCAGTTCTGTCCGAGTACCCTTTCTATGCGACTGCTGGCCCACCGGCGCCTTTGCATCGCAGTATAGACATTCGGGAATTCGGAGATTCGCTCCAGACCTTGCGGGAACGTCAGTTCACCGAAGGTGGTGAGCCTTCTTCCGTTGCCTTGGTCATGCATGACCCATTCCTGGAACGACCAAGGCTGGCCTTGCGAAAAGTCCGTCCCGATCCCGACATGTTCCTCGCCGACGAGATTGATCATGTACTCCAGCATTTCGACGACGTCGTCCACGGTAGACACATCGCCTCGCTTCGGGAACAAGGGCGGGAAGACGGTGACCCCTACAAAGCCGCCCTTGTTGGCGATCTTCTTCAATGTGGCGTCACTCTTGTTGCGGGGGTGCGATTTGAGCGAGGTGGGGCAGCAATGCGTGTAGGCAACGGGCTTTGAGGAAATATCGCATGCCTGATCGGCTCCGCGCTCGCCTACGTGGGAGAGGTCAATCAGAATTCCCAGCCGGTTCAACTCGCGGACGGCATCATGTCCGAAATCGGTCAAGCCGTTGTCGGTGCTCTCGTAGCATCCAGTGCCGACCAGATTTTGGGTGTTGTAGGTAAGCTGGATGCATTTCACACCCAGATCGTTGTATATCTCAAGAAAGTCGAGATTTCCGTCGATACCAGACGTATTCTGCCAGCTGAGTATTATGCCTACCTTCCCTTCTTTCTTGGGAAGATCAAGGTCGCTGACCGTTTTGACCTGGCGAATAATGTCACTATTCTCACGGAACATCCGCTTCCAATGCGCCACATTTTTCATCGTGTTAGGAAAATTTTCCCATACGCTGCAGGTGCAATTCGCCAGCGTGAGTCCCGCGCTGTGCATCTCTTGAAAAATTGGTCGGTCGAAAAGGCAAATCAACAGCGAGTCGACTACTACGAGATCCTCATAAGACTTGGGGGCTTGTACATCGAGCATTGGGAGCCTTTAGAAGCACGAATATGTGACACACGCTGAAAGATGTGTGACATACAATTATTAGAGTGTCAAATCAGATGGGATGGAGAGCCGTGATATCTCGACAGAAGGGGGAAGACGCAGTTGCGGATGGTGCACTCGAGGCAATCTGCAAGGCTGTCCGCGAAGACCGGCAGCCTCAGCCGGTATACGTACGAATAGCCAACGCGCTGTCGTCCCACATCAGTGACGGCAACCTCAAGCACAGGGCGAAGCTCCCTTCACACCGAGCTTTGGCGGAGGCGCTAGGGGTGAACGTCACCACGGTCACCAAGGCCGTGAGATTTCTGAAGGACCGAGGAGTCGTCTCTGCCAAGGCAGGCCACGGCACGATCGTGCGCGGCAAAGAACTGGACCACATGCCGCCGGTCTATGAGCGACTGCGCACCCTGCCGCGAAACGACCTGTCGGTCGTGAAGCGGCAGGGTGCAGTGTTCGGTGAGGCGGTTTCTGCAGCGATAAAGCGCGTGGTCGGCAATGCCGGAACCATTTCGTCGCTACGCGAATATCAACCCTCAGCCGGCTCTACCGACGTCAGGCAGATCGGCTCCTTGTGGCTCGCAGCCGCTGGCGTGAAGGTCGCGCCCGATCAGATCGCCATTGCGTCAGGCGCCCAACACGCGTTGTTCGTCGCATTGGCGGCGACGATGAAACCCGGTGATGTCGTCTTGGTGCCCAGTATCGCGTATCAAGGCATCAAGAGCGCCGCGCAGATGCTTGGATTGGGCCTGATTGGGGTCGACGTGGATGACGAAGGCATCATTGTCAGCGAAATCGAACGCCACGCCCACAATCCGCGCGTCAGGTCGATTTATCTAATCCCTACGCTGGACAATCCCAGATCGGTCACATTGCCTCTGGAGCGCCGCAAGGCGATTGCCGAACTCGCCGACAGATGCTCACTGAACATCATCGAAGACGACATTTATCGACCGCTGTCTTTGATTGATCTGCCGAGCATGATTGAGCTGTATCCTGAGCGCACGTTTCACGTTTCGTCAGTGGGCAAGGTGCTGGCCCCGGGGCTTCGATGCGGTTTTCTCGCTTATCCGGCCGTATTCAGGGAAATCGTCATGCAAGGCCTGCGTGCGACTGTCTGGATGGCCGACCCCCTGACCGTAAGTGTCGTGCAGGATATTATCGTCGGCGGCAGCTTTCGCGACCTTGTTACCGACCTGCAGGAGCTGTTGATGAAGCGCCATAGGGTCGCCATTGAACTTGTCGGAAATTGGATCAGCAGGCACTGCAGGCCGGAAGGCAATTGTTTGTGGGTAAGCTTGCCCGCAGAGATCAAGGCGCACGAGATGACGGAGTATTTGCGTATGGAGGGGGTGGGTGTCGTCCCTTCGAGCGTGTTTACGATCGGATCAGCCCAAAACAATGCCTTGCGATTATACAAAGGTTCTTCGACTGACGAAGCATCCTGGAAAGATGCGCTGCTCCTCATTCGAAGGGCTGTAGAGGCGTGACGAGCACGAGTGCAGCTGCCACAGCAGTGCTTGCTATGGGCGGGACGTTACCGCGGCAACGAGGGCGATAGTGGCGATGTATGTTTCGGCGAGGCGATCATAGCGGGTTGCGATGCGGCGCCAGTTTTTGAGGCGCCCGAACATGCGCTCGATGACGTTGCGACGGCGATAGGCGCTACGGTTGAAGGAATAGGGGGTCAGAACAAGAGCAGTGCGAAATCGTACGCTAAGGTCGAACGGAACATGAACTATGTAGGATCTCGGATGCGGGGTCTCCGATCTCTGTGGATTGGCGCCGTGAAGCACCAGTTTCGGTTTCTTCGTCAGTCCGACTCGACAACGCTCCCGGCAGTAAGGCCACTCACTGGTTGCTTCGGAAAGGCACTTAAAAAAAAGAGAACCGAACGACTCTCCGCTGAGAGCAGACTTCTTCACAAGTAAAAGATCGGCTACGGCAGTCTCGCATCATCAATGCAAGCGTCTGGACAAGTTCAGTCCCGAAGATCCGAACAGGTGCAATCGCTCGATCGGTGCGGTCAGCGCAAGCGGTTGTCCCCTCGCGGCAGAAAATCCGCGAGGCAGCTTGGCGAGCAGCGGCGAGGCGGTTCCGATGTCGAGATAGGGCGATCACCTGTTCCCCGAGATTTTCCAGGACCTCGATGGTGCCGCGCACGAGCGCCGGACCATCCTTGACGAGGGAAAGGTCTTCCGGCCGGACCGCAGCAGGTCGCCACGCGGTGGCCATGACCTCAAACGTCCCAGACCTCGCCGAGGAACCGAAGCCAGTTTTCGCCCATGACGGCGGCGATGCGGCTCTCCGTCCATCCGCGCTTCTGCATCGTCTGCGTCAGGCGCGGGAACTGCGAGAGCTTGTTTAAGCCCTTCGTTTCGAGCGGCACTCCCCGTGCGGCGACCACCCGCCGCGCATAGCCCTTGTCCTGGCGCAGCCTGTCCAGCGACTCCTCGGTTGCGTTCTGGCCGAAATCCGTGCCGATCCCGACATTGGCCTCGCCACACACATTGATCATGTGCTCCATCGCGTCGAGGCAGTCGTCGAGGTCCGTGTCCGCGCCCTTCGGAAGAAGGAAGGGGTAGGTGGTCATGCCGACGAAGCCGCCCCGGTCGACGATGAAGCGCAACTGGTCGTCGGTCTTGTTGCGGGGGTGGTCGTGCACGGTCTTGGACGAGACATGCGTGTAGGCGCAGGGCTTCTTGGAATGGCGGATGGCATCGTCCGCGGTCTTCAACCCGACATGCGCCAGATCGATCAGGACGCCGACCCTGTTCATCTCGTCCACGACCTCGCGGCCGAAGCCGGTGAGACCGCTGTCGTTCTCCTCCCAGCAGCCGGCCCCGACGAGGTTCTGTGTGTTGTACGTCAGCTGCATGACGCCGACGCCCATGTCCTTGTAGAGCTCGATGAAATCCAGCCGGTCCTCGAAGCCTGCCGTGTTCTGCCAGCCGAGGATGATGCCGACCCGGTTCTCCTCCTTCGCCTTGCGGATGTCGTCCGCGGTGCGAACCGGCCGGATGAGGTCCTCATGCTCTCGGAACCAGCGGCGCCAGCGGGCGATGAAGATCATCGTGTCGCGGTTATTCTCCCAGACCGAGCACGTGCAATTGGCGGCCGTGATGCCGCCGCGCTGCATGTCCTCGAAGACTTCCCGGCTCCAGTTAGAGATAATCAGGCCGTCGATGACGACCAGGGATGAGTGCAGATCTTCGTTCACGCTAGGTCCTTTCAAGGCGGGTGACGTCCGGTCGCCGACGCTATTCGACAGTCGCGGCGGCCTCGCTGGCCGTCATGAAGCGGACGCCGTCATGGCCCTTCACGAAGCCGAGATGGGCGTCGAGCATCTTCAGGCGGCCGGGGTGGCCGATGAGCTGGGGGTGCAGGCACAGGTGATAGTAGGCGCCCGGCCGCTCGTAGAGCCCGGAGAACTCTTCCTCCCAGACCTCGCGCGCGACGCTGGCCGGGCGCACCACGCGTCCGACCTGGCCGCCATAGAAGAAATACGGATTGTCGGTCAGGTGCCACTGGACCGGCAGTTCCACGAGGGGCAGGGGCTTGCCGTCGCGCTCATGCCGGTAGGGCCTCAGCCGGTCGTGGAAATTCGCCGACACCGTGATGCCGTGCTTCAACAACAGGTCGAGCGTGCGGTCCGACCACTCCCAGGACGGCGAGCGCCAGATGGTGGGACGCTTGCCGGTCACCGCTTCCAGGCTGTCCAGGCCCCTGACCAGCTCGTCCTCCTCCTGACGCGCGTCCAGATCCGGGATCGGGCGATGGCCATGGCCGTGGCTGGCGATCTCGTGCCCCGCGTCCACGATGGCGCGCACGGCATCGGGATAGCGGTCGGCGGTCGCGCCCGGCACGAAGAACGTGGAGGAAACCCCGTGCGCGGCCAACACCGCCAGGATCGGCGAGAGGGCCTCCCGTATCTCGAAGGCGCCGTGCGAGAGAAGCACCGGCCTTGCAGCGTTGTCGGGGTTGCGCCCGGTCCAGAGCGTCTCGGCATCCAGGTCGAAGGCGATGACGGTGGGGAAAATCGGTTTCATGGTGCGCTCCCTATGCCGTCGCCGATGCCAATGCGTTGAACTCGCGCTCCAGGCTCGCCGAGGCCCGCGCGACATGCTCATGCCTTGCCTGGAACTGGGCCTGGTCGGCCTGAAGCTGCGCGCCGGCGTCCCGTCGCAGCGTCGTCGTGTCGGCCCGGGACGGGCTGCCCGTGTCGATGCGGCTTTCGAGGACCATCTCCGGGTCGAGGGCCATTGCGATCTTGCCGGGATCGAAATCGGGCGCGTGGCCGAGGATGTCCTTCGCCGCTTCGCTGACGTGTCGGACGCTGATCTGGTGCGCGGCGAGTTTCTCGCTCCCCGCGATCCTCACCACGCGGCCGACGATGTGATGCGCGTCGCGGAACGACAGACTGTGCTCGCGGACAAGTGTGTCGGCGAGGTCGGTTGCGGTCGAGAAATTGACGCGGACGAGTTCGAGCATGCGCGCACGGTCGGGCTCAGCAAGCTCGGCGACGAGGCGCGCTGCTGGCAAGGCGCCGGTCACTTCCTCGAAGGCGTCCCAGACCCAGCGAAGGCCGTCGAGGCTTCCTTCCTCCGAATGGCTGTACGGCGTGGCTTTGTAGCCCGCGAGCGCGGACATCAGCGCGCCGGACACCTGGGCGGGCAGCGCCTTCAGGTGCTCGAGCGAGGCCATGTTCTTCTTCTGCGGCATGATGCTGGACGTGATGGCGAGCGAGTCCGGGAACTGCACCGTCGCCACCTCATGCGTCGACATGACGTAGAAATCCTGCGCCATGCGGCCGACCGTCGTGGCAAGCAGCGCGCAGGCCGAGGTCAGCTCGATAATGGCGTCGCGGCAGGCGATCGCATCCAGCGCGTGGGCCGCCGGCCTGTCGAAGCCGAGCAGGCGGCAGGTCATGGCCCTGTCGATCTGGAACGAGGTGCCGGCCAGCGCGCCGGCGCCCAGCGGCGACAGGTTGATGCGGTCGTAGCTTGCCAGCAGCCGGCCGAAGTCGCGCTCCAGCCCATGCGCGATGGCCAGCATGTACCAGCCGAAGCTGATCGGCTGCGCCGGCTGCATGTGGGTGTAGCCCGGCATGACCGTGTCGATGAACTCGGCCGAGCGCTCGATCAGGACGGTGCGCAGGTCCAGCACCTGCTTGAGCATCAGCAGGGCACTGCCGCGTGCGCGAAGCTTGTCTTGCGTCGACTTCAGATCGTTGCGCGAGCGCGCGACATGCAGCCAGCCGCCGAGGTCGGAGCCCAGCCGGCGGATCACCTCGGCCTCGTAGTTGAAGTAGGTTTCCTCCAGCGCCGGATCGAGTTCGAACGCGTCGGGGCCTTCCTTCTCAAGGTCACCGACGACCGCGGCGAGCTGCCGGGCGATGTCGGGGGTGACGATCCCCTTCGCCTTGAGCATCACCAGATGAGCCTTGTTGATCTCTGTGATGAACGGCAGCACGGTCGCGAAGCTGCGCATGAGTATCGGCGCCATGAAGCCGTCGAGGATTTCGGGCGCCATCCTCTCCTTCAAAAAGCCGCTGACCTTGGACTCCATCCAAATTCTCCAATTCCCGGAAATGGTTAGCCGGCGAGGATGCCGAATATCTCGGCCACGTCGTCGACCGCGTCGAAGTGGAAGAGCCGCTCGCGAAGCGCGTCTGCGGCTGCGGCTGGGAGATGGCCGCCGACGCAGTCGTCGAACTTGCGGGCAAGCATCTCTTCGGACACGAAGTTCCGCGTGTGTCCGTACGGAAAGAACGCCGTCTGCTCGCGAACCTCGCCATTGCGCAGCCGCAGCACGACGCGAGCCTTCTCCTTCTCGGGCGAGGGGGGAGCGGAGGCCGGCAGGTCCGGATCCATATGCATGAAGACCTTCGGCCAGACCGCCTGCAGGTCCGGGCGGGCGATCTGCTCCGGGGAGAAGTGGCGCAGTTCCACCGCGCCGTCGACCAGTGCGGCGGCCACGCAGTGGTTGATGCTGAAGCGGGCTTCCATGTCGTTCGACGGGCGGTCGTAGGTCAGGTTCCCCTTGGCCACCTCCGAAAGATGGACGTCGATGCGCTCCACCTCGTCGGCGGCCACGGGGGCATCGCCCCGCAAGGTCAACACGGCGTCGATCGGCCTGTGGGCGCTGGCGCAGCACGGGTAGACCTTGATCCAGATGCCGTATTCGTCCATCGCGGCGCGTCCGGCGAGGCGCTCGGCGGCACGCCCGAAGCCCGGCATGCCCGGCGTGCCGAGCAGATCGCCGAACGAGCCACGCCCTTCCAGGCTCTCCCCGGCCGCCTCGAGTCCCGCCTCGGCCAGGCTGGCGGCCATGATGCCGTTATGCGCCGCCAGGCCGGCATGGAAGGGTTTGGTCTGGGTGCCGAACTGCCGCTTGAGGCCGGTGGCAAAGCTGGTCGAGGCGCTGATCGCCATCCGCATCGTATGCGCGTCGAAGCCGAGAAGCCGGCCGCAGCCCGCGGCGGCGGAGGGCACGCCGAAGGTCACCGTCGTGTGCCAACCTCGGCCGTAATGGCCGAGGTTCATGGCGGCGGCCAGGGCTGCCTGGACGTCGAGCGAGACGAGGAGGGCATCGACCAGGTCGCGGCCACTCGCGCGACGCTCCGCGCCGAGAGCCAGCAGGGCCGGCACCAGGACTGCGCCGGCATGGGTCAGCGCCGGCTCGAAGGCGTCGTCATAGTCGAGGGCATGGGCCGACGTGCCGTTCACCATCGCCGTCCATGGCGCCGGCATCGTGCCGCCATGGACGAACTCGACGGCCTCTCCCCGGCCGGACCACCGCTTCAAGGTATTGAAGACGTTGATCGTCGCGGGTTCGCGTCGCCCGGCGACCATCACCGCGACGGTGTCCACGAACATGAAGTTCGCCCGCTTCTTCGCCAGGTCCGACCAATCTCTCGGGCGATTGGCGGCATGGGCCGCCATTGTCTGCGTGATCGTCATCGCTACGCCTGCTCCACAGCCTTGTTCCAGGCCACGTCCTGATCGGCGAAGTGGCATTTGGAGACGCCTGTGGCCCCGACCTTTCGCATGGCCGGCTCCGTCTTGCGGCAGATGTCCTGGACCATCGGGCAGCGCGTGTGAAAGCGGCAGCCCGGCGGCGGCGAGATGGGCGAGGGCACGTCGCCCTGAAGCAGGGTCCGCTCCGTGTGCCGCATCGTCGGATCGGGCAGCGGGCTGGAGGCGAGGAGGGCGGCGGTGTAGGGATGGCGCGGGCGACGGAACACGTCCTCGGTCGCGCCGATCTCGACGATCTGGCCGAGATACATGACGATCACCCGCTCGCACAGCGAACGCACCACGCCGAGATCGTGCGTGATGAACATGTAGGACAGCGAGAATTCGTCCTTCAGCTTGCGGAACAGTTGCAGGATCTGGGCCCGGATCGAGATATCGAGCGCCGAGACCGCCTCGTCGGCGACGACCAGGCGCGGG
Organism: Rhizobiaceae bacterium; assembly: GCA_905339215.1. Lineage (GTDB taxonomy): Bacteria > Pseudomonadota > Alphaproteobacteria > Rhizobiales > Rhizobiaceae > DUSC01. Next base: position 11,411 of record CAJPFN010000028.1, read on the forward strand.
CGCACCGCGATGGCCCTGGCGATGCAGATGCGCTGCCGCTGGCCGCCCGAGAATTCGTGCGGATATCGGTCGAGATAGCCGGCCGCCGGGCTGAGGCCCACCTGCTCCAGCAGCCAGGCCGCTTCCCGCCTCAGGTCGGAGGCCGGGACCACCTTCTGGATCTTCAAGGGCTGGGCCAGCGTCTGGAAGACGGTCTTGCGCGGATTGAGGGATTCGAACGGATCCTGGAACACCATCTGGATGTCCCGGCGGGTCCGCCGGCGGCTGGGACCGTCTGCCGCCGTTACGTCCTCGCCCGCGAAGAAGAGGGAGCCGGAGGTGGGGCTGCTCAGGCCCGCGACAGCCCGAGCGAGCGTGGTCTTCCCGCAGCCGCTTTCACCGACGACGGCGACGATCTCATTCTCGTCGATGCCGAAGCTCACATCGTCGACGGCGCGTAGCGTCGCGCGTCGTGTGGGGCCGTCGCGCACCAGCACGGGAAAGTCGACGGCGACGTTCCTGACGTTGAGAAGCGGCATCATGCGGCTCCTTCCAGCCAGCAGGCGGCGGCGCCCGCGGCGTCCCTCCTCGTCGGAGGCTCTTCGGTCCGGCACCTGTCGAGTACGCTCGGGCAGCGGGGATGGAACCGGCATCCGGCGATGCGGTCGAAGGCGGCCGGAGGGTGGCCCTGGATCGAAACGAAATCGTCCGCCTTGGTGCCGGGGCTCAACGTTGAGCGCAGCAGCGCCCGGGTGTAGGGGTGGCGCGGCTTGGCGAAGATGTCGAACACCGACCCCTCCTCGACGACCCGGCCCGAATACATCACGTACACGCGGTCGCAGTACTCGGCGACGAGGCCGAGATCGTGGGTGATGAAGAGCATCGCGGTGCCGGCGGTGCGCCTGATGTCCGCGAGAAGATGCATGATCTGCGCCTGGACGGTGACGTCGAGCGCGGTCGTCGGCTCGTCCGCGATCAGGAGCGACGGGTTCGACGTGATCGCTATGGCGATCAGCACACGCTGCCGCATGCCGCCCGAGAGCTGGTGCGGAAAGCGTTCCGCCACCGATTCCGGCGCCGGGATGCGGACGCGCCGCAGCGCCTCGACGGCGAGCTTCTCCGCCTCGCGCCGCTTCACCGGCTGATGCAGGAGGATCGCCTCGACGATCTGGTCCGCGACCTTCATCAGCGGGTTGAGGAAGGTCATCGGATCCTGGAAGATCATGGCGAGGCGGCCGCCGCGCATCCGCCGCATCTGCCGGTCGCTGAGGCCGAGCAGGTCGGTTCCTTCGAAGACGACCTGTCCCCCCGTCACCGAGACGGGGCTGGAGACCAGCCGCATCGTGGACAGCGCGGTCATGCTCTTCCCGCAGCCCGACTCGCCGACGAGGGCGACGATCTCGCCTGCCTTGATGTGGAAGGACACACCATCGACGGGGGTGATCGTTCCCCGGTCGCTCCTGATCTGCGTCTGCAGGCCGACCACGTTCAGCAGGGGTTCGGAGCCGGCCACCTCAGCGCCCCCGCCGGCGTGGGTCGATGAGGTCATTGAGGCTGTCTCCCAGGAGATTGAGCGAGAGGACGACCAGGGTGATGACGGCCCCCGGGAACAGGCTCATCCACCACGCGCTGCGCAGGAACTGCTGGGCCTCGAACAGCATGAGGCCGAGGCTCACCTGGTTGCGGTCGGCGAGTCCGAGATAGCTGAGCCCGGCTTCCAGGATCATGGCCTGGCCCACCTGCAGCGTGGCGTTGACGACGACGGGACCGAGCGCGTTGGGCAGGATCTCCAGGAAGATGAGCGTCGCCGTGGAGGCTCCGGCGATCCGCGCCGCGCTGACGAACTGCCGGGACCTCAGGCTGAGAAACTCGGAACGGACGATGCGCGCCGTCTCCGGCCAGCTCAGGATCGCGATCGCGAAGATGATGTTGAGCAGGTTCGCGCCGAAGAACGCGACCATCAGCACGGCTAGGAAGAAGCGGGGGATCACCTGGAATATCTCGGTGATGCGCATCAGCACATCGTCGATCGTGCCGCCGAAATAGCCGGCGGTCGCGCCGACCAGGACGCCGATCAGCGTCGTGATCATCGCCGCGGAGAGGCCGACCGCCACCGATGCGCGGGTGCCGGCCAGGATGCGGCTGAAGACGTCGCGACCCAGATCGTCCGTGCCGAGCAGGTGGGCCGGGGACGGCGCCGCCGTGGTCGGGCCTACGCCGACCTGTCCCGGATTGTAGGGTGCCAGGGCCGCGCCGAACACGGCGACGAAAAGCACGGCGCCGAGGACGGCGGTCGCACCAGCGCTCACCTTGTTCTTCTTCAGGAGCCGAAGGCTGGTGCGCATGGATGGGGAGAGGAGGGTCATGTCGCGGCTCACCCGTAGACCACGCGGGGATCGATTACGGCGTAGAGCATGTCCGTGAGGATGTTCGCGATCACCACCATTCCCGAGACCAGCGTGAAAATGCCCATCAGGACGGGATAGTCGCGGGCGGAGATGGCCTCGTAGAAGAGCCGGCCGAGACCGGGCCAGGCGAACACAGTCTCCACCAGCACCGATCCGGCGAGCATGAAGCCGAAGTTCAGGCCGATGATCGTGACGACGGGGAGGATCGCGTTGCGCAGCGCGTGGACGTAGACCACGCGGTGCTCGGCCACGCCGCGGGCCCGGGCGGCGATGATGTAATCCTGCGCCAGCGCCTCGTGCATCTTCACGCGGGTCAGGCGGTAGATCAACGCGAGGTGATAGACGCTGTAGGTGAGGGCGGGCAGGATCAGGTGGCGCAGGATGTCGAGAACCCGGCCGAAGCCGTCGCTCGGCGCGCGCAGGCTGTACATGCCTTGCGCCGGCAGCCAGTTCAGGTTCAGCGCGAACACGATCAGCATCAACTGGCCGAGCCAGAACGCCGGCATCGCGAAGCCGACGATGCTGGTCGTGGTCAGCACGCGGTCGACCCACGAATCCCGGAACTTGGCCGCGGCCGCCGCCAGCACGATGCCGACCGTGCTGCTGAGGACCAGAGCCGTGCCCATCAGGAGCAGCGTGGCCGGCAGGCGGGCGAGGATGATGTCGATGACCGGCTGGCGGAAGCGGAGGGACTCGCCGAAGTCGAACTGCGCCATGCGCGCGGCATAGCGCAGGAACTGCCAAAGCAGCGGTTCATCCAGCCCATATTCGCGCCGGACCTGCTCCATGTATTCCGGCGTCGGCGCCATCGTGCCGATCAGCGCGTTGACCGGGTCGCCGGGCGCGGCGTGGATCAGGAAGAAGTTCAGGCAGATGATGACGACGATGACCAGGAAGCCTTGCCATACCCGGCGGGCGAAGTATGAAAGCATGAACCGACACCGTTGTTCTTCGCAGTCGCTCGTGGATCCGTTGGTCCGCGCCGCCGGCTAGGCAGCCTCTCCGGTCGATGATCGGAGCCTCGCATGGCGCGGACGGTCGCTCTTTCAAAAAGCGACATGAACTTCTGAAAAGTCGCAAAGTCGCATGGGGCGAAGTCTCGCCTCATCGGGCGCCGAAGCGCGTTGCGATCTTCCGGCTTCGCGCGCAGCGCGTCAGGTCCTTGCATAGGGATGCCATCAACCGGGAACCGGTCCTACTTTCGGGAGACATGCATCAGGACGACGCGAGCTCGCCCGTCTCCGGCGGCCGGGGATTATGCCGGGCATGCCGGCGTGTCCTCTCCACCCTGGGTGGATAGCTGAATCTGGCCCGGTAGGCAGTCGAGAACTGGCTTGCGGTGGCGAAGCCGCACGCCAGCGCCACGTTGAGGATCGAAAGGGTCGTCTGCTGAAGCATCAGCCGAGCGCGGTCGAGCCGCATGGCGCGGTGATGCTGGCCGAGCGTACAGCCGAGCTGCGACCGGGCCAGCCGCTCCAACTGGCGTTTCGACACCCCTGCGAGCTTCGCCAGTTCGTCATGCGAAAGGTCGCCGTCGCCCTGGCGCTCCATGGCGTTCAGCGCGCGCAGCAGGCCCCGATGGGTGATGCCGAAGCGGTGCTGGGCGTCCATCTTCTGAGGCTGCTCGCCATCGCGCACCTGAGTCTGGATGAACCATTCCGAGACCCGCGAGGCAAGTTCGGACCCGTATTCCCGCTGGATCAGGGCGTGCATCATGTCCATCGGCGCGATGCCGCCCGAGCAGGTCAGCCGATCGCGGTCAATCTCGTAGAGCCGGTTGGTGATCTGGAGGTTCGGGTGCTCCTCGGCGAGACTTTCCGCCAGTTCCCAATGCACCGTACAGCGGAAGCCGTCGAGCAGGCCGGCCTTCGCCAGCAGCCACGCGCCGGAGGAGATAGCGCCGATCGCGATCTTCTGCCGCGCGAACGACCGCAGCAGCGCGAAGGTCTCGGGCCGGGCATGGTTCTCGACACCCACGCCGGCGCAGACCAGAAGCAGGTCGGGGTTGGCCGCCTCGTCGATCCTCGTCGGCGTGATCGACAGGCCGTGCGTGGACAGGATGGGCTCGAACCCGATGCCGATATGGTACCACTCGTAGAGACGCTTGCCGGCGAAGTAGTTGGCCGCCCGAAGTGGCTCGATCGCGGAGGCGTAGGCCAACAGCGAGAAGGACGGGATGAGAAGTACCGCTACCGTCGTCGGCCTGTCGCCGCTCTTGCGCCAAGGGACGTTCGACTGGCTTGACGCGGCGGATTGCCGTCGCATCAAATTTCCACGTGCATCCAAACCGTGACGCCCTTTCCGGTAGCGTTGGCTCACGCATGCAGCATGCATAGCACTCGAAAAAAGTCCAGCCGGTCGGCGGGCGCCGACCGGCTGGATGGCTGCCCGGATGGGGCCGCGTTCAGGGAATGTAGAAGGCTCGTTCGCGGTTCTGGATGTAGCCTAGCGGCCCGGTGATGACGTCCTTGAACTTCGCCGAGAACGCGCTGGTCTGCGTCAGCTCGAAAAGCGGCAGGGCGGGCAGGTCGGCCATCAGGATGCGCTGGACTTCCTTCCAGCTCTCGGCGCGTTCGCCGCGGTCGAGCATCTTGTACTCGCTGTCGAAGAGTTCATCGAGCTTCGGGTTCGAGTAGCCCATCGCATTGACGAACGGGATCTTCTTGATCTGCGCGGTGTGGTAGCGCGGGGTCACGTTGAACGTCGGATCGGGCCCGGTGGTGAAGCCCTGCACGGCCATGTCGAAGTTCCAGTTCGTGAACACTTCCTCGATGAAGGTGGTGCGCTCCATGGCCTGCGCCACGACCGTGACGCCGATCCGCGACAACTGGTCCTTGACGACTTCTCCGGCCCTGGCCTCGTAGGGCCGGCCCGTCGCCCATACGAGGCGCAGCTCGAAGCGCGTGCCGTCCTGCTTGCGCGGATAGCCCGCGGCATCGAGCATCTTCTCCGCCTGAGCGGGATCGAAGGAGTAGTTTCCTTCTTCGGTGAAGAGCCAATGCAGGCTGCTGTTGACGAAGCTGTTCGCCGGAACGCCTTCGCTGAAAGTCGACTTGGCTGCGACTTCCTTGCGGTCGATGGCATGGGCCAGCGCCTGCCGGACCTCGAGCTTCGACAGCGCCTCGTTCCTCAGGTTGAAGAGGAGGAAATCGTTTGGCGCCACAGCCTCCAGGCCGCTGTTGACGACCGTGAACCTGTCGTCCGCGCGCAGCCGCTGCGCCTGGTCGATCGGCATGATGTAGGAGTGCAGGAAGTCGACGTCGCCGGCCTCGAAGGCGATCAGGCGCGACGCTTCGTCCGGCGTGAAGCGGAAGACGATGCGGTCGAGATAGGGCAGGTTCGGCTTCCAGTAGTTCTCGTTCTTGACCAGGACGATGTTGTTGCCGGCTTCCCATGCCTCGAACTTGAACGGTCCGCTGCCGACCGGCTTGAGGTTGGCGGGATTGGTGCGGGGGTCGGCGCCTTCGTAGATGTGCTTGGGCAGGATCAGCGCGCCGCTCGAAAGCGTCGAGGCGATCATAGTCAGGAAGGGAGCATAGGGCGACTTCAGCTTCACCTCGAAGGTGTGCGTGTCCAGGGCCTTGGCGCTCTCGACGTTCGGCCACCAGGAGGAGCCGCGCGGATGGACCTTGGCCAGCACCTCCGCGAAGGTGTACTCGACGTCCGCCGCCGTTACCGGCTGCCCGTCGTGCCACTGGGCGTTCTCTTCCAGGTTGAACGTGTAGGTTAGGCCATCCTCGGAAACCGTCCAGCTCTTGGCGAGCTCGGGAACCGGGTTGAAGTCGTAGTCCAGGCCGATGAGATTGCTGAAGATGTTGGATGCGACGCTGACCGCGACGGCGTCGGTCGTCAGGTGGGCGGTGAGCGTCGCCGGCTCGCCTTCGAGTGCGGCGATGAACGTTCCTCCCGGCTGCGGCTCCTGGGCATGACCCCAGGTTACTGTGCCCAATAAGAGCGCAACCGCCAGTGCGCCGCTTCGACAAAGCGCTTGATACATTGTCGTTCCCTTGCTGGTTCCGCTTGGCTGGATTGGCCCAGCCGGTCGTTAGGATGGGGACGCTAACGCGCGTTCTACCGGCCCGCTTTTCGCCGTGCGACGGAAACTTGAGGATTCTTGCGCCGGTTAAAAGGTAGTGTCGGGCGCGATGCCTGGGATAATCGCGTCGTCGCTCGCCGCCGGGCAGGTGGAGCGCAACGCCTGGGCGGCTCAAAAGCGGAAGCCGAAACAGCCAGACCATCCATCCACGAAAATCTGAAAGTGCGCAGCAATTTCAGGAAAGTGGATGGTGGGCGATGCAGGGATTGAACCTGCGACCCCACCCGTGTGAAGGGCAGGAGACGCCTTCTAACCCGGAAAATCCGGGGGCAGCAGGGGGCGAATAGACCTCCGGAGTGCACCAGAGGGCAGGGGATAGAACCCGGTAGCACCATGTCTGCACAGCCGTTGCACTGCAGCATTTCCGGCAAGCGCAGAATCTGGCCGGATAGAACACATCGCTCCCGAATCTCTCCGGACCCAATGAATTACGATCAAACAACGACCGCGAGGGACTTCTTGAACAGCCTGCTAGACGAGGCTCGTGACGCATCCCCGAAGGTTATTGATCCTGTACGCATAATCGTCCTAGTGGACTGACTCCAACGCTTGGAACCCGCGTTTTCGTGCTGCGATGATGGCGTTGGGATCGGCGCGCCAGACGAAGGGTTTGGGTGCGACGTTGTGCTCGGCGATGAAGCGGTTGATGGCGGCCCGGAGATTGACGAGGGAGTAGAAGGTGCCGCGCTTCAGCCTTCGCTTGCTGAGCTTGGCGAAGAAGCCCTCGACGGCGTTGACCCATGACGCCGAGGTTGGGGTGAAGTGGAACATCCAGCGTGGATGACGCTCCAGCCACTGGCGGACCTTGGGATGCTTGTGAACGGCGTAGTTGTCGAGGATGGCATGCACGGCCTTGCCGGCCGGCACAGCCGCCTCGACAACATTGAGGAAACGGATGAACTCCTGGTGGCGGTGGCGCTGCATGTTGCGTCCGATCACGGTGCCGTCCAGCACGTTGAGGGCGGCAAACAGTGTTGTGGTGCCGTGATGGACATAGTCGTGGGTCCGTGTGGCCGGTCGCGCTGCCTTCATCGGCAGGCCGGCCTGCGTGCGCTCAAGCGCCTGGATCTGGCTCTTCTCATCGACGGACAGCACGATGGCGTGCGCCGGCGGATCGACATAGAGGCCGACGACATCGTGCAGTTTGGCGACAAAGGCCGGATCGGTCGACAGCTTGAAGGTCCGCCAGCGGTGCGGTGCCAAGCCGTGCTTCTTCCAGATCGCCGGCACCGTGGAAACGGCCAAGCCGCAGACGGCGGCCATGGCGCGTGCCGTCTAGTGGCTCGCCTCGTGTGGCGGCTCTGCCTGTGTCAGGCGCACGATCTCGGCTACCTTGCTTGTCGCCACCGGCGCACGGCCGGGCGGTCGGGTCTTGTCGCGCAAAAGCCCCGCCACGCCCTCGGCTATGAAGCGCTCCTGCCAGCGCCACACCGCCGTCTTGGAAACACCCGCCTCCCGCATGATCGTGCTGGTGCCCGTCCCGGCCGCACTCAGAAGAACGATCCGTGCCCGCCAGACATGCTTTTGCGGCGTGTTGCCGTCAGCCACGATCGCTTCCAGTTGGCGGCGGGCCGCGACGCTGACCTCAAAGAAGATGCCTGTGCGCATCCCCAAGGCTCGCACACACCGCACCGTCCCGGAATCCTCCGCCAGACTCTTTTGTCTCGGTCAGCTGACTAGATGACAGAATCCGTCACGCTTACGCACTATATCGGCAGAGAAATCTGTACTGATGTACCCAAACCCGGCTGAGACGCGATCGTAAGTTTTCCATGCAAAGCAGAAATCATCTGCGCGCACCCTGCTAGTCCGAGGCCAGTGTGTCTCCCGGCCTTTGTCGAGAAGAACGGCATCTTTGCACGAGCCAGCACCTCTGGCGACATTCCCGGGCCACTATCGATTATCTCGAGCACCAGTCGCCGTTGCCGGCTTAGCGGCCTTTCAGCAATCCTGGCGATAATCTTTATCAACCCATCAGGATTGTTGCCAAGCGCGGCTTCCGCATTCCGAAGGATCTCGTCTAGCACAAGCCACATCTGGGCCGCTGGAACATCCACTGCAGCAGCGTCACTCGCGATCATAAACTCCAATGCTGTCTGTCGGCCCGACTTCAGGTCCTCCAGCACTTCCGCCAGTCGTTTGCGACGCACCTCTGCGTTTTCGTATGCGACGGTATTTAGGCCAGTCGTAATGGCGTCGAGCTGCTTGACGGCTTCGCGCGCCGAAGCGAGCATTTCGGGGTGTCGGACACTTTCTTCACTTTGGTAATCGAGGAAGAAGCGCAGTGCTGTGACCCGTGAACGCGTCATGTGCGCAAAAAGCGTCGAGAACGAACTGAGCTGCTGGTCTCTCCGCCGGGCAAATGCATTTCGCAGGTGAAGCATGGTGTAGCAAGCAGCAGCCAGAGTGAGTGCGGCGGCGAACAGAAACCTGTTCCGGGACGCTGCCGCGCCGATGTGCGAGGCCGCGTTCAGCGTCTCGGCGTGCGCGACGGCGGTGCCGGAGACTTCGAACATGCGCTGCTCCAGATCTGGCATAGCCTTCAGTGCAGAACCAAAATTTGTAGACCCTTTGACCAAAGGATCGAGATGGGTCAGAGCGATCGTGTGCAGTTCGTTCAAGAGTTGAATGTCCCGATCGCGGAGGAATTTCTTGGCATAGTCGAGCTTGAGCAGTTGGCCAACATTCGCATCGAGCAAGAAGGTCTGGCGCGCCAGATCGGCTGCTGGTTGGCCGGTGGCGGCCGACAGCTTCAAGTCGCCATGGATACGAGCGAGGTGCTCCCTGATCTGGGTCGTTCGCCACTGGATCTCATAGTTCTGGCTGAAGTTCAGATCGGACTCCGCTCTGTAGTGCTCCGAACGAAAGAAGGCCCATACTGAAAGGAGTAAGGCGACGCCTATAGCCATATAGGGCAGGGCGGCTTTGAGCCCGGGCAGGGAAGTCATTGCACAGGTCGAACCGCGACGACAAACCACACCCAGATGGAATTGCGAGCCGGCACGTAGGCCGCGGGAAGCTCTTCATAAGGCCACACAAGGAAAATGGGACCCTGCTCTTTGGGGGCGAGCGGGGTGAAAACTTGGTCCAGCGCGCACCTCTTTGATTGGCGGTCGGCATCGGTGCAGGCGCGATCAATCGCAAAAATCGGGCCGTAAGACCGAATCTCTTCCAGAGTGATTTCGGACGTAAAGTTGTCGTACGCGATGAACTGAACCGACGCGTTCACGTCGAGCTTGTGGCTGCGGAGGACGTCCAGGATTCGCGGCCCACGGAACGTAATGACCTCTCCGTCTTTGGTCCACGGCGTGCGTGTCTCGATCGCAACGTTTTCGTACTCAGTCCTGAGCTGTTCGATTTTGTGCCGAGCCGCGGGTCCGCGCTCCGCGTCCTCGATGGTGAGCACGTTGGGATCTGTATAGGCGGCGAATGCCAATGGAATAGATGCGACCGCACCACAGACAGACGTAATGAGGGTTCTAGGTCGCATGTGCGATCTCCGCATCAAACTGTCTTTCGCCATCATCGACCGAGTAAAGCACGCAAGGTCCGCTTGATCCTCGCGGATCGTAGATGAGTCCCTTGCGCGCAAGCGCTTCGGTGATCGCCTGGACGCCGGCCAGTCCGTAGAGATGATCGTGCAGTTCAAGGAAAATGCGTTCGACACCGGGGAGCTTTGCATGCTGTACCAGTTCGAATTCGGAACCTTCGATATCCATGACCAGGACATTGATGTCGTGTGCGTCGAGGAAGGTATCGATATCGGAAGAGGGGACCTGGATGACTTGCTCGTATGGACCCTGCTCGGCAAATGTCGACGACATCCAGAAGTCGCTCCGCTGGAAGAACTCCACTCGCTTGGAGGGTCCCGCTGCCAAGATGCCGTTCCTGAGCGTGACATTATCGCTGCAGTTTAGGTCGACCACGCGTTGAGCCAATCGCGCCGTTCGAGGATCGGCCTCAAAACTCCAAACTCGAACGCCGTCTATCGAGGCGATAATCGATGTCACCACTCCCAAGCCGGCGCCGAGTTCCAGGACACGGTCGTTCGGTTGAATCGCACGTCGGACCCTTCGGGCTTCGTTCGCCTCGTATTGCCCGCTCATGAGAGCCGACCAGATTTCCGGAGATACCTCCGCGGAGTCGATGGGGAGTTGCACCCCGTGAACGTCAAGTGCCATGGCTTAAAGTCCCTTTGGCAAGGGGCCGAGCTTCAATAGCTTTGCACGTGCCTGTTTGTAGTATTTCTCAACGCTCGACGGATCGATGCTGAACTCTTTCGCCATCTTGTCAAATATCTCTCGCTTTGTTTCTTCTGATCGACGGCCGAGTAACAGCTCGATCACGCGCCCTTCACGCGGTGTAAGCCCAGAAATATTCACCTCGAGAGCTTGAACGTCGGATACGGAATAGCGGAGAGGGAACGCATCTTGCGCTACCTCGCCAAGAATTTCGCACAACGTCCCGGGCGATAGACCTGTTTTCGCAACGTAGGCCGAGGCCCCCAGGGCGCGACACGCGATCGCCTCATCGTTGCTGTCGGACCCAGTGACCACGATATGGATAGCCGTGGGCGCGGATCGGATCATCGTCTCGACAACCCAAAGGCGGTCCTGACGTGACGTTGGATCGAAGCCGGGCAGGCCTGGGTCAGTCACGATGAGATCGAAATGATCTTCGGTCAGTAAGCGCTGAGCAGTTGCGAACGTCTGTGCACCTGAGATGAAGCAATCGTCCAAGCCGGCCTGCAGTTCGGCCATCAGGGCTTGGCGCATCAGATTTTGATCTTCGACGACCAAGGCTTTACGCACGGGAGACCTCCGAGTTTGATCCTCGTTGTGCCCTGCCCATGCCGTGACCCAGCAAACGACATTCGACCAGAAATTGATAGGGATGGTTCCCTCCCCCTCGGAAAAAACGGGACACACCCATCCCTATCGCGTCACCGCTCAGGATGTCAGGAACTGTAGACGAGCTGGGTTCGGTGTGGAAATCCGGGAATCACATTCCGGAATCATCTTGATTGAGAGAAGATGAGCGGACGTTTTGAGCTGCCAGAAAGAACAATCTCTTCGATGATCGCATGCCATAAGCGAGCGCGTGCACACAGGCGCGTCCTCGAGCGTTCGGCAAAGAGCCGTTGGTCACAACTGCGTTATCCAATCTTGATCTTTGGAAGATGGCGCGAGCGAAAGGCATTATCGAGACTGATCCGCATGGCTCCGGCAACCGCGGAAGGGGCACGCAGCAAGTTGCTCTATCTGATGGCCACGATAATGGTGGATGGGGCGCCTATCAATGCGAACGACATCGAGACTGTCTTGGATACCCTTCGCCCCCATCAAGACAGTCTGATCGCCTTCCTTCGGCAATGAGTAAACGTGTTGTCGGACAGGTTAGGGGGACGGGCGAGAGCACCAGGAAGACCGTCCGAGGCAGCTAGCGCCTCAGATTGAACCAATGTCGCGTGACATTGCCGTCGTCTCGTCGAATGTCGAAATAATATGGGTCTTCCCGCCGAGGACGTGGCATCTTCACGGTCCGCTCGCAACCATCGCGACCGCCAAAGCCCGACGGACAACTATTGCGAACCTGAATACACAGATCGGCCTGTCCGCCGGCATGATCCTGATTGCTCGATCCTACACTCCAACCCGCGGGACACTCGTCGTAAGCTTCGTGGCCGGGTTTGCCGGTCCCAGCCTCGGGGCAGGTGGGCCACGAAAACCCCCAGCCCTTCATCGCTGAGATCAACCGATACATCGGAGGGTGACAGGCCGGCACACCTCGCCAAGCCGGGTTCGAGGACGATGCGCAGAGAAGCACCTCACATCCCCATTCACTCGCCCCAGCGTAAGCGCTGTTTTCAGGCCACGGCCTTGAGCGGCGCGGGCAGGTAGGCCCAGGGGAGCAGATCGTCGAGTTTGCTGTGGGGGTGGCTGGCGACGATGCGGGTGATGACGTCGGCCAGGTAGGCTTGGGGATCGATGCCGGTGAGCTTGGCGGTTTCCACGAGCGAGGCGATGATGGCCCAGTGCTCGCCGCCGCCGTCGGAACCGGCGAAGAGGGCATTCTTGCGGTTCAGCGCGATGGGCCGGATCGAGCGCTCGACGACATTGTTGTCGATCTCGATGCGGCCGTCGTCGAGGAAGCGGGCGAGGCCCGTCCAACGGGTGAGCGCATAGCGGATCGCCTCGGCGAGCTTGCTCTTCTGGCTGACGAGCGCGAGCCTGGCACGCAGCCAGGGCTCGAACTGCGCGAGGATGGGCCGGCTTCGCGTCTGTCGGACGGCGCGCCGCTCCCCGGCCGGGCGGCCACGGATGTCGCCCTCGATCTTGTAGAGCTCGGCGATGCGCGCCAGCGCTTCCGTGGCGATGGGCGCCGGACCTGACTGGGCAAGCTCGTAGAACTTGCGCAGCACATGGCTCCAGCAGAAGGCGAGGCTCACGGCGTTCTTCTCGGCCAGCATCTTGTAGCCGGCATAGCCATCGACCTGCAGGGTGCCCGCGAAGCCGGCGAGATGGCGGATGACGTTCTCGGCCTTGCGATCGGGCGCATAGAGATAGGCGACGCCGGGCGGATCGAGCCCGCCCCAGGTTCGGTCGTCGCGGGCATAGGCAAAGAGCTGTCCGATCTTGGTGCGCCCGCGGCCGGGATCGAGCACCGGCGCGGTGGTCTCGTCGGCGAAGAGCCGATCTGACGCCTTCAGCCGCTCGAACAGGCGCTCGTGCACGGGTCTGAGCAGGAAGGCGGCCTTGCCGACCCAATCGGCCAGCGTCGAGCGGTCGAGACTGACGCCCTGGCGGGCGTAGATCTGAGCTTGGCGATAGAGCGGCAGGTGGTCGGCATACTTCGCGACGAGCACATGCGCCACCATCGCCTCGGTCGGCAGGCCGCCCTCGATCAGCTTGGCCGGTGCCGGCGCCTGCACCACCGCCTCGCAGGAGCGGCAGGCATACTTCGGCCGGCGCGTCACGATCACGCGGAACCGGGCCGGCACGACGTCGAGGCGCTCCGACCTGTCCTCGCCCATCACGTGCAGGAGCCCGTTGCAGCACGGGCAGGTCTTGCTGGCGATGTCGATCACCTGCTCGATGCGCGGCAGATGGGCCGGCAGCGAGCCTCGGTTGGCGCGCCGCTTACGGGCTCGGGCATCGCGTTTGGCAGGATCGACGGCATCCTCTTCGGCGAAGCCCTGCGCTTCGACCTGCTCAGCCTCCTCGAGGGCCAGCAGTAGCTGGTCCTCGGGCAGGCTCTCGGCCCGCCGGCCGAAGCGGTGACGCTGCAGTTCGCGGATGATCTGGCGCAGCCGTTCGTTCTCGCTGCGCTCGGCCGCCAGCATCGCCTTCAAGGCGGCAGGCTCGTCCGGCAGGCTTACGGTCGGTTCGCTCACGGAAGCGATTGGAGCACACGTTCCAGCGGCTTGCCAGCACGAAGGCTCAGCTCGCGGCGATCGGGACGCGGGTGTCGCGCGCATCATGCACACGCCGCCAGTCGAGGCCCTCAAGCAGCGCCTGCAGCTGCGCCGCGGTGAGCCGCACCACGCCGTCCGTGATGGCGGGCCACTGGAACTTGCCGTCCTCCAACCTCTTGGCGAACAGGCACACACCCGTGCCGTCAAAGAAGACGAGCTTGATGCGATCGGCCCGCCTGGCCCGGAAGACGTAGACCGCGCCCGAGAACGGGTCGGCGCCCATCGTGTCGCGCACCAGCCCCGCCAAGCCCTCCGCTCCTTTGCGGAAGTCGACAGGCTTCGTCGCCACCATCACCCGCACATGGCCCGACGGCCCGATCACGCGTTGCCCTTCAAGGCGCCGATCACGGCTGCGATCGTGGCGGCAGAGGCGCCGTTCTCGATCCTCACCTTCACGCCGCCAACATCGAGCGCAATCGCAGCAGACCGACGGCGCGACGGTGATTGCCTGGCGCGCTGACGGGGAGGCTTCACAGGCGTGGGTTCCGCGGCCACCGGCTCCGGCGTGATCACCGCCGGAACAAAGGCCGGCAACGCCGCAGCCGCCTTGCTAGCCTCCCGCCGCCACGTGAACAACTGCTGCGGAGAAAGCCCGTGGCGACGCGCCACCGCCGACACCACGACACCGGGAACGAGTGTCTCTTCCAGGATCCGCGCCCGCTCGTCCGCTGACCAGCGCCGGCGGCCCAGAGCCCCGTTGATCACCTCGAAGCGTCGGACCTCGACCTCCGGCTCAAGTCTATGCTCAAGTCCAGACACAAAACGATCCTCCAAACCGGATCGTCAATGTGCCCGCTCACCCCGCCCCGATGAAGATGGGGGCGAAACAGCGCTTACGCCCCAGCACGGTCCGTGAACGACATCCACGCCGCCGCGGAGACGATTGCCGCAGTCGCGGTCAGCCCGACTCGATTCATAGGACGTCTCCTTCGGTCAGCCTTATCTGTCTGTTCGCTTTGGGCGCCTGCTCGCATCCGCGAACGGCGGTGAGATCTCGCTCTCGCGTTCGGCGAGCAGGTTGAAATCAGCGATAGGCCTTCTGGTCAGCCTTCGGTCCACCGCCTTGCGTCGCCACTCGGGCATATCAAGCACATAGGTGGCCCACATTCCGTGCCGAGCAGACACCGCATAGTTCTGCCAGGTCAGATATTCGGCCGGCGCCGGCGAGTTCACTCGCGCCCAGCCGACGCGCAGCATTTCCCGCGCCAAATCGCGACCGCGCACCGAGCAATGGCCTAGGAGCGCGCCGTCGGCATCATGTGAGCGGACGATACAAGTCACTTGCGCGCTACCAACCGTGCGCTTCAGCCACGCCTTCGCAAAAGGACCGCATGGCACTGGCGTCGGGATTGCGCCTTCGCCGTGCGGGCGAGGATCGTAGGCCCACTGTGGCAGTTCGCAGCTGTCGATTGAGGCCAGTCTTACCTTGTGTCTGCCATTTGGGAACCAAAGCGTTCGGCCATCGATGACTGACGCTCGGCCGACGATTCGTATTGATTCGCTCAGTTCAAGAACCGATCCTGCTTCGACGGTAGATCGTCTCTCCTCGCGCAGGAGGTCGGCCGCTTGGACTGGATAGGGCAGGGCGGTTAGCAGCAAAGCCACGACACCCGACCTGACAGGAACCGACGTCATGGCGACGTGCTTCCACGGGCTGCACTTTGACCGAGCAGGAGCGCCGGATGCTGGACATCGTCGAACTGCCAGAGACCGACCTTCTTTTCCCGGGCGGTCTGCTCCACCACGGCGTAGGGCGTGTGGTGTGGCAGGCCGCGTTCGTCCAGGGAGGCGAAGGCGAAGCCCGAAGAGATCATCAAATTGGCGAGGTCGAGCCGGTCGGCGCCGATCGCGGCGTAGCAGGACACAAAGACCGTTTTGTCCGTCTGCGCGACCGGGGCGCAAACGGGATGTGTATCTGCGATGTAGGCGGCAAGCACCGCCAAGGACGCCTCCCCGCAGTCGCGGCGGGCGCCTGACCTATCGGTGTAAACTGTACCGCGCAGGCAGGCCTGCACGCCGAACAGGCGAAAATGTCGGTCGCCATCCTGCCAGCTGTCTCCGCTTTCGAGCGTTACGCCCGGTTTCAACTCGAAGTAGCCCTCCGGCGGCGCGGCCGTTGCCGGCGTCACGCCGACGGTCAGCGACAGGAAGAGGGCAGGGGACTTCATTCGCCCGCAACCCTTGGATCGGCCCACATGCCGAAGCCGCGGCGACCGATGTCCTCGGCTTCCTTCAGATCGGCTCGTGTGGGTGTCCCGTCCGCCCGCTTTGCGATGCGGTGAGTGCCGAGCGAGACCAGCTGCTCCTCGAACATGTCGATCGTATCGAGGCTGCCTGGGTAGTTGTAGTAGCCGTAGCAGGTTGCGTCCTGCGCCTGCGCACCAGTTTCGCTGACGAAGGCGCGGCAGTAGACCACACGGGGCGACTGGAGCAGTGTTGCCAGACCCTGGCGCGCGTAGTCATCACAGGACCCGGCAAAACCTTCCTTGCGATTGACCATGTCGCCGGTGCACGGCTCGATTCCGTAGAGGTGCACTGTCAGATTTGCGTCGACGCGAAAGTCGGTAGGCGACACCGGCTTAAATCCGGAAGCCGATGCATAGCCTTTGCGCTCCGACACTTTCCCCTCGCCGTCGTAATATTCCATGACAAGGACTGTCTTTCCCGGCGCCGCGAGCGAACGGACATAGGCTTCGTCCACCGGTCCGGCGGCATAAGCCGGCAGGCATGCGCCAATCGCTGCCATGAATCCGGCTACTCGTCTCATTTGCAGTCGCCTCCAGGTTGTCACTGTGGTCGACATTGGCCTGCCTCCTTTCTCTTTGCAAGAAAATTCACAATCAAATTGACATTGTTTTTTCTGTCGCCTAACCATTCGAGCGTCTGTCGTGTCAAGGCTTTGGATGCGGACCCATGGGAAGCCAAGCAAAATCACCGTCGATAGCGCCGCTTCTGGCCGTGACAATCCTCACGAGCATGTGCGTTATCCCAGACCGGGCAGCATTGGCGTCCGAACTGTCTGCATCCTCATTTTTCCAGTACGAAGAGGCTCGCAAATATCGGCAAGAGGATGACGTCGCATCCTCGGCCGACACGGTTGCCGAAGCCCGTTGGGCGCGGTTGCCGGACGACTACGTGTTGGGGGAGGGTGGCCGGATCGTTCCCCGGCATCAGGCGTCCGAGCCGATCGGCATGCCGGCATCCGAGGCCGTCGGGCTTGAACGCGACAACAATCATTTTGATAGTGACGCTCCGTCCGGGATACCGGAATGCGGGCCGTCGCCGGCAACGCCTGCCGAAATCACCCGCCTCGTCATCGAGGCGGCACAGAGGCACAATGTCGATCCCGGATTCGCCGTCGCGGTCGTAACCGCCGAAAGCAGGCTCGACCGGCTGCGCAATTCGCCCAAGGGCGCGCGTGGCCCGATGCAGCTCATGCCTGCAACGGCCGAGCGATTCGGTGTGACCGATATCTGCGATCCGAAAGAGAATATCGATGGCGGGGTACGTTACCTCCGCGCGCTGACCGACGAATTCCAGAATCCGCTTCTCGTCGCCGCTGCCTACAACGCCGGCGAAGGAAGCGTGCGCGAGCACGGCGGCATACCGCCCTTCAAGGAAACGCTCGGGTACGTCGCCGAAGTTCTCAATATCCAGATGGGTCTTGAAGGAAGCGCTCTAACCCTGAGCGAACGGCGTAACGTTGCTGATCAGCAGAAGTCCACGCCCGCGAGCGGAGCCATCACCTCGCGCGAACGCCGCCAGTGGGTCGGCGGCGTCATGCATTTCTAGCCGGAGGTTACCCATGAACGACGTTTCCTATGCGCCCGCTGCTCGGCCAGTGCCAATGCCGGTTGCATTCCTCATGATGCTGGCAATCTGTCTGGTGTTTGCAGAGCCGGCATTGGCGCAATCCTCTGGCGCCTTTGCGCCACTGGAAACCGCGGTCCAGATGATCGTGGATTTCATCACCGGGCCGTTCGGACGGCTGCTCGCCATCATCGCGGTGATCGCGCTCGGCTTCCTTGCGTTCGCCGGACGTCTCTCCTGGTTCACCGCCGGCGCGGTCGTGCTCGGCATCGGCCTTGTCTTTGGCGCGCCGGCGATCGTCGACGAGATGATCGCGGCCGTGGGGAACTGAACGATGGTCGAGTTCACCGACGAAAAACCCCATCTGACGCCGCTGGTCATCGGCCTCACGCGGCCGCCAATGATGTGGGGCATCCCGCTCAACGCCTTCTACATCATCGTCGGCTTCACGCTGATCGCCTTCCTCGTGAGCACGAGCTTCTGGTCGGCGTTGATGGCGCCGCTGATCTATCTCGCGCTCTTCGCCTTTTGCAGCCGCGACATCCGGATCCTCGATCTTGCCCAGGTGGTCGGCCGCCGCACGCCGCGGACACCCAACCGGCTGTTCTGGCGCACGAACTCGTACGGGCCCTGACCATGTTGAACGTCGTCGCCGAAGAGCTGGGATTTGGACGTGAGCGCCGGCGCGAGCGGCTTATGTCGACCCACATTCCGTATCTGCGCCATGTCGCCGACACCGTCATCGGCCTCGAAAGCGGTGCGATCCTTTCGGTGATCAAGCTGGACGGTTTGTTCTTCCAAACCGAGGATCAGGCCGAGCTCAATATGCGCGCGGCCGTCCAGAACACGCTGATCCGCGCGCTCGCCTCGAGCCGCTATTCGCTTTGGTCGACGGTGGTCCGCAAGGAGGTCAAGCCCTCGATCGGCGGGCGTTTCTCGGACCCGTTCTGCGATCTTCTGAACACGCGCTATATGGCGTCGCTGCGCGACAAGCGCATGTTCGCCAACGAGCTCTACCTCACGATCGTCCGTTCCGGAATGCGCGGCGCGCTCGGCGCCGCCGAGGGATTTTCGAGGCTGCTCGATCGCTCTTCCGGCCGAGAAGTCCTTGAGCAGCGCCTGCACGAACGCATCAACGAACTCGAAGAGATCGTGGGCAACGTCACTCGTGAGCTCCAAAAATACGGCGCGCGTTCACTTGGCGTCGTCTACCGCGATGGCGAACCCTACTCGGAACCCTGCGCCTTCATCAACACGCTGCTCACCTGCGGCGTCGCGCGCGAGATGCGCCTGCCCCGCATGGGCATCCGCAGCTATGTCGGGACGTCGCGCCTGCATTTTTCGAAACGGACGCTGCAGGCGCAGGGCCCAACCGAGGCGGAGAATCGTTTCGGCGCGATGCTGTCCATCAAGGAATATCCGCCATTCTCCGGGCCCGGAATGCTCGACGGGCTCCTGCAGATGAATCACGAGTTCATCTGCACCCAGTCGTTCACGCTTGCCGACAAGCCGATCGCGCAGGAGCGCATTTCGCGGCTGCAGCGCCAGATCCACGCGTCGGACGAATCGGGCAGCACCGTCGAGACCGATATCGACTTCGCGCTGAACAGCCTGCTCAACCAAGAAGCCGTATTCGGCTATCACCATTTCAGCCTGTTGTGCCTGTCGCGCGATCTCACTGGCCTCGACAAGGCGGTCGCCGAACTCGGGTCCTGCCTCACCGACATGAACATCAACTGGCTGCGCGAGGACCTCAACATGGAGGCCTCGTTCTGGGCGCAGCTTCCAGGCAACCACGCCTACATCGCACGCTCCTGCATGCTATCCAGCTCGAATTTTTCCGGCTTCTCGTCGCTGCACAATTTCGCCACCGGGTCGGTTGGGGGCAACCACTGGGGACTGCCGATTTCGATCCTCGAAACGACGTCGCAGACGCCCTACTGGTTCAACTTTCATCAGCGCGACATCGGTCATTTTCTGGTCACGGGTCCGACCGGCTCGGGCAAGACGGTTGCCCTGACCTTCCTGCTTGCGCAGGCCTTCCGGATCTCGCCTGAGCCGCGGGCCGTCTTCTTCGACAAGGACCGCGGTGCCGAGATCTTCATCCGTGCCGTCGGCGGCGACTATGAGGTGCTCCAGCCGGGCGTGGCGACCGGCTTCAATCCGCTGCAGCTCGAGAACAGCGCGACCAATCGCGAGTTCCTGCATCGTCTCCTCAAGGCCATGCTCGATCCGGCAGACGGCCACGGCTTTTCCCAAGAGGAAGAGGACACGCTGGAGCGCGCCATCGGACGCATCTGCCAGGAGCCGGTCGAACAGCGCACGCTTGCCAACCTTTCCGGCCTGTTGATGGGCCGCGCACGCTCCGACGCCAACGATCTCCAGTCACGTCTGCGTCCATGGTTCGAGGGCGAGAAGGCTTGGCTCTTCAACGCGCCACAGGATGTCCTGTCCTTCTCAGGTCGGCGGATCTTTGGTTTCGACATGACGCACATCCTCGACAATCAGGACGTGCGAACGCCGGCGCTGATGTACCTCTACCACCGGCTGGACGAGCTGCTTACCGGCGAGCCGGTTCTCATCTTCATGGATGAGGGCTGGAAGCTTCTGCAGGATCAGGTCTTTTCGAATTACATCGTCGACAAGATGAAGACGATCCGCAAACTCAACGGGATCGTCGGCTTCGGCACGCAATCGGCGGCCGACATCGCACGCTCGCCGCAATCGCACACGCTGATCGAGCAGTCCGCGACCAATCTGCATTTCCCCAACCCCCGCGCGGACGAGGAAAGCTACATCCGCCGCTTCGGCCTTACCGCCAAAGAGTACGCCTTCATTCGCAACACGCCGCCCGAGCGGCGGACATTTTTGATCAAGCACGGCAACGACTCAGTCATCGCCAGGCTCGACCTCACCGCCATGCCGGATCTCGTTCGCGTGATGTCCGGCCGGAAGGAGACGATCGAGCAATGCGCGGCACTTCGCGCACGGCTCGGCGACGATCCGAAAAAGTGGTTGCCTGCTTTCTGCGGCTGGGAGGTTCCAGCATGATCCGGCGTCTCCCCCTCCTTCTGGTCTTTGTGGCGTCGCCTGCCATGGCTGACATTCCGACCATCGACGGCACCGTGCTCGACGAGCGCGAGGATCGCGACAAGAAAACCGGCGAGATCGAGAAGGTCGACGAGGAGCGCTACGTCAACAATCAGAGCGTCACCTGCTCGATGTACCGGCCGGGCCGGAAGGATGACCCGGTCGCAGCGGCGAATGCCAATCCGGCGATCGCCGGCCTGGTTCGACGGATCGCGCGGGAGGAGGGCGTCGACGAAAACCAGTTCCTGGCCCTCGTCTACCAGGAGAGCCGCTTCAACCCCTGCGCTAAATCTCCAGCAGGCGCTATCGGGCTTGCCCAGCTGATGCCAGGAACCGCGGGCGACCTCGGCGTCGATCCTTACAATATTGAACAGAACCTTCGCGGCGGCGCCCGCTACTACAAGCAGCAGCTTCGAAAGTACAACGGCAATGTCTCGCTGGCGCTCGCCGCATACAATGCCGGCGCGGGCAATGTGAACAAATATGGCGGCATTCCGCCATTCAAGGAGACGCAAGGGTATGTCGCCAACATAACCCAAAAATGGCTTCCGGCCTTCGGCGGCTCCGACAAATCCGGCATTCCCCTCAACTATGGCGGCGGCGGCGCCTATGAGGGCGCTCGGACCAGCACGATGAACGCAATGGGCCTGACCGCGGCGATCGGCGAGGGGTCCGGCGATGTCGCATCCTGGCTTGCGCAACTCGGCGACATGGGTTCCGGCACGATCCAGGACAGTTGGGATCACAATTCGGGCGCGCGCAACGCCAACCTCGAACTAATAAATCGGCTGATCCTCCTCGGCACGGCCTTCGCCGATCTCACCAATTCCAGCAACGCAATGACGCTGGGCGACCTGTCCGGCACGAACCGATCGACCCGATACGAGACGGGGAACGAAGACGACGATCGGCCGGTGGCCGGCTTCTGCGACGAGCGCGAAGGCTTCGTCTGGGATGCCGACGCAAAGGCATGTGTCCAGCGCATCGACGGACAAGCGGACCTGCTTCTCGAGACTCAGTGATGGAGATCGACATGAAACGCTCACTGGCATTCCTGGCATTAGTCGGCGTAGGGGTCACGCCGGCCGCCGCCGATATCCCGGTCATCGACAAGACGAACTACGCGGTCGCGCGGGATACCGCCGAAAAAACCGGCAAGATCCTCGACACCAACAAGGAAATCCTCACGACGGTCGAGGAGACCCTGAAGGCGGTCACCGGCGACCGCGGCGGCGACGCCGGCCCTCTCAAGGATATCGCGATCGGCAACGGTTTTAGCGTCTCCTCCATGCCGTCCTTCGACAGCATCCTGAAGGGCGGGATTGCCGATTTCGGCTCGCTCGATCCCAAGGTGGTGGAAGCCGCCACGCTTTTCATCAACGGCCTGCAGCTCGTGCGTTCCCTTTCGGGCAAGGACAACAGTTCGCTGGCCAGCGACAAATCCTATGAGGAGCTCATGAAAACGGTGGTGGGCGTCTCGGCTCTGATCACCGGTTCTCAAGCTGCGGTCGAAACGCGCCGCTCCGCGCTCGAAACCGCCGGCGGTGATATCGGCAAGGCTGAGGACATCAAGGGCTCGATCGACCAGAACACGCAGCTCCAAGTTCAGACGGGCCTGACGTTGAACGAGATGATCGGTGTGCTGAATGCCGGCGTGCAGTCGTTGCACGCCGAGAACCAGCGCAAGCTGACCGACATGTCGAACACCAAAAAAGCGCTGCGGTACGAATGAGAAAGCGGCAGTGCATCTCGAACGCTCTGGTGTTGGCACTGGCGGTTCTCGCCAGCGGATGCGGCACGCCGCGCGAGAAGACGGCGCCCTGCAAACGACCGGCCAATCTGTCGAGCTATGCCAGCACGCGGGACGATTGCGGGCCGGTGATGTCGGTCAACGCGGACAGGGCCGCTGCATTGGCGGCGATCGAGGATCTGGCATCCGTGGAAGAAGAATAGGGCAGGGTGGTGGACGACTTCATTGGCGAATTGCTGGATCGGATCGATGCCTCGGGGCAGAATTTCTCGCAAAGCGCGTACGAGGCGCTGAGCCAGGATCTCGAGCCGCTGCTTCGCCTGCTCTTTGTCCTTGCCGTCCTGTTTTACGGCGTGCAGTTGTTCCTCGGAACGTCACGTCTCAGCGTCGCCGAGATCATCGGCCGCCTGGTGCGGGTCTTCGTCATTCTGATCCTGGTCGGAACCTGGTCCAATTTCAACGATCTTGTCTATGACTGGCTGACCACCGTGCCGGAAGCGGCCGGTCGCGCCATCCTGGCGGCGTCCGGCACGGGCGTGACCGAGCCCACCAACGGGCTTTCGCAAATCTGGAAGACCGCAAACACCGCCGCGGCGGCCTTCTCCGAGCAGGCTGGCTATCTGTCCGTCCTGCCCGCTTTGATCGGCATGATCATCATGGTTTTCGCCGGCCTGTTCGTCGCGATCGCGCTGGGCATACTCGTGCTAGCCAAGGTCGTACTGTGGGTGCTGCTGGGTACCGCGCCGATCTTCATTGCCTGCTTCTTTTTCGATGCGACACGCAACTACGCCATGGGATGGCTCAACCAGTCATTGCTCTACGCGATCATTCCGCTGTTCGTCTACGTGATCGCCGCATTCCTGATCGCGGCGATGGAGCCGGAACTGACAACGATCGACAGCATCTCCGGAAATCGCGAACTGAAGCTCAGCGACTTCGCTGCTTTCATCATGCTTTGCCTTGCCGGCAGCTTCGTTCTCCTTCAGGTGCAATCCCTCGCGCAAGGCATCGTGGGCGGGCTGGCGACGCCGATCGGGCCGCGTTCCCGGCAGATGACCGCACGTGGAATTTTCTGGAGCCGTGAAGCAATCGGCCAGTCGGCGCGCCAGACACGGGCTGCTGTGCATCGCGTCCAGGCCCGACTTCATTCACCCCGGCAGGATGGCGCCGGCGCCTCCATGCAGCGCGCGATTACATCCAACGGAACGCCACGGCAGACGTGACGGCAAGTTGATGTTCGACATCGAAGGACAGGAACAGAGCTGGGATGGCCGAAAAATCCGAAGCCGCGCTGCGGTCCTATTTCCAGCAAGGCGACATCTGGGAACAGGAGATCATCAAGCGGGCAAAGCGCTCGGCGCGGGTCGCCTGGTTCTTTTCGATCGTCTTCGCCGGGATCGCGCTGCTCAGCCTGCTCGCCGTGGTCCTGATGCTCCCTCTGAAGAGCTTCGAGCCCTATGTTGTCACCGTCGACCAGACGACGGGCTATATAGAGGTGAAATCGGGCCTGACACGGCCGGCCAATCTCACCGAGCAGCAGGCGATCACGCAAGCCAATGTCGTGCGCTACATCCGCGCCCGCGAGGGCTACGATCCGTACGCCATCACCGAGAATTTCGGCATCGCAGCACTTCTTTCAGCGGACGAGGCGGCGCGGGAACTGCAGACGCTTTACAGCGCGGCCAATGCGCAGAACCCCACAAAGGTCTATGGCCGGCTGAAGCGGGTCCTGGTCGAGATCAAATCCGTGACGTTCCCGAACGCCAGCACGGCGATCGTCAGGTTCTCCACCAACGAACGCAGCGACACGGAATCGGTCGTCCGTCATTGGATTTCCGTTGTGCGCTTCCGCTACACCGACACGCCGGTCCGCAACGAGTGGCGCTTCGAGAACCCTCTCGGTTTCCAGGTCTATTCCTACCGCCGGGATCAGGAAACGGTCACGCCCGGAGATGCGCCATGAGGGGCCGCTCCTGGACCGCGGTGCTGATGCTGTGCGGCTCGCTGTGGCCAGCCCTGGCGGCGCAGACCCCGAAAAGCGGTTCTCTCGATGCCCGCGTGACCAGCGTCACCTATCAGGAGAACAATGTCGTCCAGGTGTTCGCGACTTACGGCATCTCGACCATGATCATCTTCGACGAGGACGAAAAGTTCGAAACGATCTCTCTCGGCGACACGGAGAGCTGGCAAGTCGTCCCGGCGGAAAAGGGCAACATCCTCTTCGTCAAGCCGATCGCCAAGGACGTCATGACGAACATGAACATCGTTACCGACAAGCGTATCTATTATCTCGAGCTCCATGATTTCGCGCCCGCGGCCGGCCGCAAGGTCTTTGGCATCCGCTTCCAATACCCGGAGAAAAATCTGAATGCCTCCTTGCGGCAAGAGGCCGAACAGCGAGCGGCCTGGCCGAACATCTCCGGTATCGACAAGGCCAACGTCAATATCGATTATTCCTTCTCGGGTGATGCCCGTCTGAAGCCGCACATGGTCTTCGACGACGGCAACAAGACCTTCTTCAAGTTCGATCGCCGCGAGCCGGCAATCTTCGCCGTCAACTCGGATTTCTCCGAAACGCTCCGAAACTTCCACAGGGAAGGGGAGTACATTGTCGTCGATGGGACCGCGACCCAGTTCACCTTGCGGGATGGCGATCAGTGGATCTGCATCTTCAATCTCAGAAAGCCGGATTTTGCTGCACCGGATCCGGCCATTCTCGGACCGGTCGAGGATGACAAGGCAAAACGCCGGCGTCGGAGCGGTAACCGATGAAGCGCTCCCCCGAACTCGAGGCTCTCGGTCAGGGCGACGATTCGGTCATTGCCGACCACGCCGTTCGTCGCAAGCAACTCGTCGGTGGCGCCGTTCTGGTCCTGTTGGGCATTGCTGCCGGCTATCTGGTTCTCGCAGGTAGGCAGCCGCCGGTCCGTGACATGCTCGATGGCGATGAGGAGTTCACCACGACGACCTTTCGTCCTCCATCCTTCGTGCGCGAGGGCGAGCCCGAGCCGGAACCTCCGGCGCCGGAGATCGTCCAGATTCCGCCGCCGCCTCCACCACCTCCTCCAGCGGAGGAGACAGATACGACCGAATTCGACGTGCCACCACCCCCTGTTCCCGGCACACCGCCGCCGCCGGAAGCTGTCGAAGCGCCGGCTGAAGAATTCCCTGAGCGCTTCCGCTCGAAACTGGTCGTGATCGACAATCCAACGGCCAACGGGCAAGGCAATTTGACCGGGAACGAAGGGGAGGGGCTGACAGTCGCCGGCGAGGACCGTAGCAGCAAGTTTCTGGCCGCGGCATCCAGCATTGGGGACCGCAGTGCCAAGGCAAGAAAGATCGAACGCATCGATGCGCTCGTTCCTGAGGGAACGCTGATCCCCGGCATCCTGGAGACGGCCATCGTCAGCGACCTCCCGGGCCAGGTCAGGGCAATCGTCTCCCAGGACGTCTACTCCTTCGACGGGCGACGCATTCTGATACCAACCGGCACCCGGCTCATCGGTGAGTACCAGTCCGAGATCACCCGCGGCCAGACGCGCATTTTCGTGGTGTGGACCCGCATGCTGCGCGATGACGGCGTCTCTGTCCGCCTGAACTCGATCGGCGCCGACAGCCTGGGCCGTGCCGGTCTGACCGGCCGTGTCGACAAGAAGTTCCGCGAGCGCTTTGGTGCGGCCATTCTTTTGTCGATCGTCGGCGCCGGCGCCAGCTATCTGACCGGTTACGGCAGCGAGGCTGCGGCAGGTGACAGCGGCGATTCGCAGAACGCGGAGGAACTGGCCCGCGAGACCCTGGCGCAGACCTTCTCCGACATGGCCAACCAGGCATTGGGAGATTCCTTGCGAATTCCGCCGACGATCAGCGTCAGCCAGGGCGAGCGCATCTTCGTCTTCGTTCGTCAGGACCTCGATTTTTCCGCCATGTACGAAGATCCCGTCACCGAGGCGCTAAAGGAGATCCGGCGTGAACGCGGTCTCAACTGAGCTTGCCTCCGACAATCGGCACTACTTTCTCTATCGGGCGCTTGCCCCGTTGAAAGCGCTTCTCAACGATCGCGACGTCGTCGAGATCTCGGTCAACCGACCGGGACAGGTCTATGTCGAGCGCCTCGGCGCGTCTCATATGGAACTCCACAAGATTCCGGAGCTAACGACCGCGGAGATCGTCAATATCGGCGAACGGGTGGCCGCCAGCACCAACCAGTTCATCAGCCCGGCCAACCCGATCCTCAGTGCCGCACTGCCCACCGGCGAGCGCATCCAGGTCGTCCTGCCACCTGCGGCGCCGGATGGCGGCACGCTATCGATCCGCAAGCAGGTGATCAGCGACTTTACGCTTGAGGACTATCGTGAGCAGGGTTCCCTCGACCAGGTGACAGTGGCCGTCGGCGGGCTGAGCGAGACCGACGAAGCCTTGATCGATCAGCTTTCAGCCCGGGACATCTACGGTTTTATTCGAACGGCCATCGTCAATCGCGTTTCCATCCTGATCAGCGGCGGCACCTCGAGCGGCAAGACGACGTTCCTCAATGCCTGCCTCAAATCGATCGATCCGCATGAGCGGATCATCACGTTGGAGGATACGCGAGAACTCTTCCCGCCTCAGGAGAACGCGGTGCATCTGCTCGCCTCCCGGGGCGACCAGGGAACGGCCAGCGTGACGATCCAGTCCCTGCTCGAGGCCTCGCTTCGCATGCGACCCGATCGCCTCTTTGTCGGCGAGGTCAGGGGATCGGAGGCATTCGCCTTTCTGCGCGCGATCAATACCGGTCACCCAGGCTCGATGTCGACTGTCCACGCCGACACTCCGCTAGGCGCCTACGAGCAGCTTGCCATGATGGTCATGCAATCAGGCTTGTCGGCCGCTTATCCAAAAGCCGACCTCATCTCCTACATCCAGAGTGTCATCCCGATCGTGATCCAGTTGCGCAGGGAAGGAGGTCGCCGTGGCGTCTCCGAAATCTTCTTCGCGCGCGGCCGAACGGATGCGCCATGACCGGGTCGCTGCGCATCTTTTATTTCGGCTTTTGCCTGACCGTCGCCTTTGCCGTTTGGCTCTTGGCCTATGGTCTCGGTTTGCAGTTTCTGTATGGCGATGGTCGGATCCTGCAGGCGACCATCACCACGAATCCCTTTGCCCCGTTTCAGCAACTGATTGCCTATGGCGACAGCGGCGTCCTGCGCATTGTGGCGCTGGGCGCTCTGGTGCCTGCGGCTATTGTCGCGGGGATCGTCACTTATGTCGGCCTTCGACCGAACTCCAATCCCCTTGGGGATGCTCAATTCCAGACTGCGACAACGCTCCGACGTGATGGATGGTTCAAGAGCAAGGGGAAAATCCTCGGCCGCTTCGGGCGTCGGATCCTTCGCGTGGACGACGATCGGCATCACCTGATCATCGGGCCGACACGCTCCGGGAAGGGAGCTTGCTACGTTATCCCGAACGCTCTCTCGCACGAAGGCTCGATGATCGTCACCGATCTCAAGGGCGAGATCTTTCGCAGCACGGCCGGCTATCGCAAATCGAAGGGCAGTCAGGTCTTCCTCTTCGCGCCGGGATCGGAACGGTCGCATCGCTACAACCCGCTCGACTTTATCCGACCGGACCGCGGCGACCGCACAACGGACATCCAGAACATGGCCGCGATCCTCGTTCCGGAAGTCACCGAATCCGAGAATTCGATCTGGCAGGCCACCGCCCAGCAGGTCATCGCTGGCGCAATCAGCTACATCAACGAAAGCGTCTACTACAAAGGTCAGACGACACTTGGAGAGGTGACATCCTTCTTCAACAGCGGCGCGAACCTCCAGGCGATGATGACGCTGATCAAGGAACGTGAGCCCTACCTGTCTCGCTTTACGATTGAGAGCTTCAACGCCTACATCGCCCTGTCCGAGCGCGCCGCAGCCTCTGCGCTTCTTGACATTCAGAAGGCGCTCAGGCCATTCCGTAATGAACGCGTCGTGGCAGCGACATCGGTAACCGACATGGACCTGCGTGCTTTGAAGCACCGTCCGATCTCGATCTATCTCGCTCCCAATGTCACCGACATCACATTGCTGCGGCCGTTGCTCGCACTCTTCGTGCAGCAGACTCTCGACATGCTGATGATCGAGCACGCGGAGCGCTCGGTACCGGTCTACTTCCTCCTGGACGAGTTTCGTCAGCTGAAGAAGATGAGCGAGATCACGACCAAGCTGCCCTACGTGGCGGGCTACAATGTCAAGATGGCGTTCGTCATCCAGGACCTGAAGAACCTGGACGAGATCTATGGCGAGACGTCTCGTCATTCTTTGATGGGCAACTGCGGCTACCAGCTGGTCCTTGGCGCCAACGACCAGGTGACGGCGGAGGCCGTATCGAAGGGCCTGGGCAAGCGCACCGTCCGCTACAAGACCGAATCCCGAACGATAGAACTGATGGGCCTGCATCGTCGCACCAAGGTCGAGCAACTGCGGGAGCGCGACCTGATGATGCCGCAGGAGGTGCGACAGATGCCGGGAGACAAGTTGGTCATCCTGGCCGAAGGGCAGGGGCCAATCTTCGCAGACAAGCTGCGGTTCTTCCGGACAGCGCCGTTCCGCGAGATGGAGAGGTTCTCACAGGCTCACTTGCCAGATGTGCCGACAACCGAGTTCCTGCCGCCCCGGCCGGTTCCGGCGACAACCGGCGCCTATGTGGGCGAACACATCGATGCTTCCAAGCTGGAGGAACCGAAAGCCAGCCCCGAGACCGTGGCAAGACCTTCCGCCAGGAGGCGTTCGTCAGCTTCAAACGTTCCTGCCGGCAAGGTCGAAGGCCAGGCTTCGGCACCTGCCGTCAGAACGGCTTCGGCTCGCGGCCGTGCAAACGGCGCCACACCGAGCTCGCTCGACGGGGATTTCGTGAAGGCTGCACGGCGGTTGAAGCTACTCGCAACGGGGCCGGTCAAACCCGGAAAGCCGCGAGACAAATCAGGTAACTGGGGACGAATCTTCGACGCCACCGTCCCTGACGAGATCGAGATCGCCGAGGCCGAAGCTGTCTAGCCGTGCCAATTATCACCTCGGGGCAAGCTCGTCGCTGATCAGTTCAACAATCCGCTCAACGGTCATCCTTGGAAAGTACTTTTGACAATGGTTGACTAAGCGAGCAGAGTCGTCTGAGCGACGCTCGATCCCGGCGAAGCATGACCCGCAGGTCAAGCTCATCGTCTTCCATTTGATGCACGGCGGCTCCTCGCATGGGCAACCAAACTGTTAGACGGGGCCACTCAAGACTACAAGTCATCGAGCAGCAAAGCTGGTGTTGATCGCAAAAGCGTTCATCACATTGACCAGAGAAGTGACAACGGTGCGGCCTGCAGCTTTTCACCAAACGGCGTCACCCGATCATGGTCATGGAGTACGAGCCCGCGCACGAAACGGTTGCCCACCGCTTCCTGCAGCTGGCGAAGCCCGCGAAAATCCTGCGCCCGCACCGTTGCGCTGGCCTTTACCTCGATCCCGATGATCCTACCGCGACGATCTTCGATCACGACATCGACCTCGTCCTGGTCCTTGGTTCGGTAGTGCGAGAAGGAGACGCGTCGCTCCGACCACGATGCGAGCTTGAGGAGTTCCGACACGACGAAGGTTTCGAGCAGGGCGCCGAAGCGCGTCCGATCCTGCTGCAGCGTTCCGTCCTCATCCTCGCGCAATGTCGCGAGTAGCCCGCTGTCGAGAAAGTGCAATTTCGGAGTCTTGATGAGGCGGCTCAGCCTGTTGCTCGACCACGGCGCCAAGGTCCGGACCAGGAAGAGACGCTCGAGGATCGCCACATACTTCTGTGCGGTCACGCTCGACAGACCGAGCGCGGCGCCGAAACTGGAATGGTTGACGAGTTGACCTGCGTGCTCTGCCAGAACCGAGAGAAGCCGCGGCAAACGATCGAGCTGATCAATATTGGCGATGTCCCGGACGTCCCGATCGAGGATTTGGGTCATATAGTTTTCGAGCCACGCCGTGCGGCGCGCCTGGCTCGATCGCCGCAAGGCCTCCGGATATCCGCCGGCAAGGACGAGCGCGATGAGTTCGTCGCCGAGCACCATGTCGCCCGTAACGGCCAGGTCTTCACCGCCGTAGAGGCGTTCCAGCAGACGTCCTGGCGTTGAGCGGATCTCCGACTGGGCAAACGGCAAGAGCGAGATCGTCGCCATCCTGCCGGCGAGGGAATCGGAGATCGCCGGCACTGTGGCAAGATTGGCTGATCCGGTCAGAAGAAACCGACCTGGAGCATCGTCGCGATCGACGCTCTCCTTGATCGCCAGCATGAGTTCCGGCGCGCGCTGGACCTCGTCAATAACCGCGCGGTCGATGCCTCTGACGAAGCCCACGGGATCGGCGCGTGCAGCGCTTAGGGCGCCGGCATCGTCGAGAGTGATATACGGTCGGGCCGTTCCGGAGAATTGCCTGGCCAAGGTTGATTTTCCAGCCTGACGCGGGCCGATGATCAGGACAGCGCGGGTATCTTCCAGCGCAGCCTCGACAAGCGGGCGGATTTTCCGGTCAATGATTTTGCGCGGCAATGTCGAGTCGGCCATGCGTCCATCTTTAACGCATGTTCCGTCCGATTTAAAGCGATGTAGCGGCCGGTTCGTATCGAAGGTCCCGGGCGATGCGAGCACAGCCCGGTGGATTTCTCGTAAACACTCATTATACTGCGTCGCTGTTTACTGCGTGTTCTGGTCCGTCTCGGCTATGAAGCTGAGGACGGTGGTAGCGCAAAACCTGCGGCGGATGCGCTACGGCAAAGGCATGTCGCAGGAGGAATTGGCCGCGCAAGCCGGCCTGTATCGAACCTATGTCGGTCATCTGGAGCGTGAAGTCCATTCTCCCACCGTCGACATGCTGGAGAAGTTGGCAGAGATCCTCGACGTTGCCCCGACCGACTTCTTCATCGATCCCCCGCCACCCATCCCGGATCGTCCCGCACGGAAACGAAAGCGGTCGTGATCCAGTGGATGTCGTCATCGGGCGTCGTCTGCGCGCCCGACGTCAGTCGCAGGGCATGAGCCAGCGGAAGCTCGGAGAACTCCTCGGCGTCAGCTTTCAGCAGATTCAAAAATATGAGCACGGGACGAACCGGATTGCCGTGACGATATTGGTGCACGCTGCCGACGCACTGAACGCACCGATGTCTTTCTTCTTCGAGGGTGTCGGCCCTCAGATCGACGAGCCCGAGCAACCGATGCTCCATGGAAGTCACTTCGTGGTTGCGCAGGCGTTGGCAAAGATCGAGGATCGCAAGGTCCGCGCAGCGTTCCGAACCCTCATTCGGGCGCTGGCAAAGGAGTGACGATCAGGCGGAAGCCTTCGAAAACTTCCGGCTATTGCGAGATTGCCCAGCCTGATGAGTCGATCGTGACGACGTCGCTTGCTGCGTAGCGATCATTGCTGAGAGCCATGCGATGCACGCTTTTTCCGTGCTCGATCTTCTGCCAGTAACCAGCGCGAGGGCGTACCGCGTCCACGCCGTCACAAGCCCTGGCGATGTGCTGATCGCGAACGCCGGACTGTCGGGCAATTTCGGTCATGGGCATCGACCAGACCAGATCGTGCAATTGCTCACGGGTCACTTTCATTGATTGTCGTGCCACTCCTAACCCAACACAAACTCTCTGATGGGAGCCACCCAACGAACGGCGGCCTGGTAGAAATCGACAATCCACGCTTCGACCGCACCAAGCTGGGGCCTAAAATAAACGAGCGGGGCCACGATCGCGAACGCCAGAATCGCGATGGAGACGAACCCGTCCGGCCGATCTTCCGAGCCTTCCGGTGGCGGAAGCTGATTGTTGCGCCAGTCGTTCTTCATGACCAACTCCTACCTTTCGCGATCGTCGCGATCGCGGTCCTGTCGCTCCTCGAGCTCCAGCTCGATCTGACGAAGACGCTGCACATGCTGCTGCGGCGGATCCGATCTGGCAAGCTCCGCGTCGAGAGGCGGCTTCCTTTCGGCCGAACGATCATCGGGATGCCTCGCTCGTTGCTCGGACGGCATCGACGTCTGCTGTTCGAGGATCTGGTCATCGTGCTCTGGCGTGGAACGCCCCTCCCGACCCGGATCGCGATGTTGCTCGGCTTCGGCAGCACCCTGGAAACCACCGAGCGCGCCATCGGTCAAATGGTTTGCGCCGGCGTCGATTGAAGCAGCTCTCTGATCGCTGTCCTGGCCTCTGTCGCTTCGCGCCTGCTCGGCGCGAGACATCTCGATCTGATGGATCATACGCTGCAGCTCCTGATCCGATTTCGCGGCTTTGCGCATATATTGGTTGTCACCGTCGATCGCCAATTCAGCCGCCCGGTTGATTTCCCGTTCGAGGCCTGCCCGATAGCTCGCCGTGTAGGATTGGGGCAGCTCACCTGCCTCGATCCGCTCAAGCCCCTCGCGATAGTGGTTGACCTGAACGAGAACCTCGTTCGCTGTTTCGACCGTCTCCAGTCCGAACCGCGCCACGGCTGCATCCCACTCAGCATTGGGATCCTCAAACCGATTGTCGCGCGAGCCGCGCAATTCCTGCCCACCCTCGCGGTCAACGTGGCGTTCGGTGAGATCGAGATATTCCCTGCGGATGTCGACCACTTCCCGCGCCGCCGCGGCGATCTCGTCGAAGTCACCACGATCCGCTTCATCGAGCGTCTGCTCTACAGACGCAAGGACAGCCTCTACACGGGTTTCGTAGGCCTCGAACTCGGGACGCGTCATCTCTCGCATCTGTCCATCCTCACCGTTCACGAACTCCGTCAACTCTATCATATTGGTTCTGTTTTTGACAGGTTCGTTTGCACTGTCTACGAAAACACGCTCATTTTGAGTGTTCTCTGCAGGTCCTTCCAGACGATCGCGCTGACGCATTGCAAATGCGCCTTCGCGCGAGCTGCCAGCCTCATTGGCAAGATCACTCCAGGCCTCGGCCGCTCTTGCCGCGTACTGCCGGCTACGGTCGGTGGTGGCGAGGTTGATGTCGTTCGCGCGCTTGGACCGATAGCGGCTATTCGCGGCGGAGCTGGTCCCTTCATGCTCGGTCCGGCCGCGATAGCTGACAGGCCGCACCTGGTTGCGCGTATACGCCGGGGCGCTGGCAAACTCGCGACGATCGGTCAGCTCCATGTCGATGCCCTGCTCGCGCGCCTTCTCGGCCATCACGGAACGCCATTCCCGAAACATCTGCGGGCTGGTGACGATCCTTTCTCCGCTCTCCGAGCGCATGGTGACGATCGCGTGGGCATGAATGTGTGGCCGCTTGCCGCCCTCGGCCGCTTCCTTGGGATCGAGCGCCGGATCGTGGACGGCAAATATGTAACGATGCCCGGCGAACTGTTCGCCGAGGAACTCGCGCACCGCAGCTTCGAAGGCCGGCCCATCCGTGCCGGCCCGTGCCGAGACGATCAGGTGCATGACGTCCCTGCCCTTGCGGCTGTGCAATTCCTTGCGCCATTCCTTCTGTACGAGATCGCCGGCCTGCGTGGCGTCTGCAATCAACCGCCCGGTGTCGTCGCGAACCTCGCCTTCCGTACCGGCGACCAGTTCGCGCACACGCGCCGTGCCCCATTCCACCCCATTGCCGTAGCCATGGAAGCGGAACCGGGCCTCGACATCCCGACCGGCATCGGAATCGTCAAATCGCTGCTGGACGATCCCGGCGGCCTTCCGGTCGCCGGTCAGTCGCTCCCCGCTTCCATCGCGCAGCACGACAACACCAGAGACATAGAGCTCGCCCGAAGATCGCTGCCGCGCGGTGCAGACGAACCGCCGATCACCAAATCCCGCGCGCAGGATTTCGCGCAGCTGGTCGTCCTGGTCGACGTCATCGCGCAACGATGCCGTATCGATCGAAACATGGAATACGCCCAGATCCCGGCTGGCGGTGCGATTGTCGAAGAGATGCTCCCACTCCGCCCGCTGTTCGGAGAGTGCGTCCCTGCCGAGCACACGCTCGCCGCGCTCATTTTCGACCGCGAGGTCCCCTCCCCGCGACGTATAGCTCATCATCGCGCCGGCGCGCGCGCCTCCACCATAGGAGGCAAGCTTGACCACGGCTGGTTGACTGCCGCACGCAAGCGCGCCAAAGCGCGTCCGCATCGAGCGTCCCGCCGCTCCCGAGCCATCACGCGACCACCTCGCGCCGTTTCCGCCCTGCCGCCGCGCGCGGCCGAAGCCGCCCAGCCCCTCATCGCCGATCCGCGCCACCCCTCCCCTTCGCGGCTCCTCCCAGTCGCTCTTGTGGGACTGGCCGAGTTGCATTTCATGCATCAGCATGGCGCGGCGGCGCTCCCACTCCCGTTCGAAGGCGCCCGGAAAGAACTCCATCAGCCGCCCTCTCCGCGCCGCGTCGACGCCGAGCGCCGTGTCATCCCTGCCAGCTCGGATGCGAGCGCTGTCGCAACGCTGTGCGCATCCTTGATGCTGCTCGCGACATCATTGCCGACAGGCATCCTGCCGGTGTTGATGGCGCGCGCGATCTGATTGAGGTTGCCGCCGATCGCACGCATGCCGTCGGCAAGCAGGCTTAGCACCAGCCTATCGCCTTCCTCGAGGAACGGTCGCACCCCGGCGCCCTCCATCGACAACGACCGGACAAAGCCGGAAACGGTCATCCCCGCTGCACGGGCGGCTGCCTCCAGCGCATCGAATTCGGCTGGTGAGAAGCGGATATGCGCCACCTTCTCCTTCCGGCTCGACACTTCCGAGATGCTGCGAGCCATCGACGAAGACACCTTGGAACGTGGTGGTCGCGGCCGCAGGCCGCGGATCGAGGGCCTGTCCCTCGATCGTCAGGAAAATGTATCACATTTTTCCGTATCCTGCCAACACTACTGATAGAGATTTATCCTATTTATGTTCCAAGGAGCCATATTTCCATATCAATATAATTGTGTTTTACCATCTTCGTGTGTTCCTATATCGATGTGAGTCCACGTCAACACGAGTATGGATTCATGTGTGAGTAGAAACACATTTTTGTGGAGCTAAGCCGATGACCGTCGTGATCGCCGCCCTCAACGGCAAGGGGGGCGCGGGCAAGACGACCGCGCTGATGAATATCGCGGGCGAATATGCCCTGCGCGGCGGACGGGTCGCCATGATCGACATGGACGCCCGCAACAACCTGATGAAGTGGTGGACGGATTGTCAGGAAAAGGATGCACAGCCCGAAGGCATCGAGGTCTACAGCCACAAGACTGCACGGGGGCTGGAACGCTGGATGGCCGACAACACCAGTGCGTTCGATCACGTGCTGATCGACACGCCCGGCGAGGACACATCAATCGTCGACCCGGTGATCGCCTTTGCCGACTTGGTGATCTCGCCGATCCAGCCGTCCAAGCGCGAAGTGCTCGGCGCCATCGACAGTTTCGAGAATGTACTGAGGGTCAACGAGGCGCTGGGAAAAACCTGCCGGCATGGCGTGCTGCGGACCCGGATCACGGTGACAGTCCGGCACACCGAACTTTACCGGAAGATCAGACCGATCATCGAGGATACGGTTGGGACCTACCTGTTCCGCACCGAGGTGTTCGAGCGCAATGTCTACAAGGACATCCACAACGGCATCGGCACGCTTCAGATGCAGGAGGTGACCGACGCGATCGCCAAAGCGCGGCGGGAAACGCAGGCGCTGGTTGCGGAAGTCGACGAACTGCTCGCGAACGAGGCAGCGGCGGGACGCGCGGCATGAGCGGGAAGGAAAGCCTGTCGCTGGACGAATTCGCGACCGCGCCGCGCCGCCAGCGTTCACCGGCAACTCCGGCTCCGGATCGCGCTCCGGACGAAAGCCTCGCTGCGCCGCAGAGTGCGCCGGCACCGGCAGCGACAGAGGAAACGGCGAAAGGCCCGGTATCGGGCGAGGCGAGCAAGGCGCTGCGGCAAATGAAACGGGAGCGGATGAAGGGCGCAAGCCACTTCGTGAACGTCAATCTGGATCGCGAAACGAAGCGGCGGCTGAAGCTGGCCTCCTTCAACATGGAGACATCCATGCAGCACCTTATGGAGAAGGCCATCCGGCAATATCTGGACGCCAATGGATTCTGAAAGAACGCTCGCCCCGCCTGGGCTACGCCGAGAGTCGAGTTGAAGTCTCGTCCGAATCCCTGCTAGAAACACCGTCGTTTTGGCTCAATTTTTTGGGGTTTGAAACCAAAACAGGGATTTATCCGTCTCTTTTGGCGGGTTGGGGCAGCAAGCGATACAAGCGAGCCAGGCGATGGCCATCAAGGATGTACAGGCTTACATCGACAGGCATGGGCTTGTCGAAACGGAGGATTCCGAGGTCGACAAGCCGATCTGGCGCAAGCCGGGATTTGGCGGCGTTCGCGGTCTTCTCGAATTCGAGGAGGAGTTGAGCCGGTTCCTGCGCGAGCGACGGGATGCGCTGAACCTGAACCGAGAGCAGGTCGGCATGATGGTCGGCCTGCATCACGAAATTTACGCCCGGCATGAGCGGGCCGGGGCCAAGCTCAGGGTAGCGCGGCTTCTGCATCTGGCCGAACTGCTCGATTTCTCGCCGATCGAAGCGATTTACGCGGCTGCTCCGCAGTTCTTTGGCGAGAGCGAGCAGGAGGCGGAAACCAGGTACAAGCTCGTTATGCGCATGCTGGACCTGCCGGCGGCGACTGCACAGAACCTGCTCAGGCTGGTCGAGGAACTGTCGCCCGACACCGGAGCTCCGAACGCGGCGAAGCCGTCGGACGCGAAGCGTCGGGGCTGACGGGACGTAGAACGCGAAACAGAAGCAGTCGACTAAAAGGCGCGCGCCGACACGTCATGCCGTCGTCCGGTTTGGAGAAAAGATAAGATCGAGGCGGTTTGCACCGCCTCGATCTTTGGCCTCAGGGTCGGCCGGGTATGGCGAAAACCTCGTCCGGATCGGCCCCGGTGCTTTCCCACCACGCCGCCTCGGCTTCGGCCTCGCTGTAGTAGACATTGTCGGCGCTGAACCGCACGCCGCTGATGTCTTCGATCTCGGCAACGATAGCCGCGAGACCGCAGAGCTCGTCGGCCGGGACCGGTACCGCGATCGGGACCTCCCCGTCGCGATGATGCCATTCCCCGGTGTTGAAATCGAAATACTCGCTCGTGAAATCGTCGACCCGATAATCGTCGAGAAGTGCGATCGCTCGAGGAGCCACGTCTCATACCAGGCGGTCTGGTAGTGATGCAGATCGAAGAATGCATCCTCATGATCCGCCGTTCCGCATGCTGCGACAAGCGCCCGGTCAGCGGCGAGGATTTTGCGCTGCGCTTCGATCATCTCGGCGAGCTTTGCCGCCAGCCTGTCGTGCACAGTGCGCGCGAGATCGCTGTCGCAGCCGAGACGATTGGCAAGGACGTGAACCCGCAGACCCGAAAGCTGCGCGACAAGCATGAGATTGTTGTGTGCCATGTCATGAACTCCTTCATCTTGATGACGGAGGCCGGCGACGGGCAAGTCGAGCATCGGGTCAAGGATCGCGAAGCGACCGCCGGAGGCGGCGCGTGGGGGAGCCGATTTTCTGGCGGCGCCCTCCTTCAGGGCGACGGCTGAAAATTGGAGGGGCCGCGCAGTCCTTGAGGCGATGGGAGCGGCCAGTAGACTGGGACGTCAGAGAGATAGAGACCCGCATCCCCGCCAGGGGATGCGTCCCTGTCCGGCGACCAGCCGGCGGGGTGCGCGAGGGGTTGCCCCTCGTGGCATCGGGGGCCGGTCGATCCGGTCCTCGATGCCCCGCGAGATGGGATCGTTACCGAAGGCCGAGACGGCGAAGCCGGCTCGGGGAGCGGCGGCACGCCGCGACTAGAGCCCGGTCGGCCGCAGGCCGGCTCGCCCGGACATCGCGACCCCAGCCGATGCATCAACTGCCTGAATCGCTCCGGTCGGACCGATTCACAATACTCGTTGGACGGCATGCACCGCGCGCGCGACAATCATGTCATGCAGAACGAACACGTGATCCACCTCCATCGAATTGACCCGGCGCGCAATATGGCCAGGTTCTATCGACTGTCGTCAGCTCCGAGCCTGTTCGGCGACATCTGTGTCGTGCGCGAGTGGGGAAGGATTGGCCGGCCCGGCCGTATCCGCATCGACCTCTATGAAAAGGTCCAGCAGGCCGCTGCCGCGCGACATGTGTTGGAGCGGGCCAAACGGCGTCGCGGTTATCGAGACGCTTGCGGCGTGGGATGACGGTCGAGGGTAGCGATCAGGACGGAAAAAGAGGCCCGCGCCGGAATTCGTCCGGCGCGGGCCTCTTCTTATCGCTTGCGGCTATTTCGACTGCAGATGTCGCAGCAACGCGGCGAGCGGGCCGTCATGCGGTGGCCGGTCGGCCTCCGCCGCGACGTCGGCGGCGAGCCGCGCGGCGACATTGTCGGCAAGCGGCATGAAGTCGTATCCACGGGCGAGCGCCGCCGCGTGCAGCGCGTCGAGCGTTGCGTATTCGCAGTCGCTGGCGCCGAGCCACAGAGCGAGATCATCACCGCTCTCGTCGGGGAACGCCTGCAGGAAGAAGGTGCGTAGCGGCGGATCGTAGCCGATGACAGCGTCGGGATCGGCGCGGTGGCTGGCGGTAACGGTGATGGTGTAACGGCTCATGGAGGCCTCCTGTTGCGGAGCAAAAAGAGAGCCGGCCCCTTGTGGGCCGGCTCGCTGCGGTTCACTGCGGGTTGTTCCACAGGATCACCTTCTTGTTCTCGTCACCGCCGGGGGCAGGCGCGAGGTTGCCGAAGATCACGCCGATCTCGGGGGCTTCCAGCTTGACCGAGAGGTATTCCTCGCCCGAACGCTGGGAGATGCGGTGCCAGCCGGCTCCGATCTCGAAGCCCGTGCGCTTGTTGACGATGCGGTAGTCGGGGGCATCCTCGCGGGTCTTGTTGGCGTTCGGGATCAGGGTGATCGGGGCGTTGACCCGCAGCGTGGCGAACACGCCTTCCATCGAGCCGTCGGCCTTGGCGGTGAGGTTTGCGATCGTGGTGGCCATGGTACTTCTCCTTCGGTTGCATCGGGACCATTCCCGATGGCGCCAAAGGAGGGGGCCGTCCTGCTGCGGTCACTCGGCAACAAAGTCTGGAAAATTCTATTTGCCGGAAGAAGCGGGCCGCACTTTCAAAGGGCCCCGCTTGCGGGAAGGAAAGTGCCTGGCCCGCAAACAAGAACCGAAATCGAATTTTCCTGAATTTTTGGCGAGCATATCCCCAACGGGGGTTGACCGCAAAGGCAGGCGGTCCACTACAAAGGCGACATAACCACGGGAATGGTCCGGATGTGAGCGAAGGCGATGCCCTCCGGCCACCATCGCAGATCCTTCACGCCCGGCGCTCCGCTCGCAGGCATGGGCTTGCTCCACCTGCGGACCTGCCTCAGCATCACCCATCCCACCAACGACCCACTCGCGGAGGTCCCTGCCCGTCTGCCGTCACGCGCCCGGCTCCGCGGCCGTGGCTGGCAGCTGACAATCTCTTCCCGCGGCGGCCGGGAAGTTTCGGTCAAGCTGGAAGCTGCCGGGAACGGGTTGCCCGATCCGCAACTGCCCTGCCCTTGCGCGACGGACACGGAGGATATCCCGGAACTCACGGGATCCGTCGCGGGCCGGGTTCGCGAGGGGTCGGCTTGGGGAGAGTGTGCGAACGATCACCGTGGACGGCGCAAGCGCCGGGGTCGGCCTCCGGCCGGATCAAGAAGGGCGGCTCGTGATCCGCTCCCGGCAAAGCCAATGCGATCAGGCCGACAATGCGAGGCGCTCGTCGGCCGTCATGCGGGCTTCCACACCGCTGCGAACGTCGGCATCGGCGTGATGGAGCATTGCGCGCCAATCCGCGACGGTATGGACGGTTCCTACCGTACCGCGCATTGTGTCGTAGACGACGCAGGGGCTGCCGATGATGGCCAGGCGCAGCACGTTGAGGCAGATGCCGGGCGAAATCCCGTCCCAGACCATCATGCCGAAATTGGCGCGGTGCGCCATCTCACGGTCCTTTTTGGCGTGGACGGCAAAGCCTCTGGCACCGGCAGGCGGCGGGACGTGATAGGCAGCCCAGTCTCCGAGGTTGTTGCGCGGTTCGGCGCCGGCATGGAAGACGCCGACATGCTCATAGTTATACCCTGCCAGCAGCCCCTGCATCTCGGCATCAGCGCCGGGCGCATCGCCGATCAGCACGCCGTGCTCCTGTGCGACGATCACGCCGATGCGCTCGATCGCCGGAGTTGGAAGTTCGAATATGTCGCGTGAGCCTCCAAGGAATATCATCGCCATCACCGCTCTCCTTTCTCTAAAACGCAGCTGCCCGCTGCCAGCCTGCCTCTCCCCCTCTCCCGCGCTGGTCCGGGTGACGTG
This sequence comes from Rhizobiaceae bacterium, assembly GCA_905339215.1. Lineage (GTDB taxonomy): Bacteria > Pseudomonadota > Alphaproteobacteria > Rhizobiales > Rhizobiaceae > DUSC01. Next base: position 52,350 of record CAJPFN010000028.1, read on the forward strand.
CTTGGTGCGGCGGTTATCCGGCGCTTCGCGTGGGTGAACCCGACCGCAAGCGGCCGGATTCGGTAAGCGGACAGGAGGAAACCGGCGCTCACGCGCCGGCCTCCGTGAAGCGCCAAACCGGGATGCCCAACCGGCGGGCCTTGTCGGCGAGGTTCTCGGTGATGCCGGAGCCGGGGAAGACGATCAGGCCGTATGGCATGACCGAGAGGAGCTGGTCGTTGCGGCGGAACGGAGCCGCCTTGGCGTGCCGGTTCCAGTCCGGCTTGAAGGCGATCTGCGTGACCTTGCGGTTTTCCGCCCAGCAGGCGGCGATGCGCTCGGCTCCGCGCGGGCTGCCGCCGTGCAGCAGCACCATGTCGGAGTGCTTCTCGCGAGCCTTGTCTAGCGCATCCCAGATCCGCTCGTGCTCATTGCAGTCGAGGCCTCCGGCGAAGGCGATCTTCGTGCCGGCGGGAACAAGCACCTCGGTCTCGGCGCGGCGGCGCGCCGCGAGGAAGTCGCGGCTGTCGATCACCGCCGCGGTCATGGACTGGTGGTTGACCTTCGAGCCGGTGCGTGGCCGCCAGGCCGATCCGGTTTCCGCCTCGTAGAGGTCGGCGGCCTCGTCGCGCATGATTTCGAGGACGTTGCGGCGCTCGATATAGGTGATGCCTTCGGCCGTCAGCCGCTCCAGTTCGACGGACTTCACCTCGGAGCCGTCCTGTTCGCCCTGGCTCGACCGCTGAGCCTCCTCGTTGCGGTCGAGGCTGCGCGCGACGCGCTCGGCTGCGCGGTGGAAGACGTTGGTGAAGGACCAGAGCAGGTCGTCAAGGTCGGGTTCGAGCCTGGTGTCGCCGAGCATGCCGGCGAAGGTCTCGACGATCCCGGCAAGGCCGGCCCGGATCACCTCGTCGTCGGGCAGCGGCCGGGGATCGGGTTCGTCCTGATGCGGACGATGGCCGTACATCTGCAGTTCGAGGATGACGCGGTCGGTCGGCGAGGAGGCGTGGTAGGGCTCGTAGGCGTCATCGAAAGGAAGTTCGTAAGTCATGGCGTGTCTCCGTCGGTTGTGGCCGCGCCCTTCGCGGCCTGACAGCGAAACCCGGCCGCGCGCCGGGCGCGGCCGCACCGAAGGCCGGAGCGAAGCGGAGGACGGCGGGCTTGCCCCGCCGTTGCGGCCGCGACCGGGGGGTGGCAGGGATCGCCTCTCAGGCAGGCCACGGGCGCGGCCTCTCCGATGGAACCCCGGCCATGCCTGCGCGGCTTCCGGCGACGCCGCCCCTGCCCGCTTGCCGGCCTCGACCGGTCATCCGGGCGGCAGGAAGCGACGGGCATCGTCCGGGGCGAGCTGATCGCCGAGCCACGCCGCGAGCTGGCTCGGGCCGAAATGGCGCAGATCGTCGTTGAAGTCGCCAAGCTGCGGGCGCAGCACCATCGCGAGGATGCCGGCCTCGCCTGCGCGCTGGCTGAGACGCCGGATGCCGTGCCTGCCGGCGGCGTCCGCATCGGCGGCGATGTAGAGGCGGCGGCAACCAGGCGGGAAGGTCAGGCCGGAAAGGTGATTGGCCGAGGTGGCGGCGGCCATCGGCAGCGCCGGCATCACGGTGAGCAGCGACGCCATCGTCTCGAAACCCTCGCCGGCCACCATGACCGGAACGGGTGTGCCAGGCTCCAAGCCAAGCCAGATGGCGTTGCCGAGAAGATTGCCGAGCGAACGGCGCGGGTCGGCGAGTTGCGCCTTGCCGTTGCCTGAAGGATCGAGCCAGGTGCGTTGCAGGCCGGTGATGCCTCCGTCGAGAAACGTGACGGCTGCGATCAACGCCGGCAAGGTAAGAGTCTCGCCGGTGACGAGATCGCGGTAGTAGCAGCCGGGGTGGAAGCGAAGGGCGCGTTCGCGCGCGACCAGCAGGATGCCGCGGCCGGCAAGGTAGCGTTCGGCCAGCGTGCCGGCGATCGGGCGCGACATGGCAAACAGCCGACGCGCCGCGTCGGGTGAGCCGCGTGCCGCGGCCGGCTGGCGCTGCGCGCCAGGGGCATGAGCGACCGGTTCCGGATGCGGCTCGTTCAGGAAGCGGCGAGCCTCGTCAGCGACATCGCGGAACTCTATGAGGCCGCAGCTTTCGCGGATGACGTCGAGCAGATCGCCGAATTCTGAGTTCGCCTCGTCGACCCACTTGCCCGCCGGACCCTTGGCGTTGGTCGTCAAGCGCACATGCATGGAGCGGCCGCGCGCGTTGCGCACGTCACCGACGATCCAGTGGTTGCCGGAGCGATGACCGTTGGAGAGATACTCGCGGCACACCGCTTCGGCATGATCGCCGAGACGGCGCGCCAGCTCGGAAGCCGAGCCGGTCATGGTCGCCTCCTGTCAAGCCGCCGCCGTGCGGTCGCTGACGCCGACCAGGGTGTGGCGCTCGAGAAGCGAAGCGAGCATGGCGGAGCCCTGCCCGCCCGTCGGAATGAACAGCCGGAGCTTCCAGGAGATGATTTCCGGGATTAGCCCCAGCGCCTTGAGGCGCGGAACCATCGCGTCGGTGAAGCCGATCAGCTCGACGCGCCAGTCATTCATGACGCGGCTGCGGCGCAAGACCAGTCCGTCGGCAAGCTGCAGGCCGATCCGGCCGTCGATCAGCCCGGTCCAGGCGTCCTCCGGCGCCAGCGTCGGCACATGGTCGATGCCGAGATTGCGCAACATCGTTGCGACCAGCGTGGGCGCGATGTGACGGCCGATGATGCGCTCGCCCGCATCGGTCTGGATGCGGTAGACTTGGCAATCGTGATCCGGCAGCCGCCGCCAGATCGGCAGCAGCAGCCCGGTGACGATGTGGAAGGTGCTGGTAGAGAACTCCGGGACAGCGGCGACTTCCGCCTGCCAGAGGTCGCAGAACAGTTTGCGGTCTGCAGGCTGCCAATGTGTCTCGGCAAGGGCGTCCAGACCGAAGCGCAGCTCGTCGGTCGGTCGCAGCAGGCGCGCGCGGTGCTCTATGGCGCCGTCGTCGAGCATCAGGCTCGCCGTCGGCAGCCGGATCGCTGCCCGGCTCGACCTGGTATTGACCAGCAGGACCGATTGCGGCTCGGCGCGCACGATCGCCAGTGCGTCGGCCAGGCCGAGCGGCCGGATTCGGTCCTTGCGCGCAACAGTCAGCACATGCGACTGCGCGCCGGAGACCGGATGGGTGTAGACTGTCCGGCGATCGGTGACAGTGATGCTCTCGGCCGTGATCGTCTCAAGCCCCTTGTCGAAGGTGCCGGCGGCGATGGCGCCTTCGACCTTTGCCGCCATCAGCTGCTCGAAGACCTCGAACAACAGGTTCTGGGTCTCGATGCGCAGCGCCAGAAGCCGATTGAGCCACGTCGTGATCGGTGGCAACTCGTCCCGCAGCCCGCCCTCGTCCGTGGTTAACGACAGTCCCGTCACCGCCTCGAAAGTGGTGAGCGAGCAGCCGTCGATCTTGCCCTGGTGCAGCAGGAAGTAGAACTGCCTCAGCGCCGCCCGCGCGTAGGGGCTTTCCAGATTGTCCTCGGACCGGAACAGCCCTGCCCCACCAGTCTGGCGCTGGCCGCGCGTAATCGCCCCCAGCGTGTCGAGCCGCCGCGCGATGGTCGACAGGAAGCGTTTCCCCGCCTTTACATTGGCGGCCATCGGCCGGAACAGGGGCGGCTGGGCCTGGTTGGTGCGATGCGTGCGGCCGAGTCCCTGAATGGCGTTGTCGGCGCGCCAGCCGGCCTCGAGCAGATAGTGCTTGCGCAACCTCTGGTTCTTCGCGCCGAGATCGGCGTGATAGGAGCGGCCGGTGCCGCCAGCATCAGAGAAGACCAGAACTCCCTTGTCATCATCCATGAACGCCTGCGTCTCGGCGAGATTGGCCGATCCTGGTCGGTTCTCGACCGCGAGCCGGTCGATGCCGTCGCGGCCAGTCTTTTTGACGATGCGCCGCGAGCGGCCGGTCACCTCGGCCACAGTATCGGTGCCGAAGTGATGCAAGATCTGGTCTAGCGCGCTGCCGATCGGCGGCAACGAGGCCAGCTTTTCGACCATCTCGTCGCGGCGGCGGACGGCTTCGCGGCATTGGACCGGGTTGCCGTCGGCATCATGCACAGGTCGCGAAGTGACGTTTCCCTCCGCGTCCGAGTACTCCTCGAACAACTGCGTCGGGAAGGAGTGCATCAGATACCCTCCGACGTACTCCCGCGGCGTGACATCAACGTGGAGGTCGGACCATTCCTCGGTTGGGATCTCGGCCAGCCGGCGTTCCATCAGCGCTTCGCCGGTCGAGACGATCTGCACGACCGCCGAATGACCGTCGGCGCGGTCCCTTTCGATCGCGCCGATCAGGGTCGGCGTCATCATTGAGGTGATCAGATGGCTGAAAAAGCGCTGCTTGGTGCGTTCGAAGGCCGAGCGTGCCGCAGACTTGGCATTGCGGTTCAGCGTACCGGCCTCGCTGGTGATGTTGGCTGCCTCGAGCGCGGCGGTCAGGTTGTTGTGGATGACCTGGAAGGCGTCGGCATATGCGTTGTAGATGCGGATCTGCTCTTCGGTCAGCGCGTGCTCGAGCAGGTCGTATTCGACGCCGTCGTACGAGAGTGAGCGCGACGTGTAGAGGCCGAGCGACTTCAAATCGCGGGCGAGCACCTCCATCGCGGCAACACCGCCATCCTCGATCGCCGAGACGAATTCGGCGCGGTTCGCGAACGGGAAATCCTCGCTGCCCCAGATGCCAAGGCGCTGTGCATAGGCCAGATTCTCGACGGCGGTGGCGCCGGTGGCCGAGACATAAACGATACGGGCATCGGGCAGCGCATGCTGCAGGCGTAGGCCGGCCTTGCCTTGCTGCGAGGGTGCGACATCGCCGCGTTCGCCTTTGCCGCCGGCAGCATTGGCCATGGCATGCGCTTCGTCAAAGACGATGACGCCATCAGAATCCTCCCCCACCCAGTCGATGATCTGCGCGATGCGAGACTTCTTGCCGTCGCGCTCCTGTGAGCGCAGCGTGACGTAGGTCGTGAACAGGATGCCTTCGGCAAGGCGGATCGGCGTGCCCTGCCGATAGCGCGAGAGAGGCTGGACAAGCAGACGTTCCTGACCGAGTGCGGACCAGTCTCGCTGAGCGTCCTCCAGCAGCTTGTCCGACTTGGAAATCCAGATCGCACGACGGCGGCCCTGCAGCCAGTTGTCGAGGATGATGCCGGCGACCTGCCGTCCCTTGCCGCAGCCGGTGCCGTCACCCAGAAACCAGCCACGCCGGAAGCGAACGGCGTTCTCTGCACCATCCGGAGCGGCGGAGACGACATCGCAGGTTTCGTCGACTGTCCACGCGCCGGCGAGATGGCCGGAATGCGCTTCGCCGGCATAGATGACGCTCTCGATCTGCGCGTCGGACAGCAGGCCCTCGTCGATGACTCCATCAGGCAGGAGCGGCCGGTAGGATGGTTTTGGCGGCGCGACCGCGGCCATCGCCGCCGACTGGACCAGCGGCGTCGGATGAGGTTTGGCACGTGGGATGTCGATCGACTGGAGCGCGTAGGGCTCGTAGATCGTGTCGGAAAGCCGCCCGCCCTCTTCCGGCATCCAGTCGCGCAGTTCGTAAGCGAGTGGGACGACGGAGGTGCTAACCGGGATAGCCGGACGGGCGGGCTTCGCCCGGGCAATCTTGAGGACTGGCAGCGGCTTGGGGTCCGAGGCCGTGGCAGCGATAGACGCTCCCGCTGCTACGCGTGCCGCCATCTGCATGGTGGCATGGCGCAGGATCCCGCTCGACAGTGCGCCGATCGAATCCGGAAACCCGCCCGGCGTGCGGGGTGGGAGGTCGGAGATCCAGGAGAGCAGCGTCTCGACATCCAGCACCTTCCCCGGTGATGCCGGGAATGAGGTCGGGTCGGGCGCCGGACTCTTGTCGATGATGGTCAGGCGGGTTTCTGCCGTAGTCCCATGACGGGCATAAACACGCCCGTCGATTGCAGCGGTGAAAAGGACCCTGCCCTGCTGCTGCAGCCGTTCGAAGGCGGGCCGCCATTTGGAGTTTTCGGGAGAGAGGCCGGTGCCTGTGATGGCGACCAGGCGACCGCCAGCGCGCAGTCGCGCAAAGGCGGACGACAGATGCCGCCAAGCCGCATCGGCGACATGGCCGTCGACATAGGCTCCCACCGTAAAGGGCGGGTTCATCAGCACGACGGAGGGTTCGACCGCTGGATCGAGATGATCGTCGATATGCGCTGCATCGTGCCGGAAAACCGCAGCGTGCGGGAACAGCTGGACGAGCAGATCGGCGCGCGTCGCGGCAAGCTCGTTGAGCGCGAGCGAAGCCCGGGCGATGTTGGCATGGACGGCGAGAAGGCCGGTGCCAGCCGACGGTTCGAGAACGAGGTCTGAACAGGAAATCGCTGCAGCGTGTGCGGCGACAAAGGCAAGCGGCAGCGGCGTCGACAGTTGCTGCATGGCCTGGCTCTCGTCGGAGCGCCGCGTGTGCGTGGGAACGAGCTCTGCGATGCGTTTCATCATCGCCAGGGCCGCCTGCGGCGAAGATGAGCGAGAGAGGATCGCCGAGCCGAAGCGGCGGAGGAATTGAACCTGGGCGGCTTCGAGCGCCTCGTAGGCGTGCTTCCAGACCCAGAAACCTTCTGCATCCGTGCCGCCGAAGTTGTCCGTCATGGCGCCGCCAAGGACTGCGGTGCTGATGGGTTTGCCCTGTTCGAGAAAGGGCAAGAGCCGCTCTGCCGCCTGGTGGATTGGTTGGGCGGTGTCGATAGGGTGGGATGCCGGCGTGGCAAGGGTAGCGCCCGTGCGGGCGACGGCCGATGTGGTCGTGATGATATTCATGGAGATATCCTTCGTGCGAGAGTGTCCGGCCCGCCGGCGCACACTCTCCACACCGGCAAGGCCGCACTCCTCCCGGCCTCGCTCTCCCTCCCTCCACGTGGGCGAAGGAGAACCGGCGAAGGGCTTTTGGACTGGCGGCGAGCTGTCGCCTTTCCCAGTCGCTCCTGACCACAGCGACCTCAAGCTCCCCATGGCGCGCAATCAGTGCCGCCACCTTTGGGGAAAAGGGCGCGCCGGCCCTCGAACGCGATCGCCTCGGCGACCTCGTTGCGGCCCTCGGCGTCGACGCGGTCGATAAAGGAAACGAGCCCCTCGCGACGCTCATCGGTTCGATGGACTCCGTCCGCGATGGTCTCGCGGACCTCGACGGCATCGGTGGCCCGTTGCTGTTCGATCCAGGCGTCGAATTCGGCCGTCCGGCGCGCGCGTGTTTGTCGCGCCACTTCGGGCAATCTTCTGGTGGGAACGTCGGCCAGCCGTTCTGCGGCAGCCTCGATGGACGCGAGGCTGAGATAGCGATGGAGGTTGGCAGCCAGACGGGCGTTGTTTTTCGCGCGGCGCAGGATCACGGTCGCGACTTCGTCGCCATCATAGTTTTCAAAGCAGTTGTCGAAGGCTCGCGTCGGACGTCGTCCGTAAGCGATGACGTGCGCCGCATAGTTGACGCGACCGCGGAAATTGTCCGGATCGTTGAGGCGTGACATGGGGTTCTCCTTGTTTGGGAGGTTCGGGGCAGGCCCAAAAATGGAAAAGCCCGGCGGGACCGGGCTTCGGGTGGGTGGTGAGGAGCAAATGTGAGGACTGACGCGGGGTCAGACCCGCTGATCGTTCGAGGACTGGTTGATCATGTCGTCGAGCCAGTCGGCGGCTGATCGCGCGGCCTGCTCCATGCCATTGCGGTTTTTATTCCCTTCAGGTCGCACACCCTGAAGAGCGTTGCGGGCAGCGGCCGGGATCGCGAGGATGGCGTTCATCACCTCATGTGCGGTATCCTTCGAGACGAAGTCGCCGATCGCGGTGGTGGCGTTCCGGTCCACCCCGTAGAGCGACCAGAACGCACAGAATTCCCTGCGCTCCGTCTGGAATTTGGCAAGTTCGGCCCCGAACTCTTCCTCGTCCCGGTAGGATGTCACCTTACTATCACTCTCGATGCAGGGTCTCACCTCGTAATATTCGAAGGCTAGCGCGTCGCGCATGGTCGACGAAAGCTGATGACGGAACGATGGCGCGTCACGGAAATGCGGTGTCGCGACGTCGTTGGACCTCGTGCTGAGATTAGCGGCGTTGGCAACGCAGACGTCGTCGGTGCGATTCCAGCGGCTCGAAGGACAGGCCTCTGGCGTGCGCTGGACCGACCGATTGGGTGCGAGGTGATCACCAGAGAGGTAGTCAACCGTTAGGGGGCCTCGCTGACGATGATCGGCGATCAGGTCGGCAGCGGAATTCCAGACGATGATGTTCGAAACACCAGGCTGCTCACCAAAATTCGACTGGGCGAGATCCGCTGCAACGAAGTGATGATCTACGGGTCCGGGCTCGGGCGTGTAGGTTTCTTCATCGACGATGAAGGCGGCAAAGAACGCTTTTTTGGCCATTGAATTTTTCCTTTCGGGTATAGATCGCGTGCAATTGCGCTCGCCGAACGACCCGCGGTCGGTTCGGCACGGCGGATGGGTGTGCGGGATGCTCGTGGAAACCGGCAGCGACGCAATGACGTCCTGGTCGATCAAGCGTCTAGGTGATCACGATGGTGCGGCGAGAGCGGGGTTGGCCCAGATGGGCACGTTCGACCACGAAGACCTCGTCCGCGTTGGCCTCGAACAGCATCAGGATGCGGTCGCCGACCGCGACGCACTCGTTGATCCAGTGACGATCGGTATCGCGCAATTTTGCGGCGCGATCGGGCGGGACATAGACGATGGTAAAATGCGACAGCGTCGCGTCCGTCGGCGCGGCATAGAAGTATTCCTTCACCTCGATCACGACACCGCCGGTGCCGTAGGAGGTCGAGACCGTATCGCCGGGTCGCACGAGATGGGCGACGGTCGGGGAACGGGGCGGCGTGCGCCTGTATCGGCGCCTGTCCGGAACGCCAAGGTCGGCGGTGTAGGTGGAGTGAGCCTCCCAGATCGGCTTGTCCGCCGGTGGCGGCTGTTTACGATGGTTCCGCATTGTTGCCCCCTCCCCGCCTGGATCGTGCGTGGACTGCCGGCATGCGGCTGTCGATCTCTTCGTCGGTCAGATCGTCCAGAAGCTTGAGGGTGGTGCCCTGCCCGGCGACGTAGGTAAGGATGGTCCGTTTGCCATGATGCTTTGGCTGCCACGCATCGGGATTGGTCTCGCCAGCGATGCCTCGGAAGTCGGCATGCGTGGCGGACCAGATCGCCTCGAGCTTTTCCTCGCGCGTCATGCTGTCGACCGCACCCGTCTCATGAGCGATGATCGCTGCACGCATGGCGTCTGGACTGCGTTTGTCGGAGAGATCGCAGAAGCCGTGATACCAACGTTCGCGACCGCGGATCCTGATCGCGAAGAAGACGCTGGTGATATTGCCGGCCTTATATTCGGACATGCCGAACATGCCGGTTCGCTGGAAGAGCGGCGGCAGAAGTCCCAGCATGAAGTGGTACTCGCCGGCCGAGATTTCGAACCACTCCGATGCATATGGATTGCCGGACAGGGGATCGACACCTGGCGTATCGCTATGGCGGTTGAAGAGGGCGAACATCTGCTCGCGCGTTGCGATGCCTTCGAACACCTTTCGGAATGGGGGATAGGTGGGCATGATATGTCTCCGGAATAGCCCAGCCTCCCGCTGCGCGATGGGCGCGGCGAGAGACGGTTGGCGGGTGACGGGATTCGGGGTCGCTTCAGGCGGCGCGGCGGTCGGCGGACTGTGCGGCGTCTCGTCGGATGCCAGTGATGGCGCGGACGGCGGCGGCGAGCGCCGGGATGTCATCAAGCATGGTCAGCGCGACGAAGTGATTGGCCCCACCGGTATAGTCTTTTCGACCCTTGCAGGTACGGATCAGGATGCCGTGCCCCGACGACATTCCAAACTGGCCGACCTGGATGTAGACGACGGTGTGGTGCAGGGTCACTTCACCGGAAACGGCGATGCCCGCCTTATTTGAACGAACGTCATAGCTGCCCGGCGGCAGCGCAAGTTCGGCGGCCAGCTTCTTCAGCCGCGAGCGAGCTGTCGTGTGAAAACGTCTTTTCTGCTGCTCGTCATAGGAGCAGCTTCTGGTCCAGTCGAACATGTCGATCTCCATGAAACGGAACAGGCCCGGCGATCGCTCGCGCGATCCCGGGCCGGTCTTGGGTTGAGCTTATGCTGTGGGGAGGTCAGGCGGCCGAGCGGCCCTCTATGACGTCGGTGCCGACCTCGTCGGCAGAGACCTCTTCGAGATAGGCTCGGCTATACCGGTTGTTTGCGAGCCAGCGCTCGGCCGCCTCGCGGTCGCTGGCGAGATGCAACAATTCCGGGCTGTCGCCGAGATCCTTCAGGACGCGGATCATGCCGATCGAAGGACGTTCGACGATCTGGAAATTCAGGTCGCTCTCGACAGAGTCCGTTCGCCGAACAGAGACGACGACAGTCCCGCCTTCGCCGAAATCGCCCTCATGCAAAGTAAAGTACGCTGGCGAGCTATAGGTCGCACGTGACCGCGGCGGCTCCTTTTTCACCAGGCGGCCGGTACCGTTGCGGCCTTCCCATGCAGAGAGCTTCTTTCTGAAGCGGGAAGGCGGTTTGGGCGTTGAATCAAAATATCGGATGACGCTCCCCAACGGAGCGGTATCGTAAACGAGATGAGCGAACATACGGATCTCCATCGATGTCGAAAATGAAAGGGCCCGGCGGTGATGCCGGGCCCGGTGCGAAGTGGGAGGGCCGATTACTCGGCGGCCTGCAGGTGGTCTGTGTCCCCTTCGGCCACGGAAGGTTCCTCGGACGCTGGGTCGGCGAGGAAGGCGGGCAGCTCGGCGTCATTACCGTCGAGAGCTGCTTCGTCCGTCATATCCTCGGATAGAGTCTCACCCGAATTGACCGACGTGTCGTCACAAGCGAGTCGCAGCGGCTCGGGCAGCCAGTTCGACCCTTCGAGAAGACGGGCGGTCTCGCGGGCCATCAGCTCCTTCTTCATGTGCTCGATCAGCTGCGCGGAGTCCTCGCCGCGGGCCTCGCGCAATGCCTGCACGATCCGGGCCTTGGTGACGCGTCCGAGATAGTTGTCGACGGTCGGTGACCATCCTGCTTCCACCATGTCGAAGCCGAGTGTTGCGGCGAGCGCATCGGCATGGGCAAGAGCGCCCGGACGCTTGTTCCAGGGCTCGACGACGGCGTTGAGCGAGAGCGAGGCGCAGTGCGCGAACAGCGCCTTGCGGCTTGCTTCGTCCAGACCGAGCAGGAAGTCCCACAGCTTTTCGCTGTCCGGCATATCCCGATCCCATGCCTCGTGACGCTCGGCGATCTCCTTTGCCCATGCGGTCTCGGCGAGCCCCTGGACCTGGCCGAAGGTGTTGCTGGTCAGGCTGATCTCGAGGCAGCTGTCCTTGGCGAAGCGGTAGAACACCTGCAGCACGAGGACATGGAGGACCGCGACGAAGGCGATGTCGACGTCACTCGCCAGCGCGTTACGCAACGCGAGCGTCTTCTGTGCCGTGAGGTCGAAGATGAGGCGTTCGGGCAGCGGCTTGATGCCTTCTTCCTCGGGCTCTTCGGCCGTATCGGATCCGCCGTTCGGGGACCGGCCGTTGACGACCACGCCATTGGCGCCGCCGTCGTCGGACCGCGAAGGGTCTCCATCGCTGTCGTTGGCCTTTTCGCCATCATCCTCCGCCTCAGCCCGAGCCTCATCCTCGGGGCGGACGAAACCCGCTTCGACCTGCAGCTGGCCGTTGGCGCCTAGCGCGACGAACGCTCCGGCAATGGCCTTCTGCACCGGATCGTAGACCTGGGAGCGATCGCCAAAGCCGTCGAGTTCGGCGCCAAGCTGATCGAGCTCGTCCTCGATCTCCTGATCGGCGTCTTCCATCTCGGCATATTTGGCGTCGAGGGCATCGTACTCGGCTTTCACCGCATCGTAGCGGGCGATCTCCTCAGCGCTCATCTCTGCTGGTTCGGCATAGACGCGTCGCATGCCGGAGGTGTGGCCGTACGGGAAGCTGATCGCCGCTTCGACCCACTTCCAGCCGTCGGCGCGGAAGGTTTCGGCGTCGAGCTTCAGCTTGTCGAAGACCAGTTGCTCAAGAAGAGCCGCATCCTGGAACCAGCCACCGGAATCCTGCTCGAACAGGTCGCGCAGGATGACGCCGCCGGCGGCCTCATAGGCGTCGGCACCAACGTAGACCGCACGGCGATCATCGGCACGAACCGTCGTCTCCGTCAGCAGGCGCCGGATGTAATATGGCTCCTGCATATGCGGGTTGCCGGCGATGCGCTCCCAGACCTGCTCCTGTCGGGCGTGGTCGTTGGAGATCGAGAACGCCATGATCTGCTCAAGGCGTATTTCGTCCTTCTCATAGAGTTCGAGCAGCTTTGGCGAGACCGAGGCCAGCCTTAGCCGCTGCTTGACGGTCGCAGCCGACACGAAGAACCGGGCAGCGATCTCCTCGATATCGAGGCCCTGCTCCTTCAGTGCCTTGAACGCGCGGAACTGGTCGAGCGGATGCAGGTTTTGGCGATGCACGTTTTCGGCAAGCGAGTCCTCTTCCGCCGAGGTCGTTCCACTGCGGTTGACGATGCAGGGGATCAGCTCGTTCTTTGCCAGCCGCTTCTGCTTGACCAGGATGCCGAGTGCGAGATAGCGGCGGCCGCCGGCGGGCACTTCGTAGGTGCCGGTCTCCTCGCCGTCTCCGTCGAGCACGGGCCGGACGTTGAGGCTCTGCAGGAGCTTGCGCCGACCGATATCCTCGGCGAGCTGCTCGATGGTGACGCCGTCCTTCACCCGGCGCACATTCTGCTGCGATAGGACAAGCTTGTCATAGGAGATGTTCTCCGAGGGATTCATTGCGATCTTTTGAATGGCGCTTTTTGCCATGGTCAGGTCTCCATGACGGGCGGCCCGGGGTCTCTTCCCGAACCTCCAAACCCGTCAGGAACCCTCCCCTCCGCCCTCTGCCTCTGGCGGCCGCCGCGCCAAGCCACCGGCGTCACCGTTCAAGGTGTTGGTAGCTTTCGACCCCATGGCGGCGGTTCGTGTTGACTCGCGACTGTCCGAAACACGCCATCGATTATACCTTCTGGCTTCATAAAGCATGCGAATTTGCTCGGGTTATCGCACGATCGAATAGTCCCTACTTTCGGCGAGTAGCGCTCCTAATGCTCCCTGAAAGGCCGTCCATGATACTTAGAAAGATGCTCATCCTTCTCGCGCCAGTTCTTCTGGGGGCCGGGTTCGTCACTTTCGAAGCCCTGCAGGTGAGTGCCGAAACGAACCGAGTGCAGTTCCCGGAGTTGGACGCTCTCGTGCACTACACGACCGTGCGCCGCGGCGAGGTCACAGAGCACATCATGACGACGCCGGAGGCGATCGAGGCGATCAAGCAAGGACACCCCGCGCCAAATGGAACGCATTTCGTGCTTGTCGACTATCGCGACGACGAGGTTTTCCGGTACTTCGTCATGCAGAAAGAAGCGAGCTGGGGCGCAGACTATCCGAACGGCCGCACCGGCGACTGGCAGTTCCAGTGGTTCCAGCCTGACCGCTCGGTGAACCTCAACGAGAACACGGCGCGCTGCCAGTCCTGCCATGCCAATCGGTCCGGCACCGACTTCCTGTTCACCGCGAACCGCATCCCGCGCTTCGAAGGCACGCCGATCGAGTAAGAGGTCATGAACCGTCTCTTCCTCGCACGTCTCGGCCTGGATCTCCTAGCCGCCGCGCTGATTGTCTTCTGCTTGTCGTACTGGTGGCTGGGCAACCTGACGCATGAGATCGCAGGAACGGTCCTGTTCCTGTTGCTGATCGTTCACAACGGCTTCAACCGCCGATGGTATGGGCGGCTTCGTGACCCTGGCGATGCAAGGAGTCTCTTCGCGAAGACATCCACTATCGTGCTGCTCGCCAGCATGCTGGCCCTGCTGCTCACAAGCATTCTCATCTCGAACGCACTTTCGCCCCTCCTTTCCGCGTTCGGCGGGTTCACAGTCCGGCAAATCCACATCCTCGCGGGCTACTGGGCGCTGGTGTTGGTAGCGGTCCATCTTGGGCTGCGATGGCCAATGCTGATGGGTGTGGCACGCTGGGCGTTCGGCATAGCCAGGCCAAGCGCCGTCCGTGCCGCCGTGCTGAGGCTCGCTGCCGCAGCGGTCGCAGGCTACGGCCTGTGGAGCAGCTCTGTCCTCGCGCTCGGAACAAAGCTTACGATGGAGATGACACTCGACTGGTGGAATTTCGAGGAGTCGGTCATCGGCTTTTTTGTGCACTGCATGGCCGTCATGGGGCTGTACATCGCGCTCACGCACTACGGCCTGCAGCTCGTGCGCGGCATACGGCGTCTGCGCGCCTAACCGATCCGATAGCGGAGGGCGTCGACCAGCAGCGTCAAAGCCGGGGATGAATGCCGCCTGCTCGGATAGTAGAGGTGATAGCCCGGAAACGTTGGACACCAGTCCTCCAGGACGCGGACGAGCCTTCCGGCGGCGACGTGGTCTAGAACCTGGTCTTCGGGAACGTAGGCGATGCCCAGCCCGTCCAGCGCGGAGAGGAGCCGCATGGTCAGGCTGTTGAAGACGAGCTGGCCTTCCGCGCGCACCCGAACCTCCCTGCCGTCCTGCTCGAGCCCCCACGGGAATAGGCCACCATAGGTGGGCAGGCGCGAATTGATGCAGTTGTGAGTGGCGAGGTCCTGCGGCACTTCCGGTTGGGGATTGCGTTCGAAATACGCCGGAGAGGCCACGACGGCCATGCGCAGATCGGGGCCGATCCGCGCGGCAATCATGTCCTTGGCGACTTGCTCGCCCATGCGGACACCTGCATCGAATCCCTCGGCGACGATATCCGTCAGGCCATAGTCGATGATGATCTCCACCCGAAGGTCGGAATTGTCGGGAAGGATTCGCCGCAGCGCCGGCTGCAGCACCGTCGTCGCCGGATGCTCGCCGGCCGTGATCCGGATGGTGCCTGAAGGCCTGTCCCGCAGCTCGCTCAGCGCCGCCACCTCGTCCTCAATCTCCTCGAGGCGCGGCGCGACGGTTCGCAGCAGCCGCTCCCCGGCCTCCGTCGTCGAGACGCTGCGGGTCGTCCGGGTCAAGAGCCGGAGCTTGAGGCGTTCCTCGAGGTTACGGATGGTCTGGCTGAGCGACGATGGCGAGACGCCCAGCTTCGCGGCCGCCCGTGTGAAGCTCTTTTCCCGTGCCACTGCGGCGAAGGCGCTAAGATCGTTGAAGTTCATGCTCGATTATGAAGCCATGGTAAAAAGCACATGCGGATTATAGCAGGTTATCGTGGGTTTGGGGCGGCCTATCTTCATTGCGTACCGGCAGTTCGATCCTTGCCGGAAACGGTTTCAACGACAGAATGGCTGCAGAAATGACCGACAAGAAAATGAACACCATAGGGCGCCGAACATTCCTGGGCGCTTCAGCGGGCGTGGCGGCAGCAGCGGCGTTTGCCGTGGCAGCGATGCCTGCAACCGCGCAGACGCAGGGCGCTACGACTAATCCGTCCGTTTCGGGCAGGCGTCGGCTCGGCAATCTAGAGGTTTCCAGCGTCGGGCTGGGCGTCCAGAACATGCACCGCCGGTACGAGACACTCGTGCCGTATCGTCCTGAGATGTTGAACATCATCCGCACGGCATATGACCGCGGTGTCACCTTCTTTGACTGCGCCGAGGCTTATGGCCCGCACGAATGCGAGCGCATTCTCGGCGAGGCCATCGAATCCTTCCGCGATCAGGTGGTCATAACTTCGAAATTCGGTTGGGACGTCGATCTCGAAACCGGCGAACGGCGCCCGGGCCTCGTCAGCCAGCCCGCGCGCATCAAGCAGGCCGTGGACGGCATGCTGAAGCGGCTGCGCACCGACCGCATCGACCTTCTTTATCAGCACCGTGTCGACCCCAACGTGCCGATCGAGGATGTCGCTGGCGCGATCAAGGACCTGATGGACCAGGGCAAGGTCCTCAACTGGGGCCTGTCCGAAATGGGCCTGAAAACCTTGCGACGCGCGCATGCTGCCCTGCCCCTTACCGCAGTCCAGAATGAGTACTCGATGCTGTGGCGGGGGCCGGAGGCCCAGGTGCTCCCGCTCTGCGAGGAGCTCGGCATTGGCTTTGTGCCCTGGAGCCCGCTTGGGGTAGGCTTCCTCACCGGTGCTATCGATGCGAGAACGCGGTTCGCCGAGGGGGATATCCGCGGCATAGAATCCCGGTTCTCGGCGGAGAACCTGCCGCACAACCTGCAGCTGGTCGACCTGCTGAAGCAGTGGGCCGAGCGCAAGCAGGCGACCCCGGCCCAGATCGCGCTGGCCTGGCTCATGGCCCAGAAGCCGTGGATCGTGCCGATCCCGGGTACGACGCAGATGGCGCATCTGGTCGAGAACATCGGCGCCGGCGCTGTCAGCTTCACTGATGGCGAAATCAGCGAACTCAACCAGGCCGTCAGGGCGATCGAGGTGCGCGGGCAGCGTCTGCCGGATGCCGTGCTCGTCTTCTCGGGCGTCGAGGCGCCTGAAAGAACGTGAGCGAAGGTAACATGAAAAAGCGAATACTCGGAAACCTGGAAGTCTCCGCCCTCGGGCTTGGATGTATGGGTATGAGCGGCACCTACGGGGCCGCTCCTGACGGGGCGGAGATGATCCGCCTGCTGCGCGCCGCTCACGAGCAGGGCCTGACCTTCTTCGATACAGCGGAGGCATACGGCCCCTTCGCGAACGAAGAATTGCTCGGGGAAGGGCTGGAGCCGATCCGGGACGATGTCGTGATCGGCACTAAGTTCGGCTTCGACATCGATCTTGCAACGGGCGCTCGCAGAGGGGGCGTCAACAGCCGCCCCGAGCACGTCAAGGCCGTCGCCGACGCGGCCTTGAAGCGGCTTAGAACGGACCGCATCGACCTCTTCTACCAGCACCGCGTCGATCCGAACGTGCCGATCGAAGACGTCGCGGGCGCCCTGAAGGACCTGATCGATGAAGGCAAGGTCCGGCACTGGGGCCTGTCTGAAGCGAGTGTCGCCACTATCCGGCGCGCGCACGCTGTCCAACCGCTCGCTGCCGTGCAAAGCGAATACTCGCTGTTCTGGCGGGGTCCGGAAACCGAACTGCTACCCGCGCTTGAGGAACTGGGTATCGGTTTCGTGCCGTTCACGCCGCTCGGCGCCGGCTTCCTGTCCGGCAAGATCGACGAGAACACGACGTTCGCGGAAGGTGACTTCCGGAATCTTGTGCCGCGTCTCTCTCCCGAGGCCCGCAAAGCAAACCTGGCTCTGGTGGAGGTCATCAAGCCGATCGCCGCCAGACGCAATGCGACGCCAGCCCAAGTGGCGCTGGCGTGGCTCCTCGCGCAGAAGCCTTGGATCGTACCGATCCCAGGCACCACCAAGCTGCACCGTCTGGAAGAGAACCTCGGCGCGGTCGATCTGGAGCTCACCCAGGCCGACCTTGCGGAGATCGGGGAAGCGCTCGAGCGCATCGACGTCGAGGGCGAGCGCCTTCCGGACGCCGTGCTCAAGATGACGAACCTCTAGGAGCAAAGCGATGCCTGCACTGACGCGGAGGGATGTCCTCATGTCAACGATGATGGTGCCGATTCTGGCGGCCGCTGGCGGCGGTCCCGCCGCGGCTGCTGGAAACACGCTCGTGGTCTGGTTCTCTCGCAGCGGAAACACGCGAGTCATTGGCGGACAGATCGCGCGTTCGCTGCAGGCCGACCGTTTCGAAATCCAGCCGGCCGTACCCTATCCGGACGATTATTTTGAGAACGTGGCCCTGGCAGAGCGAGAGCGCGAGGCTGGAACGCGGCCGCCACTCCGTGCCTCGGTCCAGAACATCGCATCTTACGAGAGGCTCTATCTCGGCTTCCCCATCTGGGGCATGACCGCGCCGGCCGTGATCCGGACGTTCCTCAGCACGCACGATGTCAGCGGCAAGACAATAATCCCCTTCGTGACGCACGGCGGATACGGCCTCGGAAACAGCCTGAAGGTCGTTGCCGAACATGCGCGCGGTGCCCGCCTGCTCGACGGTTTCAATCTGGAGCGGCCCCAGGAGCGGCAGACCATCGAGCAGGTCAACGCCTGGCTGGACACCGCACGGTGAACGCGCGATCGGCAGTGATGGCGCTTGCCCTGGCACTGGGTCCGGCAAGCTCCCTGGAAGCGTCCGAACCGGCGGCGAGCAGGGTCTCGTCAGGGAGCGTCGGCTCAATGGTCGATGCGGCACCGCGGGGCGTTCGCCGCCTGTCGCCCCAAAGCACCCTCGGCGAGCTTCTTGGCCATCCGGCCTTCGAAGGCCATGCGCAACTCCTGCTTCCGTATGAGGAGCGCAGGGTAGATGCCGGGATGCGGCTTGACCAGATCGGCCGCCTCCTGCCGTACCACAGCAACGTCGACGCCGCCGAGGTCGTTGCTGGGCTGAACCGTCTCATAGACGACGCGTCGGCCGGGCGTCAGGTCTTCTATGACATCTACGACGAGGCGGCCAAAGCGAAGGACCCCTCGCTGGCGAATACCGGGCTGTTCTTCATAAGGGGACGTCCCGGTGCGCCCTTTGCGCTCATCGCACCCGGTGGCGGGTTTGCCTATGTCGGCTCCGTTCACGAAGGCTTCCCCTATGCCGACACCATTAGCCGGGCAGGCTACAACGCGTTTGTGGTGCGCTATCGAGTTGGCGCGGGCGGCGCTCCCGCAACCCGTGACATGGCAGCCGCTCTCTCTTGGATCATCCGGCATGCAGCAGAACTCAGCGTCGATCCTGCGGGCTATTCGTTGTGGGGGAGTTCGGCCGGCGCCCGGATGGCAGCCTCCGTCGGCTCTCACGGCGCGGCGGCCTTTGGCGGGGACGATGTGTCCCCGCCATCAGCAGTGGTCATGGCCTATACGGGGCATTCGGACATCTCGTCACGGGAGCCTCCGACCTTCGTCGTCGTTGGCGAGCGGGACGCTATCGCGCCACCGGCTGTGATGCAGCGCCGGGTCGGCGCTCTAAAGCGGCAAGGCGTTGCCGTCGAGTTTCACGTTTATGCTGATGTTGGCCACGGCTTCGGGACGGGTAGCGCAACAGCCGCTGAAGGCTGGATCACCAAAGCGGTCAGGTTCTGGCGAGAGCACCTCGAACTGTAGCTCGAGCATCATCAACGGCAGGCTACAGAGTGGTGGCTTGAGATGCAGTGCACGTCCCTTGCTGGCGATGATTAGCGGCGTGCCCTAACTCACGACCCGACTGTGTTCGGCTGATGACAGACGAAAGGCGGCTTTGAAGCCTGGCCTCCTGGAACCTGCGAATCCGCTTTCCACCCCATTTCGGACGTCGCTCGTAAACAGGCCTGGACGAAGGCCGGCTGCCTGGCGAAGCCGGCCCCGTCTGGACCCCAATCAGTGGACGAGGTCGAGGAGCTTCTTGGCCTTGCCTTCCAGTTCGAGCCGTACGTCCTGATGCTGCTTGTCACGCGCGACACGTGTGATGCCCTGTACGAAGTCGAAGACCGACGATGGCGGATGACCCTCATCGGTGAGCACGGCATCGATGATCTTGGTGGTTTCGCCCTTCGAGAAGCCGCGCTTGCGCAGGAAGGTCGTGCGATCGTCGTCGTCACGGGCGACGATGCGCTCACGCGCCGCCTTGATGCCGTTGACGAAGGGCGTCGGAGAGGATTCCGCGAACTGGATCAGCGCCGGCTCGGCTTCGAGCGCAAAGCGCGAGGCGGCATATTTGGAGTGGCGAATGGTGATTTCCTGGAAATCTTCCACCCCCCACAAATTGCGATTTTGGCACACGGCACGTAGATAAAAGCTCGCAATTCCGAGGGTTTTCGAGCCGACCTCACTGTTCCAGGCGTAGAATCCGCGGAAGTAGAGATCCGGTTCGCCGTTCGGCAGGCGACCGGCCTCGATGGGGTTCAGATCGTCGACCAGGAACACGAAGATGTCGCGGTCCGAAGCATAGAGCGTCGTCGTATTCTTCGAGATATCGACATTGGGATTGTAGATGCTGGTCGACCAGTCAAGCACGCCTGGCACCTTCCAGCGTGTGTCGCCGGTGCCGTTGCCGGCAATCTTCTGGACGGCGTCGATCAGTTCGGAATCGAATATCCGGCCGTAATCCGGCCCCGTCACCGCTCGGAGTTCTAGGCGGCCGTTTTCGATTTCGAGTGTCTTGACCTGCTCGGCGCGGTGCGTCGAAAGCCCGTACTGCAGATTGATGCCGGCGAGCGCGGCCGGCAGCTGGCGCAGATAGGTTGCCGGCGCCCCGACCAGGCTGGCGAGCTGACCGAAACTCCAGTGCGTCGGTGCGACCGGAGCGTGGGCATCGGGCAGCATGAGCGTCAACCGTTCGCGATTGTCGCGAGACGCTTCGACCCGGATGGCCTCGCTCTCGACGATCCGCGTCCTGCTGCGTTCGGACCGGCGCCTCACCGCATTATTGAGGTCGGTGAGCGACAGGTAGCGCTCATCGTCCGGCCGGTTGAACCATTCCGACGACACGCGGCCGATGCGCTGTCCACGGCCGACATCAACCTTGTAGCCGTTTGACACGCTGCGCGCCGGCGCCTGGATTTCCATATGGGTCATGATTATTCTCCGCGACGGGCGCCGGGAGCCTCTCTCCTGGCCTCGGCCCGCCACCGCGTCCCGGCCTCCCCTCTGCCTCTCCCTGCGCCAGCCGCGCGCGGAGCGCGCGGCCATCGCGGCCGCACTCTCCATTCTCCGTGTTGAAGGTTGCGCCGCCGCCGAAACCGTGAATCAATGTGCATAGGGGATGCGGCGGCGTCCGGAGCGATGGAGGCGATGCGACGGTTCAAACTTGCCGAGCAGGTGATCGAAGAGACTGCGCCAGACCTCCAGGTCGCGTTAGCGGATGCTTACCGTAAGCGCATGCGACCGCTCTGCCTTTGCAAGGAAGGCGGCCTTGCGATGTATATTGCTCAGGTTGGAGAGCAGTACATCGTCAAGCGCATGCCGATGTCGGGTGGCGGGCACGATCCGGTCTGTCCATCTTACGAGCCGCCTGACGAGCTGTCCGGTCTCGGCGTGCTGATGGGCAGCGCGATCCAAGTCGATCCGGAGAGCGGAATGTCAGCGCTGAAAGTCGCCTTCAGTCTGACGAAAATCGGCACCCGGGCTGCGCCGGGACCGAGCACGGATGCGACTGACACCATAGCCGGCGACGCAAAAAAGCTCTCGTTGCGCAGCTTGCTCCACTATCTTTGGCACCAGGCCGAGCTGACAGCGTGGACCTCACGATGGGCTGGCAAGCGTCACTGGTGGAATATTCGCTGGCACCTGATCGAGGCCGCCGGCCAGATGATGGTGAAGGGCGGACCGCTCAGCGAGATGCTCTTCGTGCCTGAACCGTTTCGAGCAGTCGACAAGGCCGCGATCGAGCAGCGCCGGACCGCGGCTCTGATACCCGCACTCCCACCCAAGGCCGGACCGCGCAGATTGATGATCCTGGTGGGTGAGGCAAAGGAGTTTGCTCCGACACGTAGCGGTCATCGGCTGATTGTGAAGCATCTGCCGGACTTTCCGCTCCTCCTCGAGGAAGGCCTGTATGGGCGTCTGGGGAGACGCTTTGAAGCTGAACTGGAATTGTGGAACGCCGACGAGCCGTCGCACTTGATCGCGATCGCGACGTTCGGGTTGACGCCGGCCGGCCTTGCGTTCGTGGCCCAATCGGCCCGAAGCTGCGATTTTGGCCAACGCGCAGAACAATTAAAGAACATTACGGTTTACTCTGCGTGTGAAGAATCATGGCGACTTGTTCGGCGGCAAATTTGAAGCCTCTGCGGTCGGGAATTCGCTCGGC
>CAJPFN010000029.1 GCA_905339215.1 Rhizobiaceae bacterium
CCCCGGAGATCAACGCCATGCGGGAGGAGATTGCGGCGATCACCGCCTTCCTCAAGGCCCAGCACATCAAGCTTGATGGGGAGAGGCAGCCGACCTTCCGCCTCACCCGGCGCTTCCTCCTGCGGAGCCCCGAGGACCCCCACACCTTCACTCTTCATGGCAGGCTCTATGGCGGCTTTTGGGAGAGCCTTAAGAAGGAACGCCGCGCCGGCTTGCGCATCAACGGGGAGCCCATTGCCGACCTCGACTACGCCAGCATGTTCCCCCGTCTCGCCTACGCCACGGTTGGCCAGGAGCCGCCAAAGGGGGACCTCTACGCCATCCCCGGACTGGAGGGGCAAAGGGCAGCCGTCAAGATCGGCTTCTCTGCGCTGCTCTCTGGGGCATCCGAAATGCGGCGCTTGCCGGAGGAGCTTAAGGCGAAGCTCCCGGAGGGCTGGACCGCGAGACGCTTTAAGGAATCCGTCGCGGCAAAGCACCCCGCCTTGGTGCCGCTCTTCGGGCGTGACATCGCGCTTGACCTGATGTTCACCGAGAGCCGAATATTGATCGCGGTCTTGAGGCGGTTGATGGAGATGGATGTTCCCGCTCTGCCGATGCACGATGGCATCATGGTGCCGGCTTCGAAGGCAGGGGTGGCGATGCGAGTAATGGAGGAGGTCGCGCTTAGTACATGTCGGCATGCCTTGCCCATTACCACCAACGTCCTAAGGTGAACACATCGAGCAAGTGGCGGAGACTATATTTCCGATGGAATCAGTCCTATTATAGACGAAGCCACCGCCCCAAGTGACCCCAAAGATCAAATATCGGTTCATCATCGAACGGCTTGACTATAGAAACTTTTGTTATGAACGAGTTAGGGATATAATCTAAAGTTGTCTCACCACGCCACCGAATAATTGTTACCTGAGACAGTCGTGTAACGATCGTTCCTGAACGGCAGTTAATCGCGTCGCAAATCGTGTTCTCATTAAGACTGAATGTGGGATTCTCTGTCCACAATTCTTGGACGGTCGTGAAGTAGCGGGTTAAAAACGCCCCAACGAAGAGGCTAAAGAGAAAGCCAAGTACCAAGATGCTTACGTGAAGACGCCCCTTGTCGATCTCGAAGTCCGTTATCTTGATCAATGCGCTGATACCAATGAAGGCGCAAATCCACACTGGGCCTGACCCCTTGGAGGGAGGCAGCGTGTAAAACGCAATTGCCCCAAGCGCGCATACTAAGGGCAATATGAAGTACGACCATTTCGGAAAGGCCTTTTGCGGGCGGGAACGGCCTTCGCGTGAATCCGTCACGATTCGCAGCCATCCGAATCCGCAGAGAAAAACGAGGGAAATTGGAGCGGTTCGAGTCGCAGCATCTATCAGATCAGCGGCAGTTACGAACTCCAGGGCATATGAACCGATAGCGGCGAGCTTACCGAAAAGACTGCCAGCACCAATCACCACACTAACTGCAATCACCGCTCCGGTTATGGATGGGACCAGTCCGACTAGTGATGCGGGACTTTCCAGATTAGACTGGTTCTTGTCGGTCATGGACGATTCGTCATCCCGCATTTCTACAAGATACCGACTATTGGCGATTGCCGCGCTAAGTCAACTTGCGGCCATGCCAAACCGGGGAAACTTCCGCATAGCATCGGCTTGTGCTTTCAGCGTCACGCCCCCGTAGCTCCCCCCAACGGTCCTAGACGCATGCCCGCAGATCGCATCAAGCACACTGTCGGCAATTCCCGCCTCGCGCCCCACGGTCTTGAAGAGGTGCCGCCAACCGTGGTTGGGAGCCACGCGGGGGTCCGTCGCGACCTCTCTGACAAATTCCGTAACGCGGTTCTTAATGCTGCGCCAGACGCCCCGCACGTCCCCGTTTGGAGGTGGATCGAGGAAGAGGTAACCAGCGGGTGCGCTCGTCACGTAGTCCGCGAAACCAGTCTCGATGAGGTGCTCGTGAAGCACGACCTCTCGCAACTCTTTGTCCTTCACAGTGCCAGCCTCGGGGGTGATGGTGACAATCCAGCAATCGCCGTCGCGCCGCACATCTTGCTTCCGCAACTGGACCATCTCCCCGAGCCGAGCGCCTGTGTAGGCGCATAACCAAGGCACCCAGCGCTTGGCGGCATAGGTCTTTGGCTTCTCGCGCCCTCGCTTGTAGCTGCGGCAATGCGACAGGATCGCTGAGGCTTCCTCCGGGGTGAACTCCTTGCCGCGCGTCCGGGACGCTTTTGTGCGGGTGACCTTCACGCCCTCAGCGGGATTGTTGGCGAGGAGTTGGTTTGCAACCGCCCAAGCAAAGACCGCTCTCAGGCACGACACGTCGCTGTCGCCAACGGTCTTCGGTGAGACCCCTGCGGCCAATCGGGCGTCCTTGTAGGAGACGACATCGGACGGTCTCACGGCGTTCGCATCGTCATGCCCCACATGGGCTACAAAGCGGGCCATGATGGCGCGATAACTCTCATAGGTACTACGCGAGCGTCCTGCCTTCTGCGCTTCACCCCACCACCGCTCGACAAGTTCCCTAAGCGATACTTTCTTTGGCGATGCCTCAGCGCCAATCGCCTCTTGCTCCCATTCTGGAAACCGCGATGCTTTGGAGTCCGGTGAGTAATCTCCGCCGGCATTTCGCATACGGCTCTCAACGGCGTCACGAAGGCCGTCGCGAAGAGCCGCTAGCACCATGGTGCGACTGCCCTCGTCCACCTTGCCGATGCCCTTGCGCAACAGCATGCGGTCGAGGAGGGTACCGAACCACCGCTCAAGGTCCTCGGCATCTTCGACGCTTGCCAGTGGCGAAAGGAGGGCCTCCCAAGCGCCCGGCTGCCCCTCTGTGGGATCAGCCGGAAGGATTTCCGTCACTAGCTGTCCGTGTTCGTCGCGGTAGACCTGAGCGGCAATCGTGCGCTCGTCTTTCTCGCCGGCCCACGCACGGTGCAACTCGCCAGCCAATGCGGTGGCTTGGCGGTGGGTGATAGATACCGGCCTTGCGCTTCGCTGAGCCTGCCAGACAGTCTCAATGTAACTGGCGACTTCCGCTTGCCGCTTCCTCGCCTCGGCGGGGTCACTAGTCCTAAGAGAGAAGCGGAGCGCGTCCATCTGAGGTGAGATGGTGAATGGTACGATCTCCGTGCCAATTGGCACCTCCAGCTTCAACCCCGTCACGCGAGCCTTGAGGTCCGCAGGGATGCGCTGAACGAACTGCCTATTTCGGGAGCCTTTACGTTTCACCGACGAGACAAGCCTGAAAAGCATGTTGCGCGCCTTTGTAGCACATATCGTGCGAGCGCAACCATCTGAAAGGGCTTATCTATCTGATTCGGAAGGGAGTCCGAAAGGAAATGGTGCCCAGAAGAGGACTCGAACCTCCACGCCTCGCGGCACACGGACCTGAACCGTGCGCGTCTACCAATTCCGCCATCTGGGCAGCGCGCCGCTGATGTAAGCGGGCGCACCCGCGGTGTCAACGCGCTTTTTCGATCGTTTTCCGGCAAAGGCGCCGCGGCGCGTTCAGGCGAGGATTTCCTTGGAAGCGACGCTCGAATCGGCGTTGAGCCGGTATACGATCGGCACGCCGGTGGCGAGCTCGGTCTTGACGATCTGGTCGCCCGTCAGCCCGTCGAGCGCCATGATCAGCGCGCGCAGCGAGTTGCCGTGGGCGACCACCAGCACGGTCTCGCCGCGCAGCACGTGCGGCTGCAGCACGTGGATGTAGTAAGGCCATACGCGCGCGCCGGTGTCCTTCAGGCTTTCGCCGCCCGGAGGCGCGATGTCGTAGGAACGGCGCCAGATGTGCACCTGCTCCTCGCCCCACTTCGCCCGCGCGTCGTCCTTGTTCAGGCCCGACAGGTCGCCATAGTCGCGCTCGTTGAGCGCCTGGTCGCGGATCGTTGCGAGGCCGGTCTGCCCGAGCTCGCCGAGAATCAGGTCGCAGGAATTCTGTGCGCGCTTCAGCGCCGAGGTGAAGGCGATGTCGAAGGTGAGCCCCATCGCCTTGAGCCTCGATCCCGCCGCCCTGGCTTCCTCGCGGCCGAGATCGGTCAGGCCGACGTCGCGCCAGCCGGTGAACAGGTTCTTCAGGTTCCATTCGCTCTGGCCGTGGCGAACGAGGACGAGGGTTCCGGACATGGTTTTCCTCTCGGTTGGAGTGCGTTGCCGACGCCTCAGCCGAGGCCGAGCACGTCGCGCATGGAATAGAGGCCGGGCTTGCGCCCGCGCGCCCAGAGCGCGGCCTTCACCGCGCCGCGGGCGAAGATGGCGCGGTCCTCGGCATGGTGGGACAGCACGATCCGCTCGCCGCTGCCGGCAAGGATCACCGAATGGTCGCCGACCACCGAGCCGCCGCGCAGCGTGGCAAAGCCGATCGAGCCCGATCGGCGCGGGCCCGTATGGCCGTCGCGGACGCGCACGGCCTCCGCGTCTAGATCCGCCCCGCGGCCGCGCGCCGCGGCGGCGCCGAGGAGAAGCGCGGTGCCCGACGGGGCGTCGACCTTGTTGCGATGGTGCATCTCGAGAACCTCGATGTCGAAGTCGGCCGGATCGAGCGCCTTTGCCGCCTGTTCGACGAGAACCGCCAGCAGGTTGACGCCGAGGCTCATGTTGCCCGACTTGACGATTGCGGTGTGGCGGGCCGCCGCGGCGATCCTGGCGTCGTCGTCGGACGCGCACCCGGTCGTGCCGATGACGTGGACGATGCCGGCCTGCGCGGCATAGCCGGCAAACGCCACGGTCGCCGCCGGCGAGGTGAAGTCGAGCACGCCGTCGGCCCTGGCGAAGACCGGAAGAGGATCGTCGCTGATGGCAACGCCGCACGTGCCGGCGCCGGCGACTTCGCCCGCGTCGCGGCCGACCTGCGGCGCGCCGGGCCGTTCGATGGCGCCGGCGAGCCTGACGCCATCCATCGCGGCAATCGTGCGGATCAGCGTCTGTCCCATGCGGCCGGCGGCGCCGACCACGACCAGTCCCATGTCGCTCATGTCCTGCTCCCGGTAGCGGCCTTGTGTTCAATGACGTCGTCGACGAGATCCAGGCCCGGATCCCCCTGCATTCGGTGGTAGCGGGCATAGACACCGTGCGCGTCCGCCATCAGCACGCGGTGCGTGCCCTGCTCGACCACCCGTCCCTGCTCGAGAACGACGATGTGGTCGGCGCCGATGACGGTCGACAGGCGATGGGCGATGACGATGGTGGTGCGGCCCTTCATCACGGTCGCCAGCGCCTCCTGGACGCGTGCCTCGGACTCGTTGTCGAGCGCCGACGTGGCTTCGTCGAGCAGCAGGATCGGCGCGTTTCTCAAGATCGCCCGCGCGATCGAGATACGCTGTCGCTGGCCGCCCGAAAGCGACGCGCCGTTCTCTCCCACCGGCGTTTCGTAACCCCGCATCTGCTCGCGGATGAAGCCGTCGGCCTGGGCGAAGCGGGCGGCCGCCTCGACCTCCGCGTCGCTCGCATCCGCCCGGCCATAGCGGATGTTGTCGCGGATGGTGCCCTCGAACAGATAGGGCTGCTGGGAGACGTAGGCGATAGACCGGCGCAGCGAGTTCTTGGTGACGGCGGCGATGTCCTGACCGTCGATGGATATGCGCCCGCCGTCGAGGTCGTAGAAGCGCTGCAGCAGCGCCACCAGGGTGGTCTTTCCGGCACCGGACGCGCCGACGATGGCCGTCGTGCGCCCGGCGGCGGCGACAAAGCCGACGCGGGTGAGAACGGGAAGGTCGCGGGAATAGGCGAAGGAGACGTTGTCGAAGCGGACCTCGCCGGCGCCGACGGCGAGATCCGCAGCACCCGGGACGTCGCCCTGGCGGGGTTCGCGGTCGAGGATCTCGTAGATCATGCGCGCGTTCACCAGCGATCGCTCGAGGCCCACCTGCACGCGGGCAAGGCGCCGCGCCGGATCATAGGCGAGCAGGAGGGCGGTGATGAAGGCGACGACGCCGCCGGGCGGCTGGTTGTAGTAGGCGGCCATGTAGCCGGCGTAGCCGATGACGCCGGCGATGGCGAAGCCGGCGAGGACTTCCGCGATCGGGCTGACCCGTTCCGAGACCCGCGCGATCTTGTTGGCGCGCTCCTCGGCGCTGTCGACCAGTGCCGACATCTTGCGCGACAACTGGTCCTCCATGGTGAACGCCTTGACGATGGCGATGCCCTGCACGGCCTCCTGCATGGCGCCGATCAGCCGGGAGTTGATCTCCACGGATTCGCGCGTGATCCGGCGAAGCCGCCGCATCAGGTAGTTGACGGCGTAGATCAGCGGTGGCCCGAAAACCAGGATCACGAGGGACAGGAGCGGATCCTGGATCACCATGACCGCGACCAGCCCGACCAGGGAGACGCCGTCCCGTGCGATCGAGGTGAGCGTCATGCCGAGCAGGTCGCGGATGCCGTTGACGTTCTGGTTGATCTGCGCGGCGAGGTGGCCGGAACGGTTGTCATTGAAGAAGTCGATGCCGAGCTTCATCAGGTGGTCGAAGATGCGGCGCTGGTAGCGGGCGACGAGATTGTTGCCGATTCTGGCGAGAACCACCGCCTGTCCGTAGGTGGCCAGACCGCGGATGGTGAAAGCGACGATGATCGCTCCGCAGATGAAAGCGATCAGGTCGAAACGCTGCTTGTAGAGGAGTTCGTCGACGATGTCGCGCATGAGCCAGGCGTAGAACGCCGTCGTCGCTGCGATCGCGATGAGGAACACCGCGGCCACGGCGTACATCCAGACGTAGTCGCGGCCGTTCTCCGCCAGGATGCGCCGGATGACGGCAACGATCTCGCCCGGATCGGGTGCGGTCCTGGTTTCGTCTGTCGTGCTCAAAGTCCCGTTCGCTTCGCCGTGGAGGCCGGCAGAGCCGCCGTTCGGCGCTCCTCATAGCGGCATCGGCCGGGATTGCCTATGGCCTGCGGGCAACATTCGCGCCGTTCGCGCGACGCAGCGGACGTCCTCAGGGGTAGCGCCAGCGGCGCCCGGTGGTCTCGACGCCGAACAGTGCCGGCGTTCGCGCATAGGCTGCCAGCCCGGCGAGCGCGGCGAGCGGATGGGTGATGACGTAGACCGGCATCGATCGCAACAGTTCCCGGTGCGGCGCCTTGTCCTCGAAGGCGGCGCGGAAGGCGCCGTTCTTCAGCGCCGGGATGATCTTCTGCGCGATGCCGCCCGTCAGATAGACCCCGCCGCGGCTCATGAAGACCAGCGCCAGGTCGCCGGCCGTCCGTCCCAGGCAGGTCACGAACAGGGCGAGCGCCTCCTCGGCGACCGGATCGGACTTTTCCAGTGCGGCGGCGGTGATTTCGGCCGGCATGGTGAAGTGGGGCATTTTGCCGTCCGCCTTGGCCACCGCGCGGTAGGTGTTGACCAGGCCTCTCCCGCACAGGATCTGCTCGCCGGAGATGCGGCCTTCGATCGGCTCGATGTGCGGGAACACTTCGCGGTCGCGCGCCGTACGCGGGCCGATGTCCATGTGGCCGCCCTCGCCGCGGACCGGAATCCAGCGGTGGCAGGCATGGATCAGCCCGGCGACGCCGAGCCCGGTCCCGGGACCCAGCACGACGCGGCTGCCGAGCGGCTCCGCGACGCCGGATCCGATCTTCTCCAGGTGTTCCTCGCCGAGCGCGACCACGGCCATCGCCTGGGCCTCGAAGTCGTTGAGCACGACGATGTCGGAGAGGCCGAACTCCTCGAACATGACCCGCGGCCGAACCACCCAGTCGCAGTTGGTCAGGGCGATCTCGTCGCCGTCGACCGGACCGGCGACCGCCAGCACCGCCGAGCGGGGCTGGATCGCCGTGCGGTCGAGGATGGCGGACTGGATCGCCTGGTCGATGGTGGCGAAAGCGGCCGTCTGGACGATCGGGAACTCCTTCGGCTCCGCATAGGAATCGACAAGGATGGCGAAGCGCGCATTGGTGCCGCCGATGTCGCCGATGAGAATCGGGAACTTCAGTCCGCTCTCGTCGTCCTGGCTCACCGGCATTGGACCCTTTCCTTCACGATTCCCCGCCGGCAGTCTCGCCGCGCGTCCCCACCAGCACCCGTGCCGTCGCAAGATTCAGTGCTAAAGGGATATTGTAAACGATTGCAAGACGCATCAACGCCTTCACGTCAACATCGTGCGGCATTGGCGTCAGCGGGTCGACGAGGAAGATCACGGCGTCGATCGCTCCTTCCGCGATTAGGGCGCCGATCTGCTGGTCGCCGCCCAGCGGGCCGCTTTTCAGCCGCCGTATCGTCAGGTCCGGGCACGCCTCCGCGACGCGGCCGCCGGTCGTGCCCGTCGCGACGATGTCGCATCCGGCGAAGTAGCCGCGATGACCGGCGACGAAGGCGACCATGTCGTCCTTCTTCTCGTCGTGCGCGATCAGCGCGATGCGGGTCCGTATTGCCATCTCTGTCCGCCGAAGGAGCCGGGAATCGCCGGGGGCCGCGACCCTAAATCGGTTGAAGCGCTATAGCGCATGGCAGGTCGCGGCGGAAGCGCCTGCCGCGGCGCGACGCGTCAATCTGGCCGCGGCCGCGGAATGGGAACGCCGATATCCGGCGTCGGCGCGAAGGCGTTCGGGGCGATGGCCGCTACCGGCGCTGCCGCTGGCGGCTGCGGCGCAGCGGCGACGGGCGCGGATACCGCCGCTACGGCGGCAAGGCTCGAGCCGCCGACCGTGACCGCGGCTTCCGAGACCGGATCCGGCGCATCGAGCACGGCGCGGCATTCCGCCGGCAGGCTGGCCATCGTCATCAGATCGCGGGCTTTCGGCGCGTCGGGGTTCTTGTTGGGACGCCACGGCTCCTCGGTGAACCACCAGGCGAGCGACTTGTCGCAGCCTTCGCCGGCCGGCACGGGGTCCTGGCGCTTGCAGCCCGGCGAGCCCGCCTGGCAGCCGATGCGGACGTGGAAATGATAGTCGTGACCCCAGAACGGGCGGATCTTGCGCAACCAGCTCCTGTCGCCGGTGACCGTGTCGCAGAGCTTCTTCTTGATGCCGGGATGAACCAGGATGCGTTCGACTTCGGGATAGCTGGCGGCGCGCCTGAGCAGGCCGGCATGCGCCGGCGTCCACAGCCGATCGTCGACGGTGAGGGCGCCCTTCCTGATCATGGAGGTCGCGCTCATGTTCTCGCGCTCCGCCGCCGACAGCCTGCGGTCGGGCATGGGCGTGAGCCAGATGTCGGCGTCGAGGCCGATCTGGTGCGAGGCGTGGCCGGTGAGCATCGGTCCGCCGCGCGGCTGCGACACGTCCCCGAGAAGCAGGCCCGGCCAGCCGTCGGCAACCGCGTCACCGGCGAGTTTCTCGAGAAGCGCGATCATCGTCGGATGGCCCCAGCGCCGGTTGCGCGACAGCCGCATGGCCTGCCAGGTGGGTCCGTCGGTGGCGATCGCCACACCGCCCGAGAAGCACCCCTTGCTGTAGAAGCCGTAGGACGCGGGCTTGGTCGCGGCCGGCAGCGCCTTGCCGCCGAACAGGACCTTGGCCAGCGGTTCGGCGGCGGCCGGCCCGGCAAAGGCCGAGATCAGCGCTGCGATGCCGGCCGTCAGCGAAGCGATTCGCCCTATGCGTTGCTGCACCTTGGCCATGCCGTCTCCCCGCGGTCCCTTCATCTCGCCGACTCTCGGGCGGCAATGGTTAACCAGACCCTAACGCGCCGCCGCCTCGCGGTGGCCGCCGTCGCGCCACGTCCCTGCCTGCCACATCGCTGTCAACGCGCTCCGGTAGTCGGGATAGCGGAACGCGTAGCCGGCCGCCTTGATGCGGCGATTGGCGACCCGCTTGTTTTCTTCATAGAAAGACCGCGCCATGGGCGAAAGTTTGGCGGTCTCGAAGGGAATCTCCGGCGGCGGCGCAACACCCATCAGGCGGGCGGCGAAGAGAACGACGTCCTGGGCCGGCGCCGGTTCGTCGTCGGTAACGTTGAAGACGCCGCCGAGGTTCTTCGCCGCGAGGTGGGCGAGAGCGCCGGCGATGTCGTCGACATGGATTCGGTTGAACACCTGGCCGGGCTTCACCAGCCGGCGCGCCGTGCCTTCCGCCAGGTTGGCCAGCGCGTTCCGGCCGGGGCCGTAGATGCCCGACAGCCGCATGACGGCAACCGGGACGCCCATTTCGGCGCCGAGCGCCCGCCAGGCCTTCTCCGCGTCGAGGCGCTGGCGCGAACGCGCCGACACCGGCCGGCATTCGCCGTCCTCGTCGACCCAGGCGCCGTCATGGTCGCCATAGACGCCGACCGTCGACAGGTAGCCGATCCAGCGCAGCGCCGGCATGGCGGCGCGGATCGTCCCGCCCGCCGCGCCGAGCACGG
Source organism: Rhizobiaceae bacterium (assembly GCA_905339215.1). Lineage (GTDB taxonomy): Bacteria > Pseudomonadota > Alphaproteobacteria > Rhizobiales > Rhizobiaceae > DUSC01. The sequence continues at coordinate 10,280 of CAJPFN010000029.1, forward strand.
GATCGCCGTTCTCCGACGGCGCGACGCTGACCACGAGATGCGTCGCCGCCGCCAGCCGCTCGCGGATCGCGTCCGACAGCGCGGTGCCGTCGAAGAGCAGCGGCTCGACGCCCGCCGCTTCCAGAGCGGCGAAACGGTCCGCGGAGCGCGTCGTTCCGGCGATCGGCCGGCCTTTCAGCAGCCGGGCGAAGGCCAGGGCGGAATAGCCCGCGCCGAAAAGGAAAAACCGTTCGTTCAAGAGAAGATCCCCTTCGTCCTGCTTGCGGCGGCCAGCGCGTCCCGCCACTCGCCGAGGACACCGTCGTCGCGCTCGGACGGCAGATGCTCCGCGGCGGCGATCCTGAGTGCCTCGGCGGGGATCAGCCGCGACAGCGCCCACACCGCGGCGCCGCGGACCAGCGGCGAGGGGTCTGCGGCAAGGTCGCGGCACCGGGCGGCGAGGCCGGCGTCGCCCGAATTGCCCGCTGCGACGAGGACGTTGCGCAGGAAGCGGTCGCGGCCGATCCGCTTCACCGGCGAGCCGGCGAACAGCGCGCGGAAGGCCGCATCGTCGAGGTCGAGAAGCGCGGCGAGGCGCGGCTCCTCGAGGTCGGCGCGGGGCCGCAGCTTCATCTCTGCGGCCAGGCTGGCGAACTTGTTCCACGGGCACGCGGCGAGGCAGTCGTCACAACCGTAGATCCGGTTGCCGATCGGCGCGCGGAACTCGGTCGGGATCGGCCCCTTGTTCTCGATGGTCAGGTAGGAGATGCAGCGCCGGGCGTCGAGCCGGTAGGGCGCCGGGAAGGCGTCGGTCGGGCAGGCGTCGAGGCAGGCGCGGCAGGTTCCGCAATGGTCGGTACCCGCCTCGTCCGGTTCCAGGGGCACGGTCGTGAAGATGACGCCGAGAAACAGCCAGGAGCCGAATTCGCGGCTGACGAGATTGGTGTGCTTGCCCTGCCAGCCCAGCCCGGCTGCCTCGGCGAGCGGCTTCTCCATCACCGGCGCCGTGTCGACGAACACTTTCACGTCGCCGCCCGACCGCGCCGCGATCTTGCCGGCCAGTTCCTTCAGCCGGCCCTTGACGACATCGTGGTAGTCGCGATTGCGCGCATAGACCGAGATCGCGCCGCGATCGGCTCTCGCCTGGAGCGCACGCGGGTCGGATGCCGGGCCGTAGTTCATGCCGAGCACCACGATCGAACGCACCTCCGGCCACAGGGCCGACGGGCTGGCGCGCCGCTCGGTCGTCTCCGCCATCCAGTCCATCGAGCCGTGCCAGCCGCGGGCGACGAAGTCGCGCAGTCGCCCGTCGGCCCGTGGGATGGAATCGGGGGCGGTGAAGCCCAGTGCTTCGAATCCCAGCCGGCGGGCCTCGCCGCGGATCATGGGGCGCAGGTCGGGCCGGGGAGGGCCTTTCTCAGAAATCGAGGTCCGCATAGTGCGCAGCGGGCGAGAGGCCGCGCACGCGGTCGGCGAGCAGCGGCCTGAAGGACGGCCTCGACTTGACGCGCGTGTACCATTCGCGGGCCGCGGGGAATTCGGCCCAGCCGATCTCGCCGAGGTAGTCGAGGACCGACAGCGCCGCGCCGGCGGCGAGGTCGGCATAGGTGATGCGCGGCCCGGACAGCCAGTTGCGCGTTCCCGCCAGCCAGTTCGTATACTTCATATGCTGGCGGATATTGGCGCGCGCGGCGCGGATGGCGGCCGCGTCCGGCGATCCCCCACCTTGGGCGCTGGGCATCAGCGGCTTCAGCACGCGCTCGCGGACGAGGTGGCGCGTCACCTCGCCTTCCGTCTTGACGAGGTACCACTCGGCGAGGCGCCGGATCTCGGCGCGGTCGATCGGATTTTCGGCGAGCAGCCGGCGGTCGCGCTTCAGTGCGCCGCGCGTCTCGTCGAGATACTCGGCGATGGCCGCGGCGCCGACGACCGGTACGTCGCCCTCCGCCAGGAGCACCGGCAGCGTGCCCGCCGGATTGAGGGTCAGGAACTCCTTGCGCCGGGTCCAGGGCTTCTCTTCGATCAGCGCGAGTTCTTCGCCGAATTCGCCGAAGGCGAGGCGGACGAAGCGGCATGAAGCGAACAGGGGATGGTGGAAAAGCGTCAGCATGGTCCAGCAATCGTCGGGAAGGGCACTGGTCAATCCAGCTGCACGCCCGTAAGTCTTGGCCGCCCGATTCAGCGGGCCTTCGCGGGCCTCGACCTATAGGGGCACTTCGACGTCATGACAAGCAAGGGGCCGGGCAGCGCCCGCCGGAACGGACGATGGAACAGCAGACGATCGCGGAAGCTCTCCTGCTCGGCATTCTCGAAGGCCTCACCGAATTCATCCCGGTTTCGTCGACCGGCCACATCCTGCTCGCCGGGCATTTCCTCGGCTTCCGCTCGACCGGCCGCGCCTTCGAGGTGCTGATCCAGCTCGGCGCCATCCTGGCCATCCTCAGCGTCTATTTCGGCCGCCTGTGGAAGCTCCTCGTCGATCTCCCGCGCGACGCGCGCACGCGCCGCTTCGTCGCCGGCATCGTGATCGCCTTCCTCCCGGCGGCGGCGGTCGGCGCGCTCGGCCACTCCTTCATCAAGTCGGTTCTGTTCGAGACGCCGATGCTGATCTGCGTGACGCTGATCGTCGGCGGCGTCATCCTGCTCGTCGTCGACCGCGCCACGTTCACGCCGCGGTACCGCGACGTCATGGACTTTCCGCTGCCGGTCTGTCTCGGCATCGGCCTGTTCCAGTGCCTGGCCATGATCCCCGGCACGTCGCGGTCGGGCTCGACCATCGTCGGGGCGCTGCTGCTCGGCGCCGACAAGCGCTCGGCGGCGGAGTTCTCGTTCTTCCTGGCGATGCCGACCATGGCCGGCGCCTTCGCCTACGACCTCTACAAGAACCGCGACATCCTGTCGGCGGCCGACCTTCCGATCATCGCCACCGGCTTCGTCGCCGCCTTCGTCGCGGCGGTCTTCGTCGTGCGCTTCCTGCTCGACTACGTGTCGCGCCACGGCTACGCGCTGTTCGGCTGGTGGCGGCTCGTCGTCGGCGGCGCCGGGATGGCGGCGCTGCTCGTGTGGGGATGACAGGCCGGGAAGCGCGGGAGGCCGCGCTTCATATCAGGCCTCGGACTTGTGGGTGAACTGGCCGGCGGCGCGGTAGCGCCACAGATAGGTCGGCAGGATCGCGGCGGTCGACTGCGGGCGCACGCCGAAGGCGGCGAGCGTGCGGCCGGCCTTCTCGGCCTCATCGGAGACGACGTTGTCGGCCTCGAGCAGCGTCACCTGGTCGGTGGTCAGCAGCGGATTGGGCAGGAGGCCGAGCAGGCTGCCCTGGATGCGCGCCATCCACCACGGCACCGGCGCCAGGATGCGCTTGCGGTCGATGACCTCGAGCATTTCCTCGAGGCATTCGCGGAAGGTCATGACCCTCGGCCCGCCGAGTTCGTAGATCCGCCCACCCTTGACGGCGCCGTCGACGGCGCGGGCGATCGCCTCGGCGACGTCGCCGACATAGACGGGCTGGAAGCGCGTCGTGCCGCCGCCGATCAGCGGCAGCACCGGCGAATAGCGGGCCATGTTGGCGAAGCGGTTGAAGAAGTCGTCTTCCGGACCGAACACGATCGAGGGCCGGATGACCGTGGCGTCCTTGACCGTGTCGAGCGCGGCCTTCTCGCCGCGTGCCTTTGTCTGGGCGTAGATCGATTGGGACTGGGCGTCGGCGCCGATGGCCGAGACGTGGGTCAGGCCGGCGCCCGCGGCGCGGGCGGCTTCGGCGACGGCGCGCGCGCCGAAATCCTGGACCGCGGCGAAGCTCTGCCGGCCGCTCTCGTAGAGGATGCCGACGAGGTTGACGACATGGTCGGCACCCTCGACGGCGCGGTCGACCGACCAACGCACGCGAAGGTTGGCCTGGACCGCCTGGATCTGACCGACATTGCCCAGCGGCTGCACATGGCCGGCGAGGTCGGGCCTGCGGCAGGCGACGCGGATGCGGTAGCCGCGCTTGGCCAGTGCCCGGACGAGGTGCCGGCCGACAAAGCCCGATCCGCCGAAAACGGTGACGAGTTTGGGCGTCTCGAGGATCTCGGTCATTGGGTGCTCCGGAAACGGATCGCTGCGCGGGCTTTCCGCGCTTCATAGTCGGTTTTGCCGCCGAGGCAAAGGCGCTGTTTTGTCTCGGAGGATCCTCGGCGGCGCTCGGTTCAGGCGCCGCCGTCGGCGGTCGCCAGCGCTCCGTAGAGTTCGGGTCGGCGGTCGCGGAAGAGCCCCCACGCCGCCCGGTCGGCGCGCATCCGCGCCCGGTCGAACGTGGCGGTCAGCACGGCCTCGTCGGTCCGTCCCGCGGCGGCGACGAGCGCTCCCGTCGGACCGGCGATGAAGGAGGAACCGTAGTAGGTCTGCTCGTGCCCGGCGACGAACTCCGTGCCTATGCGGTTGGCTGCCGCGACCGGCATCAGGTTGGCGCCGGCGTGGCCGCGCATCGTGGTGCGCCAGTGCTCCATCGAATCGAGGTCCGGCCTTCCCGGCTCCGACCCGATCGCCGTCGGGTAAAGCAGGAATTCCGCACCCATCAACGCCATCGCGCGCGCCGCTTCGGGAAACCACTGGTCCCAGCAGATTCCCACGCCGATCGTGCCGAACCGGGTCGGCCAGACGCGGAAACCGGTGTCGCCGGGATTGAAGTAGAACTTCTCCTCGTAGCCCAGCCCGTCCGGGATGTGCGACTTGCGGTAGACGCCGAGCGCTCTGCCTTCGTCGTCCACCATGACGACCGAATTGTAGTAGGCCTGGTTGCGCCGTTCGAACAGCGAGACCGGGATGACGACGCCGAGTTCGGCGGCGAGCGCACGCATGGCGGAAAGCGTGGGGTGCGCGTCGTCCAGGGGCGCAGCGCGGGCGAAATGCACGGCTGCCTGTTCCTGGCAGAAGTAAAGCCCCTCGAACAGCTCCTGGACCAGCACCACGTTGGCGCCGCGGCCGGCCGCTTCGCGCACCAGACGCGACGCGGTTGCGACGTTCTCGCCCGCGTCGTCGCTGCAGGCGAACTGGACGACGCCCAGCGTGACCTCGCTGCAATCCTGCCCCGCCATGTCAGGCTCCCTCGAAGCCGGTTAGCACGCCGACCGCGTTGACGCCGATCTCGTCGACCGCATAGCCGCCTTCCATGACGAACAGCGTCGGCAGGCCGAGTCTCGCGATGCGCGCGCCGATCTTCGGATAGTCCTCGCTGACGAGCTTGAAGTGGCTGATCGGGTCCTTTTCGAACGTGTCGACGCCGAGCGAGACGACAACGACGTCTGGTGCGTACGCTGCAAGTCTTTCGCATGCGTCTTCGAGCGAAGCGCTCCAGCGCGCCCAGTCGGTACCGAAAGGCATCGGGTAGTTGTGGTTGTAGCCTTCGCCGGGGCCGGCTCCCTTCTCGTCCGCATGGCCGAGGAAGAACGGATACTCGGTCATCGGGTCGCCGTGCAGGTTGAGGATCTGGACGTCGGCGCGCGAATAGAAGATTTCCTGCGTGCCGTTGCCGTGGTGGTAGTCGACGTCGAGGATGGAGACGCGCACCGCGCCCTGGTCGCGGAACCACTGTGCCGCAACCGCGGCGTTGTTGATGAAGCAGTAGCCGCCCATGAACGCCGCGCCGGCATGGTGCCCCGGCGGACGGCAGAGCGCGAAAGCGGCGCGCTGGCCGCCCTTGACCAGCGCGGCGGCGGTCAGCGCGGTCTCGTAGGACGACTTGATCGCCGCCCACGTGCCCTTCACGAAGGGCGCGCCGGCGTCGAAGGAGTAGTAGCCGAGCTTCGCCTCGATGGCATCGGGCACGACGTCGCCGCGCAGGCCGCGCGTCGGCCAGGTGAAGGGCAGCGCCGAACCGCCACGCCCCGACGCCTCCCAGGCCGGCCAGACCGCCGGCAGGAAATCGATGTAATCGGCGGTATGGACGCGTTTGGCGGCCGCCATGTCGTGCGGCTTCGGCTCCTCGATCGGGCCGAGCCCTACGGCTTCGACCCTCGCCTTGATGATCTCCGCCCGTGACGGCTTCTCGAAGCCCGGCACGATGGCGCCGGCGACCAGCTCGAGTTGTCCCGAGTGGCCGGCGTGGAGGGGGGAGAAGATCGTCTTCATCGTTTGTTGGCTCGCTGTTCCCGGTTGTCGAGGCTCGTTGACCGGCCGTTTTCTGACAGACAGCTCGCGAGCCGCCAAGGGGGCAGAGCGGTCGCCGGAGCGGGCCACACGGCTTGCCGGCCTCGATTTCCCGGCATAGGCTTGGATGTCCAACAGGGGAAACATCATGCCGCATGCCGATCTGATCGTCGAGAACGCCAGCATTCTGACGATGGATCCGGACACACCTCGCGCCGCGGCGATCGCGCTGAAGGACGGGGTAATTGCGGCGGTCGGCGAACGTGCCACGGTTCGGGACATGAAGGGTCCGGGCACGCGCGTCATCGATGCGGGCGGCGCCTCCGTCGTCCCGGGCTTCGTCGAAGCGCACATGCACCTCTTCGCCGGCGCCGCGGAGCTCGACCATCTCCAGCTCATGGGCGTGCACGGCTTTGACGCGCTGTCGTCGGCTGTCCGGGCCTATGCTGCGGCCCGCCCCGGCCAGAAGGTCCTCCAGGCGCAGGGTGCAGACTACACCATCCTGTCGGCCGCCGAGCGCGTCACCCGCCATCACCTCGATCGCATCCTCCCGGACCGCCCGTTCGTCATGGCGGCGCCGGACCATCACACGATGTGGGCCAACACCAAGGCGCTTGAGATGGCCGACCTCCTGCGCGGCCGCCAGCTCGGGCCGGGAAACGAGATCGTCATGGGCGAAGACGGCCTCGCGGCGGGAGAGCTGCGCGAGGGCGAGGCATTCGGCCCGCTGATTGCGCTCGCCGGCGAGGATCGCGTTCGCCTCGGCCTGTCGACCGGCGGCGAGCCCGACCCGAAGCCGACGCCCGAGCAGCAGGCTTCCGACCGTGCGATCATGCGCCGCGGCCTCGAATGGTGTGCCCGCCACGGCATCACCTCGATCCACAACATGGACGGAAACCTGCACCAGCTCGAGCTGCTCTCCGAGATCGAGGCCGAGGGCGGGCTGCTTTGCCGCGTACAGATCCCGTTCCACTACAAGAACTTCATGAAGCCCGAGATGCTCGCCAAGGCGTCGCTGATGGCAGAGCGCTACGACAGCGAGTGGATTTCCTCGGGTATGGTCAAGGTGTTCATGGACGGCGTCCTCGATTCCTGGACCGCCGTCATGGTCGAGCCCTACGCCGACCGCCCCGACTGGGTCGGCGAACCGCTGTTCACGCAAGCGCATTTCGACGCGCTCGCGACGGAAGCCGACCGCCGCGGCCTGCAGATCGCCGTCCACGCCATCGGCGACGGCGCGGTGCGCTCCGTGCTCGACGGCTACGAAGCGGCGATGAAGGCCAACGGCCGCCGCGACAGCCGGCACCGCATCGAGCATATCGAGGTCATCACCGAGCGTGACATCCCGCGCCTCGTCTCGCTCGGCGTCATCGCCTCGATGCAGCCTCCCCATCCTCCCGGATCGATGGGCCTGCCGCTCGAGCCGACGGTGTCGCGCATCGGCCGCAAGCGCTGGCCGCTGTCCTATGCCTGGCGCACGATCAAGAACGCCGGTGCGCACGTCGTCTTCGCCTCCGACTGGCCGGTCTCCCCGATCGACCCGATCGCGGGCATCCAGGCGGCCATGGTGCGCAAACCATGGGCAGAAGGCGATCCCGACCACTCCTTCTCCCTTCACGAGGCGATTGCCGGCTATACGGTCGAGGGGGCCTACGCGGAGTTCATGGAGCACCGGAAGGGCCGCCTGCGGAAGGGTTATCTCGCTGATCTCGTCGTGCTTTCGGCCGACGTCGAGAAGACCGACCCGAACGCTCTTCACACCGTGCGGGCGGCGACCACGATCTGCGGCGGCAAGATCACCTATCAGGCCTGATGTGGCATGCCGATTGCACGGGCGATCGATGTTGAACTGTGATTCAATTGGCGGGTTGCCAAGCAACCGGCCATATGATCACATCCTGAGGGGACCAGACCTCGCCGCCAAGAGCGGGGCAGACAGTGAGGCGTAATCGTGCCGGACAAACCGGATCGGAATGCGATTGAAGTCCGCGGTGTAAGCAAGATATTCGGAACCGGCGACTCACAGGTCGCGGCTCTTGACGATGTTTCGGTATCGATCAGGGAGAACGAGTTCTTCACCCTGCTCGGGCCGTCCGGTTGCGGCAAGACGACACTTCTCCGCCTCATCGCCGGTTTCGACTTCCCCACGGACGGGCAGATCCTTCTCCACGGCGACGATATCGCCCTGCTGCCGCCCTACAAGCGACCGGTCAACACGGTCTTCCAGTCCTACGCGCTGTTCCCGCACATGACGGTCGGACAGAACATCGCCTTCGGCCTGGAAATGCTCGGCAAGCCGAAGGCCGAGATCGCGGCCCGCGTCGCCGCGATGCTCAAGCTGGTCAAGATGGAGGCGCTCCGCGACCGCAGGACGAGCCAGATCTCCGGCGGCCAGCAGCAGCGCGTCGCCCTGGCGCGGGCGCTCGCGCCGCAGCCGAAGGTGCTGCTGCTCGACGAGCCGCTGTCGGCGCTCGACTACAAGCTGAGGAAGGAGATGCAGATCGAGCTGAAACGACTGCAGCACGAGACCGGCATCACCTTCATCTTCGTCACGCACGATCAGGAAGAGGCGCTGACCATGTCGGACCGCATCGCCGTGATGTCGTCCGGCAAGATCCTCCAGGTCGGCTCGCCGCGCGACATCTACGACCGGCCGGCCGAGCGCTTCGTCGCCGACTTCATCGGCGAATCGAACTTCCTCGAAGCCGCCGTCGTCGCCTCGGCCAACGGCCGGGCCACGGTGCGGCTGGCGTCCGGGACCGAGCTGGCCGCGGCCTTGCCCGAAGGCTTCCAGCCGAAGGATCGCGTCACCGTCGTCGTCCGCCCCGAGCAGGCGCGGCTGGTCCGCGAGGGAGGGGCAGCGTCGGGCGTGCTCGAGAACGTCGTCTATTTCGGCACGGACACGCATTTCCATGTCCACCTCGATGCAGGGGGTCCATTCATCGTCCGCCAGCAGAACACGCGCAGCGGCGATGCCGGATACGCCCCCGGCGACCGCGTCGGCGTCGCGATCGGCGAAGACGCCGCGCAGGTCCTGAAGGACTGATCATGGCGACCGCCGGGGAAATCGCCGAAAAAGCCGGTCGCGAGGATGTCCGCAGGCGCTGGCTGCTGTCGACGCCGGCCCTGGCGATCATCTTCTTCGCCGGCATCGGCCCGCTGTTCATCGTCCTGGTCTATTCCTTCCTGGCGCCCGGCAGCTACGGCGACGTCAAATGGCAGTTTTCCACGGACGCCTGGGTCGGCGTGGTCCTGCAGCGCGACATCTTCGACGGAACGATTTCGATCGCCGACGCCCACCTGCAGATCTTCCTGCGCTCGGTGACCTTGTCGCTGGCGACCACGGTGCTGACGCTGATTTTCGGTTTCCCGACCGCCTATTTCATCGCCACGCGGCCGGAGAATCGTCGCGACATCTGGCTGTTCCTGATCACCATTCCGTTCTGGACGAACCTGCTCATCCGCACTTTCGCGATGATGGAGGTGCTGCGCAACGAAGGCCTGGTGAACGGGCTGCTCCGCTTTCTCCACATCATCGATCAGCCGATCCAGTTCATGTACACCGACTTCGCCGTTCTGGTCGGCATGGTCTATGTCTTCCTGCCGCTGATGGTGCTGCCGCTTTTCGCGTCGATGGAGAAGCTCGATTTCCGCCTCGTCGAGGCTGGATACGACCTCTACGCCACGCGCTTCCAGGTCTTGAGGAGGGTGATCATCCCGCTGGTGAAGCCGGGCATCATCGCCGGTTCGATCCTCGTCTTCATCCCCTCGCTCGGCGCCTATGTGACGCCGCGGGTGATGGGCGGCGGCACGAACCTGATGATCGGCAACCTGATCGAGCTGCAGTTCGGCCAGGGCCGCAACTGGCCGCTGGGCGCGGCGCTGTCGATGACCCTGATGGCGATCGTCATGATCGCGCTGCTCTTCTACGTCCGCAACGCGGGCCGTAACCAGGGGAGCGGACATGGCTAGGCCACGCTTCGAGGTTCGCGCGCAGACAGGCTTCACCGTGATGGCGGTGCTCACCTTCGGGCTGCTTTACCTGCCGATCATGACCCTCGTGGTCTACGCCTTCAACGACAACGATTCGATCGCGATCTGGAAGGGCTTCTCGTTGCGCTGGTTCCGTTCCGCATGGAACAACCAGCTCGTCGTCGAGGCGTCGATCCGATCCTTCCAGATCGCTGCGGCGGCCGCCGTCCTGGCGACGGTTGCAGCGACGATGGCAGCGCTGGCGACGACGCGCGTGACGCGGCCGTATCGAGGGCTGACCTTCAAGTATGCGTTCATCAACCAGCCTTTGATGGTGCCGGAGATCGTCACGGCGGTGGCGCTTCTGATCTTCTTCTCGCGCATCAAGATGTGGACCGGCTACACCGGGCTCGGCTACCTGATCGTCGCCCATACGGCCTTCTGCATCCCGTTCGCCTACCTGCCGATCAGGGCTCGACTGGAATCCATGGACCTGTCGCTCGAGACCGCGGCGGCGGACCTCTACGCCACGCCCTGGAACACGTTCCGCCGGGTGACGCTCCCGCTGCTGTGGCCCGGAATCCTGGCCGGGCTGATGCTCGCCTTCGTCATCTCGCTCGACGACGTCGTCATCACCGAGTTCGTGAAATCGGGCGGACAGGATACGCTGCCGACCTACATGCTCGGCCAGTTCCGGCGCATCGTGACACCGGAGATCAATGCGATATCGACGGTATTCCTGCTGTTGTCGATCGCGATCGTCACAATCTTCTTCTTCGTCAGCAGGAAAAGGGCATAAGCCCGGGATCCGGGCCTGCCCGAAACAATGGGAGCAAGACCATGAAATCAAGACTGACTGCGACCGCGGCCGCACTCGCGCTCGTCGCCGCAACGGGCATCGCCCGCGCGGATGGCGAGCTGAACATCTTCAACTGGGGCAACTATACGAGCCCCGACCTGATCAAGAAGTTCGAGGAGACCTACAAGGTCAAGGTGACGGTCACCGACTACGATTCCAACGACACCGCGCTCGCCAAGGTCCGCCAGGGCGGCCACGGCTTCGACATCGTCGTCCCGTCGGCGAGCGTGATGCCGATCTGGATCAACGAAGGGCTGCTTCTGGAATCGCGGCCGGACCAGATGGAGAACTTCAAGAACATGGACCCGCAGTGGGTCGACGTGGAGTTCGATAAGGGCCGCCACTATTCGGTGCCGTGGCAGTGGGGCACGACCGGCGTGACGGTGAACACCTCGGTGTACAAGGGCGACCCCAACACGTCGGCGATCTTCCTGGATCCGCCGGCCGAGCTGGTCGGCAAGGTTAACGTCGTGCCCGAAATGTCGGACGTGATGTCGCTCGCCATTTCTTATGTCGGCGGCGAGCCCTGCACCGGCGACCTCGAGGTGCTGAAGAAGGTGCGCGACACGCTGACGGCGGCGAAGCCGAAGTGGCTGTCGATGGACTACGGCAACGTCGACCGCTACGCCAAGGGTGACATCGCCGCCGGCGTGAACTGGAACGGCGCGTCCTTCCGCGCCCGGTTGCAGAATGCCGACATCGTCTACGGCTATCCGAAGGAAGGCTATCCGATCTGGATGGACAACGTCGCCATCCTCAAGGACGCCAAGAACGTCGACAACGCCAAGCTGTTCGTCAATTTCATCATGGCCCCCGAGAACGCGGCGATGATCTCGGCCTTCGCGCGCTACGCCAACGGCATCAAGGGATCCGAAGCCTTCATGCCCGAGGACATGAAGACCGCGCCCGAAGTCAACGTGCCGGAGGAGTTCAAGGCCGCTGGCCGGTTCAATCTTGCCTGTCCGGCCGAGGTCAACGATCTCTACACCAAGATCTGGACCGAGCTTCTGAAGTAGCAGCCATCGGCTCCGGCGTTTCCTGCGCCGGAGCCGCCCCTGGGCGAGAAGACGGGGCCGGACGATGTCGTACGGGAATCCCGGTCCGCGGCTATGATCATGGCCGCGTCGCCGCCGGCCGTCGAGGACTGGCCCGGTTTCACCAATCTCCCACTTGGCGTCGCCACGCTTGAGGCATGTCACGCCGTCGCCGGAGCCCTCTCATGACCGATCTCGACCTCTGCTACATGCCGGCGTCCACGGCGCTTAAGCTGTTCCGCAAGAAGAAGCTGTCGCCTGTGGAACTGATGCAGGCGGTGATCGCCCGTGCCGAGAAGACGAAGGAGAAGGTCAACGCCTTCACCTACACCCATTTCGACGAGGCGCTCGACGCCGCGCGCAAGGCCGAGCAGAGATACGCCAAGGGCAAGAAGACCGGCGCGCTAGAAGGCCTGCCCGTGGGCATCAAGGACGAGAGCTACATCAAGGGAAAGCCGACCTCGGGCGGCTCGCTGATCCTCAAGGATTTCGTCGGCGAGCACACCTCGACGATGAACGAGCGCGTCATGAAGGCGGGCGGCATCGTCCACGCGCGCACCGCGACGCCGGAATTCTCCTGTGCCGCCTACACCTGGTCGCGGCTGTGGGGCGTGACCCGCAACCCGTGGAACCGCGACTTCACGCCGGGCGGCTCTTCCGGAGGCTCCGCGGCGTCGCTGGCATCGGGCACTTCGGCGGTCTGCACGGGCTCCGACATCGGCGGCTCGATCCGCATCCCGGCCTCGGCTTGCGGCGTCGTCGGCTACAAGCCGCCCTACGGCCGCAATCCCGACGACCCGCCGTTCAATCTGGACTTCTACTGCCACACCGGGCCGCTGGCGCGCACCGTGGAAGACGCGATCCTCCTGCAGAACGTGATGGCCGGGCCGAGCCCCTACGACATTTCCACGCTGAGACCGAAGCTGACGCTGCCGACCAAGTACCGGCCGATCAAGGGCTGGAAGATCGCCTATTCGATGGACCTCGGCGCCTTCGAGGTCGATCCGCAGGTGGTGAAGAACACGAAGAAGGCGCTCGACGTGTTCCGCTCGCTCGGCGCTTCGGTGGAGGAGGTAGACCTCGGCTGGGGGCCGGAGATCCTCGAGGCTGCGCTCACCTACCTGAACCACCTGTTCGGCGCCTCGCTGGCGAAGCTGCTTGCCGAGCACCGCGATCAGATGACGACCTACGCCCGGCACTTCGCCGAGCTCGGCCAGGGCTCGAAGGCGACGGATTTCGTCCACAGTCTCGAGGTCGCCGGGCGGATGTATTCGACGCTCGGGCCGGTCCTCGAGAAATACGACGTGCTGGTGTGCCCGACCACGGCGCTGCCGGCGGTCCCCGCCGACCACGACCAGTCGAAGGACGAGGTGAGGATCAACGACAGGATCGTCAATCCGTCGCTCGGCTGGGTGATGACGACGCCGTTCAATACGATGAGCCGCTGTCCGGTCCTGTCGGTGCCGTCCGGTTTCGCGAAAAACGGCGTGCCGACCGGCATCCAGATTGTCGGCCGCACCTATTGCGACGAGGACGTCTTCCGCGCCGGCATGGCCTACGAGACGGCGGTCGGCGGCTGGTACGGTTCGAAGGCAGGACGGCCGAAGCTCTGACCGGTGGGCGGACGGCCGCGCTCAGCCGGATCGATTCCGCTCGGCGGAGTGCAGCGCGAAGAGCCCGGCGCCGCAGATCAGAGCCGCGCCGACGACCGTCGTCAGGCGCGGCACCTCGGCGAAGAAGAGAAAACCCCAAAGCGGCGCCCACAGGATGGCGCTGTACTCGAACACCGAGAGGTTGCCGGCGGGCGCCAGGCGATAGGCCTGCGAGAGCAGCGTCATTCCAGCCGCGGCGATGACGCCGCAGGCCGCCATCAGGGCCAGGTCGACGGCCGGCGGCAAGGACCACGGGCGGGTGAGGAAGGCGATGCTGGGGTGCAGGCCGCCCGTGGAGTCCCCGCCGAAGAGGCCCGCCAGCGCAGGCGCGCCGACGAGGAAGGCGAGGTTCTGGTAGAAGGTCATTACCGCGGCACCTTCGCCCTCGCCCATCTTGCGCGCCACGACCTGCGCCGAACCGTAGAGCACGGCGGCGAGCAGCGACAGTAGCGACGCCCATTCGAACAGCCCCGAGCCCGGCCGCAGGGTCACGACCACGCCGACGATGCCGATGAAGAGCGCGGCGAACGTGGTGCGGTGCGGCCGCTCGCCGAGGACGACGATGCTGAGCGCGGTGATGTAGAGGGGGCCGATGAAGAACAGCGCGACCACGTCGGCCATCGGCAGCGCGGCGAGCGCCATGTAGTAGGAAAGGTAGGCGCCGAAAGACATGGCGGCGCGCAGGACCAGCAGGCCGAAGTTCCGCGACCGGAGCGTGAAGCCGCTGGCGCGGACGAGCAGGAGCAGGATCGGCAGCGCCACGACCGAGCGGACGGTCATCGCCTGGGTGACGGGATAGTCGCCGGAAAGATCCTTCAGGATGAGATCCTGGAGCGAGAACACCAGGATGCCCAGGCACAGGTAGCCAATCGCTGCGAGGGACCTGCTGGACATCGGGGGCTCGGGCTGGAAGGTCGCCGAATAGTCGCGGTTCGGCGGATTCGGGGTAGGGCCTGCCGTGCCCCGGCGCTGGGGCCACGGCCGGGCCGCCGCAGCCTCGCGGCCTGCCTGCCGGTACCTTTCTCTGCGGCATGGGAAGCCGGGAGATATTGGGCGATCGGACCCGCTATCGACAATCTGCCGCGCGTCGAGTAGGGGCAGCAAGACACCTGCCTCCTCCATGGATCGGATCGATGCGCGGAAAGACCCTGATCGCCCCTTCGGTACTCGCTTCGGACTTCTCACGTCTCGGCGACGAGGTCGAGGCCATCGATCGGGCGGGCGCCGACTGGATCCATCTCGACGTGATGGACGGCCATTTCGTCCCGAACATCACCTTCGGCCCGCCGGTGATCAAGGCGATCCGTAACCGCACGGCGAAAGTGTTCGACTGCCACCTGATGATCGCCCCGGCCGATCCCTATCTCGCCGCCTTCGCCGACGCTGGCTGCGACATCATCACGGTGCACGCCGAGGCGGGCCCGCATCTCGACCGGTCGTTGCAGGCGATCCGCGCGCTCGGCAAGAAGGCCGGTGTCTCGCTGAACCCCGGAACGCCCGAGAACGTCATCGAATACGTGCTCGACCGGCTCGACCTCGTCCTGCTGATGACCGTCAATCCCGGCTTCGGCGGGCAGGCCTTCATCCCCTCGGTCGTCGAGAAGGTGCGCCGCGTCAAGGCGATGATCGGCACGCGGCCGATCCACATCGAGATCGATGGCGGCGTCACGCCCGAGACGGCGCCCCAGCTCGCCGCCGCCGGCGCCGACGTGCTGGTCGCCGGTTCGGCGGTGTTCCGCGGCGATGGCGTCGAGGCCTACAGGAAGAACATCGAGTCGATCCGGACTGCGGCCGACCTTGCGGTTGGCCGGATCGTCTGAAAGCCGCCGTCTGCCGGGGTCCGGCGCCGAAGCTGCCGATCTCCCCTTGCGGGGAAATGGCCGGCAGGCCAGAGGGGGGTGTTGGACGGAGCGGGCACGGGGATAAAACCCATCCCCTTTCGCCCTCCCGCAAAAAAATTCCCTCGCAAAATCAATTGCGGGGCATTTTTCTTGCACTCCCGTCTGTCCCCCTCCCGAAAAGCCCGCCGTAGAATCGGCGCAGGTTGTTGCGGAGGCCCGGAATGGACGGTGCCATGGACGGCAGAATGCGATACGAACGGGCACTGCTGCGCATTGCGGCGTTGCTCGTTTCGCTTTCGCTCCTTGCCGAGCGCGCCGCCGGCCGCTCCTTTACGGTGCGATTTCTCGTCCTTGCCATTCTGGGCCGCGCCGAGGTGATCGCCCGGGCCTTCGTCGCCGGGCAGACCGGGATGGACTGGCCTTTCCTCGACAATCCCTCGGCGACCATCGGTCATCCGGTCGATGCCGCAGCGCTCGCCCTTCGCCTGCGCCTGCTGGCCGTGATCCTCGTCGATCTCGTTGACGCGGGCTGCGGCTCCGGCGGCCGGCAGCCTCTCGCAAGCGTGGCGCCGGAAAGCGTCGTGCCCTGCACCGTCCTGCTTCTGGTCTTTCCCTCTTGCCCGCGGCCCCGACCCCTCGACACGTCGTGACGCGGGGCTGGAACCCGCGGGAATATCCGGAACCCTGACTTGATCGGGCCGCGGCGATCGATCGCCGTCGTACCGCTATTCTGCGCTGCCGAGGATGCGCTTGCCGAGCGCGCTGATCAGGTAGCCGAACGCCGCCCGGAGATGGAGCGGAACGGGGTCCTCGCCGAGGCCGGATAGCACGATGGCGCGCAGTTCCCGGCTCGCGGAAATCCGCTCCATCAGCGCCGAGCACTCCCGATAGCTGAGGCCGGCCTCCTGGGGGTCCTCGCCCATGCCGCGGGCAACGGAGCCGTGAAGCACCAGCGCGAAGCCGTCCGTCGTCGCGGTAACGCGTTCGATCGCCTTGCGCGCCGATTCGCGGATGCCGATCAGGTCGACATCCTCCATGGTCAGCGCCAGGATGCCGCGCTGCTCGATGATGCGTGCCTGCTCGCGGCTGGCGCGGCGCAGCCCGAACAGGGCCGTCGTCTCCGGATCGCGCGCCGCGCCGATGTCGCCCGGTTCGGAGTCCACCCAGAGCAGTCCGTCCTCGACCGCTTCGTCGTCTGCGGTGGCGAGGAGCGCATGGATGCCGTCGCGGTCCGGCACGATCCACAGGGGCAGGTCGGCCGGCTCCGGCGCGCCGTCGCGGCGCAGTTCGAGGCCGAGTTCGACGGCTTCTGCGAGAAAGTCGCGGGTCTCTTGGCGGTCGTGCAGGGCAGCGGGCGCGATCAGGCGCAGCGCCGTGGGCCGAGGTGCGATCGCCTCGCGGCCGGCGAGTTTCTTGTCGATGTAGGGCGACAGCATCGACTGAAGCAACGCGCCGTAATCCATCTCGAAGCGCATGCCGTCGCCGACCGCGAACGTCTTCGCTTCGGTGATGTCGACGATCAGGTGGTCGCTGGAGGCGGTGACCACCTCGACGCCGCGGTGGCGGGGCCGAAGGCCCTCGGGCCTGATGTCGGCGCGGCCGAGATTGACGATGCCGCGCAGACGCGCGCCGCGATCCTCGAAGACCAGCCGGTTGCCGAAGGCGTCGGGTCCGGTCTCGCCGTCGGGAAGCGAGTGCTTGGTCTTGATCTCGACCAGCTCTGCCTCGAGCGTGAAGGCGGCGTCGTCATAGCCGGCGAGCGTGCCGCCGGTGATGCTGTTCTCGCCGCGAAGGATGGCGGAGCCGATCCTGAGGTTGTTGATGCGCGAGGGAAGCTCGACGCCCTCCATCTCCATCAGCGCGAGGTTGGAGGAATTGCCGCCGGAAACGTAGTCGAGGGCGACGCCGAAGCGCTGCTCGACCTCGTCGGCGAGCCGCGCGAGGCGCTCGAGCTTGCCGATCGTCGGCAGGACGCCGCTGGCGCACATGAAGTTGGCGCCGATCCCCGCTAGGCGCAATGAAGGCTCGCGCATTGCAGTCGCCGCGAGCGGCATCAATTCCTCCGGCGAGACGCCCTCGCGCCGGTCGCCCATCTCGAGCATCAGCACGACGTCATGCACCTTGCCCTCGTCTTCGGCCGCCCGGGCGAGCGCGTCGAGCACGGAGGCTTCGGAGTTCAGGCTGACGTCGCACAGCCTGACGACCTCCGGAGCCTCGGTGACCGAGGGAATGCGCAGCATCATCACGGGCGAGGTGATGCCGGCGTTGCGCAGGCGCTGGACGTTGTCGAGGCGCGAATCGGCGAGGCCGGCAAGGCCGGCGCGCAACATGGCGCGGGCCACCGCCGGCGAGCCGCAGGCGCCCTTGACGACGCCGAAGACGCTCGTGCCGAAGGGGCCGACGCGTTCGACCACGCGCTTCGTATTGGCGGCGATGATGTCGAGGTCGATGACGACGGCGGGCGCGGGCATGGCTGGCGAGAGCCTTTCAGGCTCGGGGTCTTGCGATTGGGTTGCCGAGGGTGTCGGCTGCGTTGCGGCAATCGATGGCGCGGCGCTGCGCGCAAGTCAATGAACCCGTCCGCTGGCGAACGCGCCGTCAACGGACGGCGAAGGCGCCTCGCCGCGCGGCGCGCGCCAGGATGCGGTCGCGACGCAGCCATCGCGCCAGAAGCAGAAGCGCCACGACCACGAGACCGACGGACAGGCCGGTCCAGATGCCGGCGCCGGCGAAACCGTAGCGGAAGGCGAGCAGCGCGCCGAGCGGCATGCCGATGCCCCAGTAGCCGATCGCGGCATAGATCATCGGCACGGTGGTGTCGTGGAGGCCGCGCAGCTTGCCGCTGCCGACCGCCTGCGCGCCGTCGGCAATCTGGAACAGCGCGGCGAAGGCGAGGAAGGTGACGGAGAGCCGTACGACCGGGGCATTCGCCACGTCGTCGGCGTCGATGAAGACGCCGATCAACTGCACCGGCCAGGTGATCATGACGAGCGCCGTGATCGCCATGAAGGCGACGCCGAGCACGTAGGCCGCCCAACCTGCCCGGCGGATGGCCTCGGCGTCGCCGGCGCCGAAGGCGATGCCGACACGAACGGTTGCCGCCTGGCTGAGCCCCATCGGCACCATGAAGGAGATCGAGGCGATCTGCAGTGCGATGGCGTGAGCGGCAAGTGCGGTGGCGTCGATCAGACCCATCAGGAAGGCGGCGGCGTTGAAGACCGTCACCTCGAAGGCGAGGATGCCGGCGATCGGCAGACCGAGGCGGACCAGCGCGCGGAAGCGCGGCCAGTCGGCGCGCCAGAAGCGGCCGAACAGCCGGTAGCGGCGGAAGCGCCGGTCGGTGACGACGACGACGGCGAGACCGGCGAACATCAACGTGTTGGCGAGCGCGGTCGCCGCGCCGGAGCCGGCGATGCCGAAGGCGGGCATGCCGAGATTGCCGAAGACCAGCACCCAGTTGGCCAGCGCGTTGAAGACGACGGCGGCGAAGGCGACGACCAGCGCCCAGCGCGGCCGCTCCAGCGCCGAGATGAAGGAGCGCAGTACGATGTAGGCGTAGAACGGCAGCAGGCCCCACTGCAGCGCGCGCACATAGGTGGCGGCGAGCGCGGCGAGCTTCGGCTGCTGGCCCATGGCGAGCAGGATCGTCTCGGTGTTCCACAGGATCAGCCAGATCGGCAGCGCCACGCAGACCGCAACCCAAAGGCCTTGGCGCACCGTGCGGCGCAGGTCGCGCACCGAGTGGCGGCGCCGGCCGAGTTCGGTCGCCAGCATCGGCGAGGTGGCGAGCATCAGGCCGAGGCCGAAGATCATCGGCGCGAAGTAGAGGTTGGAGCCGAGCGCGCCCGCGGCGAGCGCGTCCGCCCCGAGCCGCCCCATGACGAGCACGTCGGTCGCCGTCATCGCCGTCTGGGCAAGGTTGGTGAGCACCATCGGCCAGGCCAGGAGAAGCGTGGCGCCGATTTCGTCGCGCCATGAAGGGACCGGCCGCGGGGTGCCGGCGTCGCTCGGATGCATCGTCCGGTCTCTCGCATCGGGAGGGCCGTCCACCTGGACGGGCTCCGTCCTCCCGGGAGTGTCCCCCAGGGAGGCGGCCTTCTGGCGGATTTGGCTCGAAAAGGCAACCCGCGGAACGGGGCCAGTCCGGCCGCGTGGACTATTCCACGTAGCCGTTCGGGTTCTTCACCTGCCAGTGCCACATGTCGCTGCACATCTCCCGCAAATCGTGCGTCGCCTTCCAGCCGAGGAGTTCCTCGGCATGCGCGGGGTCGGCGTAGCAGGCGGCGACGTCGCCCGGGCGGCGCGGCGAGATCTGGTACTCGACCTTGCGGTTGGACGCGTGCTCGAAGGCGCGGACGACCTCCAGGACGCTGTAGCCGCGCCCTGTGCCCAGGTTGACGGCGAAGCAGCCAGGCTCGGCGAGCTTGTCCAGTGCCTTCAGGTGGCCGCGGGCCAGGTCGACGACATGGATGTAGTCGCGCACGCCGGTGCCGTCCGGAGTCGGATAGTCGTTGCCGAAGACGCTGAGCTTGTCGCGGCGGCCCGAGGCGACCTGGGCGACGAGCGGCATCAGATTGTTCGGGATACCCTTCGGGTCCTCGCCGATCAGCCCGCTCTCGTGGGCGCCGACCGGGTTGAAGTAGCGCAGGATGGCGATGCTCCAGGAAGCGTCGCTCGCCTGGAGATCGCGCAGCATTTCCTCGATAAACAGTTTCGTCCGCCCGTAGGGATTGGTCGCCGAAAGCGGATGGTCCTCCGGGATCGGAAGTCGCTGCGGCTCGCCGTAGACCGTCGCCGACGAACTGAATACGAGCTTCTTCACGCCGGTCGCGTTCATCGCCTCGAGCAGGCGCAGCGTGCCGTTGACGTTGCAGTCGTAGTAGGCGAGCGGTTTCTCGCCGGATTCGCTGACGGCCTTCAGCCCGGCGAAGTGGACGACGGAAGTGCAGCCGTGGCGGCGTATGACCGCCTCGAGGAAGTCGCGGTCGCGTATGTCGCCGCGCTCGCAGGCCGCCGGTTTTCCGGTGATCTGTCCGATGCGGCCGAGCACCTCGGGGTGGCTGTTGTCGAAATTGTCGACGATGACGATGTCGCTGCCCGCGTCGATCAGTTCGACGACGGTATGGGAGCCGATGTAGCCGGCTCCGCCCGTGACCAGTATGGACATGACCGCGAATCTCCTCGCCAACCGGTTGCGCCACAGCTAGTAGACGAGTGGCCGCGACCGTTCAATGCGAGGCGCCAGAACCTCCCCCGGGGGGGGGCTTGAGGACGCCGG
Source organism: Rhizobiaceae bacterium (assembly GCA_905339215.1). GTDB lineage: Bacteria > Pseudomonadota > Alphaproteobacteria > Rhizobiales > Rhizobiaceae > DUSC01. The sequence goes on from CAJPFN010000029.1 coordinate 31,024, forward strand.
GCGAATTGTCCACTCTCATGCAGTCGTCGGGAGGCATGCCATGAGGATCTTCGTCGTCGCGCTGGGGTTCCTGTGCGCCTTTCTAGGGTTGGGATTCGCGGCCGAGCCGCCCATCACCCGCTATACGCTGGACAACGGGCTGGAAGTCGTGCTCGCGCCCGACGGCCGCGTCGGCAAGGTGGTGACCAACCTCTCCTATCGCGTCGGCGCGCTGAACGAGCCGCGCGGCCGGTCCGGCTTCGCCCATCTCTTCGAGCATCTGATGTTTTCCGGCACCGACACTTGGCCCGGCCTGTTCACCGCCATGGAGGCGATCGGTGCCAATGCCAATGCGTGGACCTGGGAGGACAAGACCCTCTACTATCTCGAAGGCGTCTCGGCGACTCTGCCGATGCTGCTCTCGGTAGAAGCGGACCGGCTGGCCAACCTCGCCCGCTCGGTCGACCAGCGCGAACTCGACCTGCAGCGCTCGGTCGTTAAGAACGAGATGCGCCAGAACGTCATCGACCAGCCCGGCGCGACCGGCTGGGAGCAGGCCTGGACGGCGGTGTTCCCGAAGGGTCATCCCTACAGCAAGACGGTGCTCGGCTCTCTGGCCGACCTCGACGCCGCCTCGCTCGACGATGTTCGCGGATTCTTCAACACCTACTACGTGCCCAACAACGCCATTCTGGTGATCGTCGGCGACTTCGACGTCGACGACGCGAAAGCCCTGGTCGCCGACACGTTCGGCAGGGTGCCACGCGGCGCCGGCGTGCCGCGTCCGGTTCCGGCGGCGAGCGAGCCGACACGCGTCAGGATCGAGACCGAGGACAAGGTCCCGGGCGCCGACGTCGGCCTCGTCTTCAGCGGTCCGGCCTTTGCGGCAAAGGAGAACGGCGCGCTGGCGATCGCCGCGGAACTGCTCGGCAACCAGGAGTATGGCGTGCTGCGCCAGCGCCTCGTCGCAACTGGCCTCGCCACCGGCGCCTATGCCGGCTGGGAGCCGGGATATCTCGGCGGGCGCTTCTACCTCGAGGCGACGGCAGCCGCGGGCGTGGACGCCGCGACGGTGGAGAAGGAGCTTCGCGACGCGCTTGCCGCCTTCGCCGCAATGCCGCTCGATCCGGCCGACGTCGAGCGCGCCCGCCGCACCATCCTCCAGGCGATCCGCGTCGCGCGCGAGCCGCTCAAGGACCGCGCCGAGGCGATCGCGCAGATGACCGACATGCTCGGCCAGCCGGAACTCGCCTTCACCGACGATCCGCGCATCGCCGGGGCGACGACGGCGGACGTCGAGGCGGCGATCCGCGATATCCTTAGGCTGGACGACGCCAGCACGTTGGTCATCAAGCCCGGCCAACGCGGTGGTTATCCGGCCCTGTTCACCGAATCGACCGGCGAAGGCGACGCCTTCACCGCCCAGCCGCGGCCGGTGGTCGCCATCCCGAAACTGGCGTTGCGCGCGCCTGAGACGGCGTCCGCGCCGAAAGCGGAGACCGCTGCGCTGAGGAACGGCATGCGCCTCGTCCACTATACCCTGCCGGGCGCCCCGCTCGCCTTCGTCGCGGCGGTCGCCCCCGGCGGGTGGTCGAGCGCCCCGGCCGGGAAGGAAGGCCTGTTCGATCTGGCCGCAGGCATGGCGTCGCGCGGCGCCGGAGCACGCGCCTATGCCGACTTCGCCAGAGCCGCCAAGGACATCGGTGCGACTGTCGGCGCCAGCGCGGGCTACATGGCGACGATGGTGACGCTTGCCGTTCCGCCGGACGCGCTCGACGGCGGCGTCGCGCTCTTCGCCGACGCGGTGCGGCGGCCGCGCTTCGACGCTCCCGAATGGCAGGTCATGACTGCGGAGACCCGTGACTGGCTGGCGCGCCGCGAGGCGGATCTTCCCGACGTCGCCTACCGACAGGGCAAGGGAGTTCTGTTCCCAGCCGCGGCAGGCGAGCCGTTCTTCGACTGGTCGTTCGAGGCGCTCGACGCGATCTCGCTGGACGACGCACGCGCGGCTTTCCACCGTCTCTTCGTGCCGGCGGGCCTGTCCTTCATCAGCGTCGGACCGCAGCCGGCCGCCGAAGTCGTGGCGAGCCTCGACAAGGCCTTCGGCGACTGGATCGATCCCGCCGCAGCGGTACCGGCCATAGGCCGCAAGCCGACCGCGTTTCCGAACCGCCGGCGCATCCTCCTGGTGCCTGAACCCGGCGCGAGCCAGACGGCGATCATGGTGGCGCGGGCCGCACCCGGCTTCGAGGAGGCTGGGCATGTCGAGTCCGACGCCGTCATGCGGCTCCTCGGCGACGACTTCACCAGCCGGCTCAATTCGGTGATCCGCGAAGAGAAGGGCTATTCCTATGGCGTCTACGGCCATCTGCTCGATTCCCAGCCGCGCGGGTCGGCGCTGATCATCGAGACCACGGTCGAACGAGACAATACGGGGCCGGCGCTCGCGGAGTTCTTTGCCGGCTTTAAAAGCCTGGTCGAACATCCGGTCGAGCAGGGGGAGCTCGATCGCACGGTGACAGCTTACCAGCGCGCGATGGCGAGCCTCGCGGAGACGTCGGGCGGGCTCTTCAGTGCGGTGGTGTCGCTTGCGGGCGAGTCGCGAACGCTCGACGAGGTGTTCGGCCGCATGGAGGCGATTGCCGCCCTCACTCTCGATCCCGTTCGCGCGCAGGCGGCCAAGGTCGCTTCGCTCGATCGCGCTCTCATCGTTCTGGCCGGCGATCCTGATGCAATCCTGCCGCAGTTGAAGGCGATCGGCATCGCCGATGTCGAGGTGGTCGAGAGAAGCGAGGAAGCAACGCGGGCGCTCGACCTCGCGGGCGAGCAGACCGACTATTCCCCAGGACCGAGGGAGGGATCGACCCGCCGCGTTCACGATTGCGGCGAAGGCCGCAATTGCGATCCGGAGACCCGGACGTACTGACCGTAGCCGGTCCTGCCCGGCGGCAGGGGTTCCGTCGGCGCGCAACGCGATGCGGACTCTGTCCGCGCTTGCCCGGCGACGGTGCGCGCCGATGGTCAGCGCCGCCCGCTCAGTTCCCTCGTCTTCTCGGCGGCGTCCGCGGCGAGATCGGAGAAGCGCTCCTCCAGACGTTCCGCTGCCGACACGATATCGAAATCGAAACCGTTCTGCTCGAGCTTCTGGGCCAGCAGCTTCATGAACTCGGCCTGGTCCTCCAACGCCCGATAGAGCTTCGCCGCGAGGTCGAAGCTGAGCGCGGGATCGGCCAGCGTGCGCGGGATATCCGCCGACATCTGTTCGGCCAGCGCGCGCTGATCGCGAAACGTCGCCATCCAGTCGGTCATCGTCATCCTCTCTCCGGGCGGAAGGTGCCCGTCGCGGCCAGCGCCGTCAATCGGCCGCGGGCTTCGCCCCGGCCCGCCTGCGCCGAAGGGCGACGCGGCCGGCGACGGCTGCTTCCGGGCGCCCGCCTGTTTCGGGACGCTCGGAGAACAGCCAGTCGATGAATACCTTCACGATCGGTGCGCGGCTCAAGCCGCTGCGGCAGGCCACGTAGAATGCGTCGACTGCGGGCACCGAGAGACTGAAGGGCGCCACCAGCTGCCCGCGCGAGAGCAGGCTGCTTGCCGTTACCGTGTCTCCCAGTGCAACGCCCTGTCCGTGAATCGCAGCCTCAATCGAGAGCCGCGCATCGCTGAAGTGGTGCTCGGCGACGCGGCTGAGGTCGAGCGCGTCGGCGGTGGCGAGCCAGGTGCGCCATTCGCGCCCATCGTCGGCGTGCAGGATGACATGGTCGGAGAGATCGCGGATCGAACGGATCGGCCGGTTGTTGACAAGGGTCGGACTGGCCACCGGAAAGAGTTCGAGGTTGCTCCAGCGGCGCTGCCAGCAGTCGCCCCAGTCCCCGTCGCCATAGAGCACGCAGACGTCGACATCCGGCGAGGCGATTGCCGCGGGATCGTTGTCGGCGTTGAGCATCAGCCTGATGCCGGGAAACTGCGCCGTGAACGATCCCAGGCGCGGGATCAGCCAGAACGACAGCAGCGCTGGCACGCAGTTGACGGCCAGCGAACCGGAACTCGCTGGACGCGTCAGCCGCGCCGTCGCCGCGGCGATGCTGTCGAAGGCGCTCGACAGCGTCGGCAGGAGTTCCGCGCCGTGCGGGCTCAGCCTGAGCTTCTGGCCGACGCGCTCGAACAGCTTCACGTCGAGCGTCGCCTCCAGCGCGCGGACCTGGTGGCTGATGGCGCCGTGCGTAACGTTAAGCTCGGCCGCAGCCTTGGTCAGCGAGCCGTGGCGCGCCGCGGCCTCGAAGGCGCGGAGCGGATTGAGCGGCGGCAGGCGCTGGGCCATCGGCGATCCCCTGAGCCGGGCATTGTGAGGAAACCTCACAGCGAGGCGTATAACAATATCAATTGCCTTTTCAACGGCGCGTGGCAACATCTCAGCATCTTCAGACAGTGGAGACGATGCGGCATGGCGTGGGACGACGGCAAGCTCGAGGCGTTGCGTGGCAAGTACGGCCAGGGCCACGGCGGCGAACTGTTCGACCCGAAGTTCCGCCGCGTCGCCGACAAGATCTTCTCCAAGAGCGGAACGCGGCTGGCGCCCTATGCCGGCGTTCCGACCTTCCTGAATGCGCCCTATCTGCCGGTCGCGGCCGACGATCCGGACTTCGATGACCTGCAGGTCGCCATCGTCGGCGTACCGATGGACCTCGGCGTGACCAACCGGCCGGGATCGCGCTTCGGTCCGCGGGCGCTGCGCGCCATCGAGCGGATAGGACCCTATAACCACGTTCTCGACGTCGCGCCGACGCATGAACTGCGCGTCGCCGACATCGGCGACGTGCCTTTCCAGAGCCGCTACCGGCTCGAACTCAGCCACGACGACATCGAGAAGCGCATCGGCCAGATCGTCGGCGCCGGTGTCGTGCCGCTGTCGGTCGGTGGCGACCACTCGATCACCCATCCGATCCTGAAGGCCGTCGGCCGCAAGGCGCCGGTCGGCTTGATCCACATCGACGCGCACTGCGACACCGGCGGTGCCTTCGACCAGACGAAGTTCCACCATGGCGGGCCGTTCCGCAACGCCGTGCTCGACGGCGTGCTCGATCCGACGCGGACGATCCAGATCGGCGTGCGCGGCGCCGCCGAGTACCTGTGGGAGTTCAGCTACGAGTCGGGCATGACCGTGATCCATGCCGAAGAAGTCTCGGCGATGGGCATCCCGGCGATCATCGAGAAGGCGCGCGCCGTCGTCGGCGACGGCCCGACCTATCTCTCCTTCGACGTCGACAGCATCGACCCCGCCTTCGCGCCGGGCACGGGCACGCCGGAGATCGGTGGCCTGACCACGCGCGAAGTGCTGGAACTCCTGCGCGGCCTGAAGGGCGTCGACCTGGTGGGCGGCGACGTGGTCGAGGTGGCGCCACAATACGACTCCACCACCAACACCGCCCATGTCGGCGCCCAGGTGCTGTTCGAAATATTGAGCCTGATGGCGTTCAGCCCTACGGTCACCGGCCGCAGGGGCTGACGCAAAAAAGAGAAGACGGGAACCACGCCGCAAAGCGGCAGCCAACAGAGGAGAATGGACATGAAGACGATACTGAACGAGTCGATGAGCCGGCGCACGCTGCTCGCTTCCGGCATCGCCGCGGCCGGCATGCTGTCGATGCCCGCGGTCCTGCGCGCCCAGGACCGCTCGCTGAAGGTCGGCGTCTATGGCGGCTACTTCAAGGACAGCTTCGACAAGAACATCTTCCCCGAGTTCACCAAGGCGACCGGCATCGCGGTGGAATCGGTCGCCGAACCGACCGGTGAGGCCTGGCTCGTCCAGCTCGAGCAGGCGGCGAAGGCCGGCCAGGCGCCTGCCGACCTGTCGATGATGTCGCAGACCTCGACGATAAAGGGCCAAGCTACGGAACTGTGGACGCCGCTCGATCCGGCGAGGATCAAGAACTTCGACGGGCTGCTGCCGCAGTTCGTCAACAAGTATCCGGACGGCCGCATTGCCGGCATCGGCGCCGTGGCCTGGTACATCACGCTGGTCTCCAACACCGACGTCTACAAGGAGGCGCCGACGTCGTGGGCGGCGCTGTGGGATCCGGCGAACAAGGACAAGCTCGGCCTGCTCGCGCTGGTCTCCAACTCCTTCCTGCTGGAAGTGACGGCGAAGACCTTCATGGGCGGCACCAATGCGCTGGACACCGAGGAAGGCATCCTGAAGGCCTTCGAGAAGCTCGCCGAGGTGAAGCCGAACGTGCGGCTCTGGTACCGCGACGAGGCGCAGTTCGAGCAAGCGCTGAAGTCGGGCGAGATCCCGATGGGCCAGTACTATCACGACGTCACCGGCCTTGCCGCCGCCGACGGCCATCCGGTGCGCTCGACCTTCCCGCAGGAAGGCGGCATCCTCGATTCCGGTAACTGGGTGCTGTCACGCGCCTCCTCCAAGGTCGACGAAGCGCATGTCTTCATCGACTATATGAGCCAGCCGGCGATCCAGGGGCTGATGTCGCGCAAGGTCGGCACGGCGCCGACGCTGAAGCGCGAACTGCTCGACCTGACGCCGGAGGAATTCGCCTCGGTATCCTCCGACATCGACCCGATCATCCCGCGCTACGACCTCTACACGTCGAAGTCGGACTGGCTGAACCAGAAGTGGACCGAGCTGATCGTCGGCTGACGCTCGCTCCCGAGCGAGGTTGCGCAGCAGCCGCGCTTGCGCACATGATGGCCCCGGCGGCGCGCCGCCGGGGTTAGTGCGTACTGACCAAACTGCAGGACGTCGCTACCACGGGTCTGCGGCCGCCGGCCGTGCCTGCCGACCAACACATCGGAACGAGCTGATGTCGGGATTGTCCCTCAAGGATGTGACGAAGCGCTTCGGTGACTTCAAGGCCGTCGATGCCGTGAACCTCGGCGTTCCGCACGGCACGTTCGTCTGCCTGCTCGGCCCGTCGGGCTGCGGGAAGACGACGCTGCTGCGTATGATCGCCGGCCTGGAAGACCCGTCAGAGGGCGCAATCCTGCTCGACGGAAGCGACATCACGCCGGTGCCTACCCACAAGCGCGATTTCGGCATGGTGTTCCAGTCGCTGGCGCTGTTCCCGCACCTGACCGTCGGACAGAACATCGCCTATCCGCTTCGCATCCGCGACCGGCCGCGCGAGGAGCAGGCGCGCCGCGTCGACGAACTCTTGAAACTGATTCATCTGGGCGGTTTTGCTGATCGGCCGGTGGCGAAGTTGTCGGGCGGCCAGCGCCAGCGCGTTGCCATCGCCCGGGCGCTGGCGCTCTCGCCGCGGCTGTTCCTTCTCGACGAACCCTTGTCCGCGCTCGACGCTAAGCTGCGCGAGGCCATGCAGGTCGAACTGCGACAGCTGCAGCAGCGGCTCGGTATCACCACCATCGTCGTCACCCACGACCAGCGCGAGGCCATGACCATGGCCGACCTCGTCGTCGTCATGGGCGAGGGCCGCATCCGCCAGGCGGCGCCACCGATCGAGATCTACCGCCGTCCGGCCGACGCCTTCGTCGCCGACTTCATCGGCTCGACCAACCTGCTCGCTGCGATTGCCGACGGTTCGGGCCGTGCCACCGTCTTCGGCAGGCCCGTCGCCGGCCTCCCGATGCCGTCCGGGCTGGCGAAGGCCGTGCTGTCCGTCCGCCCCGAGGATGTTCGCCTCGACAAGGTCGGCGCCGGCGCCTTCGACGGCACGGTCACCTTCGTGCGCGACCTCGGCGCCACGATCGAGACCTTCGTCGAGGCCGGCGGCGAGACCATCGTAGCTGTCGCCACGCCGCGCGACAAACCCGACGTCGCCGTCGGCCAGGCGGTCGGCGTCGTCCTGTCGCCCGACGCCTGCGTGGTGCTGGCCAGATGAGACGCGAGCCACCGCGATCCCTTGCCGACTACGCGCCGCTGGTCTTTCCGGCGCTGATGCTGACCGTCTTTTTCGTCGTGCCGTTCTCGATCATGATCGCGGTGTCGTTCTTCCGCCGCGACCCGGCCGGCTTCTATACGCCCGACTTCGTCGTCGACAACTACGCGCGCTTCCTGTCGTCGTTCTTCGGCGGCGTGCTCGGCTTCTCGCTGATGCTCGCGGTGCTGGTCGCTGCCTGCTGCGTGGCCATCGCCTTCCCCTTCACCTTCCTCCTCATCCGTTGCTCGCGGCGCGTGCAGACGGTCTGGTTGGTGGGGCTGCTCTCCGTGCTGTCGCTGTCGGAGGTGATCATCGGCTTCGCCTGGTCGACGCTGTTCTCGCGGACCGCCGGCATCACCAACCTTCTGGTCGCGGTCGGCCTGATGGACGCCCCGCAGGCGCTGCTGCCCGGCTTCGGGGCGGTGCTGACCGGCATGGTCTACCAGGCCCTGCCCTATACCGTGCTGGTGCTCTATCCGGCCCTCGTTCGCCTCGACCCGACACTGCTCGAAGCGGCGCGCACGCTCGGCGCCTCGCCGCTGCGCGCGTTCTTCAACGTCGTTGTCCCTGCGCTGAGAAACACCATCGTGGCGACGCTGATCATGGTCTTCGTCTTCGCGCTCGGCTCCTACCTGCTGCCGCAGATCCTCGGCCGGCCGCAGCACTGGACGTTGTCAGTGCTGATCACCGACCAGGCGATCTACCAGTCGAACATGCCCTTCGCCGCGGCGATGGCCGTGTTCCTCGTGTTAATCTCTCTGGCGCTGGTCGGGCTGACGCTGATGGTCGGGCGCAGGGAGAGCGCGGCATGACGGTGACGCTCCTCCGCCGGCTCTACTTCGCGCTCGTCGCGCTCTTCCTCGCGGCGCCGCTCCTCGTCGTGCTCGGCGTATCGGTGAACGAGAAGCAGGACCTCTCCTTCCCGCCCAAGGGCTTTTCGCTTTCCTGGTACGGACAGATCTTCCTCGATCCCGCGTGGCGCAGCGCGCTCGTCGCGTCGGTTCTGCTCGCGCTCGCAGCGGCGGCGCTGGCGGTCGCCATCGCACTGCCGCTCGCCTGGTTCCTGTGGCGGCGCATCGCACCGTGGGCCAACGTCTTCCAGGCGCTCGGCCTGGCGCCGTTCATCCTGCCGCCGGTCATCACCGCGCTCGGCTTCCTGTCCTTCTGGGCGACGGCGGGCTTCTACGGCCAGGCGTGGACGGCGGCGATCAGCCACGCCATCTTCTTCGTCACCCTGCCGCTGGTGACGCTTTCGCTCGGCTTCGCCTCGATCGACCGGTCGCTGGTGGAAGCCGCTGCCACCATGGGCGCCGACGACCGCATCGTTCTGCGCACCGTGGTGCTGCCGCTGATCCTGCCCTACATGGTGTCGGGATACGCCTTCGCCTTCGTGCTCTCGCTCAACGAGTACATCATCGCCTACATGACCGTCGGCTTCACCATGGAAACCCTGCCGATCAAGATCTTTAACGCGCTGCGCTACGGCTATACGCCGACCATGGCGGCGGTCTCGGTATTCTTCGTCGCGGTGGCCGCACTGGTCTTTGGCCTGATAGCGTGGTTCGGCGACATCCGGCGCCTACTCGGCGCCATGGGCTCGGAGAAGAGTTGATGAAGATTGCCGCGCTGCAGATGCGCGCCGTCGCCGGCGATCCGGCGGCAAACCTCGCCAGGATCGAACGTGCCGCCGGCGAGGCCGCAACGGCGGGCGCAGCTCTCCTGATCGCGCCCGAACTCGCGGTCACCGGCTACGGCGCCGGCGAGGCGATCCGCGATCTCGCCGAGCCGGCAGAGGGGCCGGTCGTCGACCGGATCGCCGCGATCGCCGCTGAAGCGGGCCTGTCGATCGTCAGCGGCATCGCCGAGCGCGATGGCGAGGCGGTCTACAACAGCGCCGTGCTCGTCGACGACACCGGCAGCCGCCTCGTCTACCGCAAGTCGCACCTCTACGGACCTTACGAGCGCGGGCTCTTCCGGCCGGGTCCGGCCGCGGCGGCGACCGCCGCGATCGGCGGCATCAAGGCCGGGCTGCTGATCTGTTACGACGTCGAGTTCCCGGAGAACGTGCGCCGCCTGGCGCAGGAGGGCGTCGACCTGGTCATCGTGCCGACGGCGTTGCCGGCCACCGATCACGGCGCCTTCATCGCCGAGAAGATGGTGCCGGTGCGCGCTTTCGAGAACCAGGTTTTCGTCGCCTATGTGAACCATTGCGGCGCCGACAAACGCTTCGCCTATGCCGGCCTGTCCGGCATCGTCGCGCCCGACGGCACGATGCTGGCACAGGCAGGTGCCGCCGAGGAGGCGCTGCTCGTAGCCGACATCGCGCCGGACGCCTTCGCGGCATCCCGCGCGGCGAACACCTACCTCGCCGACCTGCACCCTTGATGCGGCCGTCTCAGACGTCGGCGCGCACCGCCTGCCGCTGCTTGCCCAGCCCTTCGATGCCGAGTTCGACGACGTCGCCCGCTTTCAGGTAGCGCGGCGGCTTCATGCCCATGCCGACGCCGGGCGGCGTACCCGTGGTGACGATGTCGCCGGGGTGCAGGCTCATGAACTGCGACAGATATGAGACGAGGAAGGCGACGCCGTAGACCATCGTTTTCGTCGACCCGTCCTGCATGGTCTGGCCGTTGAGGGTCAGCCACATCTTCAAATCCTGCGGATCCGCCACCTCGTCGCGTGTCACCAGCCAGGGTCCGATCGGGCCAAACGTGTCGCACGACTTGCCTTTCGTCCATTGACCGGAACGTTCGGTCTGGAAGGCCCGTTCGGAGACGTCGTTGACGACGCAGTAGCCGGCGACGTGGTCGAGCGCATCGGCCTCCGAGACGTATTTTGCGGTCTTGCCGATGACGAAGCCGAGCTCGACTTCCCAATCGGTCTTCTCCGATCCGCGCGGGATGACGACGTCGTCATTCGGCCCGACGATCGCCGACGTCGCCTTCATGAAGATGATCGGCTCGGGTGGCACCTTTGCCCCGGTCTCCGCCGCATGATCGGAATAGTTCAGGCCGATGCAGATGAACTTGCCGACGCCGGCGACGCAGGGGCCGAA
>CAJPFN010000030.1 GCA_905339215.1 Rhizobiaceae bacterium
GGATTTGGCCCGAACCACCGGCCCGGCCCTTCGGGTTTGCGTTTGGCGGGCGCCCACGGCGTCAGGCCGCTCGGCCGATGTCCCGCATCGACCGTCGCGACCTTCCTGGTGGATCGCCGCGCCAAACGACAAACAGAATGAATCGGATTGGGCGCGACACGCTCTAGACCCGCATCGGCATGAGCACGTAGAGCACGTGCTCGTCGGCGGTGTCGCGGATCAGCGTCGGCGACCCGGCGTCGGCGAGCATGAACTCGGCCTGCGTGCCCGACAGTTGCCCGGCGACATCGAGCAGGTACTTGGCGTTGAAGCCGATTTCGATCGGGTCCGAGCCGTAGTCCGCGGCAAGTTCCTCGGTCGCGCTGCCCGAATCCGGGTTGTTGACGGCGAGTGTGACGCTGTCGTCAGCGATCGACAGCTTCACCGCGCGCCCCCGCTCCGACGAGATCGTCGAAACGCGATCGACCGCCGCAGCGAAAGTCTGCCGGTCGAGGACCAGGCGCTTGTCGTTTCCGGTCGGGATCACTCGCTGATAGTCCGGGAAAGTGCCGTCGATCAGTTTCGACGTGAGGACGACGCTGCCGATGGTGAAGCGGATCTTGGTGTCGGAAAGCTCGACGGTCACCGCGACATCCGGGTCGTCGACCAGCTTCTGCAGTTCGCTGACCGTCTTGCGCGGAATGATGATGCCGGGCATGCCCTCCGATCCCGCCGGCGCCTCCATCTCGGCACGGGCAAGGCGATGGCCGTCGGTGGCTACCGAGCGCAGTGTCAGCTTGCCGCCCGTCTCGTGCGTATGCAGGAAGATGCCGTTGAGATAGTAGCGCGTCTCTTCGGTCGAGATGGCGAACTGCGTCTTGTCGACCAGCTTGCGCAGCGCCGCGGATTCGATGCGGAAGATGTGCGAGAAGGACCCGGCCGACAGTTCGGGGAAATCCGACTGCGGCAGACACTGCAGGCGGAAGCTCGAGCGCCCGGAGATCACCGACATGGCGTTGCCGTCGGCGTCGGTGCGCAGCATCACCTCGGAGCCGTCCGGCAGTTTGCGCACGATCTCGTAGAGGAGATGCGCCGGCACCGTAGTGGCGCCGCCCTGTTCCACGGCCGCGGCGGTCGCCTCGGTGATCTCGAGGTCGAGATCAGTCGCCTTCAGTTCGAGGCTCGATCCCGAGGCCGAAAGCAGCACGTTGGAGAGGATCGGTATCGTGTTCCGCCGCTCGACCACGCGATGCACGTGATTGAGCGTCTTCAGGAGGTTGGAGCGTTCAAGAACCACACGCATGACGGGCCGTCTCGCTAAAAATTCTCACTTCGATTTCCGGACAAAGGCACTGCCGCGGAAGGCCGCAAATGGCACAGAATCGTAGCAAACTGATAACAAAAAGCCCGCAAACGCAAGCCCGCGGGGCGACTCTCGGCCGCCGCCGCGGGCTTTCCTTGGGATATCTCCCGCTTGCGCTGCCGGGGCGGTCGTGCCGCCTCAGGCCTGCTCGCTGATCAGCCTGCGAAGAAGCTCGATCTCCTGGGCAAGCGAGTTGTCCGTGCCCGACAGGTCCTCGATCTTGCGCACCGCATGGAGCACCGTCGTATGGTCCCGCCCGCCGAACCGGCGGCCGATTTCCGGTAGAGAGCGAGGTGTCATCACCTTGGACAGATACATGGCGATCTGCCGCGGCTTGACGATGGTACGCGTACGCCGGTTCGACAGGAGTTCCGTCTTCGACACGTTGTAGTGGCGTGCCACCACCCGCTGGATGTCCTCGATGCGCACGCGCTTTGGCTCGCCGGTGCGGTAGATGTGTCCGAGAATCTCGTCGATCCGGTCGACGGTGATCTGCGGCTCGAAGGATTGGCGGAAGATGAGCTGGTTGAAGGCGCCTTCGAGTTCCCGCCCGCTTCCCGTCACCGTGCGGGCGACGTGGGCGAGCACGTCTTCCGAGATGTCGAGCGTCTGGTCGTCGGCGCGCGCCGCCGCCAGACGCTGCTTGAGCATGGCGAGCCGCATGCCGTAGTCAGGGGCCGACATCTCCAGCGATACGCCGCCGTTGAGGCGCGAGCGCACGCGCGGCTCGAGGGATTCGAGTTCCGCGGGCGGCCGGTCGGCCGCGACGACCACCTGGCGGGCGCTGTCGAGCAGCATGTTGATGAGATGGCAGAACTCGTGCTGGATCGACTTTCCCTGCAGAAACTGCATGTCGTCGATGATCAGCAAGTCGATGTCGCGTAGCTGTTCCTTCAGCGTCAGCGCGTTGTTGTCGCGGATCGCCGTGGCGAAGCGCCACATGAAATATTCCGCAGTGAGGTAGACGACGCGCGCCTGCGGGTTTCGGCGCAATGCCGCCGCTGCGATGGCCTGGAGCAGGTGGGTCTTGCCGAGGCCGACCGACGCATGGATGAACAGCGGATTGAAGCGAACCGCGTTCGGCGCCTGTTCGGCGATCGCCTGGGCGGCCGCGAAGGCGACGCGGTTAGACGGGCCGTCGATGAAGGACTCAAAGGTGTAGCGCGCATCCAGCGGCGAGCCGAGCAGGCGCTGGCGATGCTCCGTGTCTGCCGCACCCGGGCGCGCCGGTGCCGGCCGTTCGATCCGCTGTCCTGCGATCGTACCGCTGGCGAGCGCCGCATGCGCCTGCCGCGACGGCTTGCGCGCTGCCGTCTCCTCGGGTTCGGCCGGCCGGCCGCTGCGTGTCGAGGAGCGGACGATGAAATCGACCTTGAGGACGTCCGGCTGCTCCTGCTTCCAGATCTCGGTGACGAGATCGAGATAGTGGCCGTTGATCCACGAACGGAGGAAGGCCGTCGGGACCGAAATCCGAACCTGCCCCTTGCCGGCCTCCGCGAGCTTCATCCTGGCGAACCAGGAGGAATAGACTTCGCTGCCCAGTCGCGCCTTGAGCTGGGCCTTCACCCTTTCGAACGTCCGCTCCCCGGTGCTGGAGTTCATGGCTGCCGCTTCCGCCTCCTCCGCAATAATTCCCACGAAGGAAGGACCGGGTTTGGCCTCCCTCTCGATGCCGCTTTGCATCTTTATCATCCCCGAATTCGCACCTGTTTTTGCCGAGCTAAGGTTCCGCTACCCGCCCGGCGTTCCTCGTATCGACTATCCGCCTCGTCGGGCGGTCGCTCTCCTTTCCCGGCGCGCTGGCTTGCGCCGAAACGTCGCCGTCCCATGTGACGGCACAATAATAGTCCCTCGTCCGGCGAAAGGCCGGATCGCACATTCGTTTCCGGTCGCAGATTGACCCCGCCTGCCGATCGGTCGTCGAGAAGCACGGCTTCGCCGATCACGGTGTTGCCCCGTGCCGCATAAGCTGCGATTTTGGTTAAGTCGACGGCCCGAAAGGACCGTGCTTACGACCCTTTCAGACTACAAAATTCGCGGCGGACAGGGCAAGAGCGCGGCTAACGGTTTTTTAACGAATCTGGCCGCCCGAGGCCGTGTTACTACATCCTCTAACGGGACCCGTTTCGATAAACTGTTTTGATTCAAAACCTTTACCGCGGCGCACCCACAATGCCGCAGCCCCGAAAATAAATTTTAAAAAATTTCTTGACACGTCCGGCGCCGGCCGAGCCGTTTCGCGCAGTTCACAACCTGTGGATAACATCCAGTAAGTATCTGATAATAAATATGTTCTTAGTCTTGCGACCGAGGATTGCGCATCCCCATAGGACTACAGTCTTCCCCGTGCAGCCCAAATGTGCCGGCAAAGAAGAGAGAGCCGGCCCCGATGACGCAGGGGCAGCAACCGGACATGCGGCGGCAAACAAAAAACCCGGCGTCGAGGCGCCGGGTTCGATCTGCTCCAAGGGGGATTGATCAGGCGTTCAATGCCTTGAGCCGCTGGGCCAGACGCGACACCTTCCGGGAGGCCGTGTTCTTGTGCATCACGCCCTTCGTCGCGGCGCGCATCAGCTCCGGCTGGGCCGCGCTGAAGGCCGCCGTGGCCGCGGCCTTGTCACCCGACGCCAGCGCCTCTTCGACCTTGCGGACGAAGCTGCGGACGCGCGACCGGCGCGACTTGTTGACCTCGGTGCGGCGGGCGATCTTGCGCGTTGCCTTCTTGGCCGAAGAAGTGTTGGCCATGGTGCCTCTCTAGCTTTCTGAATGGCGCTTCCGCGTAGGACGCAGGGCGCAAAAACAAAGGGGCAGCCACAGGGCCGCCTCAGGTGGCCGGCTTATAGTCGAGCTTTCCGCGTCCGTCAACGCTGAAACGCCCGATCGGGCTACCGGTTTTTGAAGTTGGCGCTGCGCTTCTCGGCGAAGGCCGCCATGCCTTCCTTCTGGTCATCGAGCGCGAACATCGAGTGGAAGACGCGGCGCTCGAAGCGGATGCCCTCGGCGAGCGTCGTCTCGTACGAGCGATTGACCGCCTCCTTGGTCATCATCACCGCCGGCAGCGAGAATGATGCGATCTTTTCCGCCGCCTTCAGCGCTTCCTCGATCAGATCGGCGGCGGGAACGATGCGCGAGACGAGGCCGGCCCGTTCGGCCTCGGCCGCGTCCATATGTCGGCCGGTCAGGCACATGTCCATCGCCTTGGACTTGCCGACGAAGCGGGTCAGCCGCTGCGAGCCTCCCATTCCGGGCATCACGCCGAGCGTGATCTCGGGTTGCCCGAAGCGGGCATTGTCGCCGGCGATGATGAAGTCGCACATCATCGCCAGTTCGCAGCCGCCGCCGAGCGCGTATCCGGCCACCGCGGCGATGATCGGCTTGCGCACGCGACCGAGCGCGTCCCAACCGGCGAAGAAGTCCTCCATGTAGACGTCGATGTAGCCCTTCGACTGCATTTCCTTGATGTCGGCGCCGGCGGCGAAGGCCCGCTCGGAGCCGGTGAGCACGATGGCGCCGACCTCCGGGTCGGCCTCGAACGCCTGCAACGC
Source organism: Rhizobiaceae bacterium (assembly GCA_905339215.1). Classification (GTDB taxonomy): domain Bacteria; phylum Pseudomonadota; class Alphaproteobacteria; order Rhizobiales; family Rhizobiaceae; genus DUSC01. The sequence continues at coordinate 4,888 of CAJPFN010000030.1, forward strand.
CGCGACCACGTCGGCCATGACCTGCGAGTTCAGCGCGTTCAGCGCCTTCGGCCGGTTGAGTGTTATCAGCCCCACCTTGCCGCGAGTCTGGACGAGGATCGTGTCATAGGCCATGGCGTCGGTTCTCCTTGGTGCGAGACCGGAGCGATAGCTAACGCTGGCAGGCCGGGCAATAGAAAGTCGAGCGGCCGTTCTGCACAATCCGCTCGATGGTTCCGCCACAGCCCGGCCGCGGGCAGGCTTCGCCCTCGCGGTCGTAGACACGGAAGGAATGCTGGAAATAGCCGAGGGACCCATCGGTCTGCATGTGGTCGCGAAGGGAGGAGCCGCCGGCCTCGATCGCCGCGGCGATGACGTCGCGGATCGACTGCGCCAGGCGCCCGGCGCGCACCGAAGGCTTTCCCGCTGCCGTGGCGAGCGATCCCGCGGCGCGGCGCGGCGACAGGCCGGCGCGCCACAGCGCCTCGCAGACGTAGATGTTTCCGAGTCCGGCGATCAGGCGCTGGTCCATCAGCACCGATTTCAGCGGCGCGGCGCGTCCGCGAAACAGGTCCGCCAACAGGTCCCCGTCGAGGGCGTTGCCGGTCGGCTCGACGCCGAGGCCGGCAAGCATGGGGTGCTCGGCAAGCCGGCCCGGCTCGGCGAAGAGCATGAAGCCGAAACGCCGCGGGTCGTTGTAGACGACGCGCTTCAGTTCCCCGGCAGCGGTCTCGACGTGGAAGACGACATGGTCGTGGGCCGCGTCCTTCGACCGCTCCCGGTGGAAGATGCCCGGCACGCCGGAGCCGCCCTCGTCTTCGATGCGGAACGATCCCGACATGCCGAGATGGCAGATCAGCGCAAGTCCGCCGTCGAGATGCGCCGTGAGATACTTCGCCCGACGACCGAGGGATGCGACAAGCCTGCCAGCCAGGTGCTCTGCGAAACGATCGGGAAGCGGAAAGCGCAGGTTCGGCCGCCGCGCCTCGGCGCGCACGATCCGAGCGCCTTCGAGCACGGGCTGAAGGCCGCGCCTGACCGTCTCGACTTCGGGAAGCTCAGGCATGCCGGCTGAGGGAAGCCAGGAACGAATGCCCGTGCGGACCGGGCGGCAATCCGAGATGCTCGGCCACCGTCTCGCCGATGTCGGCGAAGGTCGGGCGCATGCCGACGGCGCCGCCGCGCAGTCCGGGCGCCATGCCAAACACGGGGACGCGCTCGCGCGTGTGGTCCGTACCCGACCATGACGGATCGCAGCCGTGGTCGGCGGTGAGCACCAGGAGGTCGCCGGGCTTGAGGCGCTCGAGCGCCTCGGGCAGGCGTCGGTCGAAGGCCTCGAGAGCGGCGGCATATCCCGGAATGTCGCGCCGGTGCCCGTACAGCGTGTCGAAGTCGACGAAGTTGGCGAAGACCAGGTCGCCGTCGCTGGCATCGTCGATCGCTCCGAGCGCGGCGTCGAACAGCGCCGTGTAGCCGGCCGCCTTGCGTACCTCGGTGACGCCGCGGTGGGCGTAGATATCGCCGATCTTGCCGATGCCGATCACCTTGTTGCCGCGCGCGGCGACGCGGTCGAGGAGCGTGGGCTCCGGCGGCGGAACCGCGTAGTCGCGGCGGTTGGCGGTGCGCTGGAAATCGGCGGCCGTCTCGCCGACGAAGGGCCGGGCGATGACGCGGCCGATGTTCAGTGGATCGATGAGCCTGCGCACGATCTCGCACAGGCGGTAGAGCCGCTCCAGGCCGAAATGGGTCTCGTGCGCCGCGATCTGGAAGACGGAATCCGCAGACGTGTAGCAGATCGGCTTGCCGGTGCGGATGTGCTCCTCGCCAAGGCGGGCGATGATGTCGGTTCCCGACGCGTGGCAGTCTCCGAGGATGCCGGGAAGGCCGGCCTCGCGGATGATCGCAGCGGTCAGTTCCGGCGGGAAGGTGGGCACGGTGTGGGGGAAGTAGCCCCAGTCGAACGGCACCGGGACCCCGGCGATCTCCCAGTGTCCGGACGGCGTGTCCTTGCCGCTCGACACCTCCTCGGCCGCGCCGTGGAACGCAGAAGGCGCCGCCGGTGCGATCAGCCCCGCGGCAGCGCGGCCGGTGGCCGCCTGCGCCGCCTGGCCGAGACCAAGCGAGAGCATGTTGGGCAGGGCGAGTGGGCCGCGCCGCAGGCCGTCACGATCGCCGCCGCCAGTTCGGCAGGCCACGGCGATGTGGCCGAACGTGTCGGATCCCTCGTCGCCGAACCGGGCCGCGTCGGAGGCGCCGCCGACACCGAAGGAATCGAGGACGAAGACGAAGGCGCGCGCCATCTCATGGCTCCCCTGGCTGCCGGTACAGAGCCCAGACATAGGTGCAGGCCGGCGCGTTGGCAATTCGGAAACCAAACGGCAACGGGTTGCCGGCACACTGATCCTGCCAAGGGGACAAATCCATGCCGCCGATAGCCCGGAAGATCGCGTTTCTCGCCGCAGCGGCAGTAATTCCGCTGCTTGCCGAGGCTGCGCCCTGCTGGGCCGGCTGGCGCGAGGATCTCGGCACGTTTCGCATCGGCATGGTCGCCGAACCGGGTGCCGGACAGTCGGTTGCCGGACTTCCTGCGCTGAAGGAGGCCTATTCGGCGGCGCTCGGCATGCCGGTCGAGGTACTCGTCGCGCGCAGCCTTCCCGCGCTCGTCGCCGCGCAGGCCGACCGCCGCGTCCACTACGCAATCTATTCCGCGACGGCTTATACGGCCGCCTGGCGCCTCTGCGGCTGCGTTGAGCCGGTTGCCGCACCGGTCGGCGCCGACGGTTCGGCCGCCGTACGCGCCGTGCTCGTGGGGCGGACCGGCGCCACGGCATCGCTCGCCGGGATCGCCGGGCGTCGGGTCGCCGTCACCGCGGGAGGTTCGCTCCGGCCTTCCGCCGCTCTGCTTGAGGCCGTCGTCGCCGACGGCGGCGCTGCGCCGGCGTTCGTCGAGTCGGCGAGCGCCGAGCAAGCCGAGCGCCTCTTCGCGGCGGGCGAGGTCGAATTCGTCCTTGGCTGGGAGCCGGTCACGGCGAACGGCACGCCGACATCGGTTGGCGGCACGAGACAGCGCCTCGCCTTCGGCGGCGTCGCCGCAGCGGAGATGACGGCTCTCTGGAGTTCGCCGATGGTGCGCTACGGCCCGCATGCGGTGCGTGCCGAGCTGGACGGCGAGGCCAAGCGCCTTCTCGCCGGCTTCCTGGTCGATCTCAAGGACAGCCGGCCCGATGTCTACGATCTTGTCGAGTTCCACCACCAGGGCGGTTTCGTCGCGACTACGCACGACGAGTATCGGGGCGTCATCGATGCCGTCGGGGCGCTTGCTGCCGCACCGCCGCCCTGATCCCCGGTCAGCAGTCCGAGCAGGCGATCGACTGGGTCATGCGCGGACGCAGGTAATAGGTCTCGTTCATTTCCAGCTTGTCGAAGGCGGCGGTCAGGCCGAGCGTGCCCTTGTCGCCCGCTGCCCAGGTGATGACCGGATAGTAGTTCAGGCTGGTCTGCACCCGCACTAGGAACGATCCCTTGATCTTCAGCGTGTCAGGGATCGTGGTGATCGTCCCGGCCGCCTGGTCGACGCTGTAGGCGCCGTTGACCATCTTGCGCGACCAGACCACCTTGACCTTCGGAGTCGTTTCGTCAGTCACCTCGATCGCGGTGATGATGATCGTCGGCTTGCTGCGGTTGTAGGGTTGTAGGAGCGCGCTGCCTATGTCGAGGATGGCATTCAGCTCGGCCTTGGTTGTGGTCTGCTGCTGGGTGACGAGGTCGGCGACCATGCTTGCCGCGCGTCCTACCTTCTTGTTGGCCTCGATGCCCTGGCCGACTTCCATGGTGAGGAAGTACATCGACAGTAACAGCGGGGCGATGAGCGCAAACTCGAGCGCGGCGACGCCGCGCCGGTCGGCAACGAGGCTTCGCAGCCGGCCGCCGGAAACGTAGAGTACGGCTCTCTTCAGGATGCCCATGATTCAGGTGCCCCCATGTGTCGACGCCCGGTCTTGATCAGTCGTCGAACGGTTCGTTCTGCCAGACCGCCATCGAGAAATGCAGCGTCTTGTTGTCCTTCAGGCTCGACATCGACTTGCGCATAACGTCGGTCATGATCGGCCAGCGGTAGAAGACGCGAAGCGCATTCTTCGACATCGACTTTCCCGGCTTGACCATGAAACCGCTGGTGATGATGTCGTCCTTTGCCGAATTGAACGGTATGCCAAGCGCCGCCGCCTCCTGAAAGGTGGCGACCTCGCGGAGGTCGACCTCGAGCCCAGGGCAGTCGTCGGCGACGATGACGCTGAGGCGATCGCAGATCAGGGTGCGCAGCGAAGCCGGCGTCACGTCCGCCGCCTTGACCTGGCCGGTTCGCAGGAGGCGTGCGATGTCATCGGTCGTGTTGGCCAGCACTTCCTGTCCGGCGAACGAGATGCAGCTTTCGAGGATGGCGAAGACGAGCAGCGAAAAGGGGATCGCCAGCGCCGTGAATTCGATCGCGGTACTGCCGCTGCGGTTCCTGGCGAAACGCGCGAGGATCCCCCGCCGTACGGGTCGGGGAGAAGCTTGAACCTCTCCGGGATGCTCTTTGCTGGTCATGGCGGTTCCGCAATGCCCCTGTTGCGCAATCGACAGGAAACTAGCCGAAACCCGTTGAAACCCGGTGTGGACGACGCCGCGGATTGTATCCGCTCCGGTAAGTCTCGGTTAACCCCACCGCGGGGCACCGGAGAGCAACCGTGGCCCTGGCTCCGTACCTACTGGCCGGCGCTCATCTCCGCTTCCGACGTGCGCTCGGCTTCGCCCTTGTACGAACTCTCGCAATATGGCGTGCACGACAGCGTCTGGATGTCGGAACGCCGGTAGACTCGCACCGAGCGCGGATCGTGCCTGGATACGATTACCTGCTCGTCGACGATCGGGCTTCCGTCGGCATCGAGGATGACGAGGTTGGTGACACCGAATCCCTTGCCGGTCAGTACGATGGTCGTCGCGTCCTGCACGGACGCATCTGCGATCATCGGGTTGCCGATCACGATCGTATCGGCGGGGCGCGCGATCTTGACGATCTTGGCCTGGTTCATCAGGACCTCGATCCCGGCGCCGCCCGAGGCCGTGGTGGTGGCAAAGAGCGCCCCGGCGAACGTAAGGACGCAGCTGGTCCACGAGACGATATGATGGCGCGGCATTCGCTCATTCTCCGGGAACGGAAGCTCTGAAGCGAATATGAACGGGATTGGTGAACCAACGGTTAAGCGGTGTTGGCGGCACGGCAGCCGCGCCACGGCGCCGTCTTGCATGTTGTCCGGCGGTACGCATCCCGACGACCATGGAATCGGCGGCCGGCCGGCTTAGCGGGCGATTAACCACACGAATCGGCTCGGCGGTTAAAGGAATCGGTAAGGGTGTTTCTTAAGTGCATCGAAAGAGCTTCCTCGTAGTGTCCGGACATCCGATCGATGCAGAAGAATTTCGACGGAAGTGCTGTAACACGTGGAGTAGGAGCTCTCGAATGTCTAAGCTTTTTGCACGTTTCGTGAAGGACGAGTCCGGCGCGACCGCCATCGAATACGGTCTGATCGCCGCCCTCATCGCCCTCGCCATCATGGTCGGCGCCGGCGCCCTCGGCAACTCGATCAACAACCAGTTCATGGCGATCGGCTCGACGCTCGAAAACAGCGTCAACTGATACCGCCTGGCCACGGCCAAAGCCTTCGAGAGCCGCCCCGACGGGCGGCTCTCTTCGTTTGTGGCAGCCGTTCGCCTTTTCACGCTTGCTTAAGCGCTCGCGCGTAGGATCGTTCTCCTGGCAGTCCGTTGACGGGACACACATGCTCGAAGCAGCGATATTCGTTATCTTTCCCTTCTGCATGGCGTTCGCCGCCATCTCCGACACCCTCTCCATGACCATCGCCAACAGGGTTTCGGTAATCCTGGTGGTCGCCTTCGCCGTCATCGCGCCGATGACCGGCATGGATTGGGCCGCGTTCGGCTGGCATTTTGCGGCAGGCTTCTGCGTGCTCGCTGTGACGTTCTCCCTGTTTGCCATTGGCGGCATGGGCGGCGGCGACGCCAAGCTGCTCGCCGCCACGGCCGTCTGGTTCGGCTTCAGTATCCCGCTCGTCCAGTATCTCGTCGTGACGGCCTTCGTCGGCGGCGTGCTGACCGTTGTCATCCTTGCCTTTCGCAAGTCGCCGCTCGCCGTCTACTCGTCCCGCAATGTGTTCCTGCGCCATTTCGCCGATTCAGAAGTCGGCATCCCCTACGGCGTAGCGCTGGGTATCGGCGGCCTGCTCGTCTATCCCGCCTCTCCGCTCATGATCTGGGCGTTGGCGCGGCTGAGCGCAATCTGAGCCTTCTCCAAAAAGTCGTTATCGTCCGGTCTCGGCTGGTGCCGGCCGGCAGACCCTCATGCGGCCCGGTTCCCCGCGCGGGCGGGACGTCAAAGCGAGCGCCCGGCCACGTCGGCAGACGTCCGAAGTGCGCCTTTTTATGCCGGTTTTCGCGGCTTTCGCGGTCGCTCCGCGCCATTTGAATAAACGTTAAATTAATCACGATCGTAAGGATTGCGTTAACCGTAATTTGACGATTGGGCCTGCAAAGTCCGGCTTGGCTAGGTGGATCGCCGAGCGAGGGCATGGACATGGCAGCATCCCGTTTGATCATCATGGGCGTGGCGGTGGCCGCGGCCGGCGGTGCTGGCTACATCGCCAAGAACATGGCGACGAGCACGCCGCCCCAGGTGATCGTCGAGTCCGGTCCCAAGGAGCCCGCGATCCAGCTCACGGACGTCCTGGTCCTGGGCAGCGACGTGCCGATGGGCGCGCCGCTCGGCGACGCGCTGGAATGGCAGTCGTGGCCGGCTTCCGGAGTCAACGAGAACTTCATCACGCGGGCAAGCGAACCGGACGCGCTTGAAAAGCTGAAAGGTTCGGTAGCCCGGGTACCGATCTACTCGGGCGAACCGTTGCGCAAGTCCAAGCTTATCGGCGAAGGCCAGAGTTTCATGTCGGCGATCCTGCCGTCGGGCCATCGTGCCATTGCCACGCAGATCTCGGCCGATACCTCGGCCGGCGGCTTCATCCTGCCCAACGATTTCGTCGACGTCATCATGACCCGCCGTTCCTCGAACGCCTCTGGCGGCGAAGGCTTCATCACCGAGACCATCCTCAAGAACATCCGCGTGCTGGCGATCGACCAGACGATCCAGGAAGACGAGGACGGCAAGAAGGTGAAGGTCGGCGAGACGGCGACGCTGGAGCTCACGCCCCAGCAGGCGGAGATCATCACGGTGGCCCAGCAGATGGCCGACCGGCTCACCCTTGCGCTGCGCTCGATCGCCGACGCGCAGGAAGAACCGGGCGAGGAGGCCGATTATCTGGTTTCGGGCAATGGCAGCGGCCGCCGCGGAACGGTGCGGCTCATCAAGTCGGGCGAAGTCACGGAAGTGGGAGCCAGGAAATGAGGACAGGGCGAGAGGTTCCGCGCGTGTCGCGCCGCAGGGCTGCTCTTTCGGGCGGGTGCAGGCTGGCGGTCAGCGGCGTCGTCGCGATCGGCCTGCTGGCGGTCGGCGCGCTGCCGGGCTTCGGCAGCGCGAGCGCGGCCGGCGGGACTGTGGCAGTCGGCTCTTCGACGAAGGGCAGCCAACGCATCAAGCTCGGCCTGAACAAGTCGATCGTCATCGACCTGCCGGCGGATGCATATGATATCCTCGTCGCCAACCCGTCTGTGGCGGATGCCGTGACGCGCACGGCGCGGCGCATCTATCTCTTCGGCAAGGCGGTCGGCGAGACCAACATATTCGTCTTCGGACCCAACGGCGAGCAGATCGTCAGCCTGGACCTGCAGATCGAGCGCGACGTGTCCGGCCTCGAGGATTATCTCAAGCGCTTCATCCCGAACTCAGAGATCCACGTCGAGCTTCTCAACGACAACGTCGTGCTCACCGGCACGGTCGAGACCCCGCTCGACGCGCAGCGCGCGGCACAGCTGGCGCAGATCTTCGTTACGGGCGGCGAGGCGACGACCGGCCAGTATTCGCAGACCGCTGCGGGCGGAGCCGCCGCCGGCGGCGTCGACATCAACAACCCCGACCAGGAGCGCCGGGTCAGCCAGATCGTCAACCTGCTGCAGATTGTCGGCGAGGACCAGGTGACCTTGAAGGTGACCGTCGCCGAGGTCAGCCGCTCGGTTATGAAGCAGCTCGGCGTCAACCTCGTCGGCTCTGGTGGCAGCAACGGCATCACCTGGGGCGCGGTCTCCGACAACATCGCCGGCCTCGGCAAGGCGCTTTCGCCGTCGCAGATTGCGCTCGGCACCTCCGCGCTCGACGCCTACGTCAACGCCATGGAGCAATCCGGCGTCATGAAGACGCTTGCCGAGCCCACGCTGACCGCCGTCTCCGGCGAGAAGGCAACATTCCGGGTCGGCGGCGAGTTCAACCTCATCACTGGGCAGAACGTCGACAGCGACAACGGCAGCCTGACCTATGACATCGAGAAGCTCGAATACGGCATCGGCCTCGAGTTCCAGCCCGTCGTCCTCTCGCCTGGACGCATCAGCCTCAAGATCCGCACCCAGGTCTCGGAACCGACGGCGGAGGGGTCCGTGGCGCTTTCCGCCGGCGGCCAGCGTCTCGGCACCAACATGCTGTCGATCCGCAAGCGCCTTGCCGACACGACGGTCGAATTGCCGTCCGGCGGTTCGATGATGATCGCCGGCCTGGTGCGCGACGACGTCCGCCAGGCGGTTGGCGGGCTTCCAGGCTTGGCCAAGGTCCCGGTGCTCGGCACGCTGTTCAGGAGCCGCGACTTCGTCCGCAACGAGACGGAGCTGGTGATCATCGTGACGCCCTATTTGGCGCGCCCGGTGGCCCGCGGCGAGCTGTCGAAGCCCGACGACAATTTCAATGCCGCGAGCGATGGCGCCGGCATGTTCCTTGGGCGCGTCAACCGCGTCTACGGGACGATGAAGACCAGCAAGCCGGACGGCCGATACCACGGTGTCGTCGGCTTCATCTACAAGTGATCGGAGAGCGGGCACCATGTCTAAGCCGATGAAGGTTTTTCGCACGGCCACCGCTGCGGCCCGCAGCCGGATCCGCTGGCGCACCGCCTCGGTGGTCGCCGCTGCGGCCGCCGCGCTGCTGGCCGGATGCGCAAATCGCGACAGCATCACGGTCGGGTCGATCCCCGACGACTACCGAACGAACCATCCGATCGTGCTCGCCGAGAAGGAGCAGAAGCTCGACCTGCCGGTGGCAAGCAGCGACCGCGGCATGACCCAGGTGCAGAGGATCGCGCTGGAGGGTTTCGTCAGCCGCTACGACCGCAGTGCTGCTCCGGTGGTGCGCGTAATGGTGCCGTCCGGCTCGGCCAACGATGTGGCCGCCGCGCAGGCGTCGTCCGGCTTCGTCTCCGTCCTGAAGGCGAACGGCGTGTCGGCCAGCCGGATCGCGGTGTCGCACTATCAGGCCGATCCGTCCGAAACCGCGGCGCCGATCCGCGTCGCCTATACCGCAATCCAGGCGCAGACCGGCAAGTGCGGCCGCTGGCCAGCCGACATTCTCGAGAACGCCGACAACAAGCACTACGCCAATTTCGGCTGTTCCTATCAGAACAACCTGGCCGCCCAGATCGCCAATCCGGCCGACCTGCTCGGGCCGCGCAAGCCGTCGTCGATCGACGCGGGCAGGCGCGGAGTCGTGATTGACGGATGGCAGAACGGGCCCGTCGAGTGGACGCAGGAAGTCGAGTACTAGTCTCTCCGGACCGGAGCACGCGAAGATGAGCAACCTAGCCTACGATACCGAACACGACAGCGACGACGGCCTCGAGCATGATGTCGCGGCGCTGCGTGCGCTCCGCCCCATCCCGCGGATTTCCATCCAGGCGTTCTGCGAGACCGAGAGCATCGCCAATCCGATCGAGCGCGCGGCGGAAGACCGCCGCATGTCGAAGGCGCATCTGAAGGTCCACATGGGCGGCATAGAGACGGCGATCGAATACTACCAGAGTGCACCGACGCCCAATCTGATCATCATCGAATCGCGCAACGAGCCGAAGCGACTTCTCGAATCGCTGCATCAGCTCGCCGAGACCTGCGACCCCAACACCAAGGTCGTCATCATCGGCCACTACAACGACGTCTGGCTCTATCGGGAACTGATCCGCTCGGGCATTTCCGAATATGTCGTGGCACCGGTCTCGATGGCCGATGTGGTCAGCGTCATTTCCGCGATCTTCGTCGATCCGGAGGCCGAGCCGATCGGCAAGGCGATCGCCTTCATCGGCGCCAAGGGCGGCGTCGGCTCGTCGACGATCTCGCACAACGTCGCCTGGGCCGTGTCCTCGCTGTTCGATTCCGAAGTGGTCGTGGCCGACATGGATCTGGCTTTCGGTACCGCCAACATCAATTTCGATCAGGACCCGGCGCAAGGCATCGCCGAGGCGGTCTTTGCGCCGGAGCGCATCGACGAGGTCTATCTCGACCGCCTTCTCGCCCAGTGCGCCGAGCACCTGTCCCTGCTCGCGGCGCCGTCGACGCTCGATCGTGTCTACGATTTTGACGCCGATGCCTTCAGTCAGCTGATCGACATCGCCCAGCGCAGTGCGCCCGTCCTGGTTCTCGACGTGCCGCATGTCTGGACCGGCTGGACGCGTGCGACGCTGATGCATGCCGACGAGATCGTCATCACCGCGACGCCCGAACTGGCCAATCTGCGCAACGCCAAGAACCTCGTCGACACGCTGAAGAAGATCCGCCCGAACGACATTCCGCCTCGCCTGATCATCAACCAGGTCGGAATGCCCAAGCGGCCCGAGATTTCTCCCGCGGAGTTCGCCGAGCCGCTCGGCCTAACCCCGCTTGCGGTGATCCCGTTCGACGCCCAGCTTTTCGGCAACGCCGCCAACAACGGGCGCATGCTCGGCGAAATCGACAAGCAGAGCGCGATCGTGAACACGGTCAAGGAGATTGCCCACGTGCTCACCGGCCGCAGCGAGGTCAGGGCGAAGAAGAAGTCCGGGCTTGGCGACCTGCTCGGCAGGCTGAAGCGGGCGAAGAAGTAGCAGAGAGCGGCGGTGGGCGACCATGTTTGGTAAGAGAGGCAGTGACGACGGAAACCGCCGGGTGCCGGAGTTTCGCGCGCCTGCGCCTGCGCCTGCGCCCGTGCCGGCACCGTCCGCGCGGACTGATACGCTCGTCGCGTCGCGGCCCCCGGAACCGCGTTCCGCCGCCCCCGCCGCGCAGCGGCGCTCAGTCGAGGCTCCTCCGGTGGCGCCGCAGCCCGAGGCGCCGCGCAAGCAGCAGCGCGAACGCAGCGAAGGCTACTACGATACCAAGTCGCAGGTCTTTTCCGCGCTCATCGACACGATCGACCTGTCGCAACTCGCCAAGCTCGACCAGGAGAGCGCGCGCGAAGAAACCCGCGATATCGTCAACGACATCATCGCGATCAAGAATTTCGCAATGTCGATCGCCGAGCAGGAGGAACTGCTCGAGGATATCTGCAACGACGTGCTCGGCTACGGTCCGCTCGAGCCGCTTCTGGCCCGCGACGACATTGCCGACATCATGGTGAACGGCTCGAAGAACGTCTACATCGAGGTCAACGGCAAGGTCGAGCAGACCGGTGTCCGTTTCCGCGACAACCAGCAGCTTCTCAACATCTGCCAGCGCATCGTCAGCCAGGTCGGCCGCCGCGTCGACGAATCCTCGCCGATCTGCGACGCACGCCTTCCCGACGGCAGCCGCGTCAACGTCATCGCCCCGCCGCTTGCCATCGACGGCACCGCGCTCACCATCCGCAAGTTCAAGAAGGACAAGCTGACCCTCGACCAGCTGGTGAAGTTCGGCGCCATCTCGCCGGAAGGCGCGGAGGTGCTCAAGATCATCGGCCGCGTCCGTTGCAACGTCATCATCTCCGGCGGCACCGGTTCCGGCAAGACCACGCTGCTCAACTGCCTGACCAATTATGTCGACCGCGAGGAGCGCGTCATCACCTGCGAGGACTCGGCCGAGCTCCAGCTGCAGCAGCCGCACGTCGTGCGCCTGGAGACGCGGCCGCCCAACCTCGAGGGCGAGGGCGAGGTCACGATGCGCGACCTGGTCAAGAACTGCCTGCGCATGCGTCCCGAGCGCATCATCGTCGGCGAGGTGCGCGGACCGGAGGTGTTCGACCTTCTGCAGGCGATGAATACCGGCCACGACGGTTCGATGGGCACCATCCACTCGAACTCGCCGCGCGAATGCCTGAACCGCATCGAGTCGATGATCGCCATGGGCGGCTACACGCTGCCACAGAAGACCGTGCGCGAGATCATCGTCGGTTCGATCGACGTCATCATCCAGGCTGCCCGCCTGCGTGACGGCTCGCGCCGCATCACCCACGTCACCGAGGTGATCGGCATGGAAGGCGACGTGATCATCACGCAGGACCTCATCCTCTACAACATCAAGGGCGAGGACCAAAACGGCCGCCTTCTCGGGCAGCACGTGTCGACGGGCGTCGGGCGACCCGGTTTCTGGGATCGGGCGCGATATTACGGAGAAGAGCAGAGGCTCGCCAATGCTCTCGAGGCGATGGAACGGCAGGTGGAGTAACCGCCTGCCTGAGGTTGGAGTCCCATGTTCGGTCTCGAAAACGAAACACTGGCGATCATCGCCCTGGCCGGCATCAGCGCCGGGGCCATCGCCTATGCACTGCTTTTCAACCGCATTGCCGACGAGAAGAACGCGGACAAGCGCCTGGAGACGATCAAGCGTGCCGACACAGACCGAGCTGCGATCAAGGCGTCGCGCGACCGCCTCGCCGAGGCGGCGAAACGCCGCAAGTCGGTCCAGGACTCGCTCAAGGACCTGGAGAACAAGCAGCGCCAGCGCGACCAGAACAGCAAGAAGGCGCCGCTCAAGGTGCAGATCCGCCAGGCCGGCATGCAGGTCAGCATCGAGCGCTTCTACGTGATCTCCGCCATCTGCGGCGTGGCGCTCGCCGTGCTCGTCTTCATCGCCGGGGCGCCGCTGATCGTCGTCCCCGGAGCGCTCCTGGCCGGTGCGCTTGGTCTGCCGCGCTGGTTCGTGGCGTTCCGCCGCAACATGCGCGTCAAGGCGTTCCTCAATGAGTTTCCCAATGCGCTCGACATCATCGTCCGCGCGGTGAAGTCCGGCCTGCCGCTGAATGACGGCATCAGGCTCATCGCCAACGAGTCTCCGGAGCCCGTGCGCACCGAGTTCCGCCGCATCGTCGAGGCGCAGCAACTCGGCCTTTCCACACCGGAGGCGGCCCTGCGCATGGGCGAGACGATGCCCTGCCCGGAAGCCGGCTTCTTCGGCATCGTCATCCAGATCCAGCAGCAGGCGGGCGGCAACCTGTCCGAAGCGCTCGGCAACCTGTCGCGCGTCCTGCGCGACCGCAAGAAGATGAAAGCCAAGGTCCAGGCGCTGTCCATGGAAGCGAAGGCGTCCGCGGTGATCATCGGCGCCCTGCCTTTCATCGTCGCGTTCCTCGTCTACCTGTCGAGCCCCAACTACATCATGCCCCTCTTCACCACGAGCACCGGCCATCTGATCCTGCTGGTTTCCGGCGTCTGGATGGCGATCGGCATCTTCGTGATGCGCAGCATGATGAACTTCGAAGTGTGAGGCCGGTTCAATGACCGAATCCATCGTCAAGGCGGTTACCGACCCGACGTTCGTTATCGCCATGCTCGTCGCCGTGGCTGTCTTCGCCACCATGCTGACGCTGATGCCGGCGCTCAGCGGCAACTCGATGAAGGCGCGCATGAAATCGGTCGCGCTTGAGCGCGACGAACTGCGCGCCAAGCAGCGCGCGCGCCTCGCCGCGGAGGCCGACAGGCGCCGCAGGGGACTGCGCGAGGAACAGTCGACCGGAATGCGCAACATCGTCGAGCGCCTCGACCTGAGGCGGGCGCTGGCCGACGAGAAGACGCTGAACTCGCTGAAGATGGCGGGTTTCCGCGGCCAGAATCCGCTGACCCGCTTCCTGTTCTTCCGCCTCGTCCTGCCCTTCGTCGGACTCGCCGGCGCGGCGGTCTATCTCTTCCTGCTTGGCGGGATGCCGGACAAGCCGCTGTTCATCAAGGCCTTCGTCTGCATCCTGGTCGCCTATGGCGGCTTCTATGCGCCGGTGCTCTACGTGTCCAACCGCGCCTCCAAGCGCAAGGCGTCGATCCAGAAAGCCTGGCCGGATGCGCTCGACCTGACGCTGATCTGCGTCGAGTCCGGCATGTCGGTCGAGGCTGCGTTCCGCAAGGTGGCCGAGGAGATCGGCTCGCAGTCGGTCGAGCTCGCCGAGGAGTTCGTACTGACCAATGCCGAACTGTCCTTCCTCCAGGAGCGCAAGCAGGCCTACGAAAACCTCGCCGCACGAACCGGCCTGGAATCGGTCAAGTCGGTCGCCCAGGCGCTGGTCCAGGCCGAACGCTACGGCACGCCGGTCGCGCACGCGCTGCGCGTGCTTTCGCAAGAGAGCCGCGAGATGCGCATGAACGCCGCCGAGAAGAAGGCAGCTGCCCTGCCGCCGAAGCTGACCGTGCCGATGATCCTGTTCTTCCTGCCGGTGCTTTTCGCCGTCATCCTCGGCCCCGCCGGCATCCAGGTCAGCGAGCGCGGCGTCTTCGGCCAGGCCCAGCAGTAGGAGCCGGCCGCGTCGCTGCTGCGGCGCGAAGGATTTCGAAACAACGACGAAGCCCGCGGAGTCTATCCGCGGGCTTCGTCTATTCGGAAGGCTGTTTGGCGCCGCCGGGCGTGCCGCTCAGTTGACCTTCTTCTTCGCCTTCTCGTCGTCCTTGATCTGGCCCCAGGCGTTCTGCTGGGCGAGCATCGAGCGCAAGTAGGCGACGTTCGCCTGGGCCTGTTCGCCCGACAGTTCCTGGCTCGCAATTGTCTCGGCCTCATCGAAGCGGCCCTGCAGGCCGACGACGAGGGCGAGGTTCTGGCGAACGCGGCTGTCGGCGGCCGGCTGGCCGGCGGCCGAGCGCAGATAGGTCTCGGCGGTGCGCAGGTCGCCCTCGAGCACGTAGGACATGCCAAGGTTCGACAGGATCGACGGATCGTTCGGCTTCAGGTCGAGGGCCTTCCGGTAAAGGATGCGCGCTTCCTGTTGCTGGCCGAGCTGGTCGAGAATAGCACCTTCCGCCGAGACGAGCTTCCAGTCCGGGTATTCGGGGGTCTGCGCCCGGCGCACCGCGTCGAGCGCCGGCTCCAGCTGGCCGTTGGCCGCCAGC
Source organism: Rhizobiaceae bacterium (assembly GCA_905339215.1). Classification (GTDB taxonomy): domain Bacteria; phylum Pseudomonadota; class Alphaproteobacteria; order Rhizobiales; family Rhizobiaceae; genus DUSC01. Next base: position 20,100 of record CAJPFN010000030.1, read on the forward strand.
GCCTTGCCGTAGGCGGCGAGCACGTCGCGGTCTTTCGGATAGCCGATGGCGAGCTTTCGCATGACGGCCAGCGACTGGTCGGTGCGCCCGTTCATCTGCAGCACGGCTGCATAGCGCATCGCCGTGGCCTTATCCTTCGGGTTGCGGGCGAAGGCCTCGCCGAGCGTCCCGGCGGCGCTTTCCAGTTCGTTCGACGACATCCGCTCGACCGGTTTGCCCTGGCCGCGGTCGATGGAACCGGTGGTCATGTTCCTGCTGGCGCAGCCGGCCACGCCGGCGGCAAGCACGACGGCAAGCGAAGCGCTGATCAACCGCTTCGCCGTCGCGGACGTTCTGGGCGCTGTCGACATCGTCGCGTGGCTCCGTTGCGTGCCGCGGGCCTTCCGCGGCCATGTTTTCACCCAGCAGAAGTATTCCGTTAACCCTAACGGATGGTTAAGGATCGGCACCCGCCGCGACTCGCGGCAACGGAGTGGTAAGGAATGGCAATCGAACTCCTCGACAGTCCCGCGGCCTCGGGTCTGCCCGTGCATCTGGTCGGCAAGGGCGCGCTCGACGGCGCGGGTCTCGACGCCGCCGCTCTCACATGGGCGAAAGCCAACGGTTTCGACGGCGAGGCAGGCAAGGTTCTCGTCCTTCCCGGCGAGGCAGGTGGGATCGGCGCCGCGTTGTTCGGTGTCGGCGATGGGGAGGGGGCGTTTGCGCCGCTGGCCGCCGGCGCGCTGGCGCGGGCGCTGCCATCGGGCGACTGGCGCTTTGCCACTCCGCCGTCCGCAACCGACCTCGCTGTGCTCGGCCTTCTCCTCGGCGGCTACGTCTTCACCCGCTACGGCAAGAAGGACGGTCCGGCGATCCGTTTCGTTGTCCCCGCCGGCATCGACCGGGCGCGCGTGGAGCGCATCGCGCAAGGTGTCTTCCTCGCCCGCGATCTCGTCAACACGCCGACCAACGACATGGGGCCCGACGCGCTGGAGGCAGCGACGCGCGATCTCGCCGGCCGCCACGGCGCCGAGGTTTCCTCGACCGTTGGCGACGCGCTGCTCGCGGCGAACTTCCCGATGGTCCACGCCGTCGGCCGCGCCTCGGCGACCGCGCCGCGGCTGATCGACATGCGCTGGGGCGCGCCGGATGCGCCGAAGGTGACGCTGGTCGGCAAGGGCGTGTGCTTCGACACAGGGGGCCTCGACATCAAGCCGTCGAGCGGCATGCTGCTCATGAAGAAGGACATGGGCGGCGCGGCCAATGTGCTTGGCCTCGCGTCGATGATCATGTCGGCTGGATTGAAGGTGCGGCTGCGCGTGCTGATCCCGGCGGTCGAGAACGCCATTGCCGGCAACGCATTTCGCCCTGGCGACGTGTTGCAGAGCCGCAAGGGCCTGACCGTCGAGATCGGCAATACGGACGCCGAGGGTCGCCTGGTTCTCGCCGACGCGCTGGCGCTGGCCGACGAGGAGGAGCCCGATCTTCTCGTCGACATGGCGACGCTCACCGGCGCTGCCCGCGTGGCGCTGGGCCCCGACCTCCCGCCCTTCTACACCCGCGACGACGGATTGGCGGCCGCCATCTCGGCCGCGGCGGAGGAGCGCGCCGACCCGCTCTGGCGCATGCCGCTGTGGAAGCCCTACGACGCCAAGCTGTCGTCGAAGGTCGCCGACCTGAACAACGCCACCACCGACGGCCTCGCCGGTTCCATCACGGCGGCGCTTTTCCTCGGCCGCTTCGTCGAGAAGACGGCGCGATGGGTGCATTTCGACATCTTCGCCTGGAGCCCGACCGATCGCCCGCACTGCCCCACCGGCGCCGAGGCGCAGGGCATCCGCGCCCTGGAGGATTTCCTGTTGCGTCGCTACGGATAACAGCGTCCGCTTGCGCCGATTGCGGATTCCGGCTTGACTGAAACGGAACCGAAACGGTTTTCCGGCTACGCTTCCGCCATGGCAGTCACTTTGCGCCCCATCCAGGCCCTGCGCCTCTGGCAGCAGGTCAACCTCGCCGAGGTGCGCGCGGACGCGCCCGATCTCACCATGCGCCAGTGGTCGATCCTGCTCACCGTCTATCTCGACCAGCCGCCCCACACGGTGCGCGGCCTCGCGGCAAAACTCAACGTATCGAAGCCGGTGATCACCAGGGCGCTGGACACGATGGGCGCGCTGAAGCTGGTCTCGCGACACCGCGACGAGGCCGACCGGCGTAACGTGCTCATCCGGCGGACCGTCGAGGGCGCCTTGTTTGTCGAACGTTTCGGCGATGTTATCAT
>CAJPFN010000031.1 GCA_905339215.1 Rhizobiaceae bacterium
TAATAGATGTCACGACCTGCTCTTCGTTCAAAAGCAACATGGCATCCAGCATGGCGGCGGCCTCGATGCGATCGCCCTCGGAAAACTGAGCCAGCCAAGATTGGCCTGTACTCGTTTGGCTCAATGTCAAAGGGGCTGCCACTGTGCTGGTCCGCCGTCCTTGTGTTCTGGGCAATCGCTTGCGGTCAGGGCCGAGGGGCGCTGCCACAACCACCCCGCCATTCCCAAGCCGATGGTACGGAAGCCCACTCTCCGACCGGTTGAAGCAATGTCGCTTAACCCCCGCAATTCTAACGAAGGTCTGGCACCATAGATAGGGTTGCCAGGGTCTCAAGAGGAAGGGTCTAGGTACCTAGGCAAGGATTGTCGCGCCAATCCTTGCCTGGTGGTTCGGCTCCAGACGGCGCAACCGGAAGCCTTGGCGTTCATTAGTGGGCTACCGAACGCCTTCTGGCGTCCAGGCGGCCAAGGCATGGAGTCCCGTGCCGTCCCTGTTTTCCACCCCGCCTACGGCGGGGCGGAGCGAAGCGGAGCAGGCGAGGGGGCTGAACGCGCTTCCCATATTGCGCCGAAGAGAAGCCCCCGAGCTTGTGGTAAACGGGGGCGGGACGGCTGCCGTTCTAGGATGCAGCCGCTTCCGTCTTCGGTTGGAACCTGCTCTTGCCGACGAGCGCCGCCATCTCCGGACGGCGGAAGTAGATGGCGCGGCCGCAACGCAGCGGCGGGTTGCCGCCGGTCAGGATGATCTGCTCATCGGCCCGCATCTGGGTGACTTCATGCGGCAGGATCAGCGGGCGTTGCGAGAGCTGTTGCGAGCGGGTGCGGGACGAACCCATGTCGCGCGAGGTCCGGCTGACCTGGTTCACCTCTACCGTGGTCATGCCGCAGCGCTCCGAAATGTACCTGGCCGTCTCCGGATCGTTGATCGCCGAGAACGACACCCAGGACGCGGACTCGAACCATTTGCTGGTCGCATCGTGACCGCCGAAGGCCTCGCGCATTTGACCGAGCGACTGGAACAGCATCACGAGGGTAATGCCATATTTGCGGCCTGCGTCGCGGGCGGTTTCGACAATGCGCATGTAGCCGAGACGGGCGGCCTCATCGAGCAGGAACAGGGCGCGTTCCGGCATGTCGCCACTACGATTGTAGATTGCCTTGAGGAACGCTCCGATGACGACGCGCGCCATGCCGGGATGGTTTTCGAGCGCCGACAGATCGATGTTGATGAACACAGTCGTGCGCCCGTTCGCAATGTCGTCGGTCCGGAAAGTGTTGCCCGACACGATTGCCGCATAACTGTCGTAGGAGAGCCAGTGCGTCTCCTTGGCGGCCGTCGCATAGACACCTGAGAAGGTTTGCGGCGTCATGTTGATAAACGGGGCGATGACCTCTTTGACGAACCGGGAGGTCGAGCTTTGATAAAGATCGGCGAGCTTTTCCTTGAGCGTTTCTTCCGGCTCGGCCAGTCGCGCGCGGACGATGCGCAGCGATCGTTCGCGCTTGATATCGTCCGGATCGGACAGCATCACGTCGGCGATGACGCCGGTGATGAGCTGTTCGGCCGAGACGCGGAAGAAATCGTCGGCGCCAGAGGTGACGCGTGGTTTTTCCGACATCAGCCACGCCGCCACGGAGGCAATGTCTTCCTCCGGCGCATTGCCGAAGCGGCCGATCCAGTCGAGCACGTTGAACCCGATGTCGGGTCGTTTCGGATCGAGAATGAGCACGTCCTGACCATGCGCTTCGCGATGGGCGGCGACCATCGGCGCAATCTCGGTCGAGGGATCGAGGATGATCATCGAGCCCTTGAACTTGAGCGCCGTCGGCACGACCACGGAGGTGGTCTTGTAACCGCCGGAACCAGCAAAGACGATGCCGTGCGTCGAGCCAAATCCACAGTCGAAGCAGACGAGCGGTGATTTTCCGCCCTTGCCCCACGTCTCCTTGCGGCGCGGATCGAAGTTGACGCCGGCGACGGAATCCTCGTCGACGCGATAGCGCTCACCGATGACGATGCCACCGCTTTCGGGAAAGAGTCCTGCGATTGTGGCGCTGTCCATCCAATGGCTATCGCCATGGATGGCGCGACGGCCGGAGAGCCGTTTCGGACCCGTCGCGCCAAAGGCGGCATTGCCGCGCAGCGCAACCCGCAATCCGAACATGCCGGCGACGAAGGCCGTCGCCGCGCCGCTGATGGTGTAGAGGTCGAGGAAGGAGACCAGCGTTCCTTCCGGCACCTGATTGGCGAATGCCGACAGACGCCGCGCTTCCGAAATGACGGCGAGCGCGACGGCGGCAAGCCCGCCGATCAGGACGCCCAGGCCGGCCGACTGAATGGTAAGTGAACCCTTGGCGGTGAAGAGGAAGATGACACCAGTCGCGGCCGCAGCGGCGTACGGGACGGCAAGTCCGATGCGCCCGAGAGTCAGATAGCTTTCCGGCGAACTGCCGAAAGCGGCGAGCCTGGACTCAATGCCCTGGAGCCCGAGCACGGCTCCCAACATCATCACCGCCGGCGCTGCCAGCAGCATCATTTTCCTTGCTGTCATTGTCGAATATGGCCTTTCCGATTGCGGCCAATCGGACGCGCTCTGTTGCGTCACCGAGCCGCGCAGCCGCCTCGATGAGGGCGCCGAGAATGACGGCGCGATCCTCGCTGCGAAGTCCCGCCTTCACGACGAGCCCGCCGAGCTGGATCTTCTCGCGCGCATCCTTCTTCCGGGCTTCCGTTTGCGACGCCCGGTAGCGGCGTTCATGCATCAGAAGCGTCCGCTTGAGAGCGAGCAGCCGGCCCGGGCGCCTTCTGCTTCGTTCTCGTTTGAAATCGCTTTGCCATCTCTTCGAAGCCCGCGACCAGCTCCGCGTCGGACGCGTTCACATCGCCCAACCCGGCCTTCAGTGCCAGCCGGCCGATGCGTTCGGCTTCCTTGGTTTCGGCAAGCTTCAACTGCTCCTGCAGGCGTTCGATTTCTTCGCGGATGCGGGAAGAGGGTCGTCTCATCGGCTGGGTTCTCCGGTCTCGGTAGATGGTCATCGCGATGCGGAAAATCGCATTGGACGTGCGCGCAGCGCACCCTGCGAAAAACCACAGGTAGGCGAAGCCTACGCTGATCTGAGAAGAATCCCGCCGTTCGGAAGAACGGTCCAAGGGCGCAGTAATACGTTGCAAGCAACGTTCCAGCGTTCGGCCCCAAAAGGGATGGGTCGTATGGGCCGCTCGACCGAACAGCATTGACATTCGGATCGAGAAAGCACCTCGCAGTGGCGATCACGCACTTCACGCCCCAACTGATCAGCCGCGGCGAAGGCCGCAGCGCTGTCGCGGCGGCGGCGTATCGCCATTGCGCACGCATAGAGAACGAGCGCGAGGGCAGGGTGGCGGACTTCTCGCGCAAGGCCGGCATGGTGCATGACGAGTTCGTATTGCCGGCCGATGCACCGGACTGGGCGAAGGCGCTTATTGCCGATCGCTCGGTTGCCGGCGCTTCAGAAGCCTTCTGGAACAAGGTGGAGGCGTTCGAGACCCGCAAGGACGCTCAGCTCGCCAAGGAGTTCATCCTGGCGCTGCCGCGCGAGCTGACCACCGAGCAGAATGTCGCGATGATGCGCGAGTTCGTCGCCGAGCATGTGAGCGCGCGTGGGTTGGTCGCGGACTGGGTTTATCACGACGCGCCGGGCAATCCGCATGTGCATCTGATGACCACACTGCGGCCCCTGACTGAAGACGGGTTCGGCGGCAAGAAGGTGCCGGTCATCGGCGACGACGGACAGCCGGTCCGTTCGAAAACCGGCCAGATCGTTTATAAGCTCTGGGCCGGTGACAAGACCGACTTCCTCGCATTGCGGGAAGCCTGGTATGGCGCCCAGAACAAGCATCTCGAATTGAATGGTCACGACATTCGCGTAGATGGCCGCTCCTATGCCGAGCGCGGCATCGAGCTGGAGCCGACCACGCATATCGGGGTTGCCAGCAAAAACATTCAGCGCGAGCGGCAAGCCGAAGGGCGCGAGGCGAGGCTTGAACGACTCGCATTGCACGAGGAAGCGCGGCGCGAGAATGCGCGCCGGATAGAGCGCCGGCCGGAGATCGTTCTGGACGCGATCGCGCGCGAGAAGAGCGTCTTCGATGAACGCGATGCCGCCAAATATCTGCATCGCTATGTCGATGATCCCGGCCAGTTCGCGACCTTGTTGGCGCGCGTCATGGGAAGCCCGCAAGTTGTGACGATCGAGGGGGAAGGGATCGATCCCGAAACCGGTGAGCGACTTCCGGAGCGTTTTGCGACGCGCGACATGATCCGCATCGAAGCCGAGATGGGGCATCAGGCCGAGCATCTTTCGACGAACGGCCGGTTCGGCGTCTCGGTGAGCGCGCGTGCCGAGGTGATTGCCGGCCAGGCGCAAATTTCCGACGAGCAGAGCATCGGCCTGGAACGCATCACCGGGGACGAGCGCCTCGCCATCATCGTCGGCCGCGCCGGCGCCGGCAAGACGACGATGATGAGGGCCGCGCGCGAAGTGTGGGAGGCTTCCGGCTATCGCGTTGTCGGCGGTGCGCTCGCGGGCAAGGCTGCCGAGGGGCTGGAGAAGGAGGCGGGAATTACCTCGCGAACGCTCGCGTCCTGGCAGCTCCAATGGGAGCGGGGCCGCCTTCACCTGGACAACAGATGCGTGTTCGTCATGGACGAGGCGGGCATGGTGTCGTCGCGCCAGATGGCCGACTTCGTTTCTGCCGTTGCCCATGCCGGCGCCAAGCTCGTTCTTGTCGGCGATGCCGATCAGTTGCAGCCGATCGAGGCGGGTGCTGCGTTCCGCTCGCTTGCCGATCGCGTCGGCTATGCCGAGCTCGGCACGATCTATCGGCAGCGTGAGCAGTGGATGCGCGATGCCTCGATGGATCTCGCGCGAGGCAAGATAGGGGCGGCGATCTCCGCCTATCAGGGGCAGGGGCGCCTGGTCGGGATGGAGTTGAAGGCCCAGGCGATCAGCGCGCTCATTCGCGAATGGATTGCCGACTACGATCCGAACCGGTCGAGCTTGATCCTCGCGCATCTTCGCCGCGATGTGCGGACACTGAACGAGCTGGCACGCGGCGCGTTACTCGAGCGTGGTTTGATCGAGCAAGGCCATGCCTTCCGCACCGAGGACGGCATACGGAACTTCGCACCCGGCGACCAGATCGTGTTCCTGAAGAACGAGGGTTCTCTTGGCGTCAAGAACGGCATGATCGGCCGCGTCGTCGAGGCTGGGAAGGGCCGTATCATCATCGAGATCGGAGACGACAAGGCCAGGGTGGAGGTCGATCAGCGATTTTATCGCAATGTCGATCATGGCTATGCGACCACCATCCACAAGTCCCAGGGCGCTACCATCGATCGTGTGAAGGTGCTGGCAACCCTCTCGCTCGACCGGCATCTGACCTATGTGGCGATGACCCGGCACCGGCATGACGTGAAGCTCTATTACGGCCGACGGTCCTTCGAGAAGTCGGGTGGGCTCATCCAGAACCTGTCGAAGCGCGGGGCCAAGGACACGACGCTCGATTTCGCCGGGTCGAAGCTCTACGACCAGGCGCTTTCCTATGCTAACAGGCGCGGCCTCTACCGCGCGCGCGTGGCGAAAGCTCTGGTCGAAAACCAGCTCCGTTGGATCAGGGAGCAGCGCGATCGGCTCGAGACGGCCGCCGCCAAGCTTTCAAGCTTCATCGGGCGGTTCGGCCGCGCCGCCGATCGTCAGGCACAGGCTGCCGCGACCGTGACTGCCTCGTCAGTTTCCCACCCCTGGGTTCGCGGCCTTGCGACCTGGGCGCAATCCATCCCGCAGCTCGTGGAGGCCAAATTGCAATCAGACGCCACACTTACCCATGCCTGGACCCAGCTTCGCGACCGCGTTGCCCAAGTCTATGAGAACCCCGATGGCGCGATGACGGCGATGAACCTTTCCGCGATCATGAGTGCCAATCAAGCGGAGAGGCATGCAGCACAAAGCCGCATGGTCGACCAGCTCGATCGCGATCCGGAGGCCTTCGGCGCGATCCGCGGCAGGACCGGCATGCTCGCCTCGTCGGCCGCGAAGGCCGAGCGGCAGCGGGCCTTGAACAACGTTCCGGCACTCAAGGACAACCTTGCGCGTTATGTGCGGCTGCGCGCCGAGATCGCAGATCTTCGCACCGTCGAATTGTCGCGCGAGCGCGACCGCAGCCGCGTCGACATTCCTGCATTGTCCGGATCGGCGCAGAGCGTGCTTGACCGTATCCGCGACGCGATCGACCGCAATGAACTGTCCGCGGCCCTAAGTTTCGTCCTTGCCGACAAAATGGTGAAGGCGGAGATCGATCAGCTCAACAAGGCACTCGACCAGCGGTTTGGAGAACGGGCCTTCCTCGGTTCGAAAGAGGCCAAGGGTCCGGCCTATCACGCAGCCGCGGCACAGGTTGCCGAGGGCGACCGCTCCACCCTGGTCGCAGCCTGGCCGAGCTTCAATGCCGCGCAACGCGTTGCGGCATATGAGCGGGCGCAGCAGCAGACCCGGGCCCAGAGCCAGGTCCGCGATCGGGGCATGCCCCGATGACGAGACAGCGCAGGGCGTTTGCGACCATCGGCGCCGGCGTCGTCCTTCTCGGTGCGATGGCGGCAGCCTTCGCATGGGGCGGCTATCGGGTGAACTTCACGCCCTCCTATCCGCTGGGCCTTTGGCAGATAGAAACGCTGGACCGTCCGGTTGCGGTCGGTGACCGTGTGTTCATCTGTCCACCTTCCGGTCCCGCCGCCGATCTTGCGCGCGAGCGTTTCTATCTGCCCAGAGGCCTTTGCCCGGCCGGCACAGCGCCGCTCATTAAGACCGTCGTCGCATTGGCCGGAACGTCCATCCGCATCGAGAACCAGGTCATCATTGATGGTGCGCCGTTGCAGGCCTCCACCGTCCAATCCCGTGACGTGAAGGGGCGGCCGATGACCCCCTGGATGGGCGGCGTTGTGCCCGAGGGCGAAGTGTTTCTTCATTCCAGTTTTGTTGGCTCCTATGATTCAAGATATTTTGGGCCGCTTCCGGCCGCCGGCATCCTGGGCCTCGCGCGGGAAGTCCTCACCTTCACGCCGTAGCGTCCTGCAGGCCGTTCTGTTCGTCGCCGGCGGCGCTTCCGCCGGCGCGATAGGGTGGAGCGGGCATCCGCTCACCTTCGCCGTCGGCATCGCCTTCCCGGCCCTTTGGGCCTTCGCTCCGTCGCGTACGGTTGCGGGTCTGGTCGCGCTTGCGCATTTTCTTGGGGCATCGCGCGGTCTGCCGGTCGGCGCGTCAATCTTCTTCGGGGCGCAGCTCGCCATCGGCCTTGGCCTCTGGCTTGCCGCCTCCCTCATGTTCGTTGCTGTCCATGCCGTGCTGTGGACGGCGCGCTGCGGTTGGCACCGACCCGTTCGCTACGCGATCGCGGCCGTCCTTTTGAGCGTGCCGCCCTTTGGCATCGTCGGTTGGGCGCATCCGATCACCGCAGCCGGTATTCTCTTCCCGGGCTGGGCCTGGTTCGGCCTCGCCGCGACCGCCACCCTGTTGGTCGCGATGACAACACGCGCGTGGCCGGTTGCGGCCGGCGTAACAGCGCTTGCCTTCGCCTGGTCCGCCTCGAGCTGGACGCCGCCCGCCGAGCCGGAAGGCTGGCAGGGCATCGACACCGGATTCAGGTTCGAAGCATCGGGCCAGTATGCCGACTATCATCAGCAGCTCTTGACGATAGGGCTGGTCGAGGCCGCCGCCGGCGACGGAGCGCATGTCGCGATCCTGCCGGAAAGCGCAATGGGCTTGTGGAGCGCCACCACCGAGCGGCTTTGGATCCGCGAGCTTTCCAGCCTCGACATCATGGTGAATGGTGGTGCGGCGATCGTCGATCCTGCCGGCTACGACAATGTGATGATCGGGGTTTCGGGGAAGGGCGCGGTGATCTTATACCGCGAGCGCATGCCGGTCCCGGTCTCCATGTGGCAACCCTGGACGACTGGCGGGGCGCATGCGCATTTCTTTGCCAATCCGGTCTTCGAGTTCGCCGGGCTGAGGGTCGCGCCGCTCATCTGCTACGAGCAGCTGATCATCTGGCCCATCATCCAGTCGATGTTGCATGCGCCGGACGTGATTGTCGCGACCGGCAACGCCTGGTGGACTGGCAACACCAATATCGTCGCCATCCAGCGCTCGAGCGCGCAGGCTTGGGCCTCGCTGTTTGGCCTGCCGCTGGTGATGGCGTTCAACGAATAGGCGAGGCGAACTACCATGATCGATGCCGAACTGATTCAGCAATGCGCCGATCCCCGGCTCAACGTCGAGATCGTGCAGCAGTTCGTTGAGCAGATCGGCGCGGCCGACCACCTGATCATCACCGTCAAGCAAGGTGAGCGCGTCATTCTGGTGCCAAAGCCCGCGACCGTCGAGGAGGCTATTGCGACAACGCGCGAGTGGGTTGGTCAGGCAACCGTTCGTGTCGGCCTGACTCACTATCCGGCCGGGCTCGGAATCACCGATCCTTCTCAGATCGGCTACGAGCTGTTCGAC
>CAJPFN010000032.1 GCA_905339215.1 Rhizobiaceae bacterium
CTCGTCTCGCTGGCGCTCGTCGCCGAGCGCGCCGCCGGCCGCTCGCTGCCCGTGCGTCTTCTCGTGTTCGCCGTCCTGCGACGGGCCGAGGCGATCGCGCAAAATTTCGTGGCGCGCGAAGCCGGGGCCGAGGGCATCGACTGGCCCGTCCCCGGCGACGCCGCGGCGATCCGCAACCAGCCGCTCGAGGCCGCGTGGCTGGCCCTCAGCTTCCGCATGCTCGCCGCCGCCCTTTGCGACCTCGTCGAGGCGGCTGCCGGGTCGGCAACCTGCGTGGCCGCAGTCCGAGAAACTCTTGCCGGCGGCGCACCCCGCGCGCCCGTCCTGCTTCTTTTCTTCCCCGCTGGCCGCCAACCGCAGCCGCACGACACATCGTGACGTCCGATTTCCGAGCCGGAGCCGTTTCCGGCCGTCAGGCGTGCAGCGCCACGACTTCCCAGTCCCGACCCGCGACCGTCGCCAGGTCGCCGACACCCTTGCCGAACAGCGCCAGCGCCATCGGCGAGACGTGGCTGACCGTGCCGTGCGCCGCGTCGGCCTCGTCCTCGCCGACGATCTTCCAGGTCTTGCGGTGGCCGTCCTCGTCCTCGATCGTGACGGTCATGCCGAAGCGCACGACGTCGCTGTCCGGGTCGGGCACGGACACTTCCGCCGTCTCGCGCCGCGCCGTCCAGTAACGCAGGTCGCGGAGGTGGGTGGCGACGGCGACCCGCTCCTGCGTCTTCTCGGCCTGGGAGAACGCCTCGCGCAGCCGCGCGATCTCGGCGTCGATCTCTTCCAGCCCTTGCGGCGTGACCAGGTTGCGGTGCGGGCTCACCGGCCGCTCGCCGATCATGGCGATGGCTTCGGTGTCGTCGTCTTCCTTGGTGAAGGCTCTGCTCATCCGGTGAACCTATGGCGGCGGGCGGGCCGCGGCAAGTTCACCCGGCGGCATCCCGCCCGGCGGCGCCTCGCCCGGCACGATCCGTGCAAGGCACGGGTTCGTAACGGAGCCAGTGTCCCGATGTTGAACAGGCGCAGTCTCTTGGTCGGCGCGGCAGCCCTACCGCTTGCGGCTCTTGCGCGGCGCGTTCCCGCCGCGGCGGCGACGCTGCCCGGCCTCGAGAACGCCTCCATGCGCGGCTCGATCGATTCGCTCGAATTCGGCGTGCGCCCCGGCGCGCTCGACGACCAGAGCCGGGCCTTTTCGCGTATGCTTCAAAAGGCTTCCGACACCGATACGCCCGTCTTCCTGCCGGCCGGCACCTATGTCGTCTCCAACCTCGTCCTGCCGCGCCGTGTCCGCCTTTCCGGCGTGCCGGGCGCCACCCGCATCGTCTATGGCGGCGACGGCCATCTGATGCTTGCGGAAGAAACCGACCTGATCGACCTTTCCGGCATCCTCTTCGACGGCGCCAACCGCTGGATCGGGGACGAGGCGCAGGGCCTGCTCGACTTCCGCCGCGTGTCCGAATTCGTCCTGCGCGACTGCCGCGTCCTCGGCAGCAGCCGCAACGGGCTGTCGCTCGAGCGCGTCGCCGGCCGCATCGAGGCCTCCACGATCTCCGGCGCGGCCGAGGCCGGCATCTATTCGGTCGAGGCGGCGGGCCTGACCATTGCCGGCAACACGGTCGGCGACTGCGCCAATGGCGGCATCCTCGTGCACCGCTGGCAGGCGGCCGACGACGGCACCATCGTCACCGGCAACCGCGTCGAGCGCATCGCGGCGCGCAATGGCGGCACCGGCCAGTTCGGCAACGGCATCAATATCTTCCGCGCCAACAACGTGCTCGTCGCCAACAACAGCGTTTCCGACTGCGCCTTCTCCGCCATCCGCGCCAACTCGTCGAGCAACCTGCGCGTCGCCGGCAATGCGGCGCTGCGCTCAGGCGAGACCGCGCTCTACGCCGAGTTCGCCTTCGACGGCGCCATCGTCAACGCCAACATCGTCGACGGCGCGGCCAACGGCATCTCCATCGTCAACTTCAACGAGGGCGGCCGCATGGGCACGGTCAGCGGCAACATCGTGCGCAACCTCTCCTCGACCGGTCCCTATCAGGCCGACCCGCCCGGTTTCGGCGTCGGCATCACGGTGGAGGCCGACACGGCCGTCACCGGCAACATGGTCGAGAATGCGCCGCTCCACGGCATCGCCATCGGCTGGGGCGCTTACATGCGCAACGTCGTCGCTACCGGCAACGTCGTGCGCAAGGCCGGAACGGGCATCGCCGTGTCGGTCGCGTCCGGCGCCGGGCACGCGGTGATCTCCGACAACCTGATCGACGAGGTGACGGTCGGCGGCGTCGTCGGCTACGAATGGACGCGACCCGTCACCGGCGACCTCGCCGTCGGCGGCGCCGAGGGCTGGCCGAACCTGACCGTCGAGCGCAACCGGGTCGGCTAGAGCGCGTCGCGCTCTAGTCCTGGATGAAAGTCCGCGACAGCGGCCCCGCGGGACGCACGCTGCCGACCTCGATGCCGTTCCAGTTCGTCATATCGTGGTTGCCGACCGCGGCGATCCTGCCAGCGAGCGCGACATCGTCGGCGAACAGGCCGGCGAGAAGCTGGCTCACCACGGCCTCGGCCGCGCGACCCGCGCCATCGTCGCACTTGACCGCGATGCCCAGCCCCTTTTCCGGGACGGCGGCGCAGAATACGCCTTCGGCCCCCGTCTTGACGAAGATGCGTCCAGGCGCCGCCTCCATCAGGCGGGTGCAGGCGCGGCCGGTGCCGGCCACGTAGAAGGGTTCGGCCATGCACGCGGCCATCAGGCGCCTTGCCGCGGCGGCGCGCTTCGGCGGCAGGCCGTTGCCGGTCGCCATGCGGGCGAAGCCGCGCGCCAGGCTGGCGAGCGGGATCGCGTAGGTCGGGATCGAGCAGCCGTCGGTGCCGCGGTTTTCTGCGCCATGCGCCGCGCCGGTCACCTCGGACATGGTCTCGGCGATCATCTTCTGGAACGGATGGCCGGCGGTGACGTAGCCCCTGTGCGCCAGCCCGGCGTGGCGACAGGTGCAGAGGAAGCCCGAATGTTTTCCGGAGCAGTTGTTGTGCAGGGCCGACGCATTCCGCCCGCTGCGGGCAAGTTCGATCGTCGCAGCCTGCGACGACGGCCAGTGCGTACCGCACTCGAGCGCCGTTTCGTCGAGCCCTGCCCGCGCCAGCATCGATGCCGCCAGTTCGGCGTGGGCAGGCTCGCCGGAATGCGAGGCGCAGGCGAGCGCCAGTTCGCGGTCGCCGAAGCCGCAGGCGTCGGCGGCACCGCTCTCGACCAGCGGCAGCGCCTGGATCGCCTTCACCGCCGAGCGCGGGAAGACCGGCCGCGCCGTGTCGCCGATCTCCATCACCACGTGCCCGTCGCCATCATAGACGGCGACCGCGCCGCGATGGACGCTCTCGACGATACCGCCGCGCAGGACCTCGACCAGAACCGGATCCGTCATGTCGCTCTTCCCCGACGAACTGCCGAGCCGCAGCGCCTCACTGCCGGCGGAATGCCGTGGCGAGGACGTCGCGCAGGCCCGTCTTGAACTCCTCCGGCCCGTACAGGATGTCGTCGATCTTCGCCAGCCCATCCTCGGTTCGGACGACGAGACGATCCGTCCAGCTGCCGGCGGGCTGGTCGGGGAAGACGTGCCCGATTTCGACATCCGGTCCGCCATCGATCGGCGCGACGCGGCACTCCGGCGCAAAATCCTGATAGGCCTGGAACGGCACGCCGTCGCCCAGCGGCGGCTTCTCGTCGGGGCGTGCGGCGGCGATCACGTCGTTCTTGGCGAGCGCCTTGTCGATCTCGGCGAGCAAGGATCGGGTCAGCAGGTAGCGGATCGCCGGTTCGCCTTCGCTGCGCATCTGGCAGAACAGCCTGCCGACCAGTCCACCCGGATCTTCGTCCTGGGCCGCCGCCGGCGAGGCGGAAAGGGCTGCGGCGACAGCAAGCGGAAGGACGATGCGCATTCGGAGTTCTCCGGAAAATGATGAAGACGAGATCGGATCGCACCTACTGTCGAAGGAACAGGCTACCCGCGATCGATGATACCGGCCGTCAGGAATCCGCCGTCGACGGCAAGAGTATGGCCGTTGATGTAGCTCGCTTCGGGCGAAAGGAGAAACGCGATCGCGGCGGCCACTTCGTCGGGCTCGCCGTAGCGCGCCTGCGGTACCCTGGCCAGCCAGGCCTTGCGGTCTTCGGCGGAATGCAGCTTTGCCACCATCGGGGTCTGGATCGGCCCGGGCGCGACGCAGTTGACGCGCACGCCGCGACCGCCGAACTCCAGCGCCAGCACTTCCGACATCATCTTCACGCCGGCCTTTGACGCGCCGTAGGCGACACGGCCGCGGTTCGCCCTGAGGCCCGAGACGGAGGCGATGTTGACGATCGAGAGGCTCGCGCCCATGCGCTCCAGCGCGCAGCGCGAGGCGAGGAACGAACCGACCAGGTTGACGTCGAGGATCTGGCGGAAAAGCTCGGCGCTGGTTTCGTCGGCGGGTAGGTCGCGGGCGATGCCAGCTGAATTGACCAGGCCGCCGACCAGGCCGAGACGGTCGACCACCTCGTCGAACGCCTCGCCAAGCTGCTCCTCGTCGGTGACGTCGGCGGCGACGAAGATGGCGTTCTCCTGGGAAAACGCATCTTCCGCGGCGGCGAGCGCCTCGGCATTCGCGTCGAGCACGGCGACCGGCCAGCCGTCGTCGAGAAGGCGCTCCGTGACGGCAAGGCCGATGCCCGACGCACCTCCGGTGACGACGGCCGAATGCCTCATCTGATGCGGTCCAGGATCGACACGTAGTTGGCGACCGCGGCGCCGCCCATATTGAAGATGCCGCCGAGCGTGGCGCCGGGCACCTGGATACCGCCGGCCTCGCCGGTCAGCTGCATCGAGGTCAGCACGTGCATGGAGACGCCGGTGGCGCCGATCGGATGGCCCTTGGCCTTCAGCCCGCCGGACGGGTTCACCGGCAGCTTGCCGTCCTTGGCGGTCAGGCCTTCGAGGGCAACCTTGCCGCCCTCGCCGCGCTTCGCCAGGCCCATGGCCTCGTATTCGATCAGCTCGGCGATGGTGAAGCAGTCGTGCGTCTCGACGAAAGAGAGGTCGCCGATGGCGACGCCGGCCTTCTTCAGCGCCCGCGCCCAGGCCTCCTCGCAGCCTTCGAAGAGCAGGATGTCGCGCTTCGACATGGGCAGGAAATCCTGCACGTGCTCGTTCGCCCGGAACGCGACCGCGCGGCGCATGGTCAGCGCCGTCGGGAAGTCGGCGAGCACGAGGGCCGCGGCGCCGTCGGACACCAGCGAGCAGTCGGTGCGCTTCAGCGGCCCGGCGACGAAGGGATTCTTTTCGCTCTCCTGGCGGCAGAAGTCGAAGCCGAAGTCCTTGCGCATCTGCGCGTAGGGATTGTCGACGCCGTTCTTGTGGTTCTTCGCCGCGATCGCGGCGAGCGCGTCCGACTGGTCGCCATGACGCTGGAAGTAGCCGTGCGCGATCTTGCCGAAGACGCCAGCGAACCCGGCCGGCGTGTCGCCGTCCTCAGGCAGGTAGGAGGCGCGCAGAAGGTTCTTGCCGACCTCCGGGCCGGGCGTCGTCGTCATCTGCTCGGCGCCGACGACGAGCACGATGCGGGCGGCACCCGAATCGACCGCGCGAAGCCCCTGGCGAACCGCCGCCGAGCCCGTCGCACAGGCATTCTCGACACGCGTCGCCGGCTTGAAGCGCAGCCGGTCGTCAGCCTGTAGCACGAGGCTGGCGGTGAAATCCTGTGCCGAGAACCCGGCGTTGAAATGGCCGAGAACGATCTCGTCGACATCCTCCGGGCCGATCCCGGCATGGTCGAGCGCCTCGCGCGCCACGCCGACGATCAGGCTCTCCAGCGTCTCGCCTTCCAGCTTGCCGAAACGCGAATGCGCCCAGCCGACAATGCAAGCGTTCATCGGAATCTCCCTGAAGAAAAGCCTAGCACGAGCGGCGCGCATCGGCATGCGGTTTGATTGTTCAACGGTGAACGAAATCCGATTCGCCGTAAAGAACTGAATCGATTGAGGCCGGCACGTTTTTTATTGATTGACGGCTCAATTAAAAATAGGACTGTCCCGGGAGACCCTCATGCCGAAGCTTGGAATGGAACCGCTGCGCCGGCGGGCGCTGATCGACGCGACGATCTCGGCGATCGGCGAGCGCGGTTCGCTGGACGTGACCATGTCCGAGATCGCCGGACGGGCCGGTGTCTCGTCGGCGCTCGCGCATCACTATTTCGGCGCCAAGCACGATCTCCTGCTCGCCACCATGGGCCATCTGCTGGCCGAACTCGGGGCCGAAGTGCGCTCCGCGCTGCGCGCTTCCGCCGACCCGCGCGCGCGGCTGTCGGCAGTCATCGCGGTGAACTTCTCGGAGACGCAGTTCCGCCCCGAGACCATCGCGGCATGGCTGACCTTCTACGTCGCCGCCCAGCAATCGGACGATCTCAGGCGCCTGTTACGCATCTATGCTCGCCGGCTGCATTCCAATCTGATGAGCGGGCTTGCGCGCCTGATGTCGCGTCCGGAAGCGGAGCGGGTCGCCGAATCCGTCGCCGCGCTCATCGACGGACTCTACATTCGGCGCGCCCTCAAGGACGGCGCGCCCAACCCCGCCAGCGCGGCAGCGCTCGTCGAGGAATACCTGACCCTGCGTCTCAGCAACCGGAAAGCGCCATGACCGCCAAGCCGAACATCCTGATCATCATGGTCGACCAGTTGAACGGGACACTGTTTCCCGATGGCCCGGCCGACTTCCTGCATGCCCCGAACCTGAAGGCGCTCGCCGCCCGTTCGGCGCGCTTCGCCAACACCTATACCGCCTCGCCGCTCTGTGCCCCGGCGCGGGCTTCCTTCATGAGCGGGCAACTGCCGTCGCGCACCGAGGTCTACGACAACGCGGCCGAATTCACCTCGGCGATTCCCACCTTCGCCCACCATCTGCGCGCGGCGGGCTACTACACCTGCCTGTCGGGCAAGATGCATTTCGTCGGTCCCGACCAGTTGCACGGCTACGAGGAGCGGCTGACGACCGACATCTACCCGGCCGATTTCGGCTGGACGCCCGACTACCGCAAGCCCGGCGAGCGCATCGACTGGTGGTATCACAATCTCGGCTCGGTCACCGGCGCCGGCGTCGCCGAGATCACCAACCAGATGGAGTATGACGACGAGGTCGCCTTCCAGGCGGTGCAGAAGCTCTACCAGCTGTCGCGGGTGTCGACAGATCCCGACCGCCGGCCCTGGTGCCTTACGGTCTCCATGTCCCACCCACACGACCCCTATGTGGCGCGCAAGCGCTACTGGGATCTTTACGAGAACTGCCAGGCGCTCGATCCCGAGTTCGGCTTCATCCCCTACGAGCAGCAGGACGCGCATTCGAAACGGCTCTACGACGCCAGCGACTACGCCTCGTTCTCGATCACGCGCGCGCAGGTGCGGCGATCGCGCCGCGGCTACTTCGCCAACATATCCTATCTGGACGACAAGATCGGCGAACTGCTGGACGTGCTGGAGCGCACGCGCATGGCCGAGGACACCATCGTTATTCTCTGCTCCGACCATGGCGACATGCTCGGCGAGCGCGGACTGTGGTTCAAGATGTGCTTCTACGAGGGGTCCGCGCGGGTGCCGTTGATGATTGCCGGCAGGGACGTCCGGCCGGGACTGATCGAGACGCCTGTCTCCAATCTCGACGTCTGCCCGACGCTCTGCGACCTCGCCGGCATCGACATCGGCGAGATCATGCCGTGGACCGACGGCCAGTCGCTTGTGCCGCTCACCCGTGGCGAGATGCGCGCCGAGCCGGTCCTGATCGAATACGCCGCCGAAGGCTCCAACGCGCCGCTCGTCTGCGTTCGCGAAGGCCGCTTCAAGTTCGTGCATTGCGAGCTCGACCCGCCGCAACTGTTCGATCTCAAAGCGGATCCGATGGAACGGACCAACCTCGCGGCGGATCCCGCCCATGCCGGCACGGTCGCCGACTTCATGGACAAGGTGCGGGCACGCTGGGACATGGCCCGCTTCGACGCGGCCGTGCGCGAGAGCCAGGCGCGCCGCTGGGTGGTCTACCCGGCGCTGCGCAACGGAGCCTATTTCCCCTGGGACTTCCAACCGCTGCAAAAGGCATCAGAACGCTACATGCGCAACCACATGGACCTCAATGTGCTCGAAGAGAGCAAGCGGTTCCCGAGGGGCGAGTGATGAGTGAGCAGGCCGTTCCCGATCTGGAGCACCTCCGCCGCGCCTATGCGGTGACGTCGAAGGCGACGCAAGCGACGCCGCTTCTCGAATCGACGGCGCTGGCGAAGCTGACCGGCGCCGCCCGCGTCTTCGTCAAACCGGAGTCGCTGCAGTGGGCGGGCTCGTTCAAGATCCGCGGCGCCTACTGGCGGCTGAAGCAGCTTTCGCCCGCGGAAGCCGAGCGCGGTGTGGTGGCCTACTCCTCCGGTAATTTCGCACAGGGACTCGCGGCCGCCGGCGAGGCGCTCGGCATCCCGGTCACCATCGTCATGCCGATCGATGCGCCGGCAGCCAAGCGCGAGGCGACGGCCGCCTATGGCGCCCGCGTCGTGCTCACCGACCATGGGGATCGCGCCCGCGAGGAGGTCGCCTCGGAGCGCGCCCGGCAGATCGCCGCAGAGGAGAACCTTACCCTGCTGCACCCCTTCGACGATCCCGAGATCGTCGCCGGCCAGGCCGGCGCCGGCCTGGAAGCCCTCGACCAGCTCGCCGCGAAGGAGGCGAAGGCCGACCTTCTCTTCTGTCCGGTCGGCGGCGGCGGCCTGATTGGTGGCGTCTCGCTCGCCTTCCACTACCTGTCGCCGGAATCGCAGGTCATCGCCGTCGAGCCCGAAGGCTTCAACGGCATGGGCAGCTCCCTCGCCCAAGGCACCATCGAAACCATGCCGCTCGGCGGACAGTCGATCTGCGACGGGCTGATGGCCCGCGCGCCGGGAAAGGCGCCCTTCGCCGCGATGACGCTCGCCGGCGCGCAGGGCCTTGCCGTCGACGATGCGTCGGTGCGCCGGGCGATGAAGTTCGCCTTCGAAAAGCTGAAGCTCGTGCTCGAACCATCGGGCGCCGCCTCGCTGGCCGGCCTGATGTCGGGAGAGGTCGACGTCGCCGGCAAGACCGTCCTCGTCATCGCCAGCGGCGGCAACGTCGCCCTCGCCGACTTCGAAAGGCACGTCGCCAATGCTTGAGGCGGATTTTGTCATCGTCGGCTCCGGCTCCGCAGGGGCTGCCCTCGCTTACCGGCTGTCCGAGGACGGCCGCCACAGCGTCATCGTCATCGAGTTCGGCGGCACCGACATCGGCCCGCTGATCCAGATGCCTTCGGCGCTGTCCTATCCGATGAACATGACCCTCTACGACTGGGGCTTCCGCACCGAGCCGGAGCCGCACCTCGGCGGCCGAGTGCTTGCGACGCCGCGCGGCAAGGTGCTCGGCGGATCGTCGTCGATCAACGGCATGGTCTATGTACGCGGCCACGCCCGCGATTTCGACCACTGGGCCGAACAGGGTGCCGCCGGCTGGTCCTTCGCCGACGTGCTGCCCTACTTCAAGCGGATGGAACACGCCCACGCCGGCGAGGACGGCTGGAGGGGTACCAGCGGCCCGCTCCACGTCACCCGCGGGCCGCGCCGCAATCCCCTTTACCACGCCTTCGTCGAGGCGGGACGCCAGGCAGGATTCGAGACGACGGACGACTACAACGGTTCGAAGCAGGAAGGTTTCGGTCCGATGGAGCAGACGATACACCAGGGCCGCCGCTGGTCGACGGCGAACGCCTATCTGCGGCCGGCGCTGAAGCGGGGAAACGTCCGTATCGTCAACGGCTTGGCCCGCCGCGTGACGATCGAGAATCACCGCGCCACCGGCGTCGAAGTTGACGTTAAGAATCAGATTCAGGTCGTTCGTGCGCGACGTGAGGTCATTCTCGCCGCCTCCTCGATCAACTCGCCGAAACTCCTCCTGCTGTCGGGCATCGGACCGGCGGCACATCTCCGTGAGAACGGCATCGCAGTGGTTGCGGACCGGCCTGGCGTCGGGCAGAACCTGCAGGACCATCTCGAACTCTACATCCAGCAGGAGGCGATCCGGCCGGTCACGCTCCACTCCAAGCTGAACCTGTTCTCGAAGGGGCTGATCGGCGCCGAGTGGCTGTTCTTCAAGAGCGGTCTCGGCGCGACGAATCATTTCGAATCGGCCGCGTTCGTGCGCTCGAAGGCCGGCGTCGACTATCCCGACATTCAGTATCACTTCCTGCCGGCTGCCATGCGCTACGACGGCAAGGCGGCGGCGAAGTCGCACGGGTTCCAGGCTCATGTCGGCCCGATGCGCTCCAAGTCACGCGGCTCGGTTACGCTACGCGGCCCCGATCCGCGCGCCATGCCGGTGATCCGCTTCAACTACATGTCGCACCCGGACGACTGGAGCGACTTCCGCCACTGCATCCGGCTGACCCGCGAGATCTTCGGCCAGGCCGCCTTCGATCCCTTCCGCGGCAAGGAGATCTCGCCGGGAGGCCACGTCGCAAGCGACGAGCAGCTCGACGAGCATATTCGCGAGCATGTCGAGAGCGCCTATCATCCGTGCGGTAGCTGTCGCATGGGCCGCGCCGACGATCCGACCGCGGTGGTCGACCCGGAATGCCGCGTGATCGGTGTCGAGGCCCTGCGCGTCGCCGATTCCTCGATCTTCCCGCGCGTCACCAACGGCAACCTCAACGGCCCGTCGATCATGACAGGCGAGAAGGCCGCCGACCACATCCTCGGCAGGCCGATGCTGCCGCCGTCCAACCAGGAACCGTGGATCAACCCGCGCTGGCGGGAGAGCGACCGCTAGGCTAGCGTCATCAGATCTCCCGCTTGAAAGGACCCCCATGAAAGCCCAGCCAAAAGCGTCGCACTACGTCAACGGACGCCATGTCGAGGACGAGCGCGGCGATCTGCTGCCGGTCATTTACCCGGCGACCGGCGAGACAATCGCCACCCTCCACGCCGCCACCGACAACATCATCGAGCTGGCGATCGAGGCGGCACGTGCCGCCCAGCCCGCCTGGGCGCGGCTGAAGCCGGTGGAGCGAGGGCGCATCCTGCGGCGCGCCGCCGACATCCTGCGTGCGCGCAACGACGAACTGGCGCGGCTGGAAACCCTCGACACCGGCAAGGCGATCCAGGAAACGCTGGTTGCCGATCCGGCCTCGGCCGCGGATGCGCTGGAGTTCTTCGGCGGCGCGGTCACGGCTTTCACCGGCGACTATGTCGATTTCGGCGGCGCCTTCGCCTACACGCGGCGCGAGCCGCTCGGTGTCTGCGTCGGCATCGGCGCGTGGAACTATCCGATCCAGGGCGCGGGCTGGAAGTCGGCGCCGGCGTTGGCCATGGGCAACGCCATGGTGTTCAAGCCGTCCGAGAACACGCCGCTCTCGGCACTGGCGCTCGCCGAGATCTACACCGAGGCCGGGCTGCCCGACGGGCTGTTCAACGTCGTCCAGGGCTACGGCGCGGCCGGCGCCGCGCTCGCCTCCCATCCGGTCGTCGCCAAGGTGTCGCTGACCGGTTCGGTGCCGACAGGAAAGAAGGTGCTGGCGCTGGCCGGCTCGCACATGAAGCACGCGACCATGGAACTCGGCGGCAAATCGCCCTTGATCGTGTTCGACGACGCCGACGTGGAAAACGCCGTCGGCGGTGCCATGCTCGGCAATTTCTACTCGACCGGCCAGGTCTGCTCCAACGGCACCCGGGTCTTCGTCCAGGACGGCATCTACGATCGCTTCCTCGACAGCCTGGCGCGCCGCACCAAGGCGATCCGCATCGGCGACCCTCTCGATCCGGAGACGCAAATGGGGCCGCTGATCAACAAGGCGCAGCACGACAAGGTCAACGGCTACGTCGCCATCGGCCGTCAGGAAGGGGCGACGCTGCATTGCGGCGGCGGCATCCCGAAGCTGCAGGGCTTCGAGAACGGCTTCTTCATCGAGCCGACGATCTTCACCGGCGTCGAGGACGGCATGCGCATCGCCCGCGAGGAGATCTTCGGTCCCGTCATGGCCGTGCTGCGCTTCTCCGGCGAGGACGAGGTAATCGAACGCGCCAACGACAGCGAGTTCGGGTTGTCTGCCGGCGTCTTCACGCGGGATCTGCCGCGCGCCCACCGCGTCGTCGGCGAACTCCAGGCCGGGACCTGCTGGATCAACACCTACAATCTGGCGCCGGTCGAGATCCCGTTCGGCGGCGCCAAGCAGTCGGGCATCGGGCGGGAGAACTCGCTCGCCGCACTCGGCCACTATTCGCAGCTGAAGTCGGTCTATGTCGAGACCGGCAACGTGGCCAGCCCCTATTGAGCTGTATCCGGAGAACACCGTCTCGCAGGGATAGTCGTCACGACAGGCCTTTGGGGGGCGCGCCGCGTGCTCGGCTGCCGTTGGGCATCACTCCGTAGCGCTTCATGTAGGCGCTGAGCGCCGTGATGATATGGTAGAGGATGCTGGCCGGCGCATCGGCGGCGAGCGAGCGGCCGCGTTCGTCGATCAGGTCGATCCACAGCCCGCGTGGCGCCGGATCGATGTGCCAGCGGAACAGACGGCCGACCCTGGCTTCGATCTCCGGCTTCAGGTCGGGGCCGCCGGTGTCGTCGAGGGCCATCGCCGCCTTGATCGCCTCGGTCTGGGGCCAGCTTCGCGACGTCCGCTCGAGCGGGATGCCCTCACGGGAGACGGCACCGTACGCGAGGCCGGTCGCCCGGTTGAGGCCGTTGGCAACTGCTGAGGCATAGAGCTTGCGGGCGAAGCCGATCAGGTCCTTCTGACCGCTCTGCCTGGAGAAGTCGACGAGCAGGGCCGCCCATTCGAAATGGTGGCCGGGCTCCGTCCATTGTCCCTTCTCGCCCGCCGCCGGTTTCCAGTCGTCGTCGAAGTACTCGCCGATCGTCCAGGAGTCGGCGTCGAAGAAGTGGCTGCGGAACAGGTCGATGATGCGCGCGGCGCGGCGCAGGTGCTGCCGGTTTCCGGTCGCCTCGTGCCAGGCGAGGAACGCCTCGAGCAGATGCATGTGCGGATTGGTGCGACGCAACCCCTGCCCTTGCGACGTTTCCAGGAAGCCGCGCATGTTCCGGTCCTCGAGCGACTCGTCGAGGAACGTGAAGGTCTCTTCACCGAGCCGCAGCGCGTCGGCGTTGCCCGCCCTGTGCGCGTGGGCCAGCGCCAGCAGCACGCAGGCGTGGTCGTAGGTGTCCTCGGCAGCGTCCGCCACCGTACCGTCGACGTTGAAGGTCCGTACCCATCCGCCGCCGGGCGTGCGCCCCCTGTTGGCGATGAATTCTATGCCGTGCGCGACGAGCCGGTCGGCCGGTCCGTCCCAGCCATACAACTTGGCGACCGAGAAGGCGAAGATCTGTCGCGCCATGGTCCGCATGCGCTTCGGCCTGAGCACTGGCCGGCGATCGAAGCCAATCGCCTCGTAGTAACCGCCATACCGCTCGTCGATCGCGGCCGTCGACCAGAGCGGCAACGCCTCCTCGAACAGCCAGTGCCGCACGCGCGGCATCCAGGCGCCATTCTGCAGGACGCGATCCTGGGCCGGCGTGTAGCGCGTCTCGAGGCGTCCGTTCTTTTCCAGTTCCTCGACGATCTTCTTGACGTGCTGGCTGTGGCTTACCGGCGCAACGAAGGTTGCATCGGCCGTGGTGACCACCGCCATGTCCCGCAAACCGATCGCGGTGACCAGGCGGCCGTCGCCGCGCAGGTAGGAGTTCTCGCAGTCGAGCGCGACGACGTCGCCGACGACGACGTTGCCGTCGCCGTCCGACGGGCCGACGTCGAGCAGCGACTGCCACGAGCCAAGATCGTTCCAGCGGAAGCTGGCCGGTATCATTCCAATACGGTCGAGGCGCTCGACGATGGCGTAGTCGATCGAGATGGACGGGATCGTCTCGTAAAGCGCGAGCGGCAGATAGAGGCCCGACACTTCACGCATGCCGGCCCTATACGCGGCTTCCGTGCCACGCCAGATCTCTGGCTGGAGGCGCAAAAAAGCTTCGCGCATCATGCCTGCACGGAACAGGAAGATGCCTGCGTTCCAGTAGAAGTTGCCCGCCGCGAGATAGGCTTCCGCCCGTTCGAAGTCGGGCTTCTCGACGAAGCGGGCAACGTCGGCGACGCCCGCGTCCGGCGTCTCGGCGGCTTCGATGTAGCCGTAGCCGGTCTCGGGGTGCGTCGGGCGGATGCCGAATACGACCAGACGGCCCGCAGCCGCAGCCGGCACGCCGCGTTCGACCGTCTCCCAGAATTGGCGGTCGGTGGAGATCTCGTGGTCGGACGGCACGACGAGCACGAGTTCGTCACCGAACCGCTCAAGCGTTTGCAGCGTGGCGACCGCGACGGCAGCGGCCGTGTTGCGGCCGGTGGGCTCGAAGATGGAGCCGCCGAGATCGAACCCGGCAAGGTCGTCGCGAACGCGGTCGGCATGACGCTCCGAAGCAATGACGAAGACCGGCGTCTCGCCTTCGCTGCGGGTTTTCAGACGGCGCACGGTCTTCGAAAGCATCGAGCCATTGCCAGACAGATCGTGGAACTGCTTCGGGTTGTCCTCGCGCGACAGAGGCCACAGCCGCGAACCGACCCCGCCGCTCATCACGAAACAGGCGATCCGTTCGTGCATCCTCGCCCTAGCTCCCCTGGCTCGCCGGGCAAGCCCGTTCCGCCGCACCGCGTTTTCAGTCCGACACATGCCGGCGCATAGGCGCGCCACGCGCCGTACCCGTCCGATGTCTATCACGCAATGGTTGCGCAATGACAAAAGGAGGCTGCCGGTATCGCAACAGTCCGGCTTCGCATCGCATTGGAAATAGCCGGCTTTCGCACTTGCAGGATCGTTGCCCGGCGGCTATATGCACGGCCGTCTGGTCGCGGAGTGTAGCGCAGTCTGGTAGCGCACATCGTTCGGGACGATGGGGTCGCAGGTTCAAATCCTGCCACTCCGACCAGACCGGCCCTTTCTTTTCAAGGGCTTGACGGCCAAGGCCGCAACCGATTCCATCGACCGCAGGACAGTCTCCCAACGAAGCCTTCGTTGTTGACAAGCGTCTGCGGATGCGCATGCTGCCGTCGCTCTCTGCCGTACCTCAGACGGTCCGGACCATCACCGCCGAGCGACCAGCCAGCGTCAGCGTCTTCGTTCCAATGGAATGGCCGCCGACCGCGAGAAAGACCTTGTCCGCCCCGGCTGGCCGCCGCACTCTCGCCTCATCGTCGGAAAAGTTGAAGGCGCACAGGATCGCCTCGTCGCCCGAGCGGCGCTCGAACAACAGCACGTCGGTGCCGGAGGACAAAAAGCGCAATGCACCGATACGCAGCGCCGGGCTGACGCGACGGGTTGCCAAAACGCGGCGGTACCATGCGAGCACCGAAGTGCCGTCGTCTTCCTGGAGGTCGACCGCCGCAGCCGCATGACCCGCCGGGATCGGCAGCCACGGCTTGCCGGTCGTGAAGCCGGCATTGTGCCCATCGTGCTTCCACACCATCGGGGTGCGGCAACCGTCGCGCCCCTTGAAGGCCGGCCAGAAGCGGATGCCGTAGGGATCGCGCAGATCCTCAAACGCGATCTCGGCTTCCTCGAGGCCTAGTTCCTCGCCCTGGTAGAAGCAGATCGAGCCGCGCAGCGCGGCGAGCAACAGGATGGCGAAACGCGCCGTCCGATCCGGGTCTCCATTGTTCTTTGTGAGGCGGGTGGCGTGGCGGGGGACGTCGTGGTTGGACAACGACCAGCACACCCAGCCGTCGCGGACGGTGGTTTCGAAGCCCTCGATGCATTTGCGCAGGTGTTTTGCCGAAAATTCCGGGCCGAGCAGGTCGAACGTGTAGCACATCTGCAGCAAATCGCTGCCGGCGGTGTATTCGGCGACCGTTTTCAGTGAGCGGTCTCCATCCCCCACTTCGCCGACCGCGGCATGGGCGCCGTACTCCTTTAAAAGCGCCCTGAAACGGCGCAAAAAGGCGATATTTTCCGGCTGCGACTTGTCGTGGACGTGGTCCTGGTAGCCGTAGGGGTTGGTCTCGGGAACGTCGTTGCCCAACCTCCGTTTCAGCGGCGGGTTGTCGCGCAGCCTGCGGTCGTGGAAGTAATAGTTGACGGCATCGAGCCGGAAACCGTCGACGCCGCGCTCCAGCCAGAAACGCACGGTTTCCAGCACCGCGTCCTGCACGTCGGCATTGTGGAAGTTGAGATCCGGCTGCGAGGCGAGGAAGTTGTGCAGGAAATACTGCCGGCGCGTGCCGTCCCATTCCCAGGCCGAGCCGCCGAACACGGACAGCCAGTTGTTGGGCGGCGTGCCGTCCTTCTTCGGCTCGGCCCAGACGAACCAGTCGGCCTTCGGGTTGGTGCGGTCGCGGCGGCTCTCGACGAACCAGGCGTGGCGTTCCGAGACGTGCGACAGGACCTGGTCGATGATCACCTTCAGGCCAAGCCGGTGCGCCTCGGCAATCAGCCGGTCGAAATCGTCCATCGTGCCGAACATCGGATCGACGGCGCAGAAATCCTCGACGTCGTAGCCCATGTCGGCCATCGGCGACTTGAAGAAGGGCGACAGCCAGACGACGTCGACGCCGAGCGAGGCGATGTAGGCGAGCCGCCGCGTCACGCCGGCGAGGTCGCCGACACCGTCGCCGGTGGTGTCCTGGAAGGAGCGCGGGTAGACCTGGTAGATGACGCAGCCGCGCCACCATTCGTCCTCGGCCTTCATTCGATCACCTCCGTGAATTCCTCGAAGATCGCGACCGAACGGCCGGCGAGATGCCAGTGGCCGTCGCCGAGGTCGCGCGGTTCGGTATCCGAAGTGATCGCCGGCCGCCAGCCCCCGCCGTCCTTGACGGGCAGGGAAAAGACGGTGGCGCGGCGGTCGCCGTTGACGGCGACGGCGACGCGCGGCGTGTGGCTCACTCGGTCCGCCCCCTCCACCGCCGGAGCCTGTCCGCGGGCCGCCCCCTCCACCGCCTTCGGCGGTCCCCCTCCCCCGCCCTGCGGGGGAGGATCCAGCGCCACACGCGGCGCACCGGGAGCGGCGAGCACCATGACCAGGCGATTGCGGTGCGGGTCGTTCCATTCGGCTTCGACGAGGGCATGGCCGGTCTCGGCGAGCCAGACGACGTCCGGATCGGCGCTTCCCGGCCATGGCGCCCCGGTGAGGAACGCCGTGTCCGCCAGCGCGGGAAAACGCCGGCGCAGGGCCGACAGCGCGGCGACGAAAGCCTCGAGGTCGCGGTCGCGGCCCGTCCAGTCGAGCCAGGTGATGTCGTTGTCCTGGGCGTAGCTGTTGTTGTTGCCGTGCTGGCTGCGGCCGAACTCGTCGCCGGCGGTCAGCATGATCGTGCCGCGCGAGGCAAACAGCGTGGCGATGAGCGCGCGGACGTCGCGGCGGCGATGGGCGAGAACGGCCGGATCGGCGCTCGGGCCTTCGACGCCGTTGTTCCAGGAATGGTTCTCGGCGTGGCCGTCGCGGTTGTCCTCGCCGTTGGCGAGGTTGTGGCGGTGGCGGTAGCTGACCATGTCGGCGAGCGTCATGCCGTCATGGGCGGCGACGAAGTTGACCGTGCGCGTCGCCGGCAGGCCGCCGCGGGAAAAGACGTCGGAAGAGCCGGCGAGACGGGTGGCGAGCGCGCCGACGGTGCCGGGGTCGCCGCGCCAGAAACGGCGCATGTCGTCGCGGCAACGGTCGTTCCATTCGAGGAAGGGCGGCGGGAACGCGCCCAGGCGATAGCCGTTGGCGCCGACGTCCCACGGCTCGGCGATGAGCACGCGGTCCGCCAGCAGCGGATCGGCGGCGATTTCCGTCAGGAGCGCGGCGTCCGGGTCGAATCCGGCGTCTGTACGCCCCAGCACGGTGGCGAGGTCGAAGCGGAAGCCGTCGACACCGGCGGACCGGACGAAATGGCGCAGCGTGTCGAGGATCATGGCCCGGACGATCGGGTGATCGCAGCGCAGCGTGTTGCCGCAACCGGTGTCGTTGACGAGCAGGCCTGGATCGCCGGGCGCATGACGATAGTAGGCGAGGTTGTCGAGGCCGCGCAGCGACAGCGTCGCGCCGAGCGCGTCGCTCTCGCCCGTGTGGTTGAAGACGAAGTCGAGGATGATTCCGATGCCCGCCGTATGAAGGGCTTTGGCGGCATGGCGGAGGTCAGCGATGCCGCCCGGCGCCAGGCGCGGGTCGAGCGCCATGAAGGTGACCGGGTTGTAGCCCCAGGCGTTGGCGAGCCCGAGCGGCGGCAGGTGGCGCTCGTCGATCCAGGCGGTAACGGGCATCAGTTCGACGGCGTCGACGCCGAGTCGCTTCAGGTGGGCGATGACGGACGGATGCGCCAGCCCGCGCAGCGTGCCGCGCTCGGCCTCGGGCACGTCGGGATGGCGCATGGTGAAGGCGCGGACGGACAGCTCGTAAATGAAGCCGCCCGGCCGGAAGCGCGGCGGCGCGGGCGGTTCCTGCGATTCCGGTTGGGCGGCGCCGACGATCGCCTTGGGAACGAGATGCGCCGTGTCGACCCCTGCCCCGCGCGGCGCCGCGAGCACCGGGTCGTGGCGATACGGGCGGTCTATGGCGAGCGCGTAGGGATCGACGAGGAGCTTCGCCGGATCGAACCAGAGCCCGCGCGCAGGGTCATAGAGCCCGTCGGCGCGGAAGCCGTAGCGCGCACCCGCGCCGACGCCGGCCACGTGCAGTGAGAACACGTCGCCTTCCCCGCGCCGCATCGGCAGCCGCGCGGTCTCGGCCCCGCCCGCGTCGAACAGGCAGAGCTCGATCCGCTCCGCATGGTGCGACCAGACGGAGAACAGGGTTCCGGTTTCGTCGGGTCGTGCGCCGAGGGGTGGCAGGAGCGGGCTCCATGGGGGTGGCGAGTCAGTGTCGAGAGGAGAGTAGCAGGACGAGTGGGAGGGGGAAGGCACGTCGCGGCAGATGCCAAATCGGTCGTAAAGAAATGCCGCGCGCGGCAGAGCCGCATCGGCCGTCCGGTAAGCGAAGTCGGATGCGTTGGCACGCGGGCCGAGATCGGCCGGACGCCCGACTTGAGATCACCGAACGTTCAACCCGGAGGCGCGCGACCCGGACCGATCGCATACCACGCGACACCTGACCAGAAGGTGGTTCGCACGAACATCGCGCCAACCGTACGCATCTCAAATGGTACGCCAAGAGCGACGGCCAATCCGAACGCCACGAACACCAGCCCCGTCGTGATTGCGATAAAGGCGGCGAGCAGGACACCCCAACGTCGGCCTGCGTACAGGCCATAGGCAGCCAGCAGATACGCGAATCCCGACAGGAAGTTGAACCAGAGTACGAACGGCACGACGGAACCGTAGGCCGCCCGCGCGGGCAAACTTCCGAACAAGGCTATGCCGCCCGAGGCAATGGTCAGTAGGCCGAAGATGCCGGCGGCGGCCGCGAGAACCCGGATGAGACGAGGACGTGTCACTTGCGCTCCGTAAACCAACCTTCTCACCGGGAATTCGCGGCTCGTTACCGGCAACGAAATGACAGACGCCGCCCGGCGGCGTCTGTCCGGTCATGCATCGCCGTCGAAAAGTGAGTTCGCGACGCGATGCCTAAGGTAAGGTATGATTGGTATATTCCCGGCGAACCTTTTTGGCGTCAATGGCTTCTCCGCGCTCGGCATCGCGCGAATTGCCGCAGTACTATCGCGGCGCCATGAACACATTCGCGTAGCCGGGTGCGACGAAGCTTCGCGGATTAAAAGGGCGATTCTCGATTGACCTTTCAGAACCTGCCGACGAAGCTCTTCATGCTCGCGCCTTGCGGGCACCCTGACAAACCGCAATGCGGGACCCCCTTGCCGAGCGGTGTTACTTGAGTCGGATGACTTCCCGACGGGTCATCTGCCTCTTTTCTTCGTAGACCCAACTTCCATTCCACCGGGAGTCCATGGCATTGTCGGCGAAAGGGCCCGAGAATGCGCTGGGCGCCGACTGGACGCCGGAGAGCGTCGGCTTCTTCATCCAGGCGGTGCTGCAGGGCTCGTTCATCTTCGCCAAGGCGAAGAACGGCGCCGACGTGGCGCGCGACAACCTCGCGCACCTGCGCCGCTATCTCGAGATGCTTTTCCCCCCGGCCGTGAAGAAGGAGTAACGTCATGCCGCACACGATCCGCCTGCACCGCGTGCTGAAAGCCCCGCCGCAGAAGGTCTACCGCGCCTTCCTCGACCCGGACGCCATGTGCCGCTGGCTGCCGCCCTACGGGTTCCTCGGCAAGGTGCACCATGCCGACGCCAGGGTCGGCGGCACGTTCCGCATGTCGTTCACGAACTTCACCACGGGCGGTTCGCATTCGTTCGGCGGCGAGTATCTGGAACTCGAGGAGAACCGGAAGCTCGTCTACACCGACCGCTTCGACGACCCCAACCTGCCCGGCGAGATCAGGGTGACGGTGGAGTTGACCGAGGTGTTCTGCGGCACCGACCTGAAGATCGTGCAGACGGGCATCCCCGAAATGATCCCCGAAGCGGCGTGCTATCTCGGCTGGCAGGAATCGCTGCTGCAGCTCGCCAATCTGGTCGAGCCGGAGATCAAGGAGGGGTAGCACTCCGTTTGGTTGCCCCCTCCACCAAGCTTCGCATGGTGCCTGCCGGCCGGGTCCCCGCTGCTTCAGGGCCCCCCTCCACCATGCTTCGCATGGTTCCCCTCCCCCGCTTCGCAGGGGAGGATCCAGGCGCCGGCCTTCCATCTTGCCACCGGCGCGACGGATTTGCCTTCGGCAAACCGGCTGGTCCCCCCGCTTCGCAGGGGAGGATTGGGTCGCGGGCTGCCTCTACCAACCCCACCCGGCCCTTCGGGCCACCCTCCCCTCAAGGGGGAGGGATCCTGCGCCTCACGTGATCACCGTCGGCGCGTCGCGGCCGGTGTGTTGCCGGATGCCGGCGATAGCGTCGGCGGCGGCGATGAGGTCGGCAAGGGCGGCCTGCGTCTCCAGTCCGTGCTTTGCCGGGTCGGGCTCGTAGCGCTCGATGTAGACCCGCAGCGTCGCGCCCGCCGTGCCGGTGCCGGACAGGCGGAAGACGACGCGCGAGCCACCCTCGAAGAGCACGCGGATGCCCTGGTTGCGGCTGACCGAGCCGTCGACCGGGTCGTGGTAGGCGAAATCGTCGGCCGCGGCGACCGCGAGGCCGCCGATGCGCGTTCCGGGCAGCGCGCGCAGCCGGGCGCGCAGCGCCTCGACCAGGCGGTTGGCGGCGTCGGTGTCGACCGCCTCGTAGTCGTGGCGGGAATAGAAGTTGCGGCCGTATTCGGCCCAGTGCTTCTCGACGATCGCCTTTACCGGCTCCTTGCGCACGGCGAGGATGTTGAGCCAGAGCAGCACCGCCCACAGCCCGTCCTTCTCGCGCACGTGGTCGGAGCCGGTGCCGGCACTCTCCTCGCCGCAGATAGTCGCCATGCCAGCGTCGAGCAGATTGCCGAAGAACTTCCAACCGGTCGGCGTCTCGTAGAGGCCGATGCCGAGCTTTTCGGCGACGCGGTCGGCGGCGGCGCTCGTCGGCATGGAGCGGGCGATGCCCTTCAGGCCGCCGGCATAGCCGGGCGCGAGACGGGCGTTGGCGGCGAGAAGGGCGAGCGAATCCGACGGGGTGACGAAGATGCCCTTGCCGATGATCAGGTTGCGGTCGCCGTCGCCGTCGGAGGCCGCGCCAAAGTCGGGGGCGTCCGCCGCCATCATCTCGTCGTGGAGCGCCTTCGCGTGGACGAGGTTGGGGTCGGGGTGGTGGCCGCCGAAATCGGGCAGCGGCACGGCGTTGCGCGCCGTGCCGGCCGGCGCGCCGAGGCGGTTTTCCAGGATCTCCTTCGCGTAGGGGCCGGTGACGGCGTGCATGGCGTCGAAGGCCATGCGGAAGCCGGAACGGAACATGGCGCGGATGGCGTCGAAGTCGAACAGCGTCTCCATCAGCGCGGCGTAGTCGGCGACGGGATCGATGATTTCGACCTCCATGGGGCCGAGGCGGGAAAGGCCGATCGTGTCGAGGTCGATCGCGCCGCCTTCGAAGATGCGGTAGCGGTCGATCACCTTCGAGCGGGCGAAGACGGCATCGGTGATCTTCTCCGGCGCCGGGCCGCCATTGCCGATATTGTACTTGATGCCGAAATCCTCGTGCGGGCCGCCGGGATTGTGCGAGGCCGAGAGGACGAGGCCGCCGAAGGCGCCGACCTTGCGGATGACATGCGAGGCGGCCGGCGTCGATAGGATGCCGCCGCGGCCGACGATGACGCGGCCGAAGCCGTTGGCGGCGGCCATGGCGATGGCCGTCCGGATGACCTCGCGGTTGAAGTAGCGGCCGTCGCCGCCGACGACCAGCGTGCGGCCGGCATAACCGTCGAGCGAATCGAACACCGACTGGATGAAGTTCTCGGCGTAGTTCTCCTGCTGGAACACCGGGACCTTCTTGCGCAGGCCCGACGTGCCCGGCTTCTGGTCGAGGTAGGGTTTCGTGGCGACGTCCCTGATCATCAGTCTGCGGGCCTTCTCGAGATCAACGATGCGTAGAGCTGGGCGTATTTTCCGGCGGAGCGGGTCCATGAGACATCGGCCTTCATGCCCTGCTTCTGCATGGATACCCATTGGGCGCGGTCGGCGTGGGCGGCAATGGTGCGCCTGACGGCGTGCATGAGCGCCGCGGCGCTGCCGGGGGCAAAGAGGAAGCCGGTCGCGGCACCCGACGAGAGCGCGGCCTCGTTGGCGTCGACGACGGTATCAGCGAGGCCGCCGGTACGCGCCACCACGGGGATGCAGCCGTAGCGCAGCGCGTAAAGCTGGGTGAGCCCGCAGGGCTCGAAGCGCGAGGGGACGAGGATGGCGTCGCAGCCGCCCTGCATCAGGTGCGACAGCCCCTCGTCGTAGCCGATGACGACGCCGATGCGGCCACGGTGGTGGGCAGCCGCGGCGAGCAGCGCGCCCTCGAGCGCGCGGTCGCCCGAGCCGAGCACGGCAAGCCGCCCGCCGGCCGCGGCGATGCTGTCGACGGCGCCGGCGAGGATATCCATGCCCTTCTGCCAGGTCAGCCGGCTGATGACGCAAAAAAGCGGCGCGTTGTCGTGGTCGAGGCCGAAGCGCTGCTCGACGGCGCGGCGGTTGGCAGCCCGGGAACGCAGCGTCTTCGCCGAATAGGTGGCGGCGAGATGGGCGTCCGTCTGCGGATCCCAGACGCCCGTGTCGATGCCGTTGACGATGCCGGAAAGGTCGGCGGCGCGGGCGTTGATCAGCCCGTCGAGGCCCATGCCGAACTCGGCCGTGCGGATCTCCTGGGCGTAGGTCGGGCTGACCGTGGTGATCGCCCAGGCCGATTGCAGGCCGGCCTTGAGGAAGCCGACGCCGCCGTAATATTCGACGCCGTCCAGCGCCATGGCGGCCGGCGGCAGGCCGAGCGAGGGGAAGATGTCGGCGCTGAACTGGCCCTGGAAGGCGAGGTTGTGGACGGTCACCACCGACGGCGTAGCCGGAGCGCCGCCGTAGCGCATGAAGGCGGGGGCCATCGCCGCCTGCCAGTCATGGGCATGGACCAGATCGGGAACCCAGCCGGACAGGACACCGCCGGCAATGTCGCCGGCGACGCGGGAGAAGGCGGCGAAGCGGCGCCAGTTGTCCGGCCAGTCGCCGCCGGCCGGATCGCCGTAGGGACCGCCGGGCCGATCGAAGAGATGCGGCGCGTCGAGGACGAGGAGGTCGAGGCCGGCGATCTCGGCAGCGAGGACGGCCGCCTTGCCGCCGAACAGGGCGTCGTAGCGATGGAGCGCCTTCTTCCGTCCGACCGAGGCCATCACCGCCGGATAGCCGGGAACGAGCGATCGCGTCGCCACGCCGTAACCGACGAGCGCGCCGGGCAGCGCGCCGGTCACGTCGGCCAGCCCGCCGGTCTTGACCAGCGGGAAGATTTCCGGGGCGACGGCAAGGACCTTCATCCGCCCAGCCTGTCGATCATCGACTGCGTGATCAGGCAGACGCCGCTTTCGCTGCGGCGGAAGCGCTTCGCGTCCAACTCGGCATCGAAACCCACCGACAGACCTTCGGGAATCCGGACGCCGCGGTCGAGTACGACCTTGCGCAGCGTTGCGTTGCGCCCGACGACGCAATCGGGAAGGACAACGGCCTCTTCGAGCGAGGAGAACGAGTTCACGCGCACCCCGGTAAAGAGCAGGCTGCGGCGCAACGCAGCGCCCGAGATGATGCAGTCGCCGGCGACAAGCGATGAGACGGCAGAGCCGCGGCGGCCGTCCTCGTCATGGACGAACTTTGCCGGCGGCTTGATCTCGGCATAGGTCCAGATCGGCCAGTCGCGGTCGTAGATGTCGAGTTCGGGCAGGACGTCGGTCAGATCGATGTTGGCCTCCCAGTAGGCGTCGATCGTGCCGACGTCGCGCCAGTAGGAGACATGCTCGAAGGACGAACGCACGCAGGACTTGGCGAAGCGGTGCGCCACGGCCTTCCCGTTCCTGACGATCCACGGGATGATGTCCTTGCCGAAGTCACGGCTCGAGGCGGTATCGGCCGCGTCGCGGCGCAGCTGGTCCATCAGGAACTTCGTGCGAAAGACGTAGATGCCCATCGAGGCCAGCGCGAAATCCGGCTTGTCGGGCATGCCGGGCGGATCGGCCGGCTTCTCGATGAAGGAAACGATGCGGTCCTTCGCGTCGACATGCATGACGCCGAAACCGGTCGCCTCCATGCGCGGCACCTCGAGGCAGCCGATGGTGACGTCGGCGCCGGAATCGACATGCTCGCGCAGCATCAGCTCGTAGTCCATCTTGTAGACGTGGTCGCCGGCGAGAATGACCATGTACTCAGGATTGTAGGACTCGATGATGTCGATGTTCTGGAACACCGCGTCGGCAGTTCCCTCGTACCATTGAGTCTCGGAGACGCGCTGGCTGGCGGGGAGGATGTCGAAGCTCTCGTTGCGCTCGGGACGGAAGAAGTTCCAGCCGCGCTGCAGATGGCGGATCAGCGAATGCGCCTTGTACTGGGTGGCGACCCCGATCCGGCGGATGCCAGAATTGAGCGCATTGGACAAGGCAAAGTCGATGATACGGCTTTTTCCGCCGAAATAGACGGCCGGCTTGGCGCGAACGTCGGTCAGTTCCTTAAGCCGGCTTCCCCTCCCGCCAGCGAGGACATAGGCCATCGCGTCACGCGCGAGAGGCTGGTTGCGCTTTTCCATGTCATCCTCCCCTTGGCCCTTCGGGCACGAATTCCAGCAGAAGCGTGGCGAGCGGCGGCAGGAGCAGCGTGGCG
Organism: Rhizobiaceae bacterium; assembly: GCA_905339215.1. Classification (GTDB taxonomy): domain Bacteria; phylum Pseudomonadota; class Alphaproteobacteria; order Rhizobiales; family Rhizobiaceae; genus DUSC01. Next base: position 25,272 of record CAJPFN010000032.1, read on the forward strand.
ACTGCGGCTTCTCCCTCCTGCCTTGCCTCGACCACCCCTCCGTTTCCCTTGCCGCTGCCGCCATAATCGGCGGCATCGGTATTGACGATCTCCCGCCAGCGGCCCGCATGCGGCAAGGGCACGCGATAGTCCTCACGCGGCACGGGGGTTAAATTCGACACAATAGCCACCGGCGCGGCGCCCGGCGCCTTGCGCAGCCAGGCGAACACCGAATTCGTCGAATCGTCCACGATCAGCCAGGAGAATCCCTCGCCCTCGCAATCGCGCGCATGGAGCGCCGGGCGCGACCGGTAGACGGCGTTGAGGTCCTTCACGAGGCGCTGCACGCCACGATGCGGTGCGTGGTCGAGCAGCCACCAGTCGAGCGCACGCGCCTCGCTCCACTCGGCGCGCTGGGCAAATTCCTGGCCCATGAACAGGAGCTTCTTTCCCGGATAGCCCCACATGAAGGCGTAGTAGGCACGCAGCGTGGCGAATTTCTGCCAGTCGTCGCCGGCCATCTTGTGAAGCAGCGTACCCTTGCCGTGGACGACCTCGTCGTGACTGAGCGGCAGGACGAAGTTCTCGCTGAAGGCGTACATCAAGCCGAAGGTGATTTCCTGGTGGTGGTGCCTCCTATGGATCGGCTCGCGCGCCAGGTAGCGCAGCGTATCGTTCATGAAGCCCATGTTCCACTTGAAGCCGAATCCCAGCCCGCCCTCGTGTACCGGCTGCGTGACCTTCGGCCAGGAGGTCGATTCCTCGGCTATGGTGACGATGCCCGGATGGCCGCCGTATAGCACTCGGTTCATCTGCTGAAGGAAATGCACGGCCTCGAGATTCTCGCGCCCGCCCCATTCGTTGGGGAGCCACTCGCCGGCCTTGCGCGAATAGTCGAGGTAGAGCATCGAGGCGACCGCATCGACCCGCAATCCGTCGACATGGTACTTCTCGGCCCAATAGAGGGCATTGTTGACCAGGTAGGAGATCACCTCGCGCCGGCCGAAATTGTAGATCGCCGTCTGCCAGTCGGGATGGAAGCCCTTGCGCGGGTCGGCATGCTCGTAGAGCGCAGTGCCGTCGAAAAGGGCGAGACCGTGGGCATCGACGGGAAAATGCGCCGGGACCCAGTCGAGGATGACGCCGAGCCCGGCGCGGTGGGCACCGTCGACGAAGCGGGCGAAACCCTCCGGTTCGCCCAAGCGGGCCGTGGGCGAAAACAACCCGGTCGTCTGGTATCCCCAGGACGGGTCGTAGGGATGTTCGGACACCGGCAGGAACTCGATGTGCGTGAAGCCCATGTCGACGACATAGGGGATGAGCCGCTCGCCGAGTTCGTCCCAGGAGAGGAAGCCGCCGTCTTCGCGCCGCTGCCAGGAGCCTGCGTGGACCTCGTAGGTCGAAACCGGCACCCGGCGCGGATCGGCCGAGCGCCAGTAGGCCCGGTGGGCGTCGTCGCCCCATCTGTGGGCAGACGGCGCCGTCGTGACAGAGGCCGTCGCCGGGCGCATCTCGGAGCGGAAAGCGAAAGGGTCGGCCTTCAGCGGAACCAACTTCCCGTCGGCGCCGACAATCTCGTACTTGTAAGCCCGACCGGCGCCGATGTCGGGAACGAAGATCTCCCAGATGCCGGTGTCGACGCGGCGGCGCATGACGTGACGGCGGCCGTCCCAGTCGTTGAAGTCGCCGACAACGGAGACCCTCCTGGCGTTGGGCGCCCAGACAGCGAAGTGGACGCCACGTGCACCTTCGTGGTCAATCAGATGCGCGCCGAGCTTGTCGAAGAGACGCAGATGCGAGCCCTCGGCGATGTAGTAGTCATCCATCGGCCCGAGGACCGGACCGAAGGAATAGGCGTCGCCGATGTTCCATTCGCCGCCGTTGTTGCGGGCACGGTAACTGAGCGGCTGGCGCTTGCGGATCGAGACCTTGCCCTCGAAGAAGCCGGCGTCGTGGCGGCGGGAGAGCTCGCCGACCTTGCGGCCGGAGAGCGTATGAGCCGATACGGTCTCGGCATTCGGGATAAAGCAGCGCGCGACGAACCCCGAGCCGGCGGCCTGGACGCCGAGTACGGCGAACGGATCGCCATGCCTGCCAGCGACGACCGCCTTCACCGCGGCGAGGGGCAGGCCTGCCTCCGTCCCGCCGCCCGGTGCAGCGGTTCGCGCCGCGCTCATCCTCCGCTCCCTCCCCTTGAACGTTCCTGCTAGGCGGGCACGTTCCACACGTCTTCCGCGTACTGGCGGATTGTTCGATCCGACGAGAACCAGCCCATGCGCGCAACGTTGCGCACGGCCTTGGCATTCCAGTTCGGGCTGTCGCGCCACAGCGCGTCGACGCGGCGCTGCGCGGCCGCATAGGTATCGAAATCGGCCGCCACCATGAACCAGTCGTGGTCGTAGAGACCGTCGATCAGGCCGCGGTAGCGATCGGGATCGTCGGGCGAGAATACGCCAGACGAGATCGCCGCGAGCGCCTGGCCGAGTTCCGGCGAGGATTCGATCACGGCACGCGGGTTGTAGCCGCCGGAGCGGCGGTCGGTGACCTCCTGAGCGGTCAGGCCGAAGATCACCATGTTCTCCTCGCCAATATACTCCTTCATCTCGACATTGGCGCCGTCGAGCGTGCCGATGGTCAGTGCGCCGTTCAGTGCGAACTTCATGTTGCCGGTGCCCGACGCCTCCATGCCGGCGGTGGAGATCTGCTCGGACAGGTCTGCGGCCGGCATCATCACCTCGGCGAGGCTGACGTTGTAGTTCGGCATGAAGGCGACCTTCAGCAGGCCACGCACCGAGGGGTCGTGATTGACCACCCGCGCCACGTCGTTGATCAGCTTTATAATCAGCTTGGCGTTGTGGTAGCTCGACGCCGCCTTGCCGCCGAAGAACTTCACCCGCGGCATCCATTCATGCTCGGGATGCGAGCGGATCTGATCGTAGAGCGCCACCGTTTCGACGATGTTGAGGAGTTGGCGCTTGTATTCGTGGATGCGCTTGATCTGGATGTCGAACAGCGCCGACGGATCGATGCGCAGCCCGAGACGTTCAGAAACGACAGTGGCGAGGCGCATCTTGTTGTCGCGCTTGACGGCCGCGAAGCGCTCCCGGAACGCGGCGTCGCCGGCGAGCGCATCGAGACCGGAAAGCCGGGTGACGTCGTCGAGGAAGGCGTCGCCGATCGCCTCACGGGCAAGCGCGGTCAGGCCGGGATTGCACTGGAACAGCCAGCGCCGCGGCGTGATGCCGTTGGTCTTATTGTTGATGCGCTCCGGATAGAGCCGGTGAAGATGGGAGAACACCGTCTCCTTCATCAGCTCGGTGTGCAGTGCCGAGACGCCGTTGACCTTGTGCGAGCCGACGAAGGCGAGGTTGCCCATGCGCAGCCGGCGGTCGCCGTCCTCATGGATCAGCGAGATGCCGCGGATCTGGTCATCGGTCAGGCCAGCGGCGCGCGCCTCGTGGAGCACCTGGGCGTTGATGGCATAGACGATCTGCATGTGCCTGGGCAGCAGCCGCTCGAACAGCGGCACCTGCCAGCTCTCCAGCGCCTCGGGAAGGAGCGTGTGGTTGGTGTAGGCGAAGGTCCGCTTGGTCAGGTCCCAGGCGGTGTCGAAATCGATCTCGTGAACGTCCATCAGCAGCCGCATCAGCTCCGCGATCGCCACGGCCGGGTGCGTATCGTTCAGGTGGATCGCTGCCTTGTCCGGCAGGGAATGCAGATCGCCGTATTGGGAGAGGTGACGCTGGACGATGTCCTGGAGGGAAGCAGTGGTGAAGAAATACTCCTGGCGGAGCCTCAGCTCCTGGCCGGCAGCGGTGGCGTCGGCAGGATAGAGGACCCGCGACAACGCGTCCGCCTTGTTGCTCTCGCGGAGCGCGCCGATGTGATCGCCGGCGTTGAAGGCCTCCAGCAGGATCGGGTCGATCGGCATGCCGGCCCACAGGCGCAGCGTATTGACGCGCTTGCCGCGCCAGCCGACCACGGGCGTGTCATAAGGCACGGCGAGCACGCGCTCGTGCGGCTTCCAGACATGATGCTCCAGGCGTCCGTCTCGCGAGGTGACCGACTGCACCGAGCCGCCGAAGCCGACCTCGAAGGAGCGCTCGCGGCGCTCGAAATCCCATGGATTGCCGTGGTCGAGCCAGTTTTCCGGCAGTTCGACCTGCCAGCCGTCGGCGATTTCCTGGCGGAACATGCCGTTCTTGTAGCGGATGCCGTAGCCGTGAACCGGGATGTCGACGGTCGCCATGCTTTCCATGAAGCAGGCGGCGAGCCGCCCGAGGCCGCCATTGCCGAGCGCGGCGTCCGGCTCGAGCTCGGCGATCACGTCAATGTCGACGCCGAGAGAGGCCAGCGCCGCCCGCATCTGATCGAGCATGCCGATGTTGGAGAAGGAATCGCGCATCAGCCGCCCGACGAGGAACTCGAGCGACAGGTAGTAGACCCGCTTCGACCGCTGCTCGTAGGCCTGCTTGGTGGAATCGATCCAGCGCTCGATGATGCGGTCGCGGACGACCTTAATCGCCGCCGTCAGCCAGTCATAGGGCGTGGCGACGGTGGCGTCCTTGCCGCCGCGATAGGTCAGGCACTTCAGGATGTCGATGGCGAGAGTTTCGGTATCGGTTTCGTGCAAGGAAGGCCTCGGAAGTTCGTTCGCAGTCGCGGGCTTCATGTTCCCATCCAGAATACAGGGTCCGCCGGCTACGCGGCCGCCTCGATGATCGAACTCCTCCCGGCAGGAAGCTAGCCGGAATTAGACGGCAAATGCACGAAAAATCTGGCGGCGCAGCAAGGAACTGCCGCGCCGCACAGCGAGATCACGCGGCGAGCGCCTCGCGCGGGGCCTCCTTCGCCCCGGTCATGAAGGCCACGGCGTCCGACATCGAGTACTGGCGCGGGTCGATGACGCACAGCCTGCGGCCGAGGCGGTGGATGTGGATGCGGTCGGCAACCTCGAAGACATGCGGCATGTTGTGCGAGATGAGCACGATCGGCAGGCCGCGCTTCTTCACGTCGAGGATGAGCTCGAGCACGCGGCGCGATTCCTTGACGCCGAGTGCCGCGGTCGGCTCGTCCATGATGACCACCTTGGAGCCGAAGGCGGCGGCACGCGCCACCGCCACGCCCTGACGCTGGCCGCCCGACAGCGTCTCCACCGCCTGGCCGATGTTCTGGATGGTCATCAGGCCGAGCTCGGTGAGCTTGTCGCGGGCGCGCTTCTCCATCGCCGGGCGGTCGAGCATGCGCAGCCAGGAGCCGAGGATTCCCGGCCGCCGGATTTCGCGGCCGAGGAACATGTTGTCCGCGATCGACAGTGCCGGCGACAGCGCCAGGTTCTGATAGACCGTCTCGATGCCGGCGTCGCGCGCCTCCATCGGCGAGCGGAACTGGACGACCTGGCCCTCCAGCCTGATCTCGCCCTCGTCGGGGTTGACCGCACCGGAGATGGCCTTGATCAACGACGACTTGCCGGCGCCGTTGTCGCCGATGACGGCAAGGATTTCGCCGGGGTAGAGGTCGAAATCGGCACTGTCGAGGGCGGTGACGCGCCCGTAGCGCTTGACCAGACCGCGGGCCGTGAGGATCGGTTCCATCGACATCACCCTGCTACCTTTCTGATCCACTGATCCACGGCGACGGCGATGATGATCAGCGCGCCGATGAGCAAATAGGTCCATTGCGGGTCGGTGCCGACCAGGCGCAGACCGAGCGAGAAGACGCCGACGATTAGCGCGCCGAACAGCATGCCGAGGATCGAGCCGCGGCCGCCGAACAGCGAGATGCCGCCGATGACCACCGCGGTAATCGATTCGATGTTGGCGAACTGCCCGGCAGTCGGCGAGACCGAGCCGAGGCGGCCGATGAGGGCCCAGCCGGCCAGCGCGCAGATCAGGCCCGAAAGGACGTAGACGGTGACCAGCATCCTGTTGACGCGCACGCCGGCGAGCTGGGCTGCGTCGGGATCGTCGCCGATGGCGTAGAGATGACGTCCCCAGGCGGTGTGGTTGAGCACGTACCAGAGCACCAGGACCAGGAGCACCATGGCGACGACGCCGTAGGTGAAGACGGCGGAGCCGACGCGGAAATTCTGGCCGAAGAACTGCAGGATCGGAGCTGCCGCCTCGATGTCCTGGGAGCGGATGGTCTCGTTTGCCGAATAGAGGAAGTTGGCGGCGAGCACGATCTGCCACATGCCGAGCGTGACGATGAACGGCGGCAGCTTCATGTAGGCGACGAGCGCGCCGTTGACCCAGCCGCACAGGGCACCGACGGCAAAGCCGCACAGGATCGCCAGCGACGGCGGCAGGCCGTAGCGGAAGGTGAACTGCCCCATGACAACCGAGGAGAGCACCATGATGGCGCCGACGGAGAGGTCGATGCCGGCGGTGAGGATGACCAGCGTCTGCGCCGCGCCGACGATGCCGACGATGGCGACCTGCTGGAGGATCAGCGTCATGGTGAAGGCGGAGAAGAACTTGCCGCCGATCATGACGCCGAACAGGACCAGCGACAGGACGAGCACGATCAACGGCACCGCCGCCGGATTCGAGTGCAGGAAATGCTGCACGTGTTCGATCGGAGACCGCTTGTGGGCGTCGAAGCTCGCCACCCTGGTGTCGCTGCCGGAGAGAACGGTCTCGAACTCCTGCGGCCGCCGGCCCTGCGCCGTCGCGTCACTCATCCTGATTTCCTCCCGCGGACCTTTGGCCCCTCGCGCGGAGGGCGGAGCACCGCCCTCCGTGACGACGACAGTCCTACTGTCGTGGCCTCAGATCAACCCCAGCACCTGTCCAGGCCGGTCTTGACGTCGATCGATTCGACACCCGCGGCGGGCTTGTCGGTGACCAGCGCCACGCCGGTGTCGAAGAAGTCCTTGCCTTCCGTGGGCTTCGGCTTCTCGCCGGTCTCGGCGAACTTCTTGATCGCCTCGATGCCGAGCGCGGCCATCAGCAGCGGATACTGCTGCGAGGTGGCGCCGATGACGCCAGCCTCGACGTTCTTGACGCCAGGGCAACCGCCGTCGACGGAGACGATCAGCACGTTCTTCTCCATGCCGACGGCCTTCAGCGCCTCGTAGGCGCCGGCCGCGGCCGGCTCGTTGATGGTGTGAACGACGTTGATGCCGGGATCCTTCTGCAGGAGGTTTTCCATCGCCTTGCGGCCGCCCTCCTCGTTGCCGCTGGTCACGTCGTGGCCAACGATGCGCGGGTCGTCCTCATCGCCGATCTTGTTCGGGTCCTTCGGGTCGATGCCGAAGCCGATCATGAAGCCCTGGTCGCGGAGCACGTCGACCGACGGCTGCGACGGGGCGAGATCGAGGAAGGCGACCTTGGCGTCCTTGGCCGCGTCGCCCAGGGTGGCAGCGGCCCACTGGCCGATGAGCTTGCCAGCAAGCAGATTGTCCGTGGCGAAGGTGGCGTCGGCCGCATCGGCCGGCTCGAGCGGCGTGTCGAGCGCGATGACGACGATACCCGCCTCACGGGCCTGCTTGACTGCCGGCACGATGCCCTTGGTGTCGGACGCGGTAATGAGGATGCCCTTGGCTCCGTCGGCGATGCAGGTCTCGATCGCCGCAACCTGGCTCTCGGAATCGCCGTCGATCTTTCCGGCATAGCTCTTCAGCGCAATGCCAAGTTCGGCGGCCTTGGCAGTCGCGCCTTCCTTCATCTTGACGAAGAAGGGATTGGTGTCGGTCTTGGTGATCAGGCAGGCGCCGATCTCGTCAGCCGAAGCCGGCGCGGCAAGCGCAACAAGGGCGGCCGCGGCTGCGCCGAATACGGTGTTCTTGAGCGTGGTCTTGGTCACGATAGTCCTCCCGGTGGTGATGGTACCTGGCGGCCCTCGCCGCCGCAGACCCGGGCCGTTTCACTCCCGGCGTCTGCGTGGACCAAACACCAACTCGGGACGTGTGTCAATAAATAAATCACTCTTAATTATTATTGACAGACTCGACGCGAGCCCGCATTCTCGCGACAAAGGCCTCGGATTGGGGAGGAGCTTCCATGGAGGCGGGACAAGTGCGGAGCGGCGCGGTCGCATCGGCGGAAGGCCGCATGCAGCGCGGCACCAACCAGAGCGGTATGCGCGACTCCAACGAGCGCCTGGTCCTGTCGTTGGTGCGCCGCCAGGGCGGCCTGTCCAAGACGGACATTGCCAGGATGACCGGCCTCTCCGCGCAGACGGTCTCCGTCATCATGCGCAAGTTGGAGGACGACGGGCTGCTCAAGCGCGGCGAACCGCTACGCGGCAAGATCGGCCAACCGTCGGTACCGATGTCGATCGATCCTGAAGGCGCCTATTTCCTCGGCCTGAAGATCGGGCGCCGCAGCGCAGAGCTCGTCCTGATCGACTTCCTCGGCGAGGTGCGCGCCATTCGTCAGCTTTCCTACCGCTACCCGGCGCCGCGGGACACCGTCGACTTCGTCACCGAGGGAATGGCCGCGATCCGTTCCGAGCTTTCGCCCCGCCAAGACAGCCGCATCGCCGGGCTTGGCATCGCCATGCCGTTCGAGCTGTGGAATTGGGCCGATGCGGCCGGGGCACCACGCGAGGTCATGGACCAGTGGCGCCACTTCGACATCGGTGCGGAAATCCAGGCGCGCTGCGCTTTCCCCGTCTACCTGCAGAACGACGCGACGTCGGCCTGCGGCGCCGAACTGGTATTCGGCCGGGGCGCCGGCGTCAGCGACTTCGTCTATTTCTACATCGGCGCCTTCGCGGGCGGCGGCGTCGTGCTCAACGGATCGCTCTATGCGGGGGCCACCGGAAACGCCGGCGCGCTCGGCTCGATGCCGGTGCCCGGCCCCGGCGGCAAGCCGATCCAGCTCATCGACGTCGCCTCGATCGCGGTTCTGGAAAAGGCGCTCAGTGCCCGCGGCATCGAGGCGGGACAGCTGTGGACGTCGCCGGAGAATTGGGGCGATGTCAGCGAAGAACTCGACCGCTGGATCGACCGCGCCGGTGCGGCCCTTGCCTATGCGATCGTCGCGGCCTCCTCCGTGATCGACTTCGAGGCGGCCATCATCGACGGCTGGATGCCTGTCGACGTGCGCCGCCGTCTCGTCGCGGCGACGCGCGCCGCGACGGCGGAAATCGATGTCGAAGGCCTCACCTTGCCCGAGATCCGCGAGGGAAGCGTCGGCCACCCCGCGCGCGCCCTCGGCGCCGCCAGCCTGCCGCTTTCCGACCGGTTCCTGCTCGGCGCCAGCCAGACGGCGAAGGCAGGCTGACCATGCTCATCGGCGTCCCACCCCTTCTCGGACCAGACTTCCTCTCAGTGCTGCGCGGCATGGGCCATGGCGACGAAATCGCGATCGTCGACGGCAACTATCCGGCGGCCGAACACGCAAGGCGGCTGGTTCGCGCGGACGGACTCTACCTACCCGCAGTGCTCGACGCCATGTTGCAGGTGCTTCCGGTGGACGATTTCGTTCCTCACGCGCTGTTCCGATCAACCGTCGGTGGCGACCCTGACGCCCTCAACCGGGTCCATGAGGAGATGCTCGCCATCTGCGCCCGGCGGGCACCCGGCTTCGCCGTGGTGCCACTCGTCGGCGAAGCGTTCTACGGCCGCGTCCGGGCCGCCCACGCCGTCGTCGCCACCAGCGAGCCACGGCTTTACGCCAACTTCATCGTCCGCAAGGGCGTGATCCACCCCGTACGGGAAAGCGACGCATGATCCTGTGCTGCGGGGAGGCCCTGATCGACATGTTGCCGCGCACCAGCACGGCAGGAGAACCGGCATTCGCTCCCTATGCCGGCGGCGCGGTCTTCAACTCGGCGATTGCGCTCGGCCGGCTGGGCGTGCCGACCGAATTCTTCTCCGGCCTGTCCGACGACCTATTCGGCGATCAGATCAGCCGCGTGCTTGCGGAAAGCGGGGTCGGCACGCGTTACGCAGCGCGGTCTTCCCGTCCCACCACACTCGCCTTCGTCCGTCTCCAGGATGGTCATGCGACCTATACATTCTACGACGAAAATACGGCGGGACGGATGCTCTCCGAATGCGACCTGCCGGTGCTGGACGACGACACTGACGCCATGCTGTTCGGCGCGATCAGCCTGATTCCCGAACCATGCGGTTCGGCCTACGAGGCGCTGATGCGCCGCGAGCACGGCCGCCGCGTCGTCATGCTCGATCCCAACATCCGCCCCGGCTTCATCGACGACCGCGACGCTCATCTCGCGCGCATGCACCGCATGATCGCGATGGCCGACATCGTGAAACTGTCCGACGACGACCTCGGCTGGTTCGACGAGGCGGGAGACGCCGCGCAGATCGCGGCGCGCTGGCTTGAGCGCGGCGCGAGACTGGTCATCGTGACCGGCGGCAGCAAGGGCGCAACGGCCTACAGCCGCGCCGGCCCGGTCACGGTGGAATCGCTCAGGGTCGATGTCGTGGACACGGTCGGAGCGGGCGACACGTTCAACGCCGGCGTTCTGGCCTCCCTGCACGACCAGGGCCTACTAAGCAAGGAGGCCGTCGACGGATTGTCGCGGGAGGCGATTCACGCGGCACTGACCCTCGGCGCCAGGGCTGCTGCCGTTACCGTGGCACGCGCAGGTGCAAATCCGCCCTGGCGCAGCGAACTGGCCTGACGGGCAATCGCCCTCCCCGCCGTTGAGCGGAACGGCCGCACGACATAGGGTGCGGCCTGCGGCGCAGCGCCGTCGCGAGCTTGCAAGGACCAGGCGATGGCTGAACGCGTGTTGCTCACCGGCGCCGGCGGCTTCGTCGGCAAGGCGCTCGGCGAGCGGTTCGTCGACGCCGGCTACGCTGTTCGCGCCGTGTCGCGGCAACCGCAGACGCTCGCGGGAACCTTTGCCGAAGTGGCCGCCCTGCCCGAGGAACCGGCGAGCGAAGCTGCGTGGGTACCGCTCCTGACCGGAGTCGACCATGTCGTGCACTGCGCCGGCATCGCCCACGCGACCGCCGAAATCCCGCGCGAGACCTACATGTCTGTAAACGCGGACCTTGCCGGAGCGCTCGCCCGTGCCGCGGCCACGGAGATCCGCGGGCGCTTCGTCTTCGTCTCGTCGATCCGGGCAATGGCCGGACCGGTGTCGGACACGGTGTTGGAGGACGACACACCGCCGGCCCCCCAGGACGACTACGGACGGTCGAAGCTCGAAGGGGAGCGGCTCGTCGCGAAGGCGTTCGCCGGCGGCGGCTTCTACACGATCTTGCGTCCGGTGCTGATCTATGGACCGGGCGTGAAGGGAAATCTTGCATCGTTGGCGCGGCTGGCGGCCCTACCGATCCCATTGCCGATCGCCGGGCTTTCGGCCAAGCGGTCGCTGCTCGACGTTGGGGCGCTGGCCGACGCGATCCTGCACCTGCTCGGGCTGAAGAGGCCCGCGACGGGTCCTTTCATCGCCTGCGACTGCGAGCCAATCTCAGTAGCCGAGATCGTCGCGGCTATGCGCAAGGGACTTGGCAGGAGGCCGCTGCTGTTTGCCTTTCCGGATGCGCTGCTCGCGGCGCCGTTTCGCCTCGCCGGACGCGGCGAAGCCTGGCGACGCCTCACCGGGCCGCTGATGGCGCGGGCCGACGGCCTGGAAGCGCTCGGCTGGAAACCGGGCGAGGACACGGCCGAGAGGATAGCGCGGTATGCCGCCCGGACGCAGCGCGGCTGAAACCGAGATCACGAACCGGCGCCGCATCGGAGGCCGGTCCCGGCACGGGTTCAGGTCGCGCAGACGCGGAACGTGGCGATGGCCTTGGACGATCCCGTCAGGTCGACCTCGAAGGTCACGGGGCCATCCTTGGCCTGGACTGTGATCCTTAGTACGTGCCCGCCCTCCAACGGCCCCAACGCCTGCGCTATGTCGGGCAGCGGGATATAGAGCGCGAATTCAGTGTCTTCCTGCCTGCCCGCGAACTCAAGATTACTCCATTTCACGTAGCCCGGGATCTCGACGGCTCCGCCAGCGAAGACGCTTGAAGCGTCTTCCGACAGCTTCGGAATGTTGAACAGGCGAAGCCGCGCATATTCGGTCCACTTGCCCTCGGCATCCGTCCTACGGCCGGTCTGCAGGGTGATGCGCGGGGCGTCCCCGCGCTCCGGAGACGTAACCTGACATGCGAAATTGGCACCCCAAGCCTGTTCCGCGGCCGAACCGGGAAGGGCGTGCGCGACCAAAAGAGCCGATACGGCCGCAATAAGTCTCGTCGCCGCCATCACCTTCATTCGATCCCCTTTCCGTTTCTCAGGACGCTACGGCCGCACTATCATCGTCTGACCTCGCCGATCCGTAACTATCGCCTGTCGCCGTCACGATCCACCCGAGAAAACAACACGCCTCAACCAGCAGCCGCAACGTGGCATGTCTGCCACGGTCGATTGCCGCCCCGGCGCAGTGCGTGGTAGCGATCGGGCAATGATGATCCTCGCCCTTCTCTTCGGCGGCTTCGTGACGACGGCCGGGCTTCTTGCCGTTTTCAACCGCGTTTTGCCGGCCGACTTCCTCGCCGCGGCGGTCACGGCGCGCTCCAACCACAGCGGCCCGGCGCGACAGATCGGCGGGCTCGCCGCCGCGCCGGTCGCGATCGCGGTCATGGTGGCGGTCGCCTTCGCGGGCGGCGTAGATGCGAAGCTCGCCTTCGGCGCCGCTGCCGGCGCAACGTTGCTCGCCGTACTGGGACTCCTCGACGACCGCCGCGACCTCGCGGCCGGTGCCAAGCTGGCCGGCCAGTTCGCCGCCGCCTTCCTCTTCCTGTGGTTCCTCGAACCGGGCCTGCGCCTGCTTCCCACCGAAATCCCGCTGGCCGCCGAGCGGGCACTCATCGCCGTCGCCCTCGTCTGGTGGATCAACATGACCAACTTCATGGACGGACTCGACCTGATGGTGGTCGCCGGCATCGGCGTGCCGCATGCCGTCATTGCGCTCGCCGGAGCGGCCGGAATGGTCGACGCCGCCCCGACAATCCTGTCGGCGGCGATTGCCGGAGCGCTGTTCGGCTTCGCGCCCTTCAACCTGCCGCCGGCGCGGGTCTTCCTTGGCGATAGCGGCAGCCTGGCGCTCGGCCTGCTCTCGGGCGCAGTCGCGTTGATGCTCGCGATGCGGTCGCCATGGGCAGCCCTCCTGCCCTTCGCCTTCTTCCTCGCCGACAGCGTGTCGACGATCGTGCTGAGGGCCCTGCGCAGGGAGAATGTCTTCGCCGCGCATTCGTCCCACGCCTACCAGGTCGTGCGCCGGGCGGGGCGACCGGTGCCCTCGATCGTCGCCGAGGTGGCCCTGGTGAGCCTCTTGTCCGGCGGGCTCGCGATCGGAGCGATGCGCTGGGGGTCACCCTTCGACGTCGCGGCATTCGCCTGCGGCGGCGCATTGGCCGCGGCGAGCGTCTACCGCATGCGCCGGCAGGCGTTGGCAGCAAAACGCTGAGGTAGACTACCGGCGGAACGCCTCGACGGCTTCACCGACATCGGCGACGAACCACGGATTGGCGAAGTCGACGTCTTCGGCCTGGCCGCGCTTGCCGTAGAGGAGCGGGCTGCCGTCCGGTCGACGCATACGGCCGCCGGCGGCGCGCAGCACCGCGTCTCCTGCCGCCGTGTCCCACTCCATGGTGCGGCCGAACCGCGGATAGAGATCGGCCTCGCCCGACGCGAGCAGGCAGAACTTCAGCGACGAACCGACCGAGACCGTCTCCGCACCGGGGAAGCGGTCGATGAAGGCGGCGGTCTCGGGCGTCAGGTGCGAGCGACTGGCGACGATCGACAGCGGTTCCCGCGGCGGGCGCACCGCGATGGCGCGTCGCCGGCCGACGATCGCTCCATCGGCCGTCGCAACCGCGAAGGCAGCGCCCGGCCGACCGGAATAGAGCATACCGCGGGCCGGCGCGTAGACGACGCCGACGACGGGCACTCGCCCGCGCACCAGCGCAATGTTGACGGTGAAGTCGCCATTGCGGCTGACGAACTCACGAGTCCCGTCGAGTGGGTCGACGAGGATGAACGGCCCGGCGCCAATATCAGGCACCCTGCCCGCCGCGACCTCCTCCTCGGCGACGCAGGGCGCGCCGGGGAGTTCCTTGCGTAGGCCGGCGAGGATGATCGCCTCCGCGGCGTGGTCTGCGGCAGTCACCGGCGAGGCATCGGCCTTGGCGTCGGCGGCGAAATCGGTGGCATAGACGGCCATGACCGCCCGACCCGCGTCGAGCGCGAGCCTTTCGAACAGATCGAGGATCGCCTCGTCCCCGGGGAGCGCACTTAACGCCATCGGTCAGCCGAGGCCGTGGGCGTCGAGCCAATGTGCGATCTCGGAAGCCATGTCTTCCGCCGTGCGCCCCGCGGTCACCAGATGAACTTCTGGTGTCTCCGGCGTCTCATAGGGCGAGTCTACGCCGGTGAAATTCTTGATCTCCCCGCGCAGCGCCTTGGCATAGAGCCCTTTCGGATCGCGCCGCGCGCATTCGTCGAAGGGCGTGTCGACGAAGATCTCGACGAACTCGCCCTGCTCCATCAGGTCGCGCGCCATGCGCCGCTCTGCGCGGAACGGCGAGATGAAGGAGACCAGGACGACGAGGCCGGCGTCGGCCATCAGTTTCGCCACCTCCGCGACGCGGCGGATGTTCTCCACGCGATCCTCCTCGGTGAAGCCGAGGTCGCGGTTCAGCCCGTGGCGTACGTTATCGCCGTCGAGCATGTAGGTGTGGCGGCCGGTACGGTGAAGCTGGGCTTCCAGCGCGTTGGCAATGGTCGACTTTCCCGATCCCGAAAGGCCGGTGAACCAGAGAACGGCCGGTTTCTGGTGCTTCAACGCGGCACGTGCCTGCCTGTCGACGTCGAGCGCCTGCCAGTGGACGTTGGAGGCGCGGCGCAGCGGGTGCTGGATCATGCCCGCCGCGACGGTCCGGTTGGTCATCCGGTCGATCAGGATGAAGGATCCGGTCGATCGGTCGTCGGCGTAGTTGTCGAAAGCGATCGGCTGCTGCGTGGAGAGGTTGCAGGAGCCGATCTCGTTCAAATCGAGCGATTTCGCTGCCTCGTGGGCGAAGCTGTTGACGTCAACCCGGTACTTCAGCTCCGTCACCGAGGCATTCGTCTGGTCGGTCTCGGTGCGCAGTATGTAGGTACGCCCCGGCAGCAGCGCGTGCTCGTCGAACCAGACGATTGTGGCGGTGAACTGGTCGGCGACGTGGGGCCGGGCGTCCGGCGCGACCAGCATGTTGCCGCGCGAAACCTCCACCTCGTCGTCGAGCACGATGGTGACGGCCTGTCCAGCGATCGCCTCGTCGAGGTCGCCATCGGCGGTGACAATGCGCTTCACCCGCGACACCTTGCCCGACTTCGCCACGACGACCGAATCCCGGGGAGTGATGCGGCCCGCGGCTATGGTGCCGGCGAAACCGCGGAAGTCGAGATTGGGCCGGTTGACGTACTGAACGGGAAAGCGGAACGGCCGGCTCGCCGCGACGTCGTCGACGACGACCGCCTCCAGATGGGAGAGTAGCGTCGCGCCATGGTACCAGGGCGTATTCGCCGACGGCTCGATGACGTTGTCGCCGTGGCGCGCCGACAGCGGGATGGCGACGAGCGAGGAGAAACCGAGATCGCGGGCGAAGGCGGAGAACTCGGTTGAGATCCGGTCGAAGACATCCTGACTGAAGTCCACCAGGTCGATCTTGTTCACCGCGAGCACGACGTGGCGTATGCCGAGCAGCGAGGCGATGAAGCTGTGGCGCCTGGTCTGCGGCAGCACGCCGCTGCGCGCATCGACCAGAACCACGGCGAGGTCGGCCGTCGACGCGCCGGTCGCCATGTTGCGCGTGTACTGCACGTGGCCGGGCGTGTCGGCGACAATGAACTTGCGCTTCGCCGTAGCAAAGAAGCGGTAGGCGACGTCGATGGTGATACCCTGCTCGCGCTCGGCCTCGAGCCCGTCGACGAGGAGAGCGAAGTCGATGTCGTCGCCCGCGGTCCCGTGTTTTTTCGAATCGCGCTCCAGCGCCGCGAGCTGGTCTTCGAAGATCAGCTTGGTGTCGTAGAGCAGGCGGCCGATCAAGGTCGACTTGCCGTCGTCGACCGAGCCGCAGGTCAGGAAGCGCAGCAGCGACTTGTCGCCCTGCTCAGCCAGGAAGCGGTGAAGATCCGGCGCGGAGTCCGGAGAGTTGAGCACAGGCTGATGCATCAGAAATAGCCTTCCCGCTTCTTCTTCTCCATCGATCCCGCCTCGTCGCGATCGATCAGCCGGCCCTGCCGCTCGGAGGTCCGCGCCACCAGCATCTCCTCGACGATCTCTTCGACCGTAGCTGCTTCGGATTCGATCGCTCCGGTCAGCGGATAGCAGCCGAGCGTGCGGAACCTCACCAGGCGCTCCTCGACCTTCTCGCCGGGCCGCAGCTTCATGCGGTCGTCGTCGACCATGATCAGCATGCCGTCGCGTTCCACCACGGGGCGCGTCTTCGCCAGGTAGAGCGGAACGATCGGAATGTCCTCGCGCAGAATATACTGCCAGATGTCGAGTTCCGTCCAATTCGACAGCGGGAAGACGCGGATCGATTCACCCGGCGCGACGCGCGTATTGTAGATCTTCCACATTTCCGGCCGCTGGTTCTTCGGATCCCAGGCGTGCTGCGCGCTGCGGAAGGAGAAGATGCGTTCCTTGGCGCGCGACTTCTCCTCGTCGCGGCGGGCACCGCCGAACGCGGCATCGAAGCCGTAACGATCGAGCGCCTGACGCAATGCGACGGTCTTCATGACATGCGTGTGTGTGTTGGACCCGTGATCGAACGGATTGATGTTGTCGCGCAGGCCCTCTTCGTTGATGTGGACGATCAGGTCCACGCCGAGCCGCGCCGCCATTTCATCGCGGAACGCGATCATCTCGCGGAACTTCCAGGTCGTGTCGACATGGAGGAAGGGGAAGGGCGGCCGTGCCGGATGGAATGCCTTCATGGCGAGGTGCATCAGCACCGACGAGTCCTTGCCCACCGAATAGAGCATGACCGGCTTGGCGAATGTGGCGGCCACCTCGCGGAATATGTGGATCGATTCCGCCTCGAGGCGCTGCAGATGGGTAAGGGAGATCGTCATCGGTTTCCGGCTTCGACACCAGACCGGACCGACGCCGCGCGGATCGCGGGAACGCCGTCGCGGCGAGGTTTTCGACGCATCAGATAGCAGGCGTGGAAAAACGCCGATAGGGCGCAGCATTCCCGTGGAGGGGGACAAAACGGAAGCGTTTTGCGCCGCAACGACGAAAGGCGGTCTTTCCATCCGCAGCGCCAAGTCGTTGCGCGGACATGGAGAAAGCGCTCCGCCGCAAATCACCGCGACGCTGGCGAAACCAAAAAAACGCGGCCGTTTTATCCCCCTCCCCGGCGGCGACAGTAGAATCCGGCAAGATGATAGCAGGGGCCTGCCGATGCAAAACACCGCCAACCTCGAACTCCCTTACCTGATGCCGAGCCAGGCGCAGAAGCACGTCACCCACAACGAGGCGTTGGCGATGCTCGACGCGATCGTCCAGCTTGCGGTTCTGGATCGCGACCTGACGGCGCCGCCGGAAGCGCCGAGTGACGGCGACCGCCACATCGTCGCCGCCGGGGCAAGCGGCGACTGGGACGGACAGGACGGCAAGGTCGCCGTCCGCGAGGACGGCGCCTGGCGCTTCCTCTCGCCGCAGGCCGGCTGGATCGCCTGGATTGCCGACGAAGGCGAACTCTTCCACTTCACCGGTTCGGCCTGGGCGAGCGTCGCGGGCACCCTCGCCACACTGCAGAACCTTGGGCTCATCGGCATCGGCACCGCCGCCGACGCGACAAACCCATTCTCGGCAAAGCTGAACAAGGCGCTGTGGGCGGCGAAAGCGACAGGCGAAGGCGGCGACGGTGACCTGCGCTACACGATGAACAAGGAAGGCGCGGCGAACGTGCTGTCGCTGCTCATGCAGACCGGCTGGTCGGGGCGGGCCGAACTCGGCCTGATCGGCGACGACGATCTCGCCCTCAAGGTCTCGCCCGACGGGTCGTCTTGGACCACGGCGCTCACCGTGGACAGGACCAGCGGCAAGGCGACGGTCGCCGCCGACCCGACCGACGCGCTCGGCATTGCCAGCAAGCAGTACGCCGACACCAAGGTGGCGCGCACGGGCGATGTGATGACCGGCAATCTCGGCGTCCATACGGCACCCTTCGCGCCGCTCGGGCAGTTGCACCTCGTGTCGGAAAA
This sequence comes from Rhizobiaceae bacterium, assembly GCA_905339215.1. Classification (GTDB taxonomy): domain Bacteria; phylum Pseudomonadota; class Alphaproteobacteria; order Rhizobiales; family Rhizobiaceae; genus DUSC01. The sequence continues at coordinate 43,427 of CAJPFN010000032.1, forward strand.
CACCGGCAACCGGGGCCTCGTGATCTCGCAGAGCAGCGCCAACGCTGCGGCGGCCGTGGCCAACACCCGCAAGAGCCGCGGCACCTTCGCCGCGCCCGCGATCGTCAGCGACGGCGACTTCATCTTCGCCTTCAGCATCCAGCCCTACGCCGGCGGCAGCGCCAATGGCGGCTATCCGCGCACGGCCGCCATCGCCGCGCGCGTGACCGGCACGCCGTCCGGATCGGGCGCGGGCTCGGTTCCAACCTCGCTGATCTTTTCCACCGGCGCGGTCGACGATGGCCCGCTCGCGAACGAGCGGCTGCGCATCAACGAAACCGGCGACATCCAGATGGGCGGGACCAACACCGTCATCAATTCGAGCCGGCATCCGGTGCTGCGCAG
>CAJPFN010000033.1 GCA_905339215.1 Rhizobiaceae bacterium
TGTCGGCGTGATCGGCGTCGAATTCTTCGTTCTCCCCGACGGCGCCGTGCTTGCCAATGAGATTGCGCCGAGGGTGCACAATTCCGGTCACTGGACGGAGGCCGCCTGCGCCGTCTCGCAGTTCGAGCAGCATGTGCGCGCTATCGCCGGCCTGCCGCTCGGCTCGCCGTCGCGGCACTCCGACTGCGTCATGGAGAACCTGATCGGCGACGACGTCCTACGTGCGCCCGCCCTTCTCGCCGAGCCCGATCTCGTCCTGCATCTCTACGGCAAGGCCGAGGCGCGGCCCGGCCGGAAGATGGGCCATTTCACCCGCCTGCTCGGGCACTGAGGACCCGCACTGCCGCCTCTCTTTTGCCGCGAGGCGCTTACCGTGCTTTGAAAAAGCGAAAGGCCGCCCGAGGGCGGCCGTCGCAAATGCTTGTCTTCGTGAGGAAAACTGGAGCGGGCGAAGGGATTCGAACCCTCGACCCCAACCTTGGCAAGGTGCCCGACACGCTCTCGCCGCCCTATCCGGCTCCACGCTGTGATACGATAATACACGATAAATCACCGACTTAACGCGGTACAGTTCCGCCGGACCTATCCGGGAGGTAGCCGCTGACTTGCTTCGAAATGCTTGGAATTGGCTTCGATAGAGGGTATGGTGGGTTGATTCTAAGCAAAGATTCGACAAGATGTTGATATGGCGACGGAAAAGATCACAAAGCGGATCGTGGACGCGCTCAAGGCTCCGAAACCTTCCAGAGATGGGGTCAAGGTTCGGGAGCATTTCGTGTGGGATCGCGAGCTGCGCGGGTTCGGCGTGCAGGTCATGCCGTCGGGCCTCAAGAGCTTCGTCATCCAGTATCGCACGCCGGAAGGGAGGAACCGGAGGGCCGTCATCGGGCGATATGGGCTGATGACGGTCGAAGAAGCTCGCAAGCTCGCCCATGAGAAGCTAGTGGCGGTTTCCAAGGGTGTCGATCCGGTCGCGGAGGAAGCCAAGGCAGCGGGCCTGCTCACCGTCGCCGAAGTCTGCGACTGGTATCTGGCCGAGGCGGAAGCCGGGCGGATCCTCGGCCGCCGTCGGCGACCGATCAAGCCGTCCACGCTGGCGATGGACCGCAGCCGCATCGAGGCGCACATCAAGCCGCTCCTCGGTCGCCGCCAGGTCGCATCCCTCAAGCTTGGCGACGTCGAAGGCGCGCAGGCGGACATCGCGGCCGGCAAGACCTCGAAGCCCCGCGCGGGCAGCCGCGGCGGCGCCACCACCGGCGGGGAGGGCGTGGCCGCGCGGACCATGTCGACGTTGCACTCCATCTTTGAGCACGCGGTTCGCCTCGGGAAGATCGAAGCCAATCCCGCCAAGGGCGTGCGCAGGATCGCCAGCGCACCACGCGAACGGCGTCTCAGCCGGAGCGAGATCGAACGGCTAGGCAAGACGCTGCGGGCGGCCGCGGAGGAGGGCGAGCATCCGACCGGCCTCGCCGCCATTCGCTTCCTCCTCCTGACCGGCTTCCGGCGCATGGAAGCGCTCGGGCTGCAGCGCACCTGGCTGGACGAAGAAGAATGCGCCATCCGCTTTCCGGATACCAAGAGCGGCGCGCAGATTCGTGTGATCGGCCAGGCCGCCATCGATCTGCTTCTCGATCAGCCCAAAACCAAGTCCCCGTTCTTCTTTCCGGCCGATTGGGGAGAAGGGCATTTCATCGGCGTGGTGCGTGTTCTCGATCGCGTCTGTCAGAAGGCCAGGCTGGCGGACATCACCCCGCACACGTTGCGCCACACCTTTGCGAGCCTCGCGGGTGATCTCGGCTTCTCTGAGCTGACGATCGCGGCGCTGCTCGGCCATTCCGCCAGGGGCGTCACGCAGCGCTATGTCCACATCGACGAAGCGCTCAGGATGACGGCTGACCGGGTGGCCGACGAAATGGCCGACCTGCTCGATGGGCGGGCGGCGCCAACGCGCTCCCGTTCCTCTCGCCGTGATCGGTCCGGGCGGAAGCTAGAAGCGACCGGGGTGTGAGCGTCCGAAGTTTGCGACAAACTTCGGACACCATGGTTCGCGCGCTTTGTCCGAAAAATGTAGTAATCTTCGGACATCGGCTTGTGTCTGTCCGAAAAATGTATCATATTTCGGACATGGCGACTTTAGCGCATGATGCCAACCTTCGCTCCCGGGTGCTCGCCAGGATCGCCTCCAGCCCGAACGAGGTCTGGACACCCAGCGATTTTGCCGACCTTGGCAGCCGCGCCGCCGTCGACAAGACCCTGCAGCGCCTCGCCGCTGCAGGCGATCTGCGCCGTATCGACCGCGGTCTCTACGATCAGCCCCGTAAGAATGAGCTGACCGGCCACCCCACCGTGCCCGATTATCGCGCCGTCATCCGCGCCGTCACCCGCCGCGACCAGGCGCGCGCCGTGTTGGACGGCATGACCGCCGCCAACGATCTCGGCCTCACCACCGCCGTGCCCGCGCGCATCGAGGTGCTGGTTGATGCACGCCTGAAGCCGATCAAGCTCGGCAAGCAGGAAATTCATTTCAAGTTCGCCGCACCCAGCCGCCTCTATTGGGCCGGCCGACCGGCGATGCGCATTGTCCAGGCACTGCACTGGATGCAGGACATGCTCGCGCAGGACGACGAGCGCGCCCGCGTCCAGACCGCGCTGCGCCGCCTTTTCGCCGACCCGCAGCACGGGCAGGCGATCCGCGACGATCTGCGCGCCGGTCTCTCCGCGCTTCCGATCTGGATGCAGGAGTTCTTGCGAGACCTGCTCAGCGCAACCGATGCGGACGAGGGCCAGCCATGACCAGCTCCGCATACAGGCAGGTCATCGCCGCGCCGCCGGGTGACCGGCTCGACCTATTTCTCACCACCGCCAATCGGCTCGGCACACCGATCGGCAATGTGGAGAAGGATTTCTGGGTCTGCTGGACGCTGAATGCGCTCTATCACGAGCGGCCTGATGGAGGACCGCGCCTCCTGTTCAAGGGCGGCACCTCGCTGTCGAAAGCCTATGGCCTGATCGAGCGCTTTTCCGAGGACATCGATGTCACCGTCTTCCGCGACGACCTCAATGAGGCCGCTTCGGTCGAGGAACTGGAGGCTCTGTCGAACAAGAAACGTCGTGCCAGGCTCGATGCGATCCGGGACGCGTGCCGTGCCTATATCACAGGCCCGCTCCACGAACTTCTTAGCGCTCGGCTCGCCGAGGCAACCGATGGCGCCGGGCGTGTCGAGATCGACGAAGCCGATCCAGACGGACAGACATTGCTCGTCTGGTATCCCGAAGTCGAGCCGCGCGACGGCACCTATGTGCGACCGGCCGTGCGCATCGAATCCGGCGCAAAGTCAGCGCTCGATCCCAACCGTCCCACCACGATTCGACCCTATGTCAGCGAGGAGGCTGATGGACTCGACCTGACCGTCGCCGGCGTCACCACGATCGAAGCCACCCGCACCTTCTGGGACAAAGTGGTGATTGCCCATGGCTTGCGCCGCTGGTACGAGCGGCGCGGTGTTCTCCGGCAAGAAGGCCAGCGGGTGTCGCGACACTATTACGACCTGCACTGCCTGCTTGGCTCGGAGGTCGGAAAAGCGGCGCTTGCGGATCGCGATCTTGGCGCCGACTGCGTGCGCCACGCGCGCATGTTCTTCGACCGCCCCGACTATGACCTGGCCTCCGCCACCCCGGGCTCATTCGCTATCGCACCTATCGACGGAATGGTCGAGGCGCTCAGTCGCGACTATGCAAACACCACGGCCATGATCTTTGGGGTCGCTCCAGGATTTGCAGATATATTGGCTTCCGCCTTCCAAATTGAGCGGGTCATAAACAGCCGCGTTTAATCAAACCGATTGCACAACAACCTGCGAAGATATCAGTCGTGCAGTGCTTTGCGCAGGGCATCCGGCGCGTCGGCGTAGAAGAGAACTTGAACCCTGGTGGCTACATCGTCCGACAAGTCGATCAAGGCCCTGCGACTAGATACGGGCACGAGGACAGCGTTGGCGCCTTTCTCCATTGCGAGCTCGACTACGTCGATCGGGTTGTGGATCGGTTCGATAGAGCCGCCCAGGGTAATTCCGCCGGCGATGACGAGGCCGCCCTTCAACGGCTTCCCGAGGAGGGCGGAACAAAGCGCGACGAGAACACCAACGCCAAGCTGTTCGCCGCTCTTCGCGGCATCGAAAGATCGAAGCTGAAGAGCAAATTCGTGCTCGCGCGGATTGCGCTCACCGACGAGCTCCCGTGACCTTGCGTATAGGTTCTGTTCCGCGATGCGCGCGCTTTCCCGGAAGGGACCAGGGGGTGACTGGTTCAGGATGCGGACGCCGCCGCCGGGGCTTTCCGTCACTTCGATACGGAACAATCCCGTGCTTTCGTCCTGGCCGCCCGGGCTGATCGCCCAGACCTGGCCGGACGGCAGAGGGTCGGAGCCGATGCTGTCCTCGCTCTGCAACTCCGGGGTCGAGACGAACTTCTCGACGCCATCCAAGCCCATCACGTAGCTGAATTGCGTGTTGCGAAACTCGGCCGAGCCGATGCGTTTCTGCTGCTCCTTCACACGTCGGCGCACTTCGAGGGCGAGACGCACCGCCCATTCAAGATCGTCGTCCGGCACGGCGACGGTCGGATCGGGATAGAGAAGCTTCAACAGGCCGGAGACGGTCTTGTTGACCGCGTTCTGATCGCGGCCGGAGAGAGCGCCGCCGAAATGGACCCGTCCCTGGAGGACGTTGACGCGGCTTTGCGAGCGAAGGCGCGAGAAGCACTCGGCGAGGACATCGCTAACCAGGCCGAAGCGGTCTGTGAACAGCTCCTTGCTGACCTTGGGAACGTCCCATCCCGGCAGGTAGCAGTGGATGCGGTCCATGAAGGCGGTGTCGTTCCGCATCTCGGGCGGCATCGGCCCGAACAGGTGCCCCACCCGCTGTTGGTGCTGAACGTCCACATCGAAATTGCCGACCATGACGATACTGCCTTCGGCGCGGATGCTCTCTCGGCCGCGCGAAAACTCGCCCGACTCCATGTAGCCCTTCATGATGTTGACGCCGTCCTTCTGGTCGAAGGAAATGCCCGAGACCTCATCGAAGCAGACCACATCGTACTGGCAGACAAGGCCGCGCTGGCCGTTCGCCATGTTGACGAACATGCGCGCCACCGTCGCCTTGCCGCCGGAAACGAGGTGCGCGTAGGGCGAGACCTGCTGGAATAGGTGGCTCTTGCCCGTTCCGCGGGGACCGAGCTCAATCAGGTTGTAGTTTCGCTCCACGAAGGGGATCATGCGCAGGAGCGTCGTGTCCTGGGCGCGGGCGCTGAGAGCGGCAGGCTCCAGGCCGATACTGCGCAGGAGTAGGTCTTTCCACTCACGCGTGGTCAGTTGGGCACGGCCGGCGGCAATCTTGTCCAGTATGTCGCGCGTGGATAGCTGGATTTCACGGAGGCTCAGGACTTCGAACGGCCTGCCGCCCTTCTCCTGTGCGATGCTGGCGTCGTAGCCGAGTTCGATCTCGGCATAGAAGCCGCCCGTCAGCATGCGTTCGTGCTCCAGGACAATCTTGTCCGAGATGCGCACGTCGTTGAGGCGGAGGCTCGGCAGGGTCGCCAGGTAGCTGTCGGTCTTGGCGTCGAGGCGGGCCGTGATGATGTCGATGATGCGAACGGCGCCGCGGTCGCGCGCCTTCGACTTGAACAGTTCCTCTTCACCCGCGCGCACCGTCCGGTCGGAGAGTTGCGACTGCACCATCTGGAGACCTTCTTCGATCTCCTCGGGCACGGTGCTGGCGCAGTAGCGGCCAAGCATGAACTCGACCACATAGGTCGGAACGGGGAACTGACCGCGAAAACGGCGAACCAGATCCTTTCGCACGATGTGTCCGGGGAACGCTTCCGCCGCCTTGCGGTCCAGGTCGTCGAGCTCGATCACGTCAATCCTCCCCGACCGTCAGCGTGCGGTGGGCCAATACCCGACCATCGTCATCCAGTACGACAAGGCAGGCGGCTTCACGCTCATGTTCGTCGCTAACCAGGAATGACGTCCGGCCATGCTCGTCGAGAACCCTGCCGCCCTTGATCAGGCTCGGTCCGCTGGTCTCCGAACCGAGGCGCAGATCGACGCGGAGGTCGGCGCCGCCGGTCACCTCGACGCGCAGACGCAGTCCCTCCCATCTGGTTTTTCCGATGGTAACGGCGCGCTGTGCACCATCGCCCACCACCTTCAGGACGGGTAAGATGCATTCCTGCGGGCTGACGCCGCCATGCGCATACTCGTAGCCTGCGTAAAATGACCGCGCGCCCGTCGCCGTCGCCACCGAAACCTCGGGGTTCCAACTCCACGGAACCTGGAGATAGGACGTTTCGGCCTTAGCTTTCACCATGGCGCAACGCGTCCGCTTGCCGTTGGGCTCCACCAGGCCGACATCGAGCGCCGCGTGGGGCAGCCCGCCCGGCATCAGCAGCCAGCCATGGTCGGTAACGATATGAAGGCTCCGTCCCGACGTTACCAACTGAAGGATGCGGTCGACCGCATCGCGGATGCCTGCCGATAGCCGCTCGGCAAGCCGCGCGCCCAGCGCATGCCCTTCTTCATCGAACCGCCCAGTTTCCGCCCAGAGCTTCGCGTCGGGGAGTAGGGCGCTGTCCGTTTCCCAGCCTTGCGCTTCCATCAACTTGAACAACACGGGTTTCGTCGCCGGCTTGCCCTCCGGGGACAGTGGCAGAACGTCGGAGGTGGTCGGCGGCCCGCTCAGCAGGGACGCCACCGGGGAGACCATCGGCTTGCACGTCGCGGTGACGGTGGGGAACCCGGACCACATCCAGCCCAGCGAGACCTGCACGCCCTCATCCTTCAATCGGCGGACGAGCTCACGGGCAAGGTCCATGCGCAAGCCGTCCACGAACAGGATCGTGGTGGCGCCGGGACCAGCCTCGGGCGGCGCGGCGAGCTTTACCTTGCCAACTCGGATCAGCTCCTGGAGCGCGAGGGCGCCCTGATCCATCCAGGGCAGATAGACCGCACGCAGCGCTGCGGCGACGGCCTCGCGGTCGAGCTCGCGCGGCGCGACCGCCAGCGCGCGCATCGCGGCCCAGTCCACATCGGCGCCTGCCGCGACATAGGCTTCGGCCAGCGCGTTGCCGTCATGACTCGGCAGCGGCTCGGCGGCGGCGATGTTCGCGATGAAGGCGAGAGCCTGCGCCAAGGGTGCTTCGCCGCGCCGCGCCCAGACTGTCTCTCGCCGCCAAGCGTGCTTCGCTTCCAACTCACCAATTCTGGCCTTGGCGGTCTCTGGCGAAAGCTCTGCCAGTTCGCGGAGTTGTTGGCGCAGGTCCTTTTCGTCCCGAGCGTTCAAGCGGGGGTACGAATCCTGGTGCTCGAATAGCGTTCCCGGCTCTTCGAGGCTGAGATAGGTCACGACCTTCTCAAAACCGGTAGAGGCGGCGAAACGCGCCCATACCTCCGCCCAGCGCCCTTCGCGCTTGGCCAAGCGCCGCGTAGCGTCCTGCGGGGACAGCTTGCGCGGATCGAACTTCAGCTGCTTTTCGGCGATGTTGGCGAAGGCCGCGAACCGCGCGGGATCGCCCAACTCGGTGAAGGCTCCGTCGATCCACTCGAGCATGTCGGCGGCTAGGTCGGGCGCGAGCAGCGCATTTAGCTGGTCCGCGTTCCAGCGTTGGCCACGCAACTCCTCGACGGGGCGCGTGCAGATGCGCAGCGCCGCGTGGGAAAGCGCTGTGCGGGTCGCATTGTCGTCGGCGATGCTGAGCTTGAGCGGCCCGCGTTCGGAGGTGAGGAAGCCGCGCAGCGTCCAGTCTTTACCGTTGACGTGCCCGAACACGGTGCCTGCCACCGTGAACCAGACCAGCGGCTGTAGGAGAGCCGGGCAATCGTCAGCGCCCTTCAGCGTCTCGCGAGCGACGCCGGGCAGATAGAGGATGGGCGTGCTCTCCTCCGGGATGAGAACGGCGGGAACGGCTCCGGCAACTGCAGCGCGCAGCCAAACGGCCGGCCCCGTTCGTGTCGCCGCATCGAACTCGCCGTAAGTCAGCAGCTCCGGAAGCCGCTCGCGCAGCGCCGGCAGAAGGGGCTCGAACTCCCGATTGGCGTCGCACCACACTACCGCTTCCGGCGGCGCCTCGGCCGCGGCGTTGTAGCTTGCGGCGTCGTGCAGGGCGCTGACGAGGGCATCGAGAGGCGTCGTCACTTCGCCGCCTCCACCCGTTTCGCAGTGGCCTCACGCGCGGCGCGCTTCTCGGCCAAGGTGGTGTGATGGTCGTTGCGGCGCTCGCCATTGAACACTTCGTACCAGGGCGCGGACGGCACATCCTTGCCGCGATCCTTGTCCTTTAGGATCTTCGACAGGTCGTGGGTGAGTACGCCCGCCTTTATGAAGGGGCGAATGTTCTGGCGCACGCCGTCGTCGAGGTCCGGGTCCCAGCCCAGCGGCTGCTGGGCGAGCGACTTCCAGCGTACGAAGATGTCGTAGGGCTTCTCGCCCTCCAGGATCTTCTCCAGCTTCTGCTGGAGCTCGCGGCCTTTCTCGTAGCGCAGCGTGTTGTTCTCGGCCTTGGCGCGGGCAAGCCAGTCGCCGAGCAGGGTGTAGGTCAGCTTGCGCAGGTTGGCCTGGTCGAAGCGGTGGTAGTGAACGAAGACCGAGAAGCCGTCCTTCAGCCCGTCCGAGATGTGCCACAGGAACGGGCGCTGGCCGAAGAGGGCGCAGTGCTGGCGGAAAGCTCGGTCGCGCACCCAGGCTTCCAGCGAGCCATCCCGCGCGGCCTTTTTGTCGAGAGTCTCGTCGGCCTCGGCGACGAGGCGCCGCTCCAGGGCATCGGACCATTCAGCACCGAATGCGGCAGCGAGATAGGCGCGTAAGCGGTCGGCAAGCGGCTTTTCTCCGGCGACTGGAGGAACGCCCAGAAGGCCGTCATTGTCGCCAGCCGGGAGCTTTGCAGCCTTCTCGATCCACGCTCGTGCATCGCTTGAAAGGTGCATGTCGGGATCGGATTCGGCAGGCCAGCGGTAGCCGCAAAGACGTGCAAGAGATACGTGTAATGAGCACCCACGCCGCGTAGCGGCAGGATGTCCATGGAACAGCCACTGGCCTGCGTCGTCAGTTTCAGGTGCCGGCAATCCGTCTGGATAGGCAGCTTCACTCTCAGCGCGCCAATAGTTCAAATCAAAAGGTACGCTCGTAAATGTAGAATTCGTGAACTTCATGGCATTGGCTATAGAGAGCAAAGCCCCTTGGAAGTCCGAGCTTCTACAAAATGCCATTATTGGCAACAAATCACTCTTATTTCGGGGGATTAGGACAGAGCTGCTTTGGTCATATAGAGTCCCACAGTAGATTGAAGTCGGCCATGGCTGTGTTTGTCGGACTAGGACACCAATTTTATTCCATGCCTCGCGACCTTTAACCAAAGCCTGTTCGCTGCGTGCTAGGGGTCCTTTGCCTCCTCCCCAAGGCACGGCGCACCTCAGTCCAGAGAAGAACGCCGTCTCGTCGGGCGTTGCGTGAAACGGCTCCCATATGGGTCCAAATCCATCCAATTCCCAGAATAGGAGCACCCAGCGCGGTGTGTCGCCGTTTTGAAAACCTACGTAGACATCTGCGTAGCGCGACAAACTTGGCAGTTCTCCTATAGGAGAGGCGGCCACTCTGTTCTGGCTGTTGCTGCGGACGGATTTCTGGGCGATAAGCGAAATGAGACCGCTAGTCAGGAGTGAGGCCTTCGCCTCTGCATCCTTCCCGCTGTTTGCATCTATTCCACCGTACGCACTATCGTCACTCCCGCCAGCAATGGAGTACGACACAAGACAAGTATTTACGACGTCGCCGCTAATTGTTTCAAAAGCGCGAGGGCCGAGAGCCGCAACAATATTGAACGTAGTATCCTGCGCTAAACGTGCACGGAACCCCTGGTAGCTACCAAGAAAAAGCCAATTTTGGGGAGTAACCGCTGAAATTGTTCCTCCGGTCGCAGCAAGTTTTTGCATTCTAGACATCATCGCCGTTGCCAAGTCAGCGCGCGCAGAATTGAACCTCTTATCAATGTAAGCTGCTAGCAGGGGGGCCTGCTTGCCTCGACCAAGATACGGAACATTGGTCACAAGAACGGTGAACTTTTGATGCAGCAATTGCGCTGCATCAGCCATGCCTCTTGCAGCGATGACGCCCTCAGCGTTTTCCGGTTCCGCTCCACGTGCTCTTGCAAGCAGAGGTTCGAGCAGCCGTTCAATCTCCTTAAGCTTCTCCGCCTCAAATAAATCACCCCCGGAAGGCTCCAGGAGCGTTCCTAGCACAGGCGCCTGTGCAAAAAGATCGTGCAGAGCTGCGAATGCGTATTCTAGCTCTGCATCACCATCTGCAAGCGCAATGAACTCTCGCCTCGGCAACGGAGGCGGGGCACCTACCCATGCGATCTGTGGCACCGGCAGGACCTGCCATCCCCCAATCCTCCATGCGCTGAGTGCAACCGCGAAGGCGGCGATCTGCACACATCTCCCGTCGATCTCCAGTCCATGAAGGTTGTCGCGCAGAACCGCCGAGACTGCATCGGGCGGCGACAGATGTTCTTCGGCCTGCCGTAACGCCGCGAGGATCGCTAGCGCCTCGGTCAAGAAGTGCCCGGACCCACAGCAGGGATCCAGCATGGTGATGGCCTTGGTCTCCTTCGGCCAGCCGGGGAAGGTGCCTGCCGCCGGGCGCCAGGGGGCATCGTCGACCTCGCGCACGAAGCGCAGCATGTCGAAGCTGTAATCGGGCAGCGAACAGGCGGCGCGCAGCGTTTCCTCGTCCGCGGCGCTTTTCGCAAGCTCCGGATCGGCCGCGAGTACCTTGCCCGCCCACCAGGCCCCGAGCGTGTTGTGCAGCAGGAAGCGCACCATGTAGGGCTCGGTGAACAGCTGCGTGACCGCAGGCAGTTCATCCGCCCCGATCTTCACGCCCGACTTGTTGACCGCATCCTTCTCGGCCGCGCGCCAGAATTGATAGGTCCAGCCAAGACTGTCCTCGGCCTGGAAAACCTCTACATCGAGCCCTGTGACCAGGCGGTGCAATTTCTGCGTATGGACCGGGTCGAGCTCGATCGCGAGGACCGGATCGTCGATGCGGAAGACCGCGGGCAGCATCGAGGCCGCATAGCGCTCGGCGATCACCCAAGGGTCGGTGAGGCCCTCGGCTTCGGCAAGCTCGCGGCAGTCTTCCAACGAGACCGGCACGTCATACTCGGGGTTCCGCAGCAGCCCGCGCTCGGCCAGGAACCGAGCGAACAGCATGCGATGCCAGTGCGCGTAGGCCGCTGCTTCGACCAGCCGCTTTGTTTCCTGCGTCTCGTCCGACTTATTGAATGCGTCGCCCAGCGCACGGGCATGGGCGCGCAGGCGGCGGCGCAGTTCCTTCTCGGCATCGTTCAGGTAGGCGGGCGCCTTGCCGGCCGCCACGCCGAGGCGCTGGATTGCATCGCCCGCGCCTTCCTCTGCGATGATGCGTGCGTCCTTGACCGTCTTTTCGAGTGTCCGGCGCAGAGCGGTGGGGAGGTAGCAGTTCGTCATGCGTCACACCTTCGGGATCACGGGACCATCGCCCAACGACTTGGCGATCCGGTCGCGGACTTTGGCGAGCCAGTCATCCAGCTCCGCCTCGTTTTTCAGCAGCGCGCCCGGCAGGTTCACGGCGCGCGCCTTGGGTTCCAACAACGCGGCGGCGGCGGCCAGCGCATCCTCGATGCGCGCCGGCAGCGCCTTCACCATGTTCTCCCATTCCGACAGTCCACGCTGCGACAGCGCCTCAGCGATCGCCCGTGGCGTGTCTACGGTCGGCTTGGTCACCATCAGCAGCCCGCATTCCTGGCGGATGCTATGCTTCTGTTCCGGCGACAGCTTCGCCCAGGTTGGGTCGTCGGCGAGCCGCTGCTCACCTTTCTGCCACGCCGCCTCCCAGGCGGCATAGGCGGCGTTGAGCTTCGCCCGCAACGTCTCCGCCGCCGCCGAGATCAGGGGCGGGACCGGATCGGGGTCCGCGAGCAACCGCCGTCCGTCCCGCAGGTCGTCGAGATCACCCTGTTGTTCCGTGGCGCCCAGGGCGACCAGACGTTCCGCCAGGCGCCAGTTGGGCAACCGGTCGCCGATCTTCTGGGCGGCCGCCTTCCATGCCTTCAGCTTGTCGCGCAACGTTGCCGCGTCCGCCGCGAGGGCGGCAAGGAGGTCATTGCCGGAGAGCCCCTTGTAAGAGGCAATGTTCGGCACCGTCTCCGGCTCCGGCGCGGGCGGCTCGCCACCGGACTGTCGGGCGGCCGTTTCGAGGCGTTCGAGAAGCGCCGTCAGCACCAAGTGTTCCTGGTTGTTCTCGAACGCGATGCCCGCGTCGGTCAGCAGGCCGCGCACCGGCATGCGCTGTGCGATGGTGATGATCGTCGTTTCGCCGCGGAAGGTGCAGGTGCCCAGCTTCTGGCGGGGGAGATCGGGAAGCGAGGCCGGCTTCCCATCGTCCCCAGTGACGCGCACCAGGCCCGCGTTGGCGAGGACAATGAGCGCACCGTCGACCGTGTCCTGTGACCAGCCATAGGGCGGGCTGGTGAACTTCGAGCGCAGGTCCGAGCCTTTTCGGCCGGGGCCGAGCTCGGCCAGCAGCGCCTTGCACACAGGGTGGTTTTCCGGCGCGCCGGCGTGATCCACCGCCTTCATGGCGTCCGGGTCCTTGCGCATCGCCCGGTCGCGCACCTTGTCCCAGCCCGGGTGGTCGCCGTCGGCAAACTGCGGGTAAAGGCGGGCAAGCGCGTTGGTCGCCCCTTCCTTCACCGCCTCGCCTGGCGGGCCGGCGATCAGCTTGCCGCCCGCCTGATAGACACGGGCCTGCGCCACCGCTTCGCGGACAATTTCCTTGGCGACGGCCTGCGCCTTGTTAGCGCGGGATTGCATGGCAGACTGCGCCTCGCGCCCAGCGTCGGTCTGCGGCACCCCGCGAACCTGCAGGACGTGCTCGGCGGCGCGCCAAGTCGTGAGCGCCGTCGTTAGTTCGTTGTCGCGTGTTGGATGACGCGGGATAAGCAGATGAACGGAAGGATCCGATGTCGATGCCGCCGCGATGTCCTTCTCCACCGTCGTCAGGTCTTCGTTCCACCCGCTCCTGAGCCGCAATGGGATTCCATCTGCCGGTGCCTTGTCGTCGGGACGCAGTCGGTGGATCCGCCGTTGCTGACGGCTGGAGCCGTGCGTCACGCTCGCGGCGCCCGCCAAGGCGGTCTCGATCCCCTCGTCGAGTAGCTCGCGTCGTGACCGGGTGAGTCCCGACTGATCGGCCAGAATGGCCTTCTCTTCGCTGCGATACGCGGATTCCCATTCCGCGCTCTCTTTCGTCTGCAAGCGCCATTCACCACCGACCTCGATCACCGCCCCGTCGGCCTGAAGTTCCTGCAACAACTCTGGCACTTTGCGGCGCAGTTCGTCTTCTCCGGCGAGGTCGACGATCAGAAGGTCGGCGATGGTCTCCGCTTTCGCACGGACGCCGTGGTGGTCCGCCTCCGGCGCGATGCGGCCGAGCATGTAGACCAGCATGAGGATGCGCGCCTTCAGCTGATCCTTGTCCGGTCCACTGCGCAGGGATTCGATACGATTCCGCGTCTCGCCCGGCAAAAGCCCGGCGTTGTACGCCTCGGTCGAGAACCGTCCGTAGAGGAAGTCGACCGGCACCGCGTGACCGAGCGGCTTGTCGCCGTAGGTGCGCGCCGCGTCGAGCGTGGTCCGCAGTTGCCCCCGCAGCGTTCCGCCAAGACCTGTGCGGTCGAGTTCGCGCAGGATGCGCTCCCAGACCCGACGACGGGAAGGAAGCAGCGGCCAGTCGAGCACTGCTTCGTCGTCGTCCTGCACCGTGTGCGCCAGACGGCTGCCGCGCAGGTGCCGGCTGATCTCGCCCGCATTGGCGTTCAGCATGCCGCGAATGGGCTTTTCGGCGCCCGTCTTCTTTCGCAGGACGGTTTTTCGGATGACCGCATCGACATCCGCTTCGCCGAGCGCGATCTGCACAGGGAACCGGTCGAGAAGCTTCTGCAGATCCTGAACGTCGCTCAGGGCCTGTTGACCGGTCGCGACGAGAAGCACGCGGCCGTCGAACCGACCGGCCAGCCGTTCGGCTATGGTCTGAATCTTCAGCGTCAGACCGGGGTCTTGCCGGATAAATTGCTGCACTTCATCGAGCACGATCAAGGTCAACGGCAACTCGGTTCGACCCAGCATGAGGGCTTGCCGAACCATCTTTTCGAGGAGATCGACGGTGACCGTTGGCGGCTCGGGGAACTGCGAACGGAGCAGTCCGCTTAGGTCCTTTGGCGAGCCCGCCAGCTCCGGTTTGGCTTTCAGCACTGCGGCGCCGAAGCGGGGCGACAGAATGAAGTTGCGAATGTCGGTATCAAACGTGCTGCCCAGCTCCTTGCGAACACTGTCCAGTATGCCGAGATCGGCCAGCCAGAACGCGACCTGGGCCGCGCGAAGATCGCTTGGCAACCCAACTGCCCGCAGCACGATGCCAAGCGTGGCCTCGGCCGGATCGGAGGGACCTGTGCCGAGCGTATCGCCCGCTGCTACAACGCCGCCCGCCCGCTTCGCCGCGATGCGCAACTCTTTCAACGGTGCTGCCACCTCCGGCGGCAAATGATGGATCAGCCCTTCGGCCGTGGCACCGTCGGGAAACTGCAGGTTCGTCCACAATGCGGCGAGCATGCTCGCAAGGTGAGACTTGCCGGAGCCATAGAACCCGGAAATCCATACCGCCGGCGCGCTGCCGCCTCGGCCGACGGACCCCAGGAATGCCTCCAGTATTCGAGCGAGCCCGTTGGCATAAGCGCCGTCGCATACAAAGGTGGTGAGCTCCCCGCGCAGCGTTTCCAGAGCTTCGGAAGCCGGCGGGAACGAAATCTTGGCGACACCCTGATTGGCCAGTCTGTATTCTGCCGGATCGGTGTGGAAAGTTTCACGGTTAAGCATGGTGTCGCCCCCTCACAATGCATTGTCAGCCGGGATCGGGATGGCGTGATAATTCCATCCGTCCCGTGCATCGAGCAGACGGTACACGCCGGCAGAGTGTTTGCCGGGGAATCCGACAAGAAGCCGCCCAGAGATGGAGTCCGCGACACGGCTGATCAAAGTCGAGACCCGCGCGACACCGAACAGCGCACCGCAGCCGTCCACGGCCAGGATGTCATTCGCAGTGCAGGAGCGCAGAGCATCCTTCAGTTCGTTAACGAGACTGTTCTCAATTTCAGGCAGGAGCCCTCGGATTTCAGCAGGTTGCTCGACCAGCGCATCGAAGAATTCGTGCCGCCCAATCCAGGAACCGAACCAGCCCGAGAGGGAGACTTGTCGCCAACCGTGCCCGGCCTTGAGCGTCGCATGCTCGAACTCTGCAAGACGCCCCGTGAAACGACGTTGGAGCGACTTGTCGTACCAGACGATCCAGACGCGGCCCGCGGGAGGCGCGTCTTCGGCCCAAGGTAGCCTGACTTGCTTGCTGTAGGCGGCGAGGATGTCGTCAAACGTATTCAAGTTCCGGCACCCCCAATGCGGTCGCCATCGGCTGGCGGACGGATATTTCGGTCACATCGCCGGCTGAGCGGACGCGAGCTAGCCCGATAGCTTCGGCTCGCCGCAATGCGTCAAGAGCCTGTTCCGGCGAGAGGTCCAGAACCATCATCCAGCCGGAGCTCAGGATAGCCGGCCCGCCGAAGCCGGATGCAGTCGCAATGAGTGCGGCCAAAGCGACTGTCGTTGGAGTCGGCGTCACTCGCTGCCGTAGTTTCTTGACAGCGCCCTTCAGATGCCCACTCTGGGTCCATGACGAGGCGCAGTTCTGAGCGAGAGACCGCAGCATCTTTTCGCTGAAGCGTTCGGGAAAGGCTGCGACGAATGCCTCTTCAAACAATGGCCGTTGCAGGCGTTGCCCCACGGAACCTGTCATGACGACAGGCGCTGTCTCCCGCAGCAGCGGGTCACGCGCCAAAGCAACGAGCAATGCCCGCAAGCGGCGGCCCTGAATGTCGCTCTTCCACGTCCTCATGAGCGCCTTCGTCAAGGGCGGCTGATCAACGAGCCCATAGAGCGACGCCAAATGCCTAAAAGTCAGCCGCCTTGTGTTGCTCGTCGCCTTACCGATTGCGTTCTCTTCGATAGCGGCCGACCGAAACTCTTCCGGCGTCGATGCGCCAGTGCCGATTAGAGCTTCGAGTTCGCGGAACATCATCGTCTTGGATTGATGCGCTCCGCCCCCTGAGAGCTTCATGCCGAACAAGGAAAGCTTATCTTCTTCAGCACGTGCGCCGCACCAAAGTGTAGTCTTCTGTTCAGTTCGGGTGAGCGATCCGCCATTGCTCGCCATATCAGTCCAAGTTCGAAGCGCGAGCATAATGCAATCCAACCCACACCACGCCCGTATTCACTTCATGGGCAATATTAACAAATATCCCTTTGAACAATCGCCGCCTAAGCTCCTGTTTCAGATTCGGGTCCGACATCAGACGGCTCCTTCAGCATTTCGCGATTGACCTTCAGCAGACGTCGGCGACGCCAGAAGGACGATCTGTTGGTCTTGTGGGGCACGTGTGCTTGGATCAACATCCAAGCCCAAGCGCTTCAGCGTGTAATAAAGAAGAGCCTTACGAACCCTTACATGCGCTTTCCCGTCACGCATGCCATAGTCCAGCCCGATAACCTTCTTCTGCGTATCAGAAAGCCCGGGGTGCGGTCCAATCTCCAGCGTGATCTCTTGTTGCCAATCCGTGTCTTCGCTTGCGTCAGCTTCGCCGGGTTTCGAGGCCCGCGTCTCTAAGATGCGAGACAGGAGGAAATCCTTGAAGCGCCGATCGGCACCACAAAACGCGCGAACATGCCATCGAAAACCGTCAAAACCGAGTGCGTGAGGAGATATCCAGCGCCATCTGGGTTTAGAGCTCGACAGCGATTGATACCGAATCTCCACTGCCGCGCGCTGGCGTATCGCCGATAGTACCGACCGCAGCACTTCGGCCCTAATACCCCGAGCAGGGCTTGGGGCGACGCCGAATGACGGAAGATGACCGAGCCATGCATGAGAAGGATCAAGAATGCCGTCAGCGATCGAGCGAAGCTGATTGAGGTAGCCATTGGGGTCGGGCTTCAGGAAGCAGGGCGTAAACCTATCGCTGGCGACGTAACGCTTGGCACTCTTGTCATAAATGGCATTCTGAGGCGCTCGCTCCTGATAGAGCGTCAGGTCCTTCGACGCCTGGGGCACGGACACGTCGAACATCTCGATGATGTCGGAGCGGTTGACGCCGCCCTCCCAGAACAGCCGGAACTCGATGAACTCGAGCCGGCGCTCCACGCCCCATTTCAACGCTGCGGCGCCTTCCAACATTGCTTTTCGTCTCCGTGCGTCGATGGGGATAAAAAGTATATGGACATACCGACACGATCCGTGTAATTATTATTCCCATCTACCGCGCCAGTCAATGGTGATCGGCGCGAATTTCACGGGGGCAAGACTATGCCGAAACGTGGTTCCAAGGGCGAAGTCACCAGCAAGCGGGCGGCGAGCGCTGCCGCCAAGGTGCTGCGGAATCCCAAGAGCAGTAAGGCCGCAAAGACAGCCGCCGCATCGGCGCTCACCCAGCGTCCGAACAAGAAGTAATCCCCGGCAGGAGAGCGGCCATGGCCGGCGCGAGTCGATCCACCCTCCTCGTTCACGGCCACCTCGCCATGCGGGAACGCCGCCTCGCGGCGGCGCGCGCCGGCCGTCATGGCCTGCAGGTCATGTCCTTCGAGCAGGCGGCGGTGCGGCTCGCCGGAGGTTTCGTCCGGCCAATCGATGGCGAAAGCCTGCGCGCGGCGATCCAGGCCGCCCTGCCGTCAACGCCGATGGGCGAGCTCGAGAGCATCAAGTCGCTGCCCGGCATGATCGACGCGGCGGCGGACACCCTGCACAAGGCCTGGCGCGCCGGTATCGACCTTGCGGCGCGCGCGGCCGAGCATCCGCGACTCGAGGCCATCGCGCGGTTGGAGGCGGCGGTCCTGGCGCAGCTTCCCGCCGGCATGATCCGGCCCATCGACATCGTCGCCGCCGCGACCAGCCGTATCGCCCATGCGCCCGCCGTTCTCGGCCCCATGGAGATCGCCGGCCTCACCGAACTCTCGCCCATCTGGCGGCCGCTCCTTGGGGCGCTCACCGCGCACATTCCCGTGCAATGGACGGCCGGGCCGCGGCCAACGCCAGCCTGGCTGAAAGGCACCGACGTCGCGGTGTTGCGCACACGCCCGGAAACCCCTGATATCAGCGCCGTCAGCGCGGCGACGGCCTATCACGAAGCCATAGAGGCCATGCGCTGGGCGCGGTCACTCCTTGCCTCGGGGCGGGCGGCGCCGTCTGACATCGCGATCGCCACCGCCTCGCCCGCCGACTACGACGATCACTTCCTCGCCCTGCGCGCGGACGCCAATATCGACCTGCACTTCGTCCATGGCGTTAGGACCGTTACCACCCGTGAAGGCCAGACGGCCGCCGCGCTGGCAGATATCGTCGTTCGCGGCCTGTCGCAGTCCCGGCTCCGCCGCCTCGCCGCCCTGTGTCGGGATTCCGCGCCGTTTGAGTCGCTTCCCGAAGGCTGGCTGCGCGTCCTCCCGGCCGATGCGCCGATGTCGACGCCGAACGCCTGGAACCGCTTGCTGGCGCGATTGAAGCCCGGGGACTGGCCGGACGGCGCGGATCATACCCCGGCCCTGCGCGCAGCCATCGATCTGCTCGCCAAGGGGCCGGACGCAGCGCCGGAGATCGGTGAGGCCTTCCTCACCGGCCGCGCGCTCGCCATCTGGTGCAAGGCCCTTCTCGCCGGGCCGGCGTCCTCGATCGACGCCACCCTCGAAATCCTGAAGCAGGACGACGGGCTGGAGGCGTGCGTGTCCGTCGCCTGGATGCCGGCCAGTGCGCTCGCGGCCTCGCCGCGCCGCTTCGTGCGGCTGATCGGCCTCAACTCCTCGCGCTGGCCGCGCGGAATCGCCGAAGACCGGCTGATCCCGGACCATATCATCCCGACGGCCGAGCTCGACCCGCTGCCGGTGAGCCTCGCCGATCGCCGCGATTTCGAGACGATCCTGGCGACCACGGACGGCGAGGTCGTCCTCTCGCGCGCCCGCCGCGATAGCGACGGGCGCCTGCTGGGACGCAGCCCGCTGCTCGCCGGTCATGGCGAGGAGATTTATCTCCGCCGCAACGCCACGCCGGTCCATGCCTTCAGCGAAACCGACCGCCTCATGGCCCGGCCGCAGGAGTTCAGCGCCGATCCGCAGACGGTCAGCGCGCAAGGCTGCTGGCGCGACTGGCGGCGCACCGAGATCACGGCGCTTGACGGGCTCATCCGGCCCGATCATCCGCTCATTCTGGCAATCCTGGCCCGTACCCAGTCGGCTAGCTCGCTCCGGCGTCTGCTGCGCAATCCGCTGAGCTTCACCTGGGTCTATGCCTTCGGCTGGCGCGTGCCCGAAAGCAGCGCCGAGCCGCTCGTGCTCGATGCGCTGGGCGTCGGCGATCTGGTTCACATGGTTCTCGACCGCGCCTTGTGCGACCTGGAAAGCGCCGGGGGATTGGCATCCGCCGACGCCGCAAAGATCACGGCGGCGGTGGACCGGGCCGCAGGGGTTATCGCCGCCGATTGGGAGAGCGAACGCGCGGTCCCGCCGGCCGTCATCTGGGGGCGCACCCTGGATGATGCCCGGCTGTTGGCAGGCCGGGCTCTTGCATATGGCGATGCGCTTCTGCCGGGTGCCCGCTCCTATGGCGAGGTGCCCTTCGGCGGGGCTGAGCCCAAGTCGGACGCGGAGACCCCGTGGGATCCCGCCGTGCCAGTCACGATCCCCGATACCGGGTTCAATATCGCCGGCTATATCGACCGGCTCGACATCGCGGGCGACGGCAAGCGCGCGCTCGTTCGCGACTATAAGACGGGCCGGGCTCCCCGGGCCGCGATCCGGCTGAACGGCGGACGGGAGCTTCAGCGCTGCCTCTACGCCTTCGCGGTGAAGGCGCTGCTGGGCGACGATATCGCGATCAGCGCCTCACTGCTGTTCCCGCGCGAACAGGTCGACCTCCAGCTCGAAGATCCCGAGGCGGTGCTCGCTGAGATCACCGGCTATCTGGGTGCGGCCAGGATCAGTTTCGCCGGCGGCGCCGCGCTGCCAGGCCCCGACACGGGCGGCGACTATGACGACCTCGCCTTCGCCCTGCCGGCGAACGCCAGCGCCACTTACTGCAAACGCAAACTTCCGGCCGCGATGGAGCGGCTGGGCGCAGTCGCTCGGGTCTGGGAGGCGGCATGATGAGCACCGTGTCCAAAGCTCTCAAGGATGACGGCGCCCGCCGCGACGCGATCAGCCTCCATGATCGATCGATCCTGGTCGAAGCCGGCGCGGGCTCGGGCAAGACCGCCGTCATGGCCGGACGCATCGCCGTCATGCTCGCCGAAGGTGTCGCTCCGAGGGCCATCGCCGCGGTCACCTTCACCGAATTGGCGGCCAGCGAGCTTCTCTCGCGCGTTCGCGAAATTGTCGCCGATCTCTCTGCCGGCAATATAGCCACCGAGCTGCGCGTGGCGCTGCCCGAAGGCCTGTCGCAGGCGCAGCGCGACAATCTCGCGACCGCGAGCGTCGCGATCGACGAAATCACCTGCTCGACCATTCACGGCTTCTGCCAGCGCCTGATCAAGCCCTACCCGGCCGAAGCCGACATTGATCCCGGCGCCGGCGTCATGGACCGCAATCAGGCCGATCTCACCTTCCTTGAGATCGTCGACGGCTGGCTGCGCGAGCGTCTGTCCGGCGACCAGGGCGGCATCCTTGCCGAAATGGTATTGCACAGCCCCGGTGAAACCGTGGCGCTCGTCCACAAGATAGCCGAAAATATGCGCCGCCGCCGCACCCTCGCGGCGCCGCCCGTCTCCGCGCTCGACGGTCATCTGACGACGTTCAGGCAGGCTACGGCGGATTTCGCGGCCTTCATGCGTGGGGCGACAGCGACCGAGCCGGAAACGGTCGTCATCGTCGAGCGGCTGGTCGAGATGGCGACCGCGCTGGCGGCCGGTCCCGATCCCACGACGCCCTCGGGCTTGGTTGGGCTTCTGACCTCGCGTCCGCACCCGGACCTTTGCACCAAGGCAGGCACCTTCGCCTCCTATCGCAAGAAGGGTAAATGGACAGAGGCGGTGAAACACGCGGGCCTCTCCAAGGCAGATGGCGAGCGGCTGAACATCGTCGCCGAAGGCCATTACACCGCCTGCTGCGATGCCTGGACTTCGCTTCTTCAGGCGGCGGCCAGCCAGGTTCTCGCGGCGCTGATCGAGGAGGCGCGTCCGGCCCTGGAGCGCTATCGCGACCACAAGCGCGCGAGCGCCCAGCTCGACTTCGATGATCTGATCTTTGCCGCGCGCGATCTGCTGCGCGACCATGATGATGTCCGCCGCGCACTCGGACAGCGCTTCGCGCGCGTCCTGGTCGATGAGTTCCAAGACACCGATCCGCTGCAAACCGAAATCTTCTGGCGGCTGTGCGGCGAGCCGGTCGATGGCGATCCTGACTGGACCCGGTTCCGGATCCGGCCGGGTGCGCTCTTCCTCGTCGGCGACCCCAAGCAGGCGATCTATCGCTTCCGCGGCGCCGATGTCGGCGCCTATGTGCAAGCGCGCGACGCCTTTCACGCTCAGGATCCCGACAGCCTGCTGTCGATCTCCACCAATTTCCGCTCCTGCGCGTCGATCCTCACTTTCGTCAACGATCGCTTCGAGACCGTGCTGTCGGCGGATGGCCAACCTGGATTCACGGCCCTCGACCCGTTTCACGACGACCCCGGCGACGGCCTGTGCGTCGCGGCGCTCGACATCGCTGTTGCCGACGAAAACGGCAAGGCCAGCGCCGAGCAGCAGCGCGACGCCGAAGCCGACGCCGTGGCCGAGCTGTGCGCGCGCTTGATCGGCAGCCAGCCCATCATCGACCGGCGCAGTGGTGCGGAACGACTTTGCCAGCCGGGCGACATTGCCTTGCTGGCGCCGACCGGCGCCGAACTGTGGCGCTATGAGGAGGCGCTGGAGCGTCGCGGCATTCCGGTGGCGACACAGGCCGGCAAGGGTCTCTTCCGCCGCCAGGAGGTCCAGGACCTGATCGCGCTGACCCGCGTTCTCGCCGACCGGCGCGATACGCTGGCGCTCGGCGCCCTGCTGCGCGGCCCGCTGGTCGGCCTCACCGAAGAGGAGCTCCTGGATATCGTCTGGACGCTGCCGCGTTCCGAGGAACAGCCCGACCGGATTCCCCGTCTCGATCTCGGCGTTGATCCCACCACCGTCGCTCATCCGCTCGCACGCGAGATCATCGAAAAGCTGCAGACGCTCTACCGCCGCAGCAACAGCACGACGCCGCACGAGCTTCTCTCGCAGGCCGTAGACGTGATGCGGGTTCGCCCCCTCCTTCTCGAGCGTCATCGCGGCCAGGCCGAACGTGCGCTCGCCAATATCGATCTCTATCTGAGCCTATCGACGGGCTACGCCGTGCGCGGCCTTCGCGCCTTCGCCGAAACGATGACGGCAGCCTGGACCGACGAGGCGCGCGCCGTGGAAGGCCGGCCCGACGCGCAGGAAGAAGCCGTCGCGCTCTTTACCATGCACGCGGCCAAGGGCCTCGAATGGCCAATCGTCATCCCCGTCAACACCATGACGGGCGTCATGGCGCCCGACAGCGCGGTGATCGACCGCCAGACCGACACATTCTATTGCCCGGTCCTTGGCGTCGCGCCCGATGGCTATGAGGCCGTGCGCCAGGCCGAAAGGGACGAGTTGGATCGCGAACGCATCCGGCTCTGGTATGTCGCGGCGACGCGCGCCCGCGAGCTCCTCGTTCTGCCCCGGCTCGATACGACGCCCTCGAAATCGGCCTGGATCGGTCTGCTCGATCTGTCGCTCGCCGATCTTCCCAGCCTTGATGTCTCGCATCTGCCGCTCGGCGAGGCGGGCGCTGGCGCCGACGCGGGCAACGCCCAGACGCGCGACATCTTCGCGGCCGAGGCTGCAGCCATCGCCGCCGGGCAGACGCGCCTCACCTGGCTGGCGCCGAGCCGCGACGAGAGCGCGTGCGGCGCCGTGCTTCAAGAGGAAGAGCCCGGAATCTGGATGGGCTCGGGCGATGAGCAACCTCATGAGCTCGAGCCGGCGGTCATGGTCCAGGGCGGCCGCGAGCGCGGGCTGATCCTCCATAAGCTCATGGAGGAAGTCCTGACCGGTGAAACCGATGCGGTCGTGCCGGCCCTCTCCGAACGCGCCGACGTACTCATCCGGGCGCTCGGCCGTTCGCCCGTTGCCGATCCGGCGACGGGTCTTTCACCCGAGGAACTGGCGGGCTGTGTCGGTAGGACCTTGGCTCTGCCCGAGATCGCGGAATTGCGCCCGGCGCTGCTGGCCGAGTTCCCCGTTTACGCCGCCCGCGCGGATGATGGAGAGGAGACGGCGACCGCTGGCATCGCGGACGCATTGACCTTGACTGCCGAGGGCCGCCCCGCCGTTGTCATCGACTGGAAGAGCGATGTGAACCCCGATCCCCAGACGCTCGATCACTATCGATCGCAGGTTCGAGCCTATCTTGACATGACCGGCGCCGAGCGCGGGCTAATCGTGCTGATGACCGCAGGCGCTGTGATCACCGTCGCGCCCTCGGCTCCAACAATGGTCATTGACGCCCGACAGCAGACCTCAGGTGCCTAGTGAGCCTGTTTCCTTCAGATCCAGCTCGAAAGACCGACAGCCCTTTTGAACAACGTTGGCCGTGTATATTTTCTACCGAAGGGACCAGCCTAATCTGACAGCAGGCGATCTTTCGATCATGTGACTCGCGAAAGGTGTTGTATGCTCTGCACGGTGAGTTTCCCCGCAAACTGGATCAATGCCTCACGATTTGAAGCGGCGCTGCGGGATTCGTGCGGACCACACAACAACAACACGACAGAGGTCGTTTTCGCGTTTCCTGTCGGTTGCAAGATCATGGTCGATGGCGCGATCCGTCTGCTTTCACTTGCCAACCAGCTCGCCTACACGACACGCCGCGTGCGCCTGAATTTCGAAGAGGGCGAATCCGGAACAATGGGCTACCTGAACCGGATGGGCTTCTTCGATCACCTCTCAACCGATGTCGAAGTCCTGCCTTCAAGGCCGTTCTATTCCGGGGCTCGCCTTCATCGGGGCGGTAACAGCATGTTGGTCGAGATCGCCCGAATCAACAAGGATGAGCGCGACGAGGAGTTACCGACCCGCTTGAGCGACGCCATTGCCTATGCATGCAGCAGCCGTCTAGACGTGGAGGAACTCAAAGGCGCCACCTGGACGATCTTCGCCGAACTCATCGACAACATTTTCTCGCACAGTGCCACGCAACTGGACGGCTATGCGGCTCTTCAAGTTTACTCGGGCGGCAACCGTCTTTCTGTGGCCGTCTCCGACAGCGGCCTTGGCATCATGCAGACGCTGCGACCGTCCTTGCGCACCGAGTTTCCCAAGCTGGCACAGCTCTCGGATACGGACCTGCTTGTCGAGGTCTTCCGTCAAGGGCTTTCCCGTCATGGGGCCGACCGGGGTTGCGGGTTGAAGGGCTGCGCTGCCAAAGCGATCAAGTTTGATGCGTCGCTGGACGTGCGCCTTCCAAACCAGCGCGTCTGGCTAAAACCAGCCCGTGGCGCCTATGAACCAAACCGTGCCTATTGCTACGAAGGCCTGCCGCTGCTGTGGGGCACACATATTGCCTTTGCCTTCGCGCTGGGGGCTTGACGCTCCGCCCGAATCTGATTAAATGAACCCGATGAACGAGGTGACGACGCGGGTGCTTCCCCTGATTTCATACATGGACCGCCCTGAAGGATGGGGGCGCAGCCAGGGACGAGAAGTCTATCAGCGTCTGCTCGGCTTTGTGGAAGACCACGCCGGCACGGTCGTCTTCCGCGTATCGATGAAGGATGTAAAGCGCGTGGACATATCCTTCGCGTCCGAAACCATCATCGAACTGGCCCGGCGATTTCGCCGTACCAAGGGGTTCTGCCTAGTCGATCTGACTGATCCCGACATGATCGAGAATATCGATGCGGCAGGCGAAAAGAAGGAACAGCCAATGCTGGTGTGGCAGGGAAAGAACGCAACACTGATTGGCCTTCAGCCGAGTGAAGGCACGCGTGAGGCGTTTCAGTTCGCGATGAGCCGTCCGCAGACACGCGCGGCAGAATTTGCGGCGCAAAGGAACCTCTCGATCGCGAATGCCAGCATGAAGTTCAAGCAACTCTGGGAACAGGGCTTTCTTCTCAGGCGCGAAAGCGCCGCCGACACTGGCGGCGTCGAATTTGTCTACTGCCCTGTCGGGTAATTTTTTTGAGAGCCGTTAAACAGATTCATTGAACGAGATTGAAAGGGAGGACGATGCAAATGCCAAACACAACCGAGCCGCACAAGCGCAAGCCCAGGCGGCGCATCACAACGCCCGCAAGGGCAGAGCAGGAAGAAGGACCCCATGACCGCTAAACTCACATTTCATCCGCTCGGCAATGCCGACTGCACGCGCTTCGATCTTGCCGACGGCCGAAAGCTGCTTGTGGATTATGCCGACATGCGCAACCCCGAAGACCCATGGGATCGGCGCATCGATCTGCCGACCGAATTGAAGTCTGACCTGCGCGCTGCCAAGCGCGACTACTACGATGTCGTGCTGTTTACCCACCTCGACGACGATCATTGCTGCGGGTCCGGGGATTTCTTCTGGCTTGATCATGCCGCCAAGTATCAGGGTGAAGGCCGCATCAGAATCCGCGAATTATGGGTCCCTGCTGCCGCCATCCTCGAAGAAGGCTGCGCGGACAGCGCGCGCATCATCCGGCAGGAGGCCCGCTACCGCCTCAAGAAAGGCTACGGCATCCGCGTGTTCTCCCGACCCGCGAAACTGAAGGAGTGGCTGGAGAATAACGGCCTGACCTTGGAATCGCGCGCGCATCTTATCACCGATGCAGGGCAGCTCGTGCCGGGCTTCTCGACTGCCGGGCCGGAGCGGGTGCAGTTCTTCATCCACAGCCCGTTCGGCTGGCGGCAGGATGATAACGGGATCATCGACCGCAACCAGGACAGCGTCGTGTTCCAGGCGACCTTCCTTGAAGGTTCGCGTGAAACTCACGCGCTGTTCATGTCCGACATCAACTACGATTCGATCGATCAGATCGTGCAGACCACAAGGCGTCACAAGCGGGAAGATCGGCTGCGCTGGGATATCTTCAAGATCCCGCATCACTGCTCGTACCTGTCAATCGGCCCCGAGAAGGGTGAGGACGAGACCAAGCCCACCCCCGACGTGAAATGGCTGTACGAAGCACAGGGTCAGCCGCGCTGCACGATGATGTCCACCAGCAAGTCGATCCCGGTGAAGGGCAGCGCTGAAGACAAAGACGTGCAGCCGCCGCACCGAGAAGCGGCCAACTATTACAAGCGTGTGGCCAATATGAAGGACGGAGCCTTCAAGGTCACGATGGACCTGCCCTCATCGAGCAAGCCCAAGCCCTCGACCATCGAAATCACCGAGCGGGGCGCGACGCTGCTGTCGGTGTCGGCAACGGTCGGCGCGGCCAGCGTGATCTCGACCCCGGCGCGGGCGGGCTAGCGCATGACCCTGCACGCGTGGTGGACCAGCTTCGGTGCTGAAGTCCCCGAAATCGGTGAACTGACGCCGGTTCTCTCAAGAGAACTGGCGTCCCTCGCCGTGCAGGGATCGCTGCCCGGTATCACCCTTGCTGGCCTGCGACAGTCATCCGAAAGCGGCCACGCCGCAGTAGCCTTGGATGTCGACGTCGAACGTCCACAGGACCTGGCCCACCCGATCAAGGCCGTTGAACCCGTTGCCGTCATATTCCCCTTCACCGAGGGTCCGTTCAGCGTTGTATCGCTGCGTCCGGACTTCCCCGATACGCTGCATCAGAACTGGTCGCCGCCGGGCGGCCCTTGTGCCCTGTGCATAGATGACCGCCCATGGGCCGAAGCCCGACTGACGGTGTCCGCCCAGGACATCGCGCATCGTATTCAGCGTTGGCTCGCCAGGGCAGCGCGGGGCGAATTGCACGACCCGGCGCAACCACCCGATCCGTTGTTCTTCAGCTCGCAAATCGGCCTGATACTTCCTGCCGCCGCGCTGGTCGAAGGACAGGAGCCTATCGAACTAGCGGGCATGATACGGCCCGACAACGAGAACCTTATCATCTCGCGCCCCGCCGTGCCGAATGATCCTCATCCCCCAGCCTTCACGGTGCTGGCGTTTCAGGCCGAGCCGCAGGCCATGGCCCGGCTTCGTCATGCGCCGGACACGCTCACGGCACTTGCTGCCGAGCTTGAGCCGCACGGCATCCGCCTCATCGACCAACTGAAATCGCGCCTGAAGACATGGAAAGGCCTTGGTCCGGACCATGTGCGCCGCCTTTCAACGCGGCTCGCCATTGTGGTCGCCTTTCCGATCGCTGTCGGAGAGCGGCCCGGCGTCAATGATGTCCGCGCATTCCTGACCTACGACACCGCCGGGGACATCGGCGTCGCGCTCGGCGTGCTCTATGCCAACAATACCGGCGTCGGTGATAAGCGCGGCTACATGCTGGCCTTTCCGGAAGGAGCAGCCAGCTCCGACCCGTCACGCATCGAGCCGGCTCAGGTGCATTTCGCGCTGAACCGTGATCTCGCCGCAGCCGTTGCGGGTCACGCGGGGCCCGACCGCCGTCGCGCGGTCCTGATCGGTGCAGGTTCTCTCGGCTCTCAGCTCTCTGCCGATCTCGCGCGCGAGGGCGCGTTTGAATGGACGATCATCGATGAGGATCATCTCCTGCCGCACAATCTCGTGCGCCACGCCCTATTTGCCACAGATATCGGCGCACCAAAGGCCGACGCGCTCGCACACCGGCTTTCGGGGCTCCTCGGCGAACCTGTGGCGGCCATTGCCTGCAACGTGCTGAAGCCGAATGACCAGGCTGCGCCCAAGCTCGCGGCCGCACTGAAGGACGCCGATATTATCATTGACGCTTCCGCGTCCGTTGCGGTCTCCCGGCACTTGTCCGATCTGCCGGATGTGGCGGCGCGCCGCGTCTGCGCTTTCTTCAATCCCGCCGGTACCGCAGTCGTCCTTCTCGCCGAAAGCGCCGACCGCGCGCTCACCATGCGCGATCTGGAGGCGCAGTATCACCGGTTCATACTGACGGAGCCGTCTCTGGCGAGACATCTCGGCACAGACGGTCCCGGCGTGCGCTACACCGGATCCTGCCGAGCTCTGACCAACCGCATTCCGGCCAGCAATGCCGCCATCCTGAGCGCGCTCGCGGCCAAGGGTATCGCGTCAGCGCTGGCGGACGATGGTGCCGCCATCACCATCTGGACTCTGTCCACCACGGGGAAAGTCCAGCGTGTTCAGCGAAAGGGCGCGGCAGTCACCCGTGTCTCTTTCGGTGCATGGACCGTCTCCTATGACGCAGACCTCCTTGATCGTCTTGCCACCCTGCGGCACGCGAAGCTGCCGAATGAAACGGGCGGGGTTCTCCTCGGAATCGCGGATATGAGCCGTCGATCGGTCCACATCGCACACGCGCTCCCGGCCCCGGAGGACAGCCGCGCCTCGCAAACCGGATTTGAACGTGGCGTCGCCGATCTAGCCGGACAGGTCAGCGCGGCGGTTGCCGCGACCTTGTATCAACTTCGCTACGTCGGGGAATGGCATTCGCACCCCGACCGCGCGTCAGCCATGCCCAGCAGCACCGATATCGTCCAGCTTCTCTGGCTCGGGCAGGAACTGGAGAACGAAGGTCTGCCGGGGCTCATGGCGATTGCGGCGCAGGATGGGCATTTTACGTTTGCCGTCAGCGGTGCAGGTCTCACGGATGCTGGAGGCGCGTCGTGACAGGAGCGGACGCTCCGGCGACACCACAGCGCAGTGATCTTCAGGGCCTTTTCGAGGCCCAGGCCGGACGCAACGATTTTCTGACCGGAGGCAAAGTCGAGGATGTCATCGGTCTGTGCCTGTCCGGCGGCGGCTACCGTGCCATGCTCTATCACGCGGGCGCGTTGGTGCGGCTCAATGAGTTCGGCTTCCTGCCGCGCCTGCATGAGATCGCGAGCGTCTCGGGCGGCTCCATCACGGCAGGCGTACTCGGCACGGCATGGCCCCGGCTGAACTTTGACGCGAATGGTCGCGCGATGAACCTGGATGAACAGGTCATCGGTCCGATCGCCCACTTTGCGACCGTGGGCGTCGATGTGAAGGCGATTCTTCTGGGTCTCCTTCCAAGCTTCACCGCAGCAGGCGAAGTGGCCAAAGCCTATGACCGCCACCTGTTCGGTGAAGCGACCCTGCAGGACCTCCCCGATAAGCCGCGCTTCACGTTCATGGCAACCAATCTTCAGACCGGAAGCGGATGGAGGTTTGCCAAGGACTACGCCGCTGATCACCGCGTCGGTCGGATCGACCATCCGCGTCTGGCTCTATCCTGCGTCGTTGCCGCATCGTCCGCGTTTCCGCCGTTCCTATCGCCCGTCCGGCTCAACTTTGAGAGCGGCAGCGTCAAACCGATGGACGGGGCCGATCTACACAAGGCACCTTTCACGCAGCAGGCCGTGCTGACCGACGGCGGCGTATACGACAATCTCGGTCTGGAACGCATCTGGCGCCGCTGCCGCACCGTTCTGGTCAGCAATGCCGGCGCCACCATGCCTGAACTTGGCTCACCGACGGGCCGTTGGTTCGGCCAAGTCTATCGGGTCCTTAACATCGTCCAGCAGCAGGCGGAAAACTCCCGCAAGCGCCTGCTCTTTGGCGTTCACAATCTCAAACAGCGTCATGTTGCCTTCTGGAGCATCGAGACCCCGATCAGCGCCTACGGCCTCGAGGATGCGGTTTCGCTTCCAGACGACGCCGCATTGCTGGCAGCCCGCCTGCGGACCCGCCTCAATCCCTTTTCTCCTTCCGAAATCGAACTGTTGCTAAAGGTCGGCTACGCCGGGGCCGATGCCAGCCTGCGCGCTGCAGGTCTTGTAACGAAAGCGCCCGCCGCAAACATCGATGCAGCGAATCTGGCACAGTATTCCGGACAGAAAGGCGGTCGCAACGTTTCGCGGGCAGGAAACCCATGAGTTTCACAATCAAGGGACTAGATGATCTTCAGCGCGAAACGCAGTTGCCGTCCGACAGTTGCTGAAGTGCTGAATGGCAAGATTACGACGATCAACTTTGCCCCGTCGGATCCGACCTGCGTTGAGCGAGCCATCGTTGACATGAAACTGGCAATCGATCGCAAGGTGTCCGGCTGCTGCGGCAGCCTTGCGGCAGCCTTGCGGCAGCCTATTGAGGGGCTAACACCACGCCTCTCGCCTGCCGCTCCATGTCCGGGCAAGACCTTCTCGAACCAGTTGGTCGCCGACGTCCGCGCCGTCGACCTGAATCACTGCAAGCGTGCGGCCGTATCGATCGTTCCCCTGCCGGAACAGCTCGACGTGCCCACCTTCCATGATCTCGGCCAGCCTATGCTTCGCCCGCTGCGCCAGTTCGGATTCGTAGGCACATTGACCGTCGATCTCAGGAGCGTCGATGTTAACGATGCGCACGGACTCGGCCCGGGTGGTCAGCCCTAGCCGTATGGAATCTCCGTCCCAGACCCGGATTTTCGCCGGCTCGCATGACAGCACGCAAAGCATGATCTGAATGACAATGTGGCTGTTCATCACCCTCTGCAGAGTTTGCGGAACACCCCCGGGACGATCCGCACCGATCCGCCGGATTGATCTGGATAGTCGGTTCAAGCGGCGAACACAATTCCGCTCACCTCATCGAGCGCCCCACTATGAGGGGGTGGACGTCGCCCTTCGGGCCGGGCTGTCGGCAAAGCTGAAGCCCCGACAAGCGGGTCTTCCCCCTCCGGGCTTCCATCCCTGACGCGAGAATAGGGGCGAGTCGTATATGCCGCGAATACGTTTCTGCGTCTCTACGCCTTTGAACGGGCGAGAGTGAGAGTGCGGACCGGGTTTGCCGTGACGGGTTGAGGGCTGGAGGAGAGGCCTCCGGCGCCCGTCGCGGAGACCTGCGATGTCCAGACATGCTGTTCGCGCCCGTTCCGGCTCCGACCGGACGAGCCTTTATGACGAAATCACCGGAAAGATCCTCGCCGAGCTGGAGGCCGGCCGGCTACCCTGGATCCAGCCCTGGGGCACGGCGGCGGCGAAGGCGCCGCTCGCCATGCCGAAGAACGCCGCCACCAGCCGAGCTTATTCCGGCGTGAATGTGCTCATCCTCTGGGGCGCCGTGATCGAGCACGGCTTCCCCACCCAGAGCTGGCTCACGTTCCGGCAGGCGCTGTCCCTTGGCGGTCATGTCCGCAAGGGCGAGCATGGCACCACCGTCGTCTATGCCGACCGCTTTGTCCCCGACGACGAGAAGAAGCGGTCGCGGGAGACCGGCGAAGAAGCCCAGGCGATCCCATTCCTGAAGCGCTTCACGGTTTTCAACCTGTCGCAATGCGAGGGCCTGCCCGACGACCTCGCCATTGTCGCGCCGCCGCCCGAACCCGGCTTGATCGAGCCAAAGGTAGAGGCGCTGATCAAGGCGAGCGGGATCGATTTCCGTATCGGAGGCAACCGTGCTTTCTACGTGCCGGCGCGCGATTATGTGATGGTCCCGCCGCCCCAGGCCTTCTTCGAGCCCATCAACTGGCATCGGACGGCCCTGCACGAATGCTCCCATGCCAGCGGGGCGCCGCATCGCCTGAATCGCGACCTTTCCGGTTCCTTTGGCACAAAGAAGTACGCCTTCGAGGAGATGATAGCCGAGATTTCAGCGGCATTTTGCTGTGCTGCTCTCGGCATCGTGCCGACCGTGCGCCACGCCGATTACATCGGCTCCTGGGCCGAGGTCCTGCGCGAGGACAATCGCGCCATCGTCCGTGCGGCGTCGCAGGCCAGCAAGGCGGCCGACTGGCTGCTAAAGTTTGTGCCCGAAGATGGGCGGCCTGCTCCAGTGTCCGCCGACGCCGACGAGCGGGAGGCAGCCTGATGCGCGCGCCGACTCCAGCAGGCCGGCGCCGCTTCCGGCAGGGATCCTCATCATCCCCTGCGGCCGATCACGCGTCCTCCCGGGCGCGCAGGTCATCGAAGCGCTGGCGGGGGAAATATCTCTTCGACAATGCGACCGAGTTCCTCGCCGGGGCGCATCGCGTGCGTGCGGCGGGCGATTCCCATTCGCGCGAGGTCCTTTTTCATCTCATCGGATGCGCCGTCGAACTGTCGCTGAAATCCTACCTGCATTTCCGGGGGTGGAACGATGACCGGTGCCGCCATGAGGTCCGGCACGATCTGGTCAAGGCATTGGCCGCCGCGGAACGGCTCGGATTGCATCGGCGCCACCCGGACGTGCGGATGCTGACGCGGATCTTGTCGCCCTACTATCGCTGTCATCGCATCCGCGAGCTGGCGAAGCGCGACCCGGCGCCGATCTCGCCCGAACGGGCGCTGCGGGCGGCCGAGGGACTGCTAGACGATGTTCTGGCCGCCGTGGCGGAGCGTCCCCGTCCCAGGGGCTGACCGGATGCCGGTGTCTGTAGCGCACGGGCTGCGGTTCCTTCCTCCTTCACCCCTCGGCCTTCGCTTTCGCCGTTGCGAGAGGAAGAGGGCCGAGGGGATTTTCGTGACGGGTTGGAGGCCGGGAGAGAGGCTTTCGGCCGCCCGTCGCGGAGAAAATCCCGATGGCTACTGCCGTTCAGAAGATCACCCTGTCGTCCTCGCGCGACATCCCCTTCAACAAGCTGGTGCTCAGCCAGTCGAACGTCCGGCGCGTGAAGGCCGGCGTCTCGATCGAGGAGTTGGCCGAGGACATTGCCCGGCGCGGCCTGCTTCAGGGCCTCAACGTCCGCCCCGTGCTCGACGCCGAAGGCAAGGAAACCGGCATGTTCGAGATCCCGGCCGGCGGCCGCCGCTACCGCGCGCTCGAACGGCTGGTCAAGCAGAAGCGCCTGACGAAGACCGCGCCCGTGCCCTGTGTGGTGCGCGATCCAGCCGCCGGCATCCTCGCCGAGGACGATTCGCTCGCTGAAAACTGCCAGCGCGCCCCGCTTCATCCGCTCGACCAGTTTCGCGCCTTCCAGACCCTTCGCGAGAAGGGCCAGTCCGAGGAGGAAATCGCAGCCGCCTTCTTCGTGCCCGTCAACGTCGTCAAGCAGCGGCTGCGGCTCGCGTCCGTTTCGCCGGCGCTGCTCGAAACCTATGCCGAGGACGGCATGTCGCTCGAGCAGTTGATGGCCTTCACCGTCTCCCCCGACCATAGCCGCCAGGAACAGGTCTGGGAGGCGCTCCGCAGTAGCTGGTCGAAGGAGCCCTATCAGATCCGCCGCATGCTGACGGAATCGACGGTGCGCGCTTCCGACAAGCGCGCCGTCTTCGTCGGCATCGACGCCTATGAGGCGGCTGGCGGCATCGTCCTGCGCGACCTGTTCCAGTCCGACGATGGCGGATGGCTGCAGGATGCGGCGCTGCTCGACCGGTTGGCCGCCGAGAAGCTGAAGGTCATGGCCGACGAGATCGCCAATGAAGGCTGGAAGTGGATCGAGGTTGCCGTCAGCTTCCCCTATGGCGTGACCCACGGCCTGCGCGAACTGGAAGGCACGCCGATCGATCGCACGACCGAGGAACAGGCGACCCTCGATGCCCTGCGCGCCGAGTATGACAAGCTCCAGGCCGAATATGAGGACGCGGACGAGCTGCCGGAAGAGGTCGATGAGCGCCTGGGCGAGATCGAGACCGCCATCGACGCCCTGGAAACCCGTCCCGTCCGCTACGATCCGGCCGATATCGCGCGCGCCGGCGTTTTCGTCAGCATCGATTCCGACGGCTCGCTGCTCGTCGACCGCGGCTATGTGAAGCCCGAGGACGAGGCTCCGGCCACCGATGGTGGCGAGGATGGTGACGGCAAGACGGCGGGCGATCCCGACGGGGACGGTTCCAGCCAGCGGACGATTATTAGCATCGGCGGACAGCCCATCGAGGCGGATGACGAGGAGGAAGACGCCATCAAGCCCCTGCCGGACCGTCTCGTGATGGAGCTGACCGCCGAGCGCACGCTGGCGCTCAGGGACAAGCTTGCGGGCGACCCGGCGACCGCCTTCCTGGCCGTGCTGCACAAGTTCTGCCGCGACGTCTTCTCGCGTTACGGCGCCCACGGCGTCGCGATGGAAGTCGCGGTACGCGGCACGGTGTTTCAGGCGCAGTCGCCGGAACTGCGGGACACGCCCTATGCACGTGCGATCGAGGCGCGCCACAAGGATTGGGAAGCGCGCCTGCCGGTCGATGTCACCGACCTCTGGGATGCGCTCGCGGCGCTTGCCGGCACTGAGCAGGCCGAACTGTTCGCCCATTGCGCGTCGTTCGGCGTCAACGCGCTCTATGAGCGGGCCGACCGCTATGGTGGCGGCGCGATCTCCGCGCATGGGGTTCAGTTGCGCCTTGCCGAGGCCGATCACCTTGCCCGCGCCACCGGCCTCGACATGGCCGTGGCGGGCTGGCGTCCGACCGTCGGCAATTATCTCGGTCGCGTCACCAAGGCGCGCATCCTCGAAGCCGTGCGCGAAGGCGCGGGTGAACGGGCCGCGCAGCTCATCGACCATCTGAAGAAGGGCGATATGGCGAAGGAAGCCGAGCGGCTGCTCGCCGACACCGGCTGGCTGCCCGAGCCGCTGCGCCTTGCCGGTGCCGAGCCGGATCCTGACGTGGCGACGACCGAGGGAGAAACCGAGGCATTGCCGGACTTCCTCGCCGGCGATGACGAAGAGTCTTCCACCAGCGCCGACGGCGAGGATGACCCGGCCCGCATGATCGCAGCGGAATAGCCGAACCATGCGGGGCGGCCCCGGCCGCCTCGCATCCCTTCACCCCATCCGCTTATCCGAGCCCGGCCCTCCGCAACGGGGAACAGCCGGGCTCCTCTCGTTTCAGGAGCCTGACATGGCCGACTATTTCACTCATTTCTCATGCCTGCTCGATGTCGGCACGCCGCAGAACGCGGCCCGCGCACTCGACCTCTACAACAGGCTGTCCGAAGCGGCGGAAGACCCGCCGTCCGACGGTTTCCTGCTTTCGATCCAGCCCGAACATGGCGGCAGGCGGCTCTGGATCCGCGATGACGTGACCGGCGACCCGCAGCGCGTCATCGACTTCGTGCTGCTCTGCGCGAAAACCTTCGGCCTCACCGGCTGCTGGGGTTTCCAATACGCCAACACCTGCTCGCGTCCGCGCACCGATGCCTTCGGCGGCGGCGCGCATGTGCTCGATCTCGGCGCCGGCCAATCCGTTGCCCGGATCGGCACGCACGGATGGCTCGCCGACATGCTCGCGACGGGAGGGGCGGACGATGCCGAGGATCGTTGAAACCACCGTCTACCAGCTCGGCGAGCTGTCCGTGGAGGCGCAGGAGAAGGCGCGCGCCTGGTTCCGCGAAAGCATGGACACCGATGGTTGGTACGAATTTGTCTACGAGGACTTCGAGGCGATCTGCGCCATTCTCGGGGTGCGGCTTAAGACCCGCGCCGTTCGACTCCATGGCGGCGGCACGCGGCAGAAGCCGTGCGTCTATTTCCGCGGTTTCTGGTCGCAGGGCGATGGCGCCTGCTTCGAGGCCTTCTATTCCCATGCGAAAGGCGCTCCTCGCAAGATCAGGGCGCACGCGCCGCAAGATGGCGAGCTTCACCGGATCGCGGACGCCTTGCAGGCGGTCCAGAAGCGGAACTTCTATCAGCTTCGCGCCGATGCCACCCATCGCGGCCACTACTATCACGAATACTGCATGGCGCTCTCGGTCGAGCGCGGTAGTCCGACCTGCCAGGACATGACCGCCGATGCGGAGGAAGCCGTGACGGAGGCGCTGCGCGATCTCGCCCGCTGGCTCTACCGCCAGCTCGAGCAGGAATATGAATATCAGACCTCGGACGCCGTGGTCGACGAGGCGATCATCGCCAACGGTTACACCTTCACCAATTCCGGGCGACGCTTCGGCTAAGCGCCAACGGTCCATCATCGGTCCGTTCAGAGGAAGAGGTCGGCCGGGACGGGTTTGAGCCGGTGCGGTCGAGAGAGAG
The DNA here is from genome assembly GCA_905339215.1 of Rhizobiaceae bacterium. Classification (GTDB taxonomy): domain Bacteria; phylum Pseudomonadota; class Alphaproteobacteria; order Rhizobiales; family Rhizobiaceae; genus DUSC01. The sequence goes on from CAJPFN010000033.1 coordinate 36,141, forward strand.
CGCCAGCCGGTTCGTCCCGTCCCGCTCTCCTCGAGGTTCCCCCCATGACCACTGTCTCCGCATCCGCGGCCGCCCTTGCGGCCACGTCTATCCCGCTCGCCCCTGTCACCGATCCGGCCGCTCGCATCGCCGAGGCGGCGCGGCTTCTTCTCCCCCATCTCGAGCGCGGCCAGCGCATCGACGCGGGCGTCCTGCGCACCGCCATGGAGGCGGCCTTCGGCGCCTCCGATGCGACCGGCGCCTGGGACTGGAAGACCGCCTATGACGCCTGCGAGGCGGCGACCGCGCTGTTCCTGCGCAAATACGGAAAGGCGCTTTCCCGCAAAGCCGGCTCTCCGGCTGCCATGCTGCCGATGCTGGCGAAGATCGCCGACCTCCTTCCCACCCATACGCGCCGTTCGGCCGAGAGCGAGGCCTTCCAGCAATTCTCCACTCCGATCCCGCTCGGCCTCGCCGCCGCAACCGCCGCGTCGATCACCGCCGCCGACTGCGTGTTGGAGCCCTCTGCCGGCACCGGCCTGCTCGCCATCCTGGCCGAGATAGCGGGCGGATCGCTGGTCCTGAACGAACTGGCCGACACTCGCGCCGGTCTTCTCTCCCACCTCTTTCCGGCCATTCCCGTCACCCGTTTCGACGCCGCGCAGATCGACGATCATCTCGATGCGGCCGTCGTGCCGTCCGTCGTGCTGATGAACCCGCCATTCTCGGCGATGGCGAACGTCTCGGGCCGGATGGCCGACGCCGCCTGTCGTCATGTCGCCTCGGCATTGGCGCGCCTGGCCGATGGTGGACGGCTGGTGGCGATCACCGGCGCGAACTTTTCTCCCGACGATCCGGCCTGGACCACCGCCTTCACCCGCCTGCAGGCGCGCGGGCGCGTGGTGTTCACCGCCGCCATCGACGGCTCGGTCTATGCCAGGCACGGCACCACCATCGATACGCGACTGACCGTCATCGACAAGCTGCCCGCCGATGATCCGGCGGCGTTCCCAACTTCGCCAGGCGTCGCGCCCGACGTCGCCACGCTGCTCGGCTGGATCGACACGCATGTTCCGGCACGGCTGCCGGTCGCGGCTTCCGCGGGCGTTTCCGCCATTCCCGCCGTCGCGCATACCACCGCTCCGCGCATCGTCCGGGGATATGCCGCACGGCCATCCACTCCCGCTCCGGCCAGCCTGGCCGAGCCCGACGGCGTCGAGCTCGACTATGAGACAGTGGACTGGACGCCGGCCGACGGGCCCCGCCTGACGGACGCGATCTATGAGGAATACGCTCTTCAGTCGATCCGTATTCCCGGCTCTCAGGCCCATCCGACCAAGCTGGTGCAGTCGGCCGCGATGGCCTCGGTCGCGCCGCCCAAGCCCAGCTATCGGCCGTGCCTGCCGGCCAACATCGTCACCGATGGCCTGCTGTCGGACGCCCAGCTCGAGACGGTGATCTATGCCGGCGAGGCCCATGGCGAATTCCTCGCCGGATCCTGGACCGTGGACGAGACCTTCGACATCGTCTCGGCCGCGCGAGACGATGCGCCGATTGCCGTGCGATTCCGGCGCGGCTTCATGCTCGGCGACGGGACCGGCGCGGGCAAGGGCCGCCAGTCGGCCGGCATCATCGTCGACAACTGGATGCAAGGGCGTCGCAAGGCGGTCTGGATATCCAAGGCCGATCTCATCGAGGACGCGCGCCGCGACTGGTCGGCGCTCGGCATGGAGCGGCTGCTGGTGACGCCGCTGTCCCGCTTCCCGCAGGGCAAGCCCATCACGCTCCAGGAAGGCGTCCTATTCACCACCTATTCCACGCTGCGGTCCGACGAGCGCGGCGAGAAGCTTTCGCGGGTCCGACAGATCGTCGAATGGTTGGGCGCCGACTTCGACGGAGTGATCATTTTCGACGAAAGCCACGCCATGCAGAATGCCGCTGGCAGCAAGGGCGACCGCGGCGAGCAGGCCGCCTCGCAGCAGGGACGTGCAGGTCTTCGCCTACAGCACGCACTACCCAATGCCCGTGTGGTCTATGTGTCCGCCACGGGCGCGACCACCGTCCACAATCTCGCCTACGCGCAGCGGCTCGGCCTCTGGGGCGGCGAGGATTTCCCGTTCACGACCCGAACCGAGTTCGTCGAGGCGATCGAGGCCGGCGGCGTCGCGGCGATGGAGGTGCTGGCGCGCGACCTCAAGGCGCTCGGTCTCTACACGGCCCGGTCGCTCTCTTATGACGGCATCGAATATGAGCTGGTCGAGCACGAGCTCACGCCGGAGCAGACCCGCATCTATGACGCCTATGCCGGGGCTTTCGCCATCATCCACAACAATCTCGATGCGGCGATGCAGGCCGCCAACATCACCGGCGAGCATGGCACGCTGAACCGGCAGGCGAAGTCGGCGGCACGTTCCGCTTTCGAATCTACCAAGCAGAGGTTCTTTGGCCATCTGCTGACCTCGATGAAGACGCCGACGCTGATCCGCTCGATCGAGCGCGATCTCGAACAGGGTCACGCCGCGGTCATCCAGATCGTCTCGACCGGCGAGGCGTTGATGGAACGGCGCCTTGCGGAAATTCCGACCGAGGAATGGAACGACGTCCGCGTCGACATCACGCCCCGCGAATATGTGCTGTCGTACCTGCAGCACAGCTTCCCGGTGCAGCTCTACGAACCCTTCACCGATAGCGAGGGCAACCTGTCGTCGCGGCCAGTATTCCGTGACGGCCAGCCGGCCGAAAGCCGCGAGGCCGTCGCCCGCCGCGATCGCCTGATCGAGAAGCTCGCCTCCCTGCCGCCCGTTCCCGGCGCGCTTGACCAGGTCGTACAGCATTTCGGCACCGACACGGTGGCGGAAGTCACCGGCCGCTCCCGCCGCATCGTGCGCAAGACCGGCGCAAACGGGATCGACCGCCTAATGGTCGAGAATCGCGCCGTCTCGGCCTCGCTCGCCGATGTGGCCGCCTTCATGGACGACCAGAAGCGTGTGCTCGTCTTCTCCGACGCGGGTGGAACGGGCCGCAGCTACCACGCCGAATTGTCGGCGCGAAACCAGCGAATGCGGGTCCACTATCTCCTGGAACCCGGCTGGAAGGCCGACGCCGCCATCCAGGGCCTGGGTCGGACCAACCGGACCAACCAGGCGCAGCCGCCGCTCTTCCGGCCGATCGCCACCGACGTGAAGGCCGAGAAGCGCTTCCTGTCGACGATCGCGCGGCGGCTCGACACACTCGGCGCAATCACGCGCGGCCAACGCCAGACCGGCGGCCAGGGCCTGTTCCGGCCCGAGGACAATCTGGAAAGTCCCTATGCGCGCGACGCGCTCCGGCAGCTCTACCTGCTGCTGGCGCGAGGCAAGGTCGAGGGCTGCTCGCTCCAGATGTTCGAGGAAGCCACCGGCCTCTCGCTCACGGACGCGAACGGCATCAAGGACGAATTGCCGCCGATCACCACCTTTCTCAACCGGCTGTTGGCGCTGACCATCGACCTGCAGGGCATCCTGTTCACGGCCTTCGAGCAGCTTCTGAATGCCAGGATCGAAGGCGCAATTGCATCGGGCACCTATGACATGGGGCTGGAGACGCTCAAGGCCGAGAGCTTCGTTGTCGCCGGCCGGCGCACCATCCACGTCCATCCCAGCACCGGCGCGGAAACCCGCCTGCTGACCATCACCCAGCGCGAACGCAACCGGCCGGTCGCGCTCGACCACGCCCTGGCTCACCTCTCGGATCGTCGCGCCGTACTGCTCGTCAACGAGCGTTCGGGCCGAGCCGCCGTCCAGATTCCGACCAGCAGCGTCATGCTCGACGATGGCGAGATCGAACGGCGTGTCCGCCTGATCCGTCCGATGGAGGCCCACAATGTCCCGGTGAAGATGATGGGCGAAACGCACTGGATCGAAGCCGACGAGGGCACGTTCGCCAACGCATGGAACGCCGAGCTGGCCGAGGTTCCGGAATTCTCCGACAGTACCATCCATGTCGTCGCCGGGCTGCTCTTGCCGATCTGGAAGCGCCTGCCGAACGAGTCGACGCGGGTCTATCGGCTTCAGACCGATGACGGCGAGCGCATCGTCGGCCGCCGGGTTTCACCGGCATGGGTGGCGGAAGTGGCCGCCACCGGCGCCACGACGCTGACGGCGGACGATGCCTTCGCGGCCCTGATCGACGGCGGGACGATCCTCGACCTCGCTGAAGGACTCCAATTGCGCCGGGTCCGCGTCATGGGCGCCCATCGCATCGAGCTGTCGGGCTTCACCGACACCATGCGTGACCGGCTCCGCGCATACGGTCTGTTCCACGAGATCATTTCGTGGAAGCTGCGCATGTTCGTACCGACCGATGCGAGCGGCGCCGGTGTGCTGGCGAAGGTCCTGGAGCGCTACCCGGTCGAGCGCGTCTCCGAACGGGAGGCTGCGTAAATGGCTCGCCACGACGCATCCGAACTGGCGCGGCGCCTTGCCCGCCAGGCCGAGGCGGTGTGCCGGCACTATCTGCCCGCCGGTCATCGCGAGGGCCGCTACTGGCTGGTCGGCGATGTTCGCAACACGCCCGGCCGCTCCATGTTCGTCCGACTCACCGGGCCGGAGTCCGGCAAGGGCGCGGCGGGAAAATGGACGGATGCCGCAAGCGCGGAACATGGCGACCTGCTCGACGTCATCCGAGAAAGCTGCGGCCTCACCGACTTCAAAGACGTCGCCGATGAGGCCAGGGCCTTTCTGAGCCTGCCGCGTCCCGAGCCCGAACCGGGCGGCCAACGGCGGCCGGCGTCGGCGGCCACCGGATCGTCGGAGGCCGCGCGACGGCTCTTCGCCATGTCGCAGCCGATTACGGGCACAGTCGCAGAAGCGTACTTACGGAAACGCGGCATCACGGCTTTGCACGGAACCGGATCACTCCGCTTCCACCCGCGCTGCTATTATCGGCCCGACGAGTATTCGCCGACCGAGACCTGGCCGGCGATGATCGCCTCCGTCACCGACCTCGCAGGCCGGATCACCGGAGCGCATCGCACCTGGCTTTCTCCCGATGGCGACGGCAAGGCGCCGATCGACACGCCGAGGCGGGCAATGGGTGACCTTCTCGGCCATGCGGTCCGGTTCAGCGTGACGCAGGACGTGATGGCGGCAGGTGAAGGCATCGAGACCATGCTGTCGCTCAGATGCGTCCTGCCGACCATGCCGATGGTGGCCGCGCTCTCGGCCGCCCATCTCTCCGCCATCCTCTTTCCGGACATCCTGCGCCGGCTCTACATCGCGCGCGACGACGATCCGGCAGGCGACGGCGCGATGGCGGCATTGATCGACCGGGCCGAACAGGCCGGGATCGAGGCGATCGTGCTGTCGCCGACGCTTGGGGACTTCAACGAGGATCTGCGGGTGCTCGGCATCGATGCGCTGCGGGCGGCCATCCGCGTCCAGATCGTGCCGCAGGACGTCGCCCGCTTCATGGAACTCGCAGCGTAGCCGGAATGGGATGGGGGGTGACCCGCCGTCAACCGCGTCGCCGGATGCTCACCCATCGGAAGAGGACCGCGCCTCGGCCTTCGAGAGGGCGATCGGCCGTCAAGCGGCCCGGCCGGGCAACCTTGTGGCCGACTATTTTCCGGCGGCCCTTCGGGCCTTTCCATCGCGAACCAAAATAGTCGGCCCCTTCGGCCCTCCGCTGCGCTTCGGCCCTGCGCTGTCGCTCCGGGTGCCAATCCGGCCCGCCCGACGGCTTCGTCGCCATGAAGGCCGCGACGGTCGCGGTCCAAACCGACGGAGCATCCCATGAGCGAGCATGACGACTACGAACCCGACCACGCCTCTTCCCCGACCGACGAAGTCCTGACAGAGCTCCAGCTCTACGGTTACACGCCCCGCGAGGGCGATCCCGATCCGAGGCCCTGTCCCGAGGACCGCGTGATCGAGGGAGCCGTCGCAGACATCTTCGACGCCCTCATCGCCACCATGGTCGACACGAGTCTTGATGCCGACCTCGACGACCTGCTCTGGTCCGCGGTGAATATGTTTCATCGCGCGGTGGAACGGATCGAGCATAAGCTCGACGACAATGAGCAGGCGCAGAAGCGCGGCCAGCGCGAGCAGGATGGCTCCGAGGTCAAAGCCGTGCAGCTCGAATGCCTCATCGAAGCGGGGCGGTCGCTGATCGAGCGACGCGACAGCCTCGAAGTCTTCCGCGACAACGCCGCCGGATTATACCTTCGCACGACTGGAACGCCCTGGTCTCCCCGGACCGGCTCGCGCGTTAACCACCGCAATCTCACCTCGGCGATGATCGACAGCCGCGACTTCCTCGCCGCCAGAAAGCGCGCCGAGCAAGAAGTGCTCCTGCCACCCGGTCCGAAGATCGCAGTCACGGGCGGGCTCGAATTCAACGATCACCGGCTGATCTGGGCGAAGCTCGACCAGGTCCACGCCAAGCACCCCGACATGGTGCTGATGCACGGCAAGTCGCCGAAGGGCGCCGAGAAGATCGCCTCGCGATGGGCCGACCAGCGCGGCGTGCCGCAGATCGGTTTCGCGCCCGACTGGACGAAGCACGGGCGAGCGGCCCCGTTCAAGCGCAACGATCAGATGCTCGAGGTGCTGCCGATCGGCGTGATGGTCTTCCCCGGCACCGGCATCCAGGACAATCTCGCCGACAAGGCGAAGAAGCTTGGCATCCCGGTCTGGAGGTTCGGCGGCGCGTGAGCGCCGCCCATGTTTCACCTTCGCGATCCTGATCGGTGAAAGCGTTCAAGGCTGCTGGCGCCAGAACTGCGTGCTGTAATTGTTCAGCCCGCGGCTGTGAGAATCGACCGTCGCCTGGAAGGTCTCCGGAATCCTGTCTCCATCGCCGCCGTCCCTGAAATAGTCCCTGAGCGAATAGAGCGCGCCCCGCATAAGGTGCTCCCAAGTCTGACACAGCCTGTCTTGCAGGTCCTGCTCCTGCTTGGCGGCGCTCGGCTTTCGTTTGGGGACCGGCGACGTATAGTCCGGTCGTAGATCGACGTCATGCACGAAGGTTATGTGGCCAAAGCTCCACTCATCGTCGACGGTTCGGCGCCACCGATAGCTCACCCTGACACTCAGATGTTTGCTGAAGCGATGCGGCGGGATGATCTGATCATCGATGGAGAAGAGCTGACCTTCCTTCTGTTCCGTTTCCATCCGCTGCTTCATAGCCCCGACGGCGAAGGACAAATCACGGCCCGCGCGGCGAAGGGCGTCTCCTGTTTCCGCCCGCTTTCGCGGCGCCTTGGCCTCGCGGTGTTTCGCCAGCGCCCGGTCGAAGGAATGGAGTTTTGTTGCGATGTAGGAACCGCAATTTCCGAGAGGGAGACGGTGCAAATCACCCGACCGTTCCTCTCGGATCGCCTGCTCGATGAGCCTGTCCAACTCGCTGGCGTCGATCGCCGCGATGGCGACTTGTTGATCGCGCGGGATGTTGATCTCTCCCATGCCGGATATCCTCGTTCTCCTGCTGAGGCATGAATCGCCGTGACCACCTCCGGGCTCAAGGCGCAGACGCCAAGTCAGTCTATGCAAGAATAGCCGACACGGAATGACTTCGCACGGCGAAGCGCATGACGTCTATGGACTTATCAATGGCTCCACGTAGAGCAAAGCACCCCCCGCTTCCAACGCGCTGATCCTTGGTCCAGCCGAGAGCCTGACGCCATCAACCCGTGAAGGGTCCGCTACGCCAGCGTGCGGCCTTGAGGCTTCGCCTCCGCGGTGATTGCGGCCCTCGGCCGGACACATCGGGCGCCTGTCGCGCGGGGGATGGTCCCCCGCCTCCAGACAGGAGCCGGAACAATGTCCCTCAACGACGCTCACGCCTTCGCCTTCAGCCTCGCTACGACTCTCATGGTCGCGATCATCATCTTCCGGGCCGGCGACGGCAGTCTTTCGGTCGTCCCCGCCAACGAATACGACGGCGATACCGCCGCCATCATCCATGAAATCGATCCCTTCCAGCCCTGACGAAGGGAGCGTCTGGTCCGGCGAGCGGAACTTCCTAGCCGATTTCCGCTCCCGTGGCCGCTCATCTTCGGCTATGCTTCGCATGGCGCCGTGGTGGTGGTGGAAGGCGCGACCGTCAGACCTTTTCTCGCGGAGGCCACCACCATGATCTTCCTTGGCGTCATCTTCAGCGTCGCGGCCATCGGCGTTCTCTGCTGGCTGGTGTTCACGCTTGCTATCTACGCGCTTCCGGCCTTTGCCGGCGTCACCGCCGGCATGCGGGCTTATGACACCGGCGCGGGCTGGCTGGGCGGCATCGCGATCGGCCTGGTCGCGGCCGGGCTGATTTTCGGCGTCGGCCAACTGCTGCTTGCCTTCGCGCGCCCGCTCTGGCTGCGCGTCGGCATTGCACTTGCTTTCGTAGCCCCGGCGGCGATCGCGGGCTATCACGCGACCCATGGCATCGTGAAGCACACGATGCCGTCCGAGGGCTGGCAGATCGCCTTTTCGGTCGTCGGCGCGATCGCGGTCGGCATTGCGGCATTCCTGCGGATAGCAGCGATGGCCGCGCCCGAACCGGCCGGACGGGGGATGGCGCGGGGCTGACACCGGCACGGCCGCTGGAGGGCATGACCAGCAAGCCACCACGCCCGCCATCCTCGACGCCGGGGATGGACGAAACCGGCCGTCAAGCAGAGATCGCTATGTGAGGCCAGACATAGCGTGAGGCCCGTTGAAGCGGCGCTGAACCGGTAGTCAGCCCCGGCACAGCCACTCGATGACGCAGGCGAGGATGGCGTCGCACGAGCCGATGGCTGCGGGAAGCCCATCGCGATCATCGCCAGGACAGGTGGAACGTCATCACCGGCCGCGATCCGTTGCCAGGATTCTGGCGGCTGCACGGGGCCGCCACGTTCTTCCTTGATCTTTCTGTCAGGTCGACCGCTCCAACACGGCCTCTTCAGTGGGCTGATCTGGCCGGAGGCCGGCTTCGCCTCGATCGCCTATGCCGCAATGGCGCCGATCGACTTTCTTCCCCTGCCGGCTACGCCGTCATTCCTCGCGAAACAACAAAGTCGCCTGGCTGCCATCCTCCGCTGGCGCTGCGGCCCTGGCGGGTGCGGCGTCGATCGCCTCCGGCCCGTCGATCGCCATCGAGGCCGCATGGTGCGGGCTCGAAGCTTCTGATCAAGGAGAACTGACATGGCGACCATCGGCACCTTCAAGAAGACCGGCAACAACGAATTCACCGGCGAAATCGTCACCCTCTCAGTCCAGGCCAAGGGCGTGCGCATCGTCCCCGAAACCCGGGCCACCGGCGAGAACGCCCCCAGTCACCGCGTCTTCGTCGGCCGCGCCGAGATTGGCGCCGCCTGGTCCAAGCGCTCCAACGAGGGCCGCGACTATCTGGGCCTCAAGCTCGACGATCCGAGCTTCACCGCCCCGATCTTCGCCAACCTCTTCGACGACGAGGACGGCGAGGGCTACAGCCTCATCTGGTCCCGCCCCAGCCGTCGCAACGGCGACTGAGGCGCCGCGACGCCCCGCCCGGATGGTCCGGGCGGGGCCTCTCTCATTGCCGGGCGACCGAATCAGTCACCACGCCGATCGCTCCGATGGACGCCGGTACAGCGTTTTGTGTCTGGCCGCCCGTCCATAGAACGACTAATATAGTCGTAGTTCTGGCATGCGTATTCGTGTCGGTGGGAGGTGATCATGCATGATCACCGCCCGACAGACACGGGCCGCACGCGCGCTGCTTGGTTGGACGCAGGAGACGCTCGCTGAAAAGGCCCTGGTATCCCTGACCGCGTTGAAGCGCCTCGAGTCCGAGAGCGGCCTCAAGGTGTATGAGACGACGCGCGATCAGGTGCGCCGGGCGCTCGAGGCCAACGGTATCGTCTTCCTCAACTCCGACCAAGGGGAAGGAGTGATGTTCGTTCGTGCGAAAATCGACAGCCGCAGATCACCCTGACATCCCGTTTGGCGCCTCGGCGATGCCTCCGGTGCATCGCGCGATGCACCAATGGCCTTCTCTGTGCCCGTCGAACGCCCGGTTAACAAATGGGGCGGGGGCGGATATGGTAAGGTGCTGGGGGCTGACGTGATGCAAGTACATTTCCTCGATGAACCGCCGCAAAGCGCGGCGCTCACGACCTATGACCGTGAGCATATGAAGCTCTATATGCGGCTGCTCGACGCGGCGACCGATGGCACCGACTGGCGCGAGGCCGTCACGATCCTGTTCGGCCTCGATCCAGACCGCGAGCCGGACCGCGCGCGCCATGTCCACGACACCCATCTCGCCCGCGCCCGCTGGATGACCGAGCACGGCTATCGCCTGCTCGTCCGCGAGGGCCGTGCCCACTAGCCAGAATTGCGATGCCTCGGCTGCATCGCCCGTTGCCACCTTCGGGGCTTCCGGCGGCCTCTGCAACCGGGGATGGTGCTCCTCCCGGTAGCCAACGCGCAGAGGACGCCCATGACCCCTGACATATCCCGGTGGCGGTCGACATCAACCTACGACTATCTCGACGAGCTCGCATCGCCCGATCTTGGCTGGGAATGGCTGCGGCGCAACGGCGACTATCAGCGTGATTATGCCGAGACCAGGCGTTCGGCGTGCGATCTCCGGGAACTGACGAACCGGGTGCGGAAACGCTGGGGGTTGCAATTTCGTTGCCCGTCCATCGCTCAACGCCACTGAAGCGCCGGTCTTCTGGTGTCCGCAGGATGATACCGGCACCGTGCTGCTGGCCGCCGCGCCGTCCATCCTTCCGGCCGACGGCAATCTCTTTTCCGCCATCCGGGAGACCGCCGCCCGCGCCGACGAGCAGGGCGTTCATTTCCTGCACGACCCCGGAGACGGGCAGCTTCTCCATCTCCTGCGGCTGGCCGGCGTCGCAGCCGGCGAACCGCTCGCCGCGCTGATCCCGCTCGACCTTGACGGCCTCGACCGGCTCGAAGCCGCCCAGCGTCTGCTTAAGTCCCTGCTCGGTCGCGCCGTGCCCGCGGATACCCGGCTGACCAAGCAGCAACGCCGGCGCATCCGCCACATGCTGCAAGCCGTCGACGGACGCATGAACGGCGCGAGCTATCGCGAGATCGCAAACGTCATCTACGGCGTGTCCCGCGTTGCATCCGATCCCTGGAAGTCCTCGGCGCTGCGCGACGCGACCATGGACCTTGTCAAGGACGCCCTCGCCATGATCACCGGGGGCTATCGCGCGCTCCTTCGTCATCGCCGCCGATCCTGACCCGATGTCGGAAGGGGGGTGCGAATTTGGCGCGCCCTTCTTCGCACTCCCCCCTCGCGGCTCTCCTTCGCCACCGTGACCTGCGTCCGCCGCTCACTGCCAGCGGCCTCAACGAACCCACGGAGGCCCGATCATGTCGCCCAATCTCGCCGGCTTGCCGCCGCGCTTTCTCAGAACGCCAGAAGCCGCGCGTTTCCTCGGCCTCTCGGGCCGGACGCTGGAAAAGCATCGCACCTATGGCACCGGCCCGGCCTATCGCAAGCTCGGCGGCCGCGTCGTCTATGCGATCGAGGACCTCCAGGCCTGGGCCGACCGGGGCGCCGTCACATCGACTTCCGATCCGCGTGGGTCTGTCCTGCCCGCCAAGCGTCACGACCCGATGCCGGCTGCCCCCGCCGGCCGCTCCCATCGCTGAGGCGTCCGATCATGAAGCGGCGTCGCCTCATCACCTCGACCGAGCGGGCCAGGCTCGATCCCTTCATCGTTGCGACCGGCGACGCCAGCCCGCGCGATCAGCGCGATCTCATGGAGAGGCCCTTCTTCTCGCTCGCCAAGGCCAAGCGCATCGCGCCGATCCTTTATGAAGCCGGTGGCGTCCGCGTCGAGGTCTTCGCCGTGCCCGAGCATGGCATGGCGACCATCTGGGACGCTGACATACTCATCTGGGCCGCCTCGCAGATCGTCGAGGGCGAGAATCTGGGGTTCAAGACCTCGCGCTTCCTGCGCTTCACGCCCTATCAGCTCCTGATGGCAATCGGCCGGGAAACCGGCCAGCGCGACTACAAGCTCCTGAAGGGCGCGCTCACCCGGCTGCAATCGACCGTCATCCGCACCACCATCCGCCAGGGCGAGCATTGGCGTCGCCACCAGTTCTCCTGGATCAACGAATGGGAGGAATGCGTGACGCGCGACGGGCGCGTCGAGGGCATGGAGTTCGTGCTGCCCGACTGGTTCTATCGCGGCGTCACCGACCGCTCGCTCGTGCTCACCATCGACCCCGCCTACTTCCGGCTGACGGGCGGCATCGAACGCTGGCTCTACCGTGTCGCCCGCAAGCACGCCGGCCGTCAGCCGCGGGGCTGGATATTCGAGTTCGCCCATCTCCACGAAAAGTCCGGCAGCCTCATGCGCGTCTCCGACTTCGCGCTCCAGCTTCGGCGCATCGTCCCGCGCCAGCCGCTGCCCGGCTATCGGCTGCACATCGAGCGCGAAGGCCGGCGCGAGCTGTTGCGCATCCTGCCGGCGAAATCATCCACAAGACCTGTGGATGGTGCTGTGGACGCGGTCGGGACTTCGCACGCAAGCGGTATCGGGATTTCGCACGCAGGACCATCGGGACTTCGCACGCAGAGAACGCAGTTAAGTCTCTGGCCGGAAACGACGATTCCGGGCCTTAACTTAGAATCTAACAGAGAATCTAACTCTTATGTTGCGCGGAGCGATGTGGAAAACACCGTCGCTGCCGCCATCGACGGGCTCCTCCGAAAGACATCCGGGGCACGGCCAACCGGCAGCGAACCCGCTCACCCATCGCGACTCCCCCTCGGGCGCAAGCCGGGAGGGGTACGATGATCGTCGCGTTCCTCAACCAGAAGGGCGGCGTCGGCAAGACGACGTTGGCGCTGCATCTCGCGGGACATTGGGCGCGGCAGGGAAGGCGCGTCACCCTGATCGACGCCGATCCGCAGGGCTCGGCGCTGGACTGGTCGCAGCAACGGGCACGTGAAGGCCTTCCACGCCTGTTCGGTGTCGTCGGCCTCGCCCGTGACACGCTGCACCGCGAAGCGCCAGAGCTGGCGCGCGATGCCGATCACATCGTCATCGACGGACCGCCCCGTGTCGCCTCGCTGATGCGCTCGGCGCTGCTCGCCGCCGACCTGGTGCTGATCCCCGTGCAGCCGTCGCCCTTCGACGGCTGGGCTTCGGCCGAGATGCTCTCGCTCCTTCAGGAAGCGCGCATCTATCGCCCGCAGCTTGCAGCCCGCTTCGTTCTGAACCGCTGCGGCGCGCGCACGGTGATCGCCCGCGAAACAGCCGAGACGCTCGCAGATCATGATCCGCCGGTGCTGGCGGCGCGGATCGGTCAGCGCGTCGCTTTCGCCGATACCGCGCAATCCGGGCGGCTCGTCTTCGAGATCGACGAGGACAGTCCGGCTACGCGCGAGATCGTGGCCATCGGTGCCGAGGTGGGGAGGCTCGCGCCATGAGCGGGCGCGCTCCGAAGCGCGGTTTCGCGTCGCGCCCCGCCGATCCCGAACGCTGGATCAAGGCGTCGGATGCATCGCCGCCGCGCGACGCGGATGCCACCGGCTTCACCGCCCGGCTGACGATCGACGTCACGTCAGAGCTGCGCGGCCGGATCAAGATCGCGGCGTTCCGGCGCGGACAAACCGTCGCCGACATGCTCCGCGACCTGCTCGTTCGCGAATTCCCGCCAGACCAAGGAGACACGTAAATGACCGGCAGTGCGGACCCCCGCATGCGCGGCGGCCACTCGCAGGCCGACCCCGCACCATTCACGGCGCTCGTCGAGCTGACCTGGCATGAGAAGAGGATCGAGCACTGGATCCGCTTCGGCCGGGAAGTCCATGAGCAGATCCTCGACCGCCGGCGCCGTGTCGTCGGCTTCGCGCCGAACAGCCTCTTTGCCTTCATCCGCTGGGTGTCCAACGACTACGGCACGATCATCTCGCGCATCGACATCGTGCGCGCCATCGACCGCGGCGAGCCCTATCAGACACTGCCTTTCGTGCGGCCCGGCGGCGACATCCTCCTGAAGATGGAGGGATGGCCCAAGGTCGAGCGCGTGCTCCGGATTATCGATGCCATCGAGGCGCTCGGCATCGATCCGGCCGATGTTTCGCCGGACCACTGGCGGCACGTCCACAACCGCCTGGCCGCCGGTCATGAGCCGCGCGCCTACACCGCCCAGCACCATGGGGCCTTCCTCCTGCGCCGGAGGACCGCGCCATGAGCCGCTTCGGATATGTGATGCTCACCTGTCTTATGACCATGGGCGTCGCCGCTTCGGCGCTCATCGAAACGCCGAAGAAGCTGATTTGGAACGCCTCGGCGAGCGCACCGATCGGGCTCTATTCGATCGAACCGGATGACCGGCTCGAGGTGACGGACCTGGTCGCCGTCGATGCGCCCGAGCCGCTGGCGCGCTTCCTCGCCAAGCGCGGTTACCTGCCCCCCGGTGTGCCGCTGATGAAGCGTATCGCCGGTCTGCCGGGACAACGGGTCTGCCGCTCGGGGCTCGCCATCACGGTCGACCGGATCGCAATGGGCAATGCGCTGGAGCGCGACCGGCGCGGCCGCGACCTGCCCGTCTGGCAGGGCTGCCGGCGCATCGCCGTCGGCGAGGTGTTCCTCATGAACTGGGAGATCCAGGACAGCCTCGACGGTCGCTATTTCGGCTCGCTTCCGATGAGCTCGATCATCGGCCGTGCGGTCCCGCTCTGGACCGATGAGGACGGCTCCGGCCGCTACGAGTGGCGCGCCCCAACCCGATGACTGACCCCTGATCGGCGTGCCGCTCGCGCCGAACCTGTTCACCCACCCCCGACGAAAGGAAACCGCAATGTCGCAGATCGGTCGATTCACCCGCACCAAATCCGGCTATTCCGGCCGCATCCATACGCTCACGCTCGATGTCGAATTGGTGCTCGTTCCCGCTGAGCATTCCGACGCCGAGAACGCGCCCGACTATCGCATCCATCTCGGCGATGCCGACGCACCGGAGGTCGGTCCGGAAGTTGGCGCCGCCTGGAAACGCACCGGCGAGAAGGCGGGCGACTATGTCTCGCTGCTCATCGACGATCCCGCCTTCAAGCAGCCGATCCGCGCCAACCTGTTTCAGTCCGGCGACGACAAGTCGGCCTGGTCGCTGCACTGGAACCGGCCGCCCAGACGCGGCGAGCGGGAGTGACGGCATGCCGATCTTCTGCAGTCACGATGTCGCCGGGCGGCTTCGCGCCGCCCGCCGCATCACCTTCCTTCTCCTTTCCGGCCTCGCATTCGCCGTCGTGTCGCCGGCCGCCACGCTGGCGCAGATCGCGCCGCTGGAACGGCCGGCTTCGGCCGACCCTCACGCCGCTCATGTCGCCGAAGCCTCGCAGCGGTTCGGCGTTCCGGCCGCATGGATTTGGGCGGTGATGCGCGCGGAGAGTGCGGGCCACGTGCGCGCGATCTCGTCCGCCGGCGCCATGGGCCTGATGCAGATCATGCCCGATACCTGGGCGGACTTGCGCGTCCGCCATCGGCTCGGCAGCGATCCTTACGACCCGCGCGACAACATCCTGGCGGGCGTGGCTTACCTACGCGAAATGCACGACCGCTACGGCTCGCCGGGCTTTCTCGCCGCCTACAATGCCGGTCCCGGCCGCTACGAGGAATATCTGGCGGGAGCGCGTTCCTTGCCGGCCGAAACCCGCGCCTATGTCGCCGCGCTCGCGCCTCTTGTTGGCGGCGAGGACATCGCCGGCCCCGTCACCGTTGCCACCGCCGAGCCATTGCCATGGACCCGTGCGCCGCTCTTCGTCACCCGCGCGGACTACGCATCGGCTGCCGATCCTGTGCCATCCGACGGTCGTTCCGGTGACACTGCCGATGCGGTTGGAGCACGCGATGTTTCGGCCATCACGCCGCGATCGAGCGGCCTGTTCGTCGCCCGGTCGAGCGCGGGAGCACCGTGATGACGGCGCTCTCCCGAAATCACAGTCTGGCGTGGCCCGGCGCATCATGGAGGGTGTGGGGGTGGGAGGCAGGCAACACGACCGGACGATGGCGGGATAAAAGGCCGCGAGGTGCGGCTTGGTCCGGTCGTGGTTTTTCAAGGGCTTGCGCAGCGAATACGCGAGGTGCGCCTGATCGGCGAACCTCGCGCATTCGGCGTTTTCACAGGAATTTCCGTGCGTTGATGCGATGTGCGGTGCTCCGGCCATGAGCGGCGAGGACGATTTCCGCATCCGCCCTGGTCGCATCCGCTCCTCCGGCTCCCAGCGGGCGAGGCCCTTCATCGCCCAGGCGCTCGCCGCCGCCCAGAAGGCCGGCGGCCGCGTCTCGCGCTCGGGCAGGATCACATCCGGCAACCGCTCGCGCTTCGGGCGCGGCGCGCGCGCCAGCGTGCAGGCAAATCGTCTGCTGACCGACCGCTCGCGCGGCGCGGTCATCAAGACCCGCGTCGTGCGCCACACGGCGCGGTCCGCGCCGCTCGCCGCGCATCTCGGCTACCTCCGGCGCGAGGGCGTCACCCGGGACGGGGAGAAGGCCCGGCTGTTCGGTCCCGAGACCGACGACGCCGATCCCAAGGCCTTCGCCGAGCGCTGCCAGGACGATCGCCATCACTTCCGCTTCATCGTCTCGCCCGAGGACGCGGTGGAGATGTCCGATCTCAAGACCTTCACCCGTGAGCTGATGGGCCAGATGGAAAAGGATCTCGGCACGAAGCTCGACTGGGTCGGCGTCGATCACTGGAACACCGAGCACCCTCATGTGCATGTCATCGTGCGGGGCCGCGCTGATGACGGCCAGGACCTCGTCATCTCCCGCGACTACATCAAGGAAGGGATGCGCGCCCGCGCCCAGGATCTGATCACGCAGGAGCTAGGACCGCGCACCGATCACGAAATCCGCCGGACGCTCGAACGCCAGATCGATACCGAGCGCTGGACACAGCTCGATCGCCAGCTCGCCCGCGACGGCTATCGCACCGGCGTCATCGACCTTGCGCCGCACCCCGACCGGCAACCCGACGAATTCCATGCGTTGAAGGTCGGCCGCCTGCGCAAGCTGGAATCCTTCGGCCTCGCCGATCAGATCGGCCCGGGCCAATGGGTCCTGTCCGAGAATGCGGAGGCGACTCTGCGCGAACTCGGGGAGCGCGGCGACATCATCAAGCGCATTCACCGAGGCCTGATGGAGCGCGGCATCGAGCGCGGCGCGTCGGCTTATGTGCTGGCCGGCGAGAGTATCGACGATCCCGTCATCGGCCGGCTGGTCGATCGCGGCCTCGACGACGAATTGAAGGGCACCGCCTTTGCCGTGGTCGACGGCGTCGATGGACGGACCCACCATATCAAGTTGCCCGACCTCGACGCCGCCGGTGACAATGTGCCGGGCTCGATTGTCGAGTTGCGGAACTTCGATGACGTACGAGGGCGGAGGCGGGTGGCGCTCGCCGTGCGCTCCGACCTTTCCGTCGAACAACAGGTGACGGCGACCGGCGCCACCTGGCTCGACCGTCAGGCCATCGCCCGCGAGCCGGTCGCGCTCGGCGGCGGCGGGTTTGGCGCCGAGGTGCGCGAGGCGATGAACGCCCGGGCGAAGCATCTCATCGAACAGGGTCTCGCCGAGCGGCAGGGCCGCAGCGTGATCTTCGCGCGCAACCTGATCGATACGCTGCGCCGTCGTGAGGTGGAGGCGCTTGGCGAGAAGCTCGCTGTCGAGACCGGTCGGCCGTTCAGCCGATCCGCCACCGGCGAATATGTCGCCGGCACCTACCGGCAACGCTTCGCGCTTGCCTCCGGCCGGTTCGCCATGATCGACGACGGTCTCGGGTTCCAACTGGTCCCCTGGTCACCTTCGCTGGAAAAACAGCTC
The DNA here is from genome assembly GCA_905339215.1 of Rhizobiaceae bacterium. Lineage (GTDB taxonomy): Bacteria > Pseudomonadota > Alphaproteobacteria > Rhizobiales > Rhizobiaceae > DUSC01. Next base: position 53,929 of record CAJPFN010000033.1, read on the forward strand.
GGCCGCCACGTCTCCGGCGTCGCGCGCGGCGACGGCGGTATCGACTGGGGCTTTGGCCGCAAGCGTGGGCTCGGCCTATAGGCACGGCGTCTTCGATGGATTAACCATCGGAACGAGTAGGTTGTGCCATAAGTGGACGCTTGAGAAAATCCCACCAGCAGACATCTCGACGAGTCTGTATTCTCGGATGAATTCGGAGCTCACCGGCTAGTGTCACGGGCTGCTGTGTAGAGGTTTCCTCGGCATTGGGATGCGCTCCTGAAGCAGTTCCGCTACATTCATTGCATCAGCGGCAATAAGGGGCCGGGAGTGAGCATTAAGCTGATCCACACTTCGGACTGGCAAATCGGAAAGGTTTTCCGGTTCCTAGACAACGCCAATATGGGGCTTCTCCAGGATGCCCGCCTGCGAGCGATTACCCGCCTCGGCGAACTGGCGACCACTCACGGCGCGCGACATGTGCTGGTCGCCGGCGATGTCTATGACATGGAGGCGCTCTCACCGCGCTCGATCAACCAGCCGATCGAGCGCATGCGCGCTTTTCCTGATCTTCGCTGGCATCTTCTGCCGGGAAACCACGACCCGCATCGTCCGAATGGTCTCTGGGATCAAATCCTTCGCAGGGGCCTGCCCGACAACGTTCACGTTCACGCCGCGCCCGAACCCGCAATTTTGGAAGACGACTGTGCCGTCCTCTTACCGGCGCCGTTGCAGCATCGGCGCGCCATCGGCGATCCCACCACCTATATGGACGACGCCTCCGTTCCGGATGGGCTGATTCGGGTCGGACTCGCGCACGGCACCATTACCGGGTTCGGCTCCGATGACCGGGACGTGCCCAACTACATTGCGCCGGATCGTCCAGACAAGGCGGGGCTTTCCTATCTCGCGCTCGGCGACTGGCACGGCCAGAAGAAGATCAATTACCGGTGCTGGTACAGCGGCACGCCCGAGCCCGACGCCTTCGACGTGGTCGACGGCGGACAGGCGTTGCTTGTCGAAATCGAGGGGCCGGGTGCTCCCCCCACGGTCACGCCGGTGACCACGGGCCATTACACTTGGATTAGCCTGTCCCAGCAGATCAACACCCGCGGAGATATCGACTTCCTGGACGGCAAGCTGCGCGGTGTCGCCGAAGACCTCAATAGCGTGCTCGTTCATCTTGCGGTCGAAGGCGCATTGTCTCTGCAAGACCGCCGTTATTTCGAGGAACGGGTAGTCGAAGGCGTTTCGGCTGCGCTGTGCTTTCTGCGTGTCGATGATCGCCGCCTCTTTCCGCTTCCTACTCCGGAGGACCTCGATCAGATCGACCGCGGCGGATTTGTGCGGGCAGCGGCAGAAGAGTTGAAGCGGCAATCAGAAGGGGGCGACGAGATCGAGCGCGCCATCGCGGCCGAGGCGCTTCAGCGGCTCTACATCGAGCACATGAAACTTCAGGCGGCGCAGAAATGAAGCTGCGATCCGTAGCCGTCAATCAGTTCAAGAAGTTCACCAGCCCCATCCGGCTCGATGGCCTCGGCGACGGCCTCAATGTAGTCGTCGGCCCGAACGAGATGGGCAAGTCAACCTTGCTCGATGCGCTCCGCGCAGCGCTCTTCGAGAAATACAGTTCTAGAGCGCAGCCCATCACTGCCTTGCAGAACGACCGCAATCAGGCCGCGCCCGTGGTTGAACTTGCCTTCGAGCTTGATGACGGGCTGTACCGGATCACGAAGCGCTTCATCAAAAAGCCTTACGCGCGCCTGTCCTGCCCGGACGGACGGACGCTGGAAGGCGATGCCGCGGAGGACACGCTGCGCACCTTGCTGGGCTTCGATGAACCTGGCAAGACCGGCGCCAAAGCGGAAACGCTCGGCATGTGGAATGTCCTTTGGGTGCAGCAGGGGCAGTCGTTCGGCGCGCTGGACATTCCGAGTACCGCCCGGTCCAGCCTCCACAGCGCCCTCGAAGCGGAAGTTGGCACGGTCCTGGGCGGCCGGCGCGGCAGGGCCTTGCCGCAAGCCGTGGAAGCTCAGCTCGGCGTTTTGGTGACCAGCGGCGGCAAGCCGCGCGGCAGCTATAAGGACCTGCTCGACCGCATCGATGCTCTGGAGAACGAGCTTGGGGATCTCCACGGGCGGCGCCAGGAACTGGCGCAGACACTTGAGGACCTCGAAACGGCCGAAGAGAGCCTCGCGCGGCTGATTGCCGTTGACCGCGACCAGGCAGACCAGAAGGAGCTTGGTGAAGCCCGGCAGCGTCATAGCCGACTTGCCGAGCTGGAGGCGCGCATAAGCGCGGCGTCCGCCGAGCTCGAGCTGAAAAAGCGAAATCTCGCCCAGGCCGAGAAAGCGGCCGAAGACCGGCAACGTCTCAAGGATGATATCAAGTCCGAAGAGGCTGCACTTAAAGAGTCCGGGCAGCAGCTCTCCGAAACGCGCAGCCAGGAGAAGGAAGCCCGGTCGCAGCTTGATGCACTGCGCGCGCAAGTGCGGGAATCTGAAGCAGCGGTTGCGAAGGCCGACGATGCTGTTTCACGCGCGCAGCGCATAACCGCCATCGTCGATCGGGAAGCCCGTATTCGCGAACTTGAGGGCCGCTGCGCAAAGGCGCAGGCGGCCGAGGACCGCCAGCGGCAGGCCCAGCAGAAAGCCGCCGCCATTCTGGTGACAGACAAATTGCTTGCGGCAATCCGCAGGGCCGATAAGGACCTGCAAGCCGTCGCCAGCCGGCTAAGCGCCGCGGCCACGCTCGTCTCGTTCGACATCGCACCGGAACGACGAGCCGACATCGAGATTGACGGGCAGCCTCTCAAGGCTGGGCAGTCATCCGTTCAGGCGGTCGAGCCCACCACCATTTTCATTCCCGATCGCGGCCGGATCACGGTAGAGCCCGCGATCAAGGACCGGGATCAATTACTCCGCCAACAACGTGACGCAACGGCAAAACTTAAAGACGCCCTCGCGGCGGTTGGCATCGCCGCCGCCACCGACGCCGAAGACCAATACGCCACGCGCCAGAGCCTCTTGCAGGAGGCAGAGCTTGCCCGCCAGGAAGCGGCGCTGCACGCCCCGGCAACGGAAGACCATGATGCGGGCGCCCAGTCTCTTTCTGATTATATCGAGGGAACGCGCACGATCCTGGAGCGTGAGAAGACCGAGCTTCACCTTGAGCGGCTGCCGGCGCGCTCCGAAGCGGAGGCAGCTTTACGGACGGCCAGGGAGCAGGCAGCAGAAGCGCGCGATTCACTGCAAACGGCGCGTGCCGTCCTTACTGGCCCGGAAGAAGCCCTGACACGGCTTCAGAGTGAACTTGCGACCGTGAACGCCCGGCATGAGGAAGCCGAAAAGCGCGTCGAAAAACTCCGTCGTCAACTCACGGACGCTGAGGCCGCATGTGCCGATGATCAGCTTGCAGCCGCGATTGAGGCAGCCCGCAACGTCTTTTCCGAACAGGAGCGCGCCATTGCGGCCCTCGAAGGGCAGCGGACCGATGAAACGCTGCCACAGTTGGAAGCCAGGATTGGGCGCCTTGAAAAAGCGTTACAGGACCGCCGCGACAAGCGTGCCACCCTCAAGGAGAAGATCGCGGGCTTGCGATCGCGTGTCGAGGCGGCCGAAGCGGCCGGGCTTGATGAGGCAATCGCCCAAAAGGGCCGCGAACTGGCGCTGTGCGAGGAAGAGCGCCAGCGCCTTGACCGCGAAGTCAGGGTTCTCGGACTTTTGTTGACGACCCTCCGAAGCGCGGAGCAGGAGGCCAAGGAGCGGTACTTGTCGCCTGTGCTGCGGCGCGTCCGTCCCTATTTGCAGCTTCTATTTCCCGGTGCCGACATCCGGATCGACGAGGATCTCCGGATTGCCGGCGTTGTGCGCGAGGCCGGCTACGAGGAGGCCTTTAGTCACCTCAGCATGGGGACGCAGGAACAGATCGCGGTGCTGATCCGGCTGGCCTTTGCCGAAATGCTTGTCGAACAAGGCCATCCGGCGACGGTCATTCTCGACGACGCACTTGTGTTTTCCGACGACCGCCGCATGCAACGCATGTTCGACATTCTCAATATGGCGGCGCGCAACGTACAGGTACTCATCCTCACCTGCCGTGAGCAGCTTTTCGAAGAGCTTGGGGGGCGGGCGCTGTCGCTGACGCCCGGCAACAGCGAAGAGCTGTTGTCGGCGTGATGATGCAAAGGGGGGCAATGAGCAATGAGGATAGCGTCTGTCAGAATCGAAAATTTCCGGTCCTTCGCGGACGCCACCATTCCTTTCAACGGTTACGGCTGTCTGGTCGGTCCGAACGGGGCAGGCAAATCCACCGTGCTCACCGCCCTCAATGTATTCTTCCGCGAGTCAGAGAACCTGCCGACGGACTTGAGTCAACTGGACCAAGAGGATTTCCACTGCAAGAAGACAGGTGAGCCGATCAAGATCACGCTCACCTTCTGCGATCTCAGCGACGGAGCAAAGGAGGATTTTGCCGATTACGTGCGGCAGGATCAGCTTATCGTCTCGGCTGTCGCCACGTTCGATGCCGCCACAGGAAAGGCGCAGGTGAAGCAATACGGGCAGCGGCTTGCCATGCGCGCCTTCGCGCTTTTCTTCGAGGCTGCCGACGCGGGCAAGAAGGTGGCGGAGCTGAAAGACATCTATTCCAAGCTGCGCCAGACCTATCCCGACCTGCCGGCGCCCGGTACGAAAGACGCCATGGTCCAGGCCCTGCGCGATTATGAAGCGGCACGGCCCGGCGAATGCGAGCTGATTCGGAGCGAGGACCAGTTTTATGGCTTCTCCAAGGGCGCGAACCGCCTCGCGAAACACATCCAGTGGGTCTATGTGCCGGCCGTGAAGGACGCGACCTCCGAGCAGGTCGAGGCGCGGAACTCGGCGCTTGGCAAGCTTCTCGCTCGCACCGTCCGCTCAAAGACGAATTTCGATGAGAGGGTGAAGACACTTCGCTCCGATATGCAGCAGCAATACCAGGCGCTTCTCGACGAAAACCAGAACGCGTTGGATGATATCTCTACAGCTCTTCAGACGCGGCTTTCCGAATGGGCACATCCGGACGCGCGTCTGCGCCTGCAATGGAAGCAGGACCCGGATAAATCCGTCCGCGTCGAAGAGCCGTGGGCGCACATTCTCGCCGGCGAAGGCGATTTTGAAGGCGAGCTGGCGCGCTTCGGTCACGGCCTTCAGCGCTCGTATCTACTCGCGCTGTTACAGGAACTCGCCGGCACGGACGCCGAAGGCGCCCCTACGCTCATCCTCGCATGTGAAGAACCCGAGCTTTACCAGCATCCGCCTCAGGCGCGTCATCTGGCTTCCGTTCTTCACAAGCTTAGCCGCGGCAACTCTCAGGTCATCGTGTGCACCCATAATCCACTATTTGTGTCGGGCGAAGGATTCGAGGATGTACGGATGGTCAGGAAAGAACAAGGTGACCCCTGTTCCACCGTTTCGCACATGACGTTTGCGGAGATCGCTGCAGCGGTCGCCGGCGCCACGGGCGAGCCGCCAACCAAGCCCGCCGGCGCTCTTGCCAAGATACACCAGGCCCTGCAACCGGGCCTGAACGAAATGTTCTTCACCCGCCGTCTTGTGCTGGTAGAGGGGCTGGAGGATGTGGCCTACATACTGGCCTACCTCAATCTTCTCGACCGGTCGGATGATTATCGACGCCTCGGCTGCCACATCGTGCCAGCCAACGGGAAGAGTGAGCTGCTACAGCCGCTCGTCATCGCCAGGCACATGCGGATTCCGACTTACCTTGTTTTCGATTCGGATGCCGACAAGCCTGATAAGAACGGCAGCAAGGCCAAGCATGAGAAGGACAACAGGGCGCTTCTTACGCTTGCCGGCAATCCCGGCGCGGACCCGATGCCGCCTGCGACCGTGCTGGGCAAGGGGTTCACAATGTGGCACTCCGATATCGGGACAGTCGTCGAATCCGAAATCGGCGCGGCCGATTGGGCCACGTACCGTGCCGAAGCCGACAAGCGCTACGGCCATGCCGGGGGCCTGCGGAAGAATTCCCTCCATATCGGGGCAAGTCTCGCGTTCGCTTGGGAGGCAGGACAGCGCTCAGCAAGCCTTGAGCAGCTATGTAGCCACATTCTCGACGCCGCTGACTTTCTTCCAAATGTGTAAGTGAATGGGCACTGAACTCAGTTAGGGTGGCCCCGGTGGGTAGCGACCGCATTGAAGGCCGGTCATGAAGCGGATGCGACCCGACGAGGTTCGCATTAGGTCATGGCTTGTCGCAGGACTGTCTGCGAAGATGCAATCGACAATAGCATTGTTCTACGCCATTTCCTGTATTTCTTCGCCCCGACACGCTACGACCCAATCATCGTTGCTATCGTCTTGAAACCATCCGGTCCCGCGCCCGACCTATTCTCCGGAAGGAGAAAGAAGGGTGTCCGCGACCAAAATCCTCTGGGGTCAGATTCTCGTCGTCGTTCTCATCGTGCTCTCCACGACCTGGGCCGCGACGCAGTGGACGGCCTGGCAGCTCGGCTTCCAGCCGCAGCTCGGTCGGCCGTGGTTCGAACTCGCCGGGCGGCCGGTGTACTACCCGCCTGCCTTCTTCTGGTGGTGGTACTTTTACGACGCCTATGCGCCGGAGATTTTCGTCGAGGGCGCGTTCATCGCCGCGTCCGGTGGCTTCATCTCGATCGCCGTGGCTATCGGCATGTCGGTCTGGCGCGCCCGCGAGGCGAAGAACGTCGAGACCTACGGTTCGGCCCGATGGGCGCGGCCGGAAGAGGTTAAGGCCGCGGGTCTCCTCGGACCTGACGGCGTCGTGCTGGGCAAGCTCGATCGCGCCTATCTGCGTCACGACGGTCCGGAGCATGTGCTTTGCTTCGCGCCGACGCGCTCCGGCAAGGGTGTTGGCCTTGTCGTGCCGTCGTTGCTGACCTGGCCGGGCTCCGCGATCGTCCACGACATCAAAGGCGAGAACTGGCAGCTCACCGCCGGCTTTCGCGCGCGGCACGGTCGGGTGCTGCTGTTCGACCCGACCAATGCGAAGTCGGCTGCCTACAATCCGTTGCTCGAGGTCCGTCGCGGCGAATGGGAGGTGCGCGACGTCCAGAACATCGCCGACATCCTCGTCGATCCCGAGGGCTCGCTGGAGAAGCGGAATCATTGGGAGAAGACCAGCCACGCGCTGCTCGTCGGCGCGATCCTGCACGTGCTTTACGCCGAGCCCGACAAGACGCTGGCGGGCGTCGCCGCCTTCCTCTCGGACCCGAAGCGGCCGATCGAATCGACACTAGCGGCCATGATGAAGACCCCACACCTTGGCGACGCGGGTCCGCATCCGGTGATCGCCAGTGCCGCGCGCGAGCTTCTCAATAAATCCGACAACGAGCGTTCGGGCGTGCTGTCCACAGCCATGTCGTTCCTCGGCCTCTACCGCGATCCCGTCGTCGCCGAGGTCACGCGCCGCTGCGACTGGCGCATCACCGACATCGTCGGCGGCACCCAGCCGACAACGCTCTATCTCGTCGTGCCGCCCTCCGACATCAACCGCACCAAACCGCTGATCCGATTGATCCTCAACCAGATCGGCCGTCGGCTGACCGAGGATCTGCAGGCCAAGGCCGGACGGCATCGATTGCTGCTGATGCTCGACGAGTTCCCCGCTCTCGGCCGCCTCGACTTCTTCGAGAGCGCGCTCGCCTTCATGGCGGGCTACGGCCTCAAGAGCTTCCTGATCGCGCAGTCACTGAACCAGATCGAGAAGGCCTACGGCCCGAACAACTCGATCCTCGACAACTGCCATGTCCGCGTCAGCTTCGCCACCAATGACGAGCGCACGGCAAAGCGCGTGTCCGACGCACTCGGCACGGCGACGGAAATGCGGGCGATGAAGAACTATGCTGGGCATCGTTTATCGCCCGGGCTCGGCCACCTCATGGTCTCGCGTTCGGAGACCGCACGGCCGCTGCTGACGCCCGGCGAGGTGATGCAGCTCCCGCCCGCCGACGAGATCGTCATGGTCGCGGGCACGCCACCCATCCGGGCGAAGAAGGCCCGCTACTATGAGGATGCCCGATTCCAGGAACGCATCCTGCCGCCACCGGCGCTGGAGAGGCCCAAGGCGGCCAAGGTCGACGAATGGAGCAGGCTGCCGCTGCCGCCGCGTCCCGAAATCGAGGAGACGCCGCCGCGCGACACCCGGGACGATGACGATCCGACCGGATCGGAACGCCGGCATCAGCCCGAATTGAGCAAGTCAAAGACGATCGCAAAGAAGGAGCCAATCGACAACGAGTTCGCGCCCGATCCGGACGATGAGATGGAGGACGATACCGCGCGCGTCAGCCGGATCAACCAGCGCATGCGTCAGGTCGCCCGCCAGGCCTCGCTCGATCCCGGCGACGGCATTGAGATGTGAGACCGCCTATGAAGAAGCCCCCAAAAAAACAGCGCCTCTCGGTCTATCTCGATCCCGACGTCATGAAGAACCTCGCCGACTATGCCGCGCGGCGCGACCATTCCCGTTCGCTGATCGCCGAGGCCGCCATCGCCTCCTTCCTGTCACCCGACGCCGCCGAGCGGCAGGAAGCCGCGACCACTAAACGCCTCGATCAGCTCGACCGCCGGATGACCCGGATGGAACGCGATCTCGGCATCGCCGTCGAGACGCTTGCGGTCTTTGTCCGCTTCTGGTTGACGACCAACCCGCCATTGCCGGAGCCCGCACAGGCGGCAGCCCGTGCCAAGGCCGGCGATCGTTATGACGCCTTTGTGACCGCCCTCGGCCGCCGCCTCGCCAAGGGGCCGAAGCTCACGCAGGAGATTTCGGAGGACGTTGGCCCCGTGCGCGACGCAGAGTGAACCGATAGACATTGGATGGCCGCCATCGGCCTGAAGCTGCTAATTGCGACAAGCACGACAGACGGCCCGAATTGACCCTAATCTAAGCGGCTACTCTGCGGCCATCGTCGGCGCTCGGACAGGATTTTGGTAGGGCTTTCCGTGTCGGCAGAATTCCTGCACAATTTGTAGATGGCGAAGCCTCAGAAGCCCTCCAAAAGTGCTCTACTGGCAACGATCCAAGCCTGCGTTGAAAACGGCGAGAGGCTTTTGGAGGAAACGTACGATCTGGAGTTCCGGGAACCGCCTTCGTCGCGCTTCTTTCTCATCATGATCGCGCAGGAGGAGTTCGCGAAGGCCTTCATCCTGTTTCTCGTCAAAGAGGACATCGTTCTCTTTAGCCCGCCCGTCCTGCGAGCCATCAACGATCACGCATGTAAGCAGCTCGTCGGCATGATCATGGACTACATGATCATGCATTGGGATGACGTTGAGGAGCTCAGGGCCGCCATCAGCAACGATTACGATCTGGGCGACCGCCTACCGAATGATGTCGGCAGCGCCATGGAACTGCTGCGCTATGAGAAGATTGGGCGGTGGGAGTCCAATAATTGGGTTTGGGCTGAAGATCCCAAGTACGATACGTCGGCGTTGCGGATTGCCGAGGGCAAGAAAGATCGCCGTAAGCAGGACGCACTCTATGTGCGCGTTGGTCGCGATGGCCGGGCTTGTAGCACACCCCAGACGATCAGCGAGGATGAGACGCGCGATGAATTTGAACGAGCTCGCCGGTACAGGAGCTTTGTTGACTCGATGCTGGATGGGAAAGCCTCATCGCATCGGTACGACAAGGCGATGGCAGCGCTGAATATTCTGTTTGAGAGGGAGCGGCACCCCCGCTGATTCAATGTCCGACCATGGCCGACCTGCCAATGGCGGAATCTGGCGCAAAGCCGTCGCCCCCACGGCTTTGCGTGGAGCGTCGGCTTCCCATCCACAATAGTCGCTGACATGCGCGTCATGCAGCTTGCGGGTGACTGAATATCCTTCCGTTCCGCCGTTTCCCTGTATTTCCACGCCACATCGCTACTACGCCCACGGCCTTGTTGCCGTAGCCCAACTTCTGCCTCTTCTAATCATCCCCGATCCAGGGCCGCGCGTCTGCGGTCCCGCAAGAGAACGGGGACGACGTGGCGGTTTCTCAGGCAAAATCCGAGGCGATATTGCGGGGTGTGCGCATGCTCCGCACCGCGCTCGGTTCCGCCATAACTGGCTTCCTGGAAGACCCGTCGATCATCGAGGTGATGCTCAACCCCGACGGGCGGCTCTGGATCGACCGTCTTTCCGAAGGGCTTTCTGATACGGGGCAGCGGCTGTCACCGGCTGATGGCGAACGCATCGTCCGCCTCGTCGCCCACCATGTCGGCGCCGAGGTCCATCCGGGCGCTCCGCGCGTTTCGGCCGAACTGCCCGAGACGGGGGAACGGTTCGAAGGGCTGCTCCCTCCCGTGGTCGCCGCGCCTGCCTTCGCTATCCGCAAGCCCGCCGTCGCCGTGTTCACGCTCGACGACTATGTTGCCGGCGGAATTATGGCCGCCGATCAGGCCGTGATCTTGCGCCAGGCCGTCGCCGAACGCCGGAACATCCTAGTCGCCGGCGGCACCTCGACCGGCAAGACGACGCTCACGAACGCATTGCTGGCAGAGGTGTCGAAGACGTCCGATCGCGTGGTGCTGATCGAGGACACCCGCGAACTGCAATGCGCCGCGCCGAACCTCGTGGCGCTGCGCACCAAGGACGGCGTCGCTTCGCTCTCCGATCTCGTGCGTTCATCGCTGCGCCTGCGCCCGGACCGCATCCCGATCGGCGAGGTGCGTGGGAGCGAGGCGCTGGATCTGCTCAAAGCCTGGGGCACCGGCCATCCGGGCGGGATCGGCACCATTCATGCCGGCAGCGCCATCGGCGCACTGCGCCGGCTCGAGCAGCTCATCCAGGAAGCCGTCATCACCGTGCCCCGAGCGCTGATCGCCGAGACGATCGATCTCGTGGCCGTCCTCGCCGGCCGCGGCTCATCCCGCCGCCTCGCCGAACTCGCCCGCGTCGATGGGCTCGATGCGCACGGCGATTACCGCGTCACCCCCGCAGTCCAAGCCACAGGAGATCCCGCATGATCCACTGCCTTTCGCGTATCCGGCGTCGCATCGCGACGGCGGTCTCCGTCGCCTTCCTCAGCATGATGCTGGCGCCAGCCGCCCATGCCTCCGGTTCGTCGATGCCATGGGAGGCGCCGCTCCAGTCGATTCTCCAGTCGATCGAGGGGCCAGTCGCCAAGATCATCGCGGTCATCATCATCATCGTCACCGGCCTGACGCTGGCCTTCGGCGACACCTCGGGTGGCTTCCGCAGGCTGATCCAGATCGTGTTCGGCCTGTCGATCGCGTTTGCCGCCAGCTCGTTCTTCCTGTCCTTCTTCTCCTTCGGCGGCGGGGCGCTCGTCTGATGGATGAGGTCCCCGGATTCTCCGTCTCGGTCCATCGGGCCCTGACCGAGCCCATTTTGCTCGGCGGCGCCCCGCGCTCGATCGCCATCCTCAACGGGACGCTGGCGGCGGCCCTCGGCCTCGGCCTGCGCCTGTGGCTGGTCGGGATCGGCCTCTGGGCCATCGGCCATTTCGCCGCGGTGTGGGCGGCCAAGCGCGATCCGATGTTCGTCGACGTGGTGCGCCGGCATCTGCGCATCCCCGGCCATCTGAGCGTGTGAGACCGGCCCATGATGAACCTCGCAGAATATCGCCGCACCGCCGCCCGTCTCGCCGACTTTCTGCCCTGGGCCGCGCTCGTTGGCGAAGGCGTCATCCTCAACAAGGACGGCAGCTTCCAGCGCACAGCGCGCTTTCGCGGCCCCGATCTCGACAGCGCCGTCCCCGCCGAGCTGGTCGCGGTCGCCGGGAGGCTCAACAACGCCTTTCGCCGCCTGGGCTCGGGTTGGGCGATCTTTGTCGAAGCTGAGCGCCATCCCGTTGGCGCTTACCCGGCAAGCCGCTTTCCCGATCCCGCATCGGCATTGGTCGACGCCGAGCGCAAGGCCGCCTTCGAGGAGGACGGCGCGCATTTCGAGTCGAGCTACTTCCTGACCTTCGTCTACTTGCCGCCGGCCGAGGACGCTGCTCGCGCCGAGACCTGGCTCTACGAGGGGCGCGAGCAGACCGGCGTCGACGCGCACGAGGTCCTGCGCGGTTTCGTCGATCGCACCGACCGCTTCCTTCAGCTCATCGAGGGCTTCATGCCCGAGTGCGCCTGGCTCGACGACGCCGAAACCCTGACCTACCTCCATGGCTGCGTCTCCTGCCGGCGCCACCGCGTCCGCGTCCCCGAGATTCCGATGTATCTCGACGCACTGCTGGCGGATCAGCCGCTCACCGGCGGCCTCGAACCGCGCCTCGGCAACGCGCATCTGCGGGTATTGACGATCGTCGGCTTCCCGACGGCAACCACGCCCGGCATCCTGGACGAACTCAACCGGCTCGCCTTTTCCTATCGCTGGTCGACGCGCGCCGTCCTTCTCGACAAGACCGACGCCACTAGACTGCTCACCAGAATCCGGCGGCAGTGGTTCGCCAAGCGCAAGTCGATCGCCGCCATCCTCAAGGAGGTGATGACCAACGAGGCCTCGGTCCTGGTCGACACCGATGCGGCGAACAAGGCCGCCGACGCCGATCTCGCTTTGCAGGAGCTCGGGCAGGATTTCGCAGGGCAAGCCTATGTGACGGCCACCGTCACCGTCTGGGACGACGATCCCCGGATCGCCGCCGAAAAGCTGCGGCTCGTCGAGAAGGTCATCCAGGGCCGCGACTTCACGGCGATGCCGGAGACGATTAACGCCGTCGATGCCTGGCTCGGCTCGCTGCCCGGCCATGTCTACGCCAATGTCCGGCAGCCGCCGATCTCGACGCTCAACCTCGCCCACATGATCCCCCTGTCGGCGGTGTGGGCAGGGCCGGAACGGGACGAGCACTTCGCTGCTCCCCCCTTACTCTTCGGCAAGACCGAGGGCTCGACCCCGTTCCGGTTTTCCCTTCACGTCGGCGATGTCGGCCACACCCTCGTCGTCGGCCCGACCGGCGCCGGCAAGTCGGTGCTGCTGGCCCTGATGGCGCTCCAGTTCCGGCGCTACCCGCAAGCCCAGGTCTTCGCCTTCGACTTCGGCGGCTCGATCCGCGCCGCGGCGCTGGGCATGGGTGGTGACTGGCACGACCTCGGCGGTGGGCTGACCGAAGGTGCGGAGACGTCCGTCTCGCTGCAGCCGCTCGCGCGCATCCATGACGTGCCAGAGCGTGCCTGGGCGGCCGATTGGATCGTCGCGATCTTGATGCGCGAAGGCATCGCCATCGATCCGCAAGTCAAGGAGCATCTCTGGTCGGCGCTGACCTCGCTCGCCAGCGCGCCCGTCGGCGAGCGGACGATCACGGGGCTCGCCGTGTTGCTGCAATCGAACGATTTGAAGCAGGCGCTCAGGCCTTATTGCGTCGGGGGCGCCTACGGCCGACTGCTCGACGCGGAGTCCGAACAACTTGGGCATGCCTCGGTACAGGCGTTCGAGACCGAGGGGCTGATCGGCACCGGCGCGGCAGCAGCCGTGCTCGCCTATCTCTTCCATCGCATCGAGGACCGCCTCGACGGCAGCTCCACACTGCTGATCGTGGACGAAGGCTGGCTCGCCCTCGATGACGAGGGCTTCGCCGGCCAGCTCCGCGAGTGGCTGAAGACGCTGCGCAAGAAGAACGCTTCTGTCGTCTTCGCCACGCAATCGCTCTCCGACATCGACGGCTCGGCGATCGCGCCGGCGATCATCGAAAGCTGCCAGACCCGGATGCTGCTGCCGAACGAGCGGGCGATCGAGCCGCAGATCACGGCCATCTATCGCCGCTTCGGCCTCAACGACCGGCAGATCGAGATTCTCGCCCGCGCCATGCCGAAGCGCGACTATTACTGCCAGTCGCGGCGCGGCAACCGGCTCTTCGAGCTGGGCCTGAGCGAGGTCGCGCTCGCGCTCTGCGCCGCGTCATCCAAGACCGACCAGGCTGCTATCGCGCGCATCCTCAAGAGCGAAGGCCGCGACGGCTTCCTTGCCGCGTGGCTGCGCCACCGTGGCGTCGCCTGGGCCGCCGACCTCATTCCCGACCTCACCAACCTGGAGATCAAGCCATGATTATCCATCGTTCCCGCGCGGCGCTTCTCGCCGCGACCATCTTGGCGCTGCCCGTCGCCGTCTCTCCCCTGTTCGTGCAGCCGGCAGCCGCCGCCTGGATCGTCTACGATCCGACCAACTATGCGCAGAACGTGCTGCAGGCGGCGCGGGCGCTGGAGCAGATCAACAACCAGATCACCTCGCTTCAGAACGAAGCGCAGATGCTGATCAATCAGGCGCGCAACCTTGCCAGCCTGCCTTACTCATCGCTGCAGCAGCTCCAGCAATCGGTGCAACGCACGCAGCAGCTCCTGAATCAGGCGCAGAACATCGCCTTCGACGTCCAGCAGATCGACCAGGCGTTCCAATCGACCTACGGCAGCGCCTCGCTCACGGCTTCGGATCAGCAACTCGTCACCCAAGCGCGCGAACGCTGGCAGAATACCGTCGCCGGGCTTCAGGATGCGATGCGCGTCCAGGCGGGTGTCGTCGGCAATATCGAAACCAACCGCGCGCAGATGTCGGCGCTCGTCGGCCAGAGCCAGAATGCCGCCGGCGCGCTGCAGGCAACTCAGGCCGGCAACGAGCTTCTCGCGCTCCAGGCGCAGCAGCTCGCCGACCTGACCGCGGTGGTCGCCGCCAACGGGCGGGCACAGGCACTCTCCGAAGCCGAGCGTGCCGCAGCAGCCGAACAGGGCCGCGAGCAGCGCCGGCGGTTTCTGACGCCGGGCGTCGGCTACCAGCCCGGCAATGCCCGCATGTTCCAGAACGGCAACTGAGGGCGGGGTCATGGACGGCAAGATGCTGGCCCGCCTCGGCGCCGTCGTGTTCGTCGCGGTGGCGATCACCGCAACGGCCATCGAGCTGACCCGGAAGGGCGAAGAGCCGGCCGCCCGGTCTGAGAGACCGGCCGAGACATCCTCGGCCGATCCGCTTCGCGACGAATTGCGGCGCTGTCAGCGCCTCGGCGAGGCGGCGATCCGCGACCCCGCCTGCCTGCGCGCCTGGGCTGACAATCGCGAGCGCTTTCTCGCACCCGGCTCATCGCCCGCCGTCCCGCCGTCGGCATCACCTTCAGACACCCGATAGGCATCATGGGCGGCACCGGCGTCATCGACCATTTTCTCGAGGTCTTTACCCGCTACATCGACAGCGGGTTCGGCCTGCTTGGATCCGAGGTCGCGTTCATCGCGACCACGCTGATCGTCATCGACGTGACGCTGGCCGCGCTGTTCTGGAGCTGGGGCGCCGACGACGACATCATCGCGCGCCTCGTCAAGAAGACCCTGTTCGTCGGCGTCTTCGCCTACATCATCTCCAACTGGAACAATCTCGCCCGCATCGTCTTCGAGAGCTTCGCCGGCCTCGGCCTCAAGGCGAGCGGGACCGGCTTCTCGACCGCAGATCTCCTGCGACCCGGCAAGGTGGCGCAGACCGGCCTCGATGCCGGCCGACCGCTGCTCGACTCCATCTCCGACCTGATGGGCTACTGGTCCTTTTTCGAGAACTTCATCCAGATCGCTTGCATGTTCCTCGCCTGGGCTCTGGTGCTGCTCGCCTTCTTCATCCTCGCCGTCCAGCTTTTCGTCACGCTGATCGAGTTCAAGCTGACGACGCTCGCCGGTTTCGTGCTCATTCCCTTCGGCCTCTTCGGCAAGTCCGCCTTCATGGCCGAACGGGTGCTCGGCAACATCATATCGTCGGGCATCAAGGTTCTTGTGCTCGCCGTCATCATCGGCATCGGGTCGACGCTCTTTTCCGAATTCACCGCCGGCTTCGGCGGCGCGACCCCGACCATCGACGAGGCGATGGCGATTGTCCTCGCCGCGCTGTCGTTGCTCGGCCTCGGCATTTTCGGCCCCGGCATCGCCAATGGTCTCGTCTCCGGCGGCCCGCAGCTCGGCGCGGGCGCTGCCGTCGGAGCCGGCCTCGCCGCCGGCGGTGCGATGGTGGCGGCAGGAGCGGCAGGCGGTATGGCGCTTCGCGGAGGCGCGGCCGCCCTGTCCGGTGGAGCCGCCGCCGCGCGGGGCGGGGCCGCGCTCGCGGGCGGCGCATCGACCGCCTACAGCCTCGGCGCCGCCGGCCAGACGGGCGCCGCGAGTGTGGCTTCCGGCCTTGGCGCCGTTGCCCACGCAGCGGGCGGCGCGGCCATATCGCCCCTTCGCCGTGCGGCAACGCGCACCTCCCAAGCCATGAAGTCGAGCTTCACCGGGGGCGGCAAATCCGCCCTCGAATTCACGGGCGGCACTTCGACCATGGGCACGATCGGCGGAGGCGGGGCCGAGGCGCCCGCTCGGGCTGACGGCCCGCCGGATTGGGCTAGGCGGATGAAGCGCTCCCAGACCATGAGTCACGGCGTGTCCGCCGCCGCGCACGCCGTCCGTGCGGGCGACAGCCATGGCTCCGGCTCTTCCATCAATCTTTCCGAAAGTGATCGCTGATGTTCAAACGACCATCCACCCATTACGGCAGGACGCCCGAGCCGGAAACGCCCTACCAAAAGGCCGCGCAGGTGTGGGACGAGCGCATCGGCTCGGCGCGCGTCCAGGCGAGAAACTGGCGGCTGATGGCCTTCGGCTGCCTGATCCTCTCGGCCGGATTCGCCGCGGCCCTCGCCTGGCAGTCTGGGCGCGGCACCATCGTCCCCTGGGTGGTGCAGGTCGACAATCTCGGCCAGGCGCAAGCGGTGGCCCCGGCGGTTGCCGATTATCGTCCGACCGACCCTCAGATCGCCTGGCACCTTGCCCGCTTCATCGAGCAGGTCCGCTCGATTCCCGCCGACGCGATCATCGTGCGGCAGAACTGGTTGCGCGCCTACGATTTCACGACCGACCGAGGCGCGATGGCGCTCAACGACTACGCCCGCTCGAACGATCCCTTCACCAGGGTCGGCAAGCAGCAGGTCGCGGTCGATGTCTCGAGCGTCATCCGGGCATCGCCCGAGTCTTTCCGCGTCGCCTGGACAGAGCGCCGGTACCATGACGGCGCGCTCGCCGAGACCTCGCGCTGGACCGCCATCCTCACCGTCGTCGTGCAGCCACCGCGCGACACCGAGAAACTCCGGGCCAACCCGCTCGGCATCTACGTCAACGCCATCAACTGGTCACGGGAGCTTGGGCAATGAAGCCGCATTTCCACAAAGCCGGAAACACGGCTTTCCCCACAATCGTATTTCCGCCCTTGCGCAAATCCGCGCTGCCGCTTCTGCTGCTTTGCACGACCGCGCTCGCCGGTTGCGCGACGACGCACAGGCCGCCCGAGATTTCCTATGATGGCGCAGCCCCGGCGACGCTGCGCGCCGACCCGCCCGCGCCGGTGCAGGTGGTGGAACTGCCAAAGCCCTTGCCCTTGCCAGGGCAGATGAAGCCGGTGAATGAGGCGCAGCGCGCGCCCGAGCCCGCCGATCCCGCCGCGCGGGTCAACCAGGCCAACGCCGCCGCGCGCGTGCAGCCGGTGCGCGACGGCTTCATCAATGCGATGCAGGTCTATCCCTTCACGGGAGGAGCGCTCTATCAGGTCTATACCGCCGTCGGCCAGATCACCGATATTGCGCTCCAGCCGGGCGAGCAGCTCGTCGGCTCCGGTCCCGTCGCCGCCGGCGACACTGTGCGCTGGATCATTGGCGATACCGAGAGCGGATCGGGCGCGGCGAAACAGATCCACATCCTGGTAAAGCCGACACGCGCCGACCTCACCACCAATCTCGTCATCAATACCGACCGGCGCACCTACCATATGGAACTCCGCTCGACGGAGCGGACCTATATGGCCTCGGTCTCCTGGCAATATCCGCAGGACCAGCTGATTGCGCTGCGCCGGCAGAATGCCGAAGCCCAGGCTGCCCAGCCCGTCGCGACCGGCGTCGATCTCGCCAACATCAATTTCCGCTATGCGGTCGAAGGCGACCGGGCGCCGTGGCGACCGTTGCGCGCCTATGACGACGGCCGGCAAGTCTTCATCGAGTTCCCGCGCGGGATCGGCCAGGGCGAGATGCCGCCGCTGTTCGTCGTCGGGCCGGAGGGCAATAGCTCGGAATTGGTGAATTACCGCGTCCGCGGCAATTACATGATCGTCGACCGGCTGTTCGCCGCGGCCGAACTGCGCTTCGGCGCCGGCAGATCCCAGAAGCGCGTCCGCATCGTGCGCACCGATGGGAGGCCCGCGTCGTGAGTGACAACGATCACCGGAAAGAGGAAGGGTCAGAGACCGACGAGGCTCGGCCGCTGACCGGCGAGCCCGCGGCGCCGCCCGCCATGCGTCTGCGCGTCGAGCGGCCGCGCGTCACGCGGCTGTCGCCGAAGGTGCTGGCCGGAATCGGCCTCATCGCCTGCGCCGGCATCGGCGGCGCGCTGATCTACGCGCTGCAGACCCGCGACGGCGGCAACCAGGCGCAGGAACTTTACTCGACCGAGAACCGCACGATGGCGGATGGCCTCGCCGGGCTGCCGCGCGACTATACCGGTCCGATCCTGGGGCAACCACTCCCCGGCGATCTCGGCCGCCCGATCCTCGACGCACAGAACCGCGGCCAGACCGTCCTGGTGCCCGGAATGGCGGCGCCAACCCCGGGCATCAGCGCCGAAGAGCAGCGCCGACTCCAGGAGATCGAGACCGCCCGCACGAGCCGGCTGTTTGCAGCGACCGAGACCCGCCCGCCTTCAGCCGCCAGTCCCGATTCCGCGTCGTCCAATCAGCCGGTCCTGCCGGACCTCGCCAGTCTGGGCCTGGTGCCACAGCCCGCGACGCCCTCGGCGCAGGAGCGGCAACTCGCCTTCCTCAATGCGGCCGTCGATCGCCGCACCGTCTCGCCCGACCGCATCGCCGCGCCTGCTTCTCCTTATGTGCTCCAGGCGGGCGCCGTCATCCCGGCGGCCTTGATCACCGGCATCCGCTCCGACCTGCCGGGCCAGATCACCGCGCAGGTGACGGAGAACGTCTACGACAGCCCGACCGGCCGGCTGCTGCTCGTGCCCCAGGGCACCCGACTGATCGGCCAGTATGACAATGGAGTCGGTTTCGGCCAAAAGCGCGTACTCCTCGTTTGGAATCGGCTCATCATGCCGAACGGCCGCTCCATCGTGCTCGAGCGCCAGCCGGGTGCGGACGCTGAAGGCTATGCCGGCCTCGAGGACGGAGTCGACTATCATTGGTGGGACATCGCCAAGGCGGCTGCGCTCTCGACCCTGCTCGGCGTCGGCGCGGAACTTGCCGCCGACGACAATGATCGTCTGATCAGCGCCATTCGCGGCGGCGCGCAGGACACGATCAACGATGCCGGCCAGCAGATCGTTCGACGCCAGCTCAACGTCGCACCGACGCTGACCATCCGGCCCGGCTTTCCCGTCCGCGTGATCGTTACGCGCGACCTTGTCCTCGAACCCTATGGCGGATGATCCATGGCGAAACTGAAACTCGGCCCCATCGCCGACGACCGACCGGTCAAGCTCACCATCGAGCTTCCCGCCGCGGTGCATCGCGACCTCGTCGCCTATGCCGAGGTTCTGGGCCGGGAGACGGGCCTGCCTGTCAGCGAGCCGGCCAAGCTGATCGCCCCGATGGTGGAACGCTTCATGGCGACCGATCGCGCGTTCGCGAAGGCGCGGCGGAAACCTCAGGCGCCATTGGACAGCAAGGGATAGCGTTCTTCGAGCAGCTTGAGGAAATGCGCCAGCGCCGGATTGTCGTTGTCGTCTTGCCAGTAGGCGGCATAGCTGATCCGGCTCGGGCCGTTGCCGTCGCGCGCCTCGCGATAGACGACGCCCACATAGCTGGCGCCAATGCATGCCTCGCACATCAGGCTGACGCCGAATCCTGCGCCGACCAGGCTCTTGATGTTCTCGCGGCTGATGTCATGGCTGATGACCTTCGGCCGCTCGCCGGGCGCGGCGAGCTTCGCCAGAAGGATGTCCTGAATCTCCGGTCCCGGATCGCGGTGGCTGAGGAGGAAGGTTTCGTCCTTGAGATCCGTCCAGTAGACGATGTTGTTGCTGGCCAGCCGGTGGCCTTCGGGCAGCGCGACCATGACGCGCTCGCTCCAAAGCGGCATGGCCTTCACATTGCGTGCGGTCGGCTCTCCGGTGACGATGGCGACGTCGAGCGTGCCGCGCTCCAGGCCGGCGAATAGGCTCCGCCGCGTTCCCTCGATCGTCTGAATGTCCACTTTCGGGAAGCGGGCCGCGTACTCCATCAGGCTGGCACGCAGATTGCCGGCCGAGAGCGACGTGTAGAACCCGATGGTGAGCTGGCCCGATTCGCCCTTGCCCATGTCTTTGGCGGTCGCCGCCATATGGTCGACGGTTTCGACAAGGTGGCGGGAGGTCCGCAGCACTTCGGCGCCGGCGGTCGTCAGGCGCACACCGCCGCTGGTTCGCTCGAACACTTTGACGCCCAGACGGTCTTCCATCTGCCGAATGCAGCGGCTCAGTGTCGACTGCTTGACACCAAGTTCCTCAGCCGCGCGTCTGAAGCTCCTGAAATGAGCAGCGGCGACCGCATAGCGTAGATGTCTCAGTTCGATACCCGCTACCAGCGATCGGAACTCCTCCTAGGCGCTTCCGGCCCCGCCCAGCCTGGCGTCACCGGGAGACTGATGTTCGGCCGATGCGCGACCGTTTGAACGGTATGCCCTAGACACGCCGGAATTGTGTCGCACCCGGACCGCGCAACCGACTCGGATCATCAGCCGCTGACAGGAGTATAATCCGATGGGTCTCCGAACGCTAATGAGAAGCATTTGCATATGTCGCCGACGGTTTGTTCGCTTGTCAGCGGACCGCCGTCAGCGCGCTACGGCATCCGGCGACTTTCGCCCGGCTGCCTAGATTGCACCTAGATCACAACCGACAGGGGCCGCTCTAAGCAAAAACGGCCCCGAAGGGCCGTCTTCAAGTGCTTGATTTTCCTTTGGAAAATTGGAGCGGGCGAAGGGATTCGAACCCTCGACCCCAACCTTGGCAAGGTTGTGCTCTACCCCTGAGCTACACCCGCTCGCGCGGCCACCGGCCGCAAGCGGGTGCTATATGGCCGAAGAGCCGGCGGAATGCAACAGGGAATTCGCGCTGTCCCGGCACAGGTGGGAACGGCGCGTCTGAAGGTCCCGCCGCGGCGATGGACAGGCCCGTTTCCTCGCGCCGGCTGTCAAAGCCGCCCGCCGCGCGTCGCCCTGAGTCGCGGCCCTTGCCTCGACCACCCGCCCCGACATAGAGGAAGGCCGATCAGTCGCAGCCGGAACGACCATGCCGAAAACCCCCGACGACCTCTTCGCCTTCCTCGCCGGGCTCGACATCCCGGTGACCACCGTCGCCCACCCGCCGCTCTACACCGTCGCCGATTCGCAGGCGCTGCGCGGCGAGATCTCCGGTGGCCATACCAAGAACCTGTTCCTCAAGGACCGCAAGGACCAATACTTCCTGCTGACCGTCGAGGAGGAGGCGACGGTCGACCTGAAGACCATCCACACGCTGATCGGCGCCGCCGGCCGCGTCTCCTTCGGCCGCCCGGAGGCGCTGAGGGAACTGCTTGGCGTCATCCCCGGCGCGGTCACCGCCTTCGGTGTCCTCAACGATACCGAGAAGCGTGTGAAGGTGTTCATCGACGAAGACCTTCTTTCGCACGACCTGATCAATGCCCATCCGCTGACCAACGAAGCGACGACCTCGATCGCCGCGCAAGACCTGTTGCGCTTCATCAAGGCGACGGGGCATGATCCTTCTATCTTGAAACTCTCCGTGTGATCGCCACATGGAGGCCCGACGGCAGGCTACGCCCGTCGCGGCGGCAGGGCCGGGGAAGCGCCGGCCGGAAGGAACGAGATGAGCGACCAGAGCAATCCATATGCGCGGGGCGGCGGGGGCTATGCGCAGAACGTCAACTACGGCTCCGCGCCCGCCCAGGCCCCAAGGCCCGCGGCACCGCAGGCGCCGGCCGCGCCCGCCGGCGAACTGATCAAGGACACGACCACTGCGACGTTCGCCGCCGACGTTATCCAGGAATCGCGCCGCCAGCCGGTGCTGGTCGACTTCTGGGCGCCTTGGTGCGGACCGTGCCGGCAGCTGACGCCGGCGCTGGAAAAGACGGTCCGCGCCGCCGGCGGTCGTGTGAAGCTGGTCAAGATGAACATCGACGATCACCCCGCGGTCGCTGGCCAGCTTGGCATCCAGTCGATTCCAGCGGTCATCGCCTTCAAGAACGGACAGCCTGTCGACGGCTTCATGGGCGCGATCCCGGAAAGTCAGATTCGCGACTTCATCGCCAAGGTCGCCGGCAAGGACGACGGCGCCGCGCATGTCGCCGAGGCGCTTGCCGGCGCGCAGCAGGCGCGGGCCGCGGGCGACCTGCAGGGCGCGGCCGACCTGTATTCGGCGGTCCTCGAGCAGACGCCCGATTCGGTCGAGGCGCTGGCGGGCATGGCCGAGCTCATGTTCGAGACCGGCAACGCCGACGCCGCGCGCCACCTGCTCGACCAGGCGCCCGAAGGCAAGAAGGACGCGGCTCCGCTGGCGGCGGTCCGCGCAAAGATAGCGCTCGCCGAGCAGGCCGCGGCGATCGGCGATCCGCTGGCCCTCGAGCGGCGGCTGCTCGCCGATCCCAAAGACCACGAGGCGCGCTTCGACCTCGCCATGATCCAGAACGCCAAGGGCATGCGCATGGAGGCCGCCGACAATCTGCTGGCCATCGTCAAGGCGGACCGGACATGGCGCGAGGACGGCGCGCGGGCGCAGCTGCTCAAGTTCTTCGAGGCGTGGGGTCCGACCGACGAGATCACGCTGGCGGCGCGGCGCAAGCTTTCGGCGGTGCTGTTCTCCTGAAGGTGGCCGGGCCGGCGGCGTCACGTCCGCCCTGTTGCCCGGCAGGCGCGGCGCGGCGAGACTGGAGGCGATACGTGCAGGCGGGAAATGCCCACTACAGGAAGGCAGCCGACCTGCCGGCGACGGTGCCGGTGTTCCCGCTGTCGGCCGCGCTGTTGCTGCCCGGAGGGCGCATGCCGCTCAACATCTTCGAACCCCGTTACCTGCAGATGATCGACGAGGCGATGGCCGGCGGGCGGCTGATCGGCATGATCCAGCCCGCGCTCGACGGCGCGCTGCGCGCCGATGGAGAGCCGGAGCTCTGCCAGGTCGGCTGTGTCGGCCGCGTCACCTCGCTGTCGGAGACTGGCGACGGCCGCTATCTCATCGCCCTTCATGGCATCTGCCGCTTCCGCGTCGTCGAGGAGGTTGCAGTGCGCACGCCGTTCAGGCAGTGCAGGATCGTGCCGTTTGCGGCGGACCTCGACGAGCGCGGCGCGGAGGAGGTCGACCGTCCGTCTCTGCTCAGGGCGTTCAGGTCGTATCTCGAGGCCAATGGCCTCGACGCCGACTGGGAGAGCGTCAGCCGCGCCGAAAACGCGACGCTGGTCAACGCCCTGTCGATGATGGCGCCCTACGGGCCGGCCGAGAAGCAGGCACTGCTCGAGGCGCCGGATCTCAGGACTCGCGCCGAGACGCTGATCGCCATCACCGAAATGGCGATGGCGCGGGATCGCGACGATTTCGGTCCGGGTCTGCAGTAGGACCGGGGAGTGCCATGACGCGGCGCAAGGCGGCCACCGTGGACGTGAGGATGCTGGAGCTGCTCGCCTGCCCGCTGACCAAGGGTCCGCTCTCCTGGGACGCGGAGCGCTCGGAGCTGGTCTCGCGCGCCGCGCGCCTCGCCTATCCGGTGCGCGACGGCATCCCCGTGATGCTGCCGTCGGAAGCCCGCCGGGTCGAGGAGGAATGACGCCGCGTCGGCGGCTCCCGCCCCGGTACGACCCCGCCCGCCGCTCGTCCTGGCCGAAGTCCGTTTTCCGGAGCGCTCATTGGAAGTTGCGCCCCTTGGGCATCGCCGCGGCAGCGGCTGACGACAGTTTGCGGTAGTCGTGGCGTAGCGTCGGCACCTCGCGAATCAGCTGGGCGAGGCGGGACCGCGCTACCAGCTTCTCGCGCAGTTCGACCACCGGCCGCTTGATCTCGTCGGCATGGGCCAGGCTCTCGATTGCCGGCGCCTGTTCCGACAGCGAGCCGAGCCAGGCGGTGATGTCCTCGACCTCTTCGGCGACGACGTGGATGACGCCCGATTCCGACTGCAGGCGGCCGCGCACCCTCACCAGCCTCCCGCCCAGCACCGCCGCACGGAAGCGCTCGAAGGTCTTCGGCCAGACGATGATGTTGGCGATGCCCGTCTCGTCCTCGATGGTCATGAAGATGACGCCCTTGGCCGAGCCGGGGCGCTGGCGCACCAGGGTCAGGCCCGAGACCACGACCCGCCGTCCGCTCGGCAGGTCGGCCAGACCGGCATCGGCCATCACGCTGGCGGCCGTCAGCCGCTCGCGCAGGAACGACACCGGATGCGCCTTCAGCGAGAGCGTCAGCGTCCGGTAGTCGTGATAGACGTGTTCGCCGGGCGGCATGGGCGGCAGCCGCGTCTCCGGCTCGAGGTCGCGCAGCCGCACCTGCGGCCGGTCGAACAGCGGCAGCATTTCCGCCGCGCTGCGGCCGTCGAGGGCGCGCGCCGCCCACAGTGCCTCGCGCCGGTCGAGGCCGATGGAGCGGAAGGCGTCCGCCTCGGCGAGCCTGACCACCGTGGCCGCCGGCAGGCCGGTGCGCAGCCACACGTCGCGGACCGAATCGTAGCCCCGGCCTCGCCGGGCGACGAGCCGGTCGAGCTGCTCGCGGGCGAGGCCCTTTACCTGGCGGAAGCCGAGGCGTACCGCATGCGTCGTTCGGATCATGCCGGCCATCTCCCGATGGCGCGGCGCGATGCGGCCGGGATCGAAGGGAGCCGGTTCCAGCGTGCAGTCCCATTCGGAGAAGTTGATGTCGACGGCGCGCACCTCGACACCGTGGTCGATGGCGTCGCGCACCAGCTGCGCCGGGGCGTAGAAGCCCATCGGCTGGGCGTTGAGGATCGCCGCACAGAACACATCGGGATAATAGGCCTTCAGCCAGCACGAGGCGTAAACTAGGAGCGCGAAGGAGGCGGCATGGCTTTCCGGGAAGCCGTATTCGCCAAACCCCTCGATCTGGCTGAAGCAGCGCTCGGCGAACGCCTTTTCGTAGCCGCGCGACACCATGCCGTCGATCATCTTCTGCCGCATCGTGCCGATCGTGCCCACCCGGCGGAAAGTGGCCATGGCGCGGCGTAGCTGGTCGGCCTCGCCCGGTTTGAAGCCGCCGGCCTCGATGGCGATGCGCATCGCCTGCTCCTGGAAGAGCGGCACGCCGAGCGTCTTCTTCAGGATCGCCTCCAGCTCGGGGCGCGGATATTCCGGCTTCTCCTTGCCCTGCCGGCGGCGCAGGTAGGGATGCACCATGTCGCCTTGGATCGGCCCCGGCCTGACGATCGCCACCTCGATGACAAGGTCGTAGAATTCGCGGGGCTTGAGCCGCGGCAGCATGGTCATCTGCGCCCGGCTCTCGATCTGGAAGACGCCGAGCGTGTCGGCGCGGCAGATCATGTCGTAGACCTTGGGGTCCTCGGCCGGCACCCGGGCAAGCGTCAGCTGGCGGTCGTAGCCGGCGTCGAGCAGTTCGAAGGCGCGGCGCAGGCACGACAGCATGCCCAGCGCCAGGATGTCGACCTTGAGGATGCCGACCGCGTCGAGGTCGTCCTTGTCCCATTCGACCATGCGGCGTTCGTCCATCGCCGTCTTCACGATCGGCACCACCTCGTCCAGCCGGTCGCGGGTGATGACGAAGCCGCCGACGTGCTGGGACAGATGCCGGGGGAAGCCCATGATGTCGTTGGCGTGGGTGAACAGATGGCGCATCATCGGGTCGCGCATGTCGAGGCCGGCCGCCGACGCCTCGGTTTCGCCGAGCCCGGCGGAGGTCCAGCGCCAGGTCGACCCGGCGAGGGCGTCGATCGTGTCGTCCGACAGGCCGACCGCCTTGCCCACCTCGCGCAGAGCCGAGCGCGACCGGTAGGTGACCACCGAGGCGGCGAGCGCGGTGCGGCGGGAGCTGTACTTGTCGTAGATGTAGGCGATGACCTCGTCGCGGCGCTCGTGCTCGAAGTCGACGTCGATGTCGGGCGGCTCGTTGCGCTCCACCGAGATGAAGCGCTCGAAGAGATGATCGATGATGTCGGGGCCGACATCGGTGATGCCGAGGCAGAAGCAGATCACCGAGTTCGCCGCCGATCCGCGCCCCTGGCACAGGATCCCGCGCGCGCGGGCGAACGAGACGATGTCGTGGACGGTGAGGAAGTAGCGGGCGTAGTTGAGCTCGGCGACGATGGCGAGCTCGTGATTGATCAGCCGCTCGATCTTCTCCGGCATCCCTTCGGGATAGCGCAGGGCCGCGCCCTTGCGGGTGAGCCGCTCAAGCTCGGCCTGCGGCTCCAGGCCCGACTCGGTCGGCTCGTCGGGGTAGTTGTACTTGAGCTGGGCGAGCGAGAAGCCGAGGCTCTCGGAAAAGCGCATCGTCTCGGCGATCGCCTGAGGATGGCGGCGGAACAGGCGCGCCATCTCGTTCGGCCCCTTGAGATGGCGCTCGGCGTTGGCGCCGAGCGCGTAGCCCGCCTCCGCCACCCGGACGTTCGACCGGATCGCGGTCAGCACGTCCTGCAGCGGCCGGCGCTCCGGCGCATGGTAGAGTACGTCGTTGACCGCCATCAGCGGTACCCCGGCGGCATCGGCGAGCGCCGCCGCCGCGGCGATGCGGAAGCCGTCATCGCCGCCATAGGACGGCGCGGCAGCGACCCGAACGCTTCCGGGAAAACGGTCGGCCAGGCTGCGCAGACCGGAGAGCGCCTCGTCGGTCGGGCAGGTGAAGTCCGGCAGGACGGCGAGCGAAAGGCGCTCCCCCCAATCGAGGAGATCGGCCCGCCTGAGGTCCGGGGCGCCCTTCTCGCCGCGCAGGTTGGCCTCGGTGAGCATGCGGCAGAGATGCCCCCAGCCCTGGCGGTCCCGGGGATAGGCGAGCATGTCCGGCGTGCCGTCCGAGAACGACAGCCGTGCGCCCGGATGGTAGGCGAGGCCCGTCTCCTTCGCCTGCAGCCAGGCGCGGACCGTGCCGGCGACGGTGTTGCGGTCGGCGAGCCCCAGCGCCGACAGGCCGAGCTGCCTCGCCGTGACCGCCAGTTCCTCGGGCGCCGAGGCGCCGCGCAGGAAGGAGAAGTTCGAGTGCACGGCGAACTCGGCATAGGCGGGCGCGCTCATGCGAAGATCCCGTGCATGTACCAGCGCGGCGTCGGCTCGGCGGCGCCGTAGAGACCCTGGCGGTAGAGCCAGTAGCGCCGCCCGTCGGCGTCCTCGACGCGGAAATAGTCGCGGGTGGCCGTCGCCTCGCCGTCGCGCCACCATTCCGGCGCGATGCGTTCGGGGCCTTCCGAGCGGGCGACGCGATGTAGCGCGCGGCGCCAGCGGAAATGCGCCGGCGGCCCCTCGGGGATTTCGGCCATCACCTCGACCGGCTCAGGCCGGGAAAAGAGCCGGATCGGCCGTTCCGTCGACGGAACGTTGGGACCGCCGCTGCCCGTGGCGGCCCTGCCCGCCGGCGCCGCGGCGACCGGCAACAGCGCCGCCGCCCGTTCGGGGATGTGGCTCTCGACGGCGACCGGCCGCAGCACGGCCTGCTCGCCGAGCCGTGCCCTGACCCGGTCGGCGAAGACGGCAACGTCTTCCTCTCCGTCCTCCCTTTCCCCGGCCAGATCGGTCTGCACGATCTCCAGCCGCGCCGTCTCGCGTGCCGAAAGCCGCACCAGATCGAAGCCGAAGCCGGGATCGAAGGCGACCTGGGTGCCGGCCAGCCGCTCCCTGAACAGGCGGCGCACCAGCCTCGGATCGCGCAGCGGCCGCGACGTGCCGATGGCGATGCGGCTGACATGGCCGTCGACGCGGAACAGCGCCAGTTCGATGAGACGCGCACCCTCGCCGCGCCGCTCGAGATCGGTCTTCAGCCCGGCGGCGAGCAGCCCGGTCAGTTCCTCGACGTCCTCCACCGCGGTCACCGGCTCGGCGAGGTGGCGCTCCACCGACAGGGGCGCGACCGGCAGGCGCGGCGACAAAGCCTCGTCCGCCCGTCCCGTCGCCTGATCGAGCCTGACGAGCAGTCCGTTGCCGAAGCGGCGGGCGAGCGGCGCGCGCGGCGCGGCGGCGACGCCGCCGGTCGTGCGCAGCCCGACGCTCTCCAGGCCGGCCCGCACCGCCGGCTCGAGCCGCAGCGCCGAGAGCGGCAGAGGCGCCAGGGCCTCCTCCTCGCCGCCCGGCTCGATCGGGGCAAGGCCGAAGCGCGCCGCAGCCCAGGCCGCGCCCGGCGTCGAGGCGAGCCCGGCGCGGGCGTCGAAGCCCTGGTGGAAGAGCCGCGCGAGCACGTCGTCCAGCATGGCCCGCTCGCCGCCGAAGAGATGCGCGCAGCCCGTGATGTCGAGGAACAGGCCGTCGGCGCCGTCCGCGGCGACCAGCGGCGTGTAACGGTCGCACCAGTCGGCCAGTCCTTCGAGCAGCCGCCGGTCGGCCTGCACGTCCGCCTCGACGACCTCGATCGACGGGTGCATGGCCCGGGCGTCGGCGATGCCCATGCCGGGCTTCAGCCCGAGCGCCTCAGCCTGCTCGTCGAGGGCCGCGATCCGCTGGGCGTTCGTGTCGTGGTGGCTGACGACCAGCGCCGCCCGGCGCTCGCCCGAGGGGCGCGAACGCCACGACCGGCCCAGCCGCTGGCGCAGGATCCGCTCGGCCGGCAGGTGCGGGAACCACAGCGCCAGCATCCTGCGGCCGTCTTTCGCAAAACGAGAGTTCATTTGGGTTCCACTCCAGGAAGAAAGGTCCGGGGAAGGCGGCTCGGCCCTTGCCGACGGTCACCGCGAAGGCCGCATGGCCGAGCGAACCGGGGAGCGGTCCGGCCAGCGTGACACGCGGCGCAGCGGGGGCGGTCGCGACCAGGAGCCGCACCGGCGCGGCGGTCGGTTCGGCAATCGCGGCCTGGCGCAGCAGCAGCACGGGCCGGCCGGCGATCTGCGCCCGCCGGTGCAGCCGCCGGGTCGCCGTCAGGTCCAGCCGGGCGGGATTGCCGCGCACCTCGACCAGCACCAGCGACAGCGCGTCGAGACGGGCGGCCTCTTCGGCCACCCACAGCGCATCGGCGAGCCTGGCCGCCGCGCAGAAGAGAAGATCGTCCTCGTCGAGCCCGGCCAGCCGGGCGAGGCCGGGCGCATGCGGGAAGCCGGCTTCGGCGAAGGCCGGTCCGGCGCCGACCCACAGCACCGGCCCCGTCTCGCTGCGCTCCCGGCGCCGCTGGCGCAGCCGGCCGGCAAGCGCGAGCGCAAAGCCGCTCGCTGCGCCCGCGTCGCGCGCCGCGAGGCCGTGGATCTCGGTCAGCGCCGCCATGGGCAGGCCGCCGCCCAGCGCCCGGTCGAGACGTTCGGCGCCGGTGGCGAGACAGGTCTCCGCAACCTCTTGCGCCCCTGCATCGAAGACCGGCACGGCGTCGCGGCGCAGCACCGTCCCGGAATTCGCCGGTACGGGTGCGTCCAGGCGCTCCGCAGGCCTGCCCTCGATCTTCGCGATTGTCCGGCGCAAGGACAAAACGGCTTCCCGCGCCACGGCGGATGTCGCCATGTCGGTTTGTCCCGGTCTCTGTTCCTGTTATGTTCCTATGGATTCCAGAGCCCCGCGTAAGAGTCAAGCAGGGTTGGCGAGAATTTATTCCTCGCCTGTCTTCCGTTCGCACGGACTTGCCGCCTGAAAGGCCTCGAAAGCCACGCCGGTAAGGGCTATATGCGCTCAAAAGGACGAAGAATGGCCCGCATCTATCAGACCCGTGCCTGGCACGAACAACTGTCGCCTTCGCTGGAGGAAATCGAACTCCTGGCGCTCGAGGCGTATGCGCATCTGCCCGAGGAGTTCCGCAAGCTGACCGGCGACATCGTCATCCAGGTCGCCGAGTTCCCGACCGACGAGATCATGGACGACCTGTCGCTGGAGACGCCGTTCGACCTGCTCGGCCTGTTCGAGGGCCGCGGCATCGCCGAGCGCTGGAACCCGCAGACCGGCGAGGGACCGAACCGCGTCACCCTCTATCGCCGTGCCATCCTCGACTACTGGGCGGAGAACGAGGAATCTCTCGGCGCCATCGTCACCCATGTCCTCATCCACGAGATCGGCCATCATTTCGGCCTTTCCGACGACGACATGGAGCGCATCGAGGAAGCCGCCGACGAGGCCGTCTCCATCTCCTCGCCGGCCGGCTGACCGCCTGCCGCCGACCCGAACGCTCAATAGTCGCCGAGCTTCAGGCCCGGCCCGTAGTCGACGCCGTCTACTTCCTTGACCACGGCCTGCCCGCATTTCATCACGTTCGCCGCCTGGTCGAACGCATAGGTGGGCGAACCGTGCAGCAGCCAGCCCTTGTTCAGCGCCGCCGTTACCTTGTGGCAGAAGCTGGCGTCGTCCGGTCCGGTGAGGAATCGGTAGAGCTTCAACTTGGGATCTCCCTGTCGCCTGTCCTGGAAATGAGTTTTTCGGCCTGCGCGAGATGCAGCCGCTCGACCATGCGGCCGTCGATCGACAGAACGCCCTTGCCGCGGTTCTCCGGCAGGGCGAACGCCGCCACGATAGCGCGAGCGGCCGCCAGCGCGTCGGGCGCCGGCGAGAAGGCCGCATTGGCAGGCCCGATCTGGGCGGGATGGATCAGCGTCTTGCCGTCGAAGCCCATCGCCGCGCCCTCGGCGCATTCCCTGGCGAAGGCCTCGAGGTCGCGGAAGTCGTTGCTCACCCCGTCGAGGGCGTCGAGCCCGCCGGCGCGTGCCGCCAGCACGATCTGCATCAGCCACGCCTGCAGGTAGCGCCGGTCGGGCGTCGCCAGCACGCCGGTCTCCTTGATCAGGTCGTTGGTGCCGGCGACCAGGCAGGAGAGGCGCGACGCCGGGTCGCGGCCGAGTTCGGCGATTGCGCCGATGTTGAGGATCGCCTTCGGCGTCTCGACCATCGCCCACAACGCGGTCTCCGCCGCGCCTTCCTCATCGAGGAAGTCGCCAACCTCGAGGATTTCGCGCGGCGTGTCGACCTTGGGCAGGAGTAGGCCGTCCGGGGTCAGGGCCGCGGCGAGCGCCAGGTCGTCGCGGCCCCATTCGCTCGACGGCGCGTTGACGCGGACGACGATCTCGCAGGCCAGCGGCGGGCGGGTGGCGAAGAAGGCGCGCAGATTGTCGCGCGCGCCGGTCTTCTCCTCCGGCCCGACCGCGTCCTCGAGGTCGAGGATGACGGCGTCGCAGGAAAGCGAGGCGATCTTGCCCATTGCCTTGGCGTTGGAAGCCGGTACGTAGAGCACCGAGCGGCGGGGAGTGACCTTGCGCTTCATCTGGTCTTCATGCCGCGCAATGCTGGCCCTTGCAAGCCGACGTGCGGCAGTGGCTGTAACGCGGACCCCGGCCAGCCGGGCGACGGGACGGACGACATGGCACGGTACGACATCATCATCATCGGCGGCGCGATCGTCGGCAGCTCGGTCGCTTATTTCCTCCGCCAGGAGGGTTTTTCCGGCTCGATCGCCGTCGTCGAGCGCGATCCCAACTTCGCCCATTCGGCGACGACGCTGTCCTGCGCCTCGATCCGCCAGCAGTTCTCGATTCCCGAGAACATCCGCCTGTCGCGCTTCACGCTTTCCCTGTTCCGCCGGCTGGAAGAGGAGTTCGGGCCCGGCGCCGACATCGGCTTCCGCGAGAACGGCTACCTGATCCTCGCCTCCGACGAAGGCCTGCCGGTGCTCTCCGCCAACCACGGCATCCAGGCCGGCGAGGGCGCCGACATCGTCCTGGAGGACGCCGCGGCGCTGTCCCGCCGCTTCTCCTGGCTGTCGACCGAAGGCATCGCCGCCGGTGCCTACGGCCGCAGCGGCGAGGGCTGGTTCGACGCCCACGCGCTGCTGATGTTGTTTCGCAAGGCGCTGCGCGGCATGAAAGTCGACCTGCTGACCGCGTCCGTTGCAGGCATCGAGCGCACGGGCAACCGCATCGACGCGGTGTGCCTCGATTCCGACGAGCGGCTCGAGGCGGGGCTCGTCGTCAATGCCGCCGGGCCGAATGCCGGGCGCGTCGCAGCGCTTGCCGGCCTCGCCCTTCCCGTCGAGCCGAGGAAGCGCAACGTCTTCGTCTTCGAGGCGCGCGACCGCTTTGCCGATATGCCCTTGCTCGTCGATCCGAGCGGCATCTACGTGCGCCCCGAGGGCAGCGTCTACATCACCGGCGGCGCCGAATCCGAAGAGGGCGAGGCGGCAGCCGATCCGGCCGACTTCGAACCGGACTGGCCGCTCTTCGAGGAGATCATCTGGCCGGCGCTGGCCACCCGCATCCCCGCTTTCGAGGCGATCAAGCCGACGCGCGCCTGGGTTGGCCACTACGACTACAACACGCTCGACCAGAACGCGGTCGTCGGCCCGCATCCGGAAGTCGGCAACTTCGTCTTCGCCAACGGCTTTTCGGGCCACGGTCTGCAGCAGGCGCCGGCCGTCGGCAGGGCGATCGCCGAACTCGTCGTCCATGGCGGCTGGCGTACCATCGACTGTTCGGTGTTCGGCTACGAGCGCATCGCCGCCGGCCGTCCCTATCGTGAGCTCAACGTGATCTGACCGTCAGCACGTCGCAGTCGAGCGTGGCGAGCAGGGCTTCGGCGATCGAGCCGATCATCGCCGCGACAAAGCCGCTGCGACCGTGGGTGCCGATCGCGGCAAGTCCTGCACCCGTCGCCTTCACCACGGACTCCACGGCGTTCTCGGTCTCGCCGTAGACGACATGCGTGGAAAGCCGCGCGCCGATTTCGTCCGGCAGCGACAGGCCGGACAGGAAGGTCGCCATCTCGGCCGAACGTTCCTTCTCGAATGCGTCTCGGTTCACATCCTTGCTGATCAGCCCTTCGAACGGCACATGATAGGCATGAACGAGATGCAGCTGCGCCTTCGGGAACATCGCAGCCGCCGTCCGCAGCGCCGCCCCTGAGCAGACCGAGAAGTCGGTCGCGATCACGATGTCGTCATAGGTCGTGCGGACGCGCTTCTTGACGATGAGGACGGGCACGGGGCTGTGCCGCACCAGGCGGTCGACCGTCGAGCCGAGGACGAAATCGCCGAGTTCGTCATAGCGGGCGACACCGGTCACGACGAGATCGGCGCCCGTTTCGCCGGCGACGGCGACCACCGTGTCGCCGACCGGCCCGCGGGCGATCCGCGTCTCGGTTTCGCCGGCGTGGCTGCCGAATTCGGCGCGCAGCAGGCCGTGAAGCCGTGCTTCCTCGGCGCGGCGGGCATCGTCGGGCATGGCGGCGCGGCGCTTCTCGAGCACGTGGAGAAGAACCAGCCTTGCGTTCCATTGCGTGGCGAGAAGCATTGCGCGGTCGAGAGAGCGGTCGCAGCGGCTGCTGAAGTCCGTGGCGAACAGGATCGTGCGGGGCGGATTGTTCACGGGAAGTCCTCCTCGTTGTCGTGGCGTCGGGCGACGCGTACGCGGGCGGCGCACGCAGCGAAGTGGTTATTTTCATAGGCGCTGGCGAAAAAGGTCGAAATGACCGATATCAAAAGCGCTCGCCGCGTTTCGTCGCCAGCATCCTATGATCGCAGACCGCACCGGATGGGGCCGGCCCCGGTCAGGTCGTCGGCGAGCACAGGGAAGCAAACTAGCGCGCGATACCGCTCCTGTCCTCCCGGCACGACGCGGCCGAACGTCGCCGTGGCGCGGCGGGAGGTCGCGGGACGGCTGGCGAGGCTCTTTGTCCCCTTTTCCCTTTGAATGCCCGGAAAGACTGTGTAAAGCGTCTGCCGCGAGTCCCAACCGAAGCCCGGAAGACGAGAGCGATGGACAAGTTCACCAAGCTGACCGGCGTTGCCGCGCCGCTGCCGATCGTCAATGTCGATACCGACATGATCATCCCCAAGGACTATCTGAAGACGATCAAGCGCACCGGGCTGGGCACGGGTCTCTTTGCCGAGATGCGCTATCGCGAGGACGGTTCGGAAAACCCGGACTTCGTGCTCAACAAGCCGGCCTATCGCAAGGCGCAGATCCTGGTCGCCGGCGACAATTTCGGCTGCGGCTCGAGCCGCGAGCACGCGCCTTGGGCGCTGCTCGATTTCGGCATCCGCTGCGTCATCTCCACCTCGTTTGCCGACATCTTCTACAACAACTGCTTCAAGAACGGCATCCTGCCGATCACGGTCAGCCCCGAGGACCTCGACAAGCTGATGGACGACGCCTCGCGCGGGGCCAACGCGACGCTGACCGTCGATCTCGAAGCCAAGGAGATTCGCGGCCCGGACGGCGGCGTCATCCGCTTCGACCTCGACGCCTTCAAGCGCCACTGCCTGCTGAACGGCCTCGACGACATCGGCCTCACCATGGAGAAGGCGCCGGCCATCGCCGCCTACGAGAAGACGACGGCGGTTAGCCGTCCCTGGGCCTGAGCGACGCGAGCGCATCTGGTATGGCGCCCTTCGTCCCGAAGCGGCTGGAGCCGGTTGCCTTCGGCCTGCTCCTCTCCGGCATGATGTCGCTGCTCGTCTCCGGCCTGTCGACGGCGCTCGCGGTCGGCCTGTCCGGCGATTTCGCCGGCTTCTGGCTGCGCGCCTGGCTATCGTCCTGGGCGGTGGCCTTCCCTGCCGTCCTCGTCGTCGCACCACTGGTCAGGCGCATCCTCCGCCGGATCGTGATTCCCGGCTGACAGCGCGACGTCCTCTGTGGCACGTTGCCTTCCGCGGCGGCGCGATTCCGCCGGGAGATAGTTCATGACCCGCCTATCGGTCCCCGCATTCCTTCTTGCCGCTCTCGTTGCCTTGGCTTCGGGCGCCGCCGCCCAGGACAAGGCCGCGCCGGAGAGTTTCCCCTTTGCCGGCGGGACGCTGACGATTACCGAAAACGACGACTACGAGAAGGTACTGGCTTTCGACGGCAACGAACTCGCCCGCAACTACGTCGTCTTCTATGACCGCACCGTTCAGCTTGGCGAGACGAGCGTGGCTCTGTTCGCCGCCGGCGATGGCGGCAATGCCTGCGGCCCCGCCACCGTCATTGTCTGGAAGCCGAAGGGCGGCGACGTCACCAGCGAGATCGTCGGCGAGGATTGCGGTGCGCCGCCCGCGGCGGCGACCGGCGACAGCCTCTATTTCGTACCCTACCTCATCCCCGGCGATTCCTCGCCGGTCCAGGTCTGGTCGCCGGAGCGCGGGCTGCGCATCGCAGGCATTCTGTCCTTCGTGCCTCAGCCGGGCACCGGCTGGGCGGACCTCGATCCCGACAGCTACGACAACATCATCGAGGCTTTGTCCAACGAGGCTGTCTACAAGGCGGCTGCGAAACTGCTCGGCGCTCGCCTGAGCGAAGTCGTCACCGGCCTGCTCGTCGGCGGCGGCACGGAGAAGACCGTGACCGGCGTGTTCTATGCCAGCGGCTGCGTGCCCCATGCGTGCGGCAGCGCCGACGCGTTCATGGCCGTCGATCCCAACGGCCGCAAGCTCTATTTCGCGCAGGCAGGCGAACGGCCGGAGCCCGACGCGTGGCCGGCGCTGAAGACCTGGCCGCCGGCGATCCGTTCGGCGATGAAGGCCGCACTCTACCCGCCCCAATGAACGGAGCGGGAAATTCAGCTGGCGCGACCGGCCTGACCGGGATCGGCGGCGACCGCATCCGGGAGAGCAGAACATGCCGCGCCACCTGATTTCCACCGGCTCGCCCTTCGAGAAAACGGCCGGCTATTCGCGCGCCGTCGTCGACGGCGACTGGTGCTTCGTCTCCGGCACCACCGGTTACGACTACGCGGTCATGACCATGCCCGACAGCGTCGAGGACCAGGCGCGCAACTGCCTCGCCACCATCGCGAACGCACTCGGCGAGGCGGGCTTCGTCATGGCCGACGTCGTGCGCGCCCGCTACTACGTCACCGACCGCGGCTATGTAGCGTCCGTCTTCCCCATCCTTGGCGAAGTCTTCGGCGACGTGCGGCCGGCCGCGACGATGGTGATTGCCGAACTGATCGAGCCGGCGATGAAGATCGAGATCGAGGTCACGGCGCTCAGGCGGGATCGCGGCCGATGAACCTCCACGCTCTCCTCCAGGCGCGTGCCGCCGCCCGCCCGGTCCGCGCCGGCCTGATCGGCGCCGGCAAGTTCGGCTCGATGTTTCTCTCCCAGGTGCCGTCGACGCCTGGTTTGATGGTGTCGGCGATCGCCGACCTGTCGCCCGACCGCGCCCGGCAAGCCTGTCGCACCGTCGGCTGGGCGGCCGAGCGGATCGAAGCGACGGCCTTCCTCGAGGACGGAGCGGCGCTTGCTGCCCGCGACGACGTCGACGTGGTGATCGATTCGACCGGATCGCCCGCCGCCGGGGTTCGCCATGCGCTCGCCGCGATCGCCAATGGCAAGCACGTCGTCATGGTCAATGTCGAGGCCGACGTCCTTGCGGGACCCGCCCTTGCCCGGCGGGCGCGCGCCGCCGGCCTCGTCTATTCGATGGCTTATGGCGACCAGCCGGCGCTGGTTTCGGAGATGGTCGACTGGGCGCGCGCCGCGGGATTTCGCGTCCAGGCGGCCGGCAAGGGCACGAAATACCTGCCCGCATACCACCAGGTCACCCCCGACGACGTCTGGACCCACTACGGTCTGACGCCGGAGGCGGCAAAGGCTGCCGGCATGAACAGCCAGATGTTCAACTCCTTCCTCGACGGCACCAAGTCGGCCATCGAGATGGCCGCGATCGCCAATGCCTGCGATCTCGGCGTGCCGGAGGACGGGCTCGCCTTTCCGCCCTGCGGGGTCGACGATCTCGCCCACGTGCTCAGGCCCCGCGCCATGGGCGGCCAGGTCGAAGGCGAAGGCATGGTCGAGGTTGTGTCGTCGCTGGAACGTGACGGACGTCCGGTCTTCCGCGATCTGCGCTGGGGCGTCTACGTCATCTTCGAGGCGCCCAACGACTACGCCGCGGCGTGCTTCCGCCAGTATGGCCTGCCGACCGACGCCAGCGGCCGCTACGCCGCCATGTACAAACCGTTCCACCTCATCGGGCTGGAGCTCGGCATCTCGGTCCTGTCGGCGGCGCTGCGCGGCGAGCCGACCGGCCATTCGCGCTTCTTCCGCGGCGACGCGGTCGCCGTCGCCAAGCGGCCGCTCCGCGCCGGCGAGACGCTCGACGGCGAGGGCGGCTACACGGTCTGGGGCAAGCTCGTGCCTGCGGCCCGGTCGGTGACGATGAAGGCGCTGCCGATCGGTCTGGCCCACGGTGTGGCGTTGGTCCGTCCGGTAGCCGAAGGCGCCATCCTGACGCGCGACGACGTCGCCCCGCTGCCCGTCGGCGAGGCGCTCGACCTGCGCCGCGAGACGGAAGCGATGGCCGGATAGTGATTGCCGAGACGTCACCGGCCGGAACGAAGGGGACCGCGTCGCCGACGCAACTTGCGCTCGCGCTGCTTCGCCGCTAGCAAGGCGCCGGTTTCTCCTGCATCCGAAAGGTCATTCTCATGGCGACGCGCAAACTCCTCCTGCTCCCCGGCGACGGCATCGGCCCCGAAGCCATGGCGGAGGTGAAGAAGCTGATCGCCGTGATGAACGCCGAGATGGACGCCGGCTTCGAGACCGAGGACGGTCTGGTCGGCGGCTCGGCCTACGACGCCTGCGGCAAGGCCATCTCGGAAGACGACATGGCGAAGGCGATGGCGGCCGACGCGGTGCTGTTCGGTGCCGTCGGCGGACCGAAATGGGACGGCGTGCCCTACGAGGTGCGCCCCGAGGCCGGGCTTCTTCGCCTGCGCAAAGACATGCAGCTCTTTGCCAACCTGCGCCCCGCGATCTGCTATCCGGCGCTCGCCGCGTCCTCGTCGCTGAAGCCCGAGGTCGTCGAGGGTCTCGACATCCTGATCGTGCGCGAGCTGACCGGCGGCGTCTATTTCGGCGAGCCGAAGGAGATCATCGACCTCGGCAACGGCCAGAAGCGCGGCATCGACACCCAGGTCTACGACACGTTCGAGATCGATCGCATCGCCGGCGTCGCCTTCGAACTCGCCCGCACCCGGCGGAACAAGGTGTGCTCGATGGAGAAGCACAACGTCATGAAGTCCGGGGTGCTGTGGAAGGAGGTCGTCACCCAGACGCACAAGGCGCGCTATTCCGACGTCGAGCTGACCCACATGCTCGCCGACGCCGGCGGCATGCAGCTCGTGCGCTGGCCCAAGCAGTTCGACGTCATCGTCACCGACAATCTGTTCGGCGACATGCTGTCCGACGTCGCCGCCATGCTCACCGGCTCGCTGGGCATGCTGCCGTCGGCCTCGCTCGGCGCGCCGGATGCCAAGACCGGCAGCCGCAAGGCGCTCTATGAGCCCGTCCACGGCTCCGCGCCGGACATCGCCGGCAAGGGCGTCGCCAACCCGATCGCCATGATCGCCTCCTTCGCCATGTGCCTGCGCTATTCCTTCGGCATGGTCGCCGAAGCCGATCGCCTCGAGGCGGCGATCGCCGGCGTTCTCGACGACGGCTACCGCACCGCCGACATCATGTCGGCCGGCATGAGGCAGGTCGGAACGGTCGGGATGGGCGACGCCGTCATCGAAAGGTTCAGGTCGTTGGCGGGCTGACCGCCGCGGTTTCGGGGATCGGGACGCCCTCGGGCACCGGTCCCCATTTGTTTTCGTATTTCTGGCTGGGGATCAGCGAGAATACGAAGATGATCAGCCCGCCGACCGACGGCACGAAGATCAGCAGGTAGAACCAACCCGACAGGCCGATGTCGTGGATGCGCCGCACGGTGATCGCCACGCCCGGCACGATCGTCGCCAGCACGAACAGGCCGGGCAGCGCCATGGTGGCGATCATGCGCGGCGGGTCGGCGTCCATGTTGCCGAGAAGCGTGTCGACCACGGCGCCGGCGAACGCCAGCAGCGCCGTTGCCAGCAGCCAGAACAGGTAGAAGCCCCAGTACTCCTTGCGTCGCGCGCGGCCGCGGAATGTCGCGTAATTCGCCGTCAGCCCGCGAATGAAATAGCTCCACAGGCCCGTCGACGGCGCGCGTTCGGCCACCGCGAAGCGGCCGAACTGGCTGGGCGGCGCCGCGGCCGTCCGTTGTGCGGTGCGCACGACGAAGATCTCGCGCGCCCGGTCGCCGAGAGCATGGAATTCGACGGTCGTTCCCTTCGCCAGCGGCGCGAGACGCCGCAGGTCGCTCTTCTCGAAGGCGTAACGGCGGCCGTCGCCGCCCTGGATGAATCCGAGGCCGAGATCTTCGTCATACTGGATTACGTCCCCGCGCATCGCCACCCTCTCGACATCTGCTGGGACAGTGCTGGGAATCACCGGTCCTCGCAAGGGGGGTGCCACAATGCGCCTGCCCGGGTTCGCCTGCCCGGGTTCGCCTGTCGGAGTCCGGTTGACAGGCCGGAGCCTCCTCGGTTATGAGCCTGCCACCAATTCGGGCGCGTCTTCGGGCGCGCCCTGTCAGTTCGGCCCGCGACATGGGCCCAGACCCACGGGCTAGAACAATGAAGATCAAGAACTCGCTCAAGGCCCTGAAGGGCCGCCACCGCGACAACCGCATGGTTCGCCGCAAGGGCCGCATCTATATCATCAACAAGAGCGCGCCCCGCTACAAGGCTCGCCAGGGCTGAGCCTTTCGCCGCGCCGCCGGCGCGGCATCACGCGTTTTTCACTTTGACGTTCCCACGCGCGGGACTAGATTCCGCGCATGAGGAGCGTTTTCGTGCTTTGCGCCACGGCCGTCATGGCTACAGGCCTTGCTGCGGCCGGCGAACCGACGGCCGCCGCCCGCACTGAGTCTGCCGCCGCGGCGGCCGCGGAGACGTCTTCGCTCGACAAGCTGTTCGCCGAGTTGAAGCGGGAGCGCAACCCGCAGGCCGCCGACCGCATCGCCAAACGCATCTGGAACGAGTGGTACAAGTCGGGCAGCGCCTCGATCGACCTGATGATGAAATGGTCGAACGATGCCGTCCAGGCGCAGAAATTCGACGTTGCGCTCGATTTCCTCGACCAGGTCGTCGTCCTCCAGCCGCGATTTGCCGAAGGCTGGAACCGCCGCGCGACGGTGCATTTCCTCATGCGCAACTTCGGCAAGTCGATGGCCGACATCGAGCGCACGCTCGCGCTCGAGCCACGCCATTTCGGCGCGCTCTCCGGCATGGCGCAGATCATGAAGGAGACCGGCCGCAAGGAACTCGCACTGAGCGCTTGGCAACGCGTCCTCGACATCTACCCGATGATGCGCAGTGCCCAGGGCGAGATCGCGACCCTGTCGGAGGAACTCGCCGGCGAGTCCATCTGAGCCTGGATCGTCGGATAGAACCCTGCTACTCCCCGTCCCAGAACTGGTCCAGCCAGAGGTTGAGGTTCAGGAATCCCTGCGGATCTACGGCGTAGAATCGCCGCGTCCCCTCCGCCTTGGCCGTCACCAGGCCCGCGTCGAGCAGGACCTTGAGATGCTGCGACACCGCCGGCCGCGAGATCGGCAGCCCGGCTGCCAGTTCGCCGACTGTCTTCGGTCCCCGCCTCAGCTCCTCGAGCAGGAACCGCCGGTTGTCGTCCGCGATGGCCAGGAAGGCGTCGTCGAGCCTCATTCTCCCCTTGTCGCCGATGGCCGCGGCGAACTCAAGCGGCCTCCTGCGGCTTGGTGCGCGGATCGAGCTGCGCGCCCTGCGGCGTCACCGCCCGTTCGGCCGGCAGCGTCTTGAACGCCTCGCGCTCCTCGACCGGCACCGGCGCCCGCCTGCGGATGCGCAGCAGCGTGTAGCCGGCGAGCCCGGCATGGGCGAGAGCAGTAGCGAGGAACAGGCTCTCCGGTCTCATGGCGTCCATCAGCACCGCGCCCAGCACCGGGCCGAGCATCGTGCCGTAGCCGTAGAGCAGCAGCAGTCCGCCGGACACCTTGGCGAATTCGCCGGTGCTGGCGTGGTCGTTGGCGTGCGCCACGGCGAGCGAATAGAGCGTGTAGGCGAGCGCGCCGTAAGCTGCCGTCAGCGCAATCACGAATGAGCCGGAGCGCGGCGTTGCGACGAAGACGGCGAGGCCGAGCAGTGCGGCGCCGACGGCGCAGGCGGCGAGGACGTAGCGCCGGTCGGTCTTGTCGGAGATGCGGCCGACCGGCATCTGCAGGACGGCGCCGGCGACCACCACCAGGCTCATCATCAGAGCGATCTCGGCCGTCGAGATGCCGATCCGCGCGCCGTAGACGGCGCCGAGCGTGCCCCAGGCGCCGTTGGCGACGCCGATCAGGAAGCAGCCGGCGAAAGCCACCGGCGAGTTGGCGTAGAGCCGGCGCAGGTCGAGCGAGACGTTCTGCAGCGGTTGCGGCGTCGCCTGCGTCGAAACCGCCGTCGGGATCAGCGAGATGCAGAACAGGATGCCGGCCACCATGAACAGCGTCGCCTGGCTGACGTCGGCCAGCGCCACCGTCATCTGGCCGGCCATGATCGAGGCGTAGGTGACCATCATGTAGAGGCCGAACACCGTGCCGCGGTTCTCGTTGGTCGCCTTCTCGTTCAGCCAGCTCTCGATGACCATGAAGGCGCCGGCCATGACGAAACCGGTGCAGGCGCGAAGCGCTATCCAGACGATCTCGTCGATGACGAGGCCCGTCGCCAGCGCGATGATGGCGGCCGAGGCCGCGAAGGTGCCGAAGGCTCGCACGTGGCCGGCGCGGCGAACGAGATGCGGGGCCAGGTAGCAGCCGGCGACGAAGCCGGCCGCCCAGGCGGTGCCCATCAGGCCGAGCGCGGTCGTCGAGAAGCCTTCCGCCTGCCCGCGCAACGGCAGGAGCAGGCCGTGCAGGCCGGACGCGGCGAGCAGGAAGGCGGTGCCGCGCAGCAGCGAGAAGATCGGTCGATAGGCTGCGAACATGAAATGCTCCGGTCGAATCGTTGAACCGACGTCACCCGACGATATCGGCGATTGCGCGGCCGGCTTGCGTCCCGGCGACGTCGGCTAGCGTTGCCGGAACAACGCGTCGGCCGCCGATTTCACCGCGCCCTTCGCCTTCATCTCGGTCTCCAGCCGGGCGATCTCGTCCTTCAGTTCGGCGATCCGCTCGCCGAGCTCGCCGACCGAAAGCGCCGAGAGGTCCTGGCCGATCTCGTGCCTGCGTGCCTTCTTCTTCGGCTCGTCGTCGACAAAGGCCATCGGTCGTCTCCCGTTTGCATCGTGATGGCCGAACAATACATAATCCGGCGCGAGAGAACAAAAGCCCGCGCGTGCGATCGCCGAAGGAATGCCATGACCTCCCAGCCGAAGATTCCCTCGACCATGACCGCGATCGCCATCACCGAGCCGGGCGGGCCGCTGGTGCTCAAGCCCGAGAAGCGCGACGTGCCGGTGCCGGGCGAAGGCGAGATCCTGATCCGGGTGCGCGCCGCCGGCGTCAACCGCCCCGACATCCTGCAGCGCAAGGGCGCCTATCCGCCGCCGCCCGGCGCCTCGGACCTGCCCGGCCTCGAAGTGTCGGGCGAGGTCGCGGCCGTCGGACCGGGCGCTGGGCGCTGGCGGGTCGGCGACGCCGTCTGCGCGCTCACCCCCGGCGGCGGCTACGCGCAATATGTGGCCGTCCACGAGAGCAACGCGCTGCCGGTTCCCTTCGGCTTCACCATGACCGAGGCTGCCGCCCTGCCGGAAACCTTCTTCACGGTGTGGCACAACGTCTTCGAGCGCGGCGGCCTGAAGAAGGGCGAGACCTTCCTCGTCCATGGCGGTTCGTCCGGCATCGGTACGACGGCGATCCAGCTGGCGAGCGCCTTCGGCGCCTATGTCATGACCACGGCCGGGTCGGACGACAAGTGCGCCGCCTGCCTGAAGCTCGGTGCCGACCGGGCGATCAACTACCGCACGGAGGACTACGTCGCCGTGGTGAAGGCGGCGACCGGCGGCCGCGGCGCCGACCTCATTCTCGACATGGTCGGCGGCGACTACGTCGCGCGCAACTACGACGCCGCGGCCGTCGACGGCCGCATCGTCCAGATCGCCACGCAGCGTGGCGCCGTCGCCAGCGCCGATTTTTCCAGGCTGATGGTCAAGCGCCTGACGCATACCGGCTCGACGCTCAGGCCGCGCACGGTCGCCTTCAAGGGCGCCATCGCCGCCGCTCTCGAAGC
>CAJPFN010000034.1 GCA_905339215.1 Rhizobiaceae bacterium
ATCTTCCTGTACCTGTGGCGGGTGGACAGGAACGAGCATGCACTGGGCTACTGGACGTCCGCCTATGCTGCCAGTGCCGGCAGCGTCGGCTTCAGGATGCTCAGCCTGGCCGGGTACGCGCAAGCGGCCTACGGCGAGGGGCTGCTCGGCGCCGCGGTGGTCGTGCTGCTCGCCATGGGTGCGCGGGTCTTCGTCGGCAAGACGTTCGCAATGCCCTGGCGGAGCGGCCTGCTGGCCTTTGCCGTCATGGGATCGGTGTCGGGCCTGGCGGCAATCGGCCTCCTGCCGGGAGTTTTCCCCTACCTGATAGCCGGAGCAGTCTTCTTTCTGGCCGGGCTGGCCATGCTGCGGCGCGGACGTGAATTTCCAGGCGTCGGCTACAGCATCGTCGGCTTTCTGTTCGCGCTGTATGGCGGCTATGTCTTCGTCTTCTCCGACCTGGCGTCCGACCCGCAGGATCCGAGCTCCTATCTCTACGGACCGGTCATCAACCTGGCGATCGGCATGGTGCTGCTGGTGGTGACGCAGCGCAAGCTGCACTTCGAGGCGCAGCGGCTGAATGCGGCGCTGCTGCGCGAGGCGGAGGGACGCCGCGCCGCCGAGGCTGCTGGCGCCCGCAACGAACAGCGCTATCGCGCCATTGTCGATACCACGCGCAGCATGATCGGCTTGCTGAAGCCCGACGGCACGGTGGTCGATGTCAATCGCACGGCGCTCGAGCGCGCCGGCGTCCAGCTCCAGGACGTGATCGGCAAGCCCTTCTGGGAGACGCCTTGGTGGGCGCATGATCCGGAGCAGCAGCAGCGGC
The DNA here is from genome assembly GCA_905339215.1 of Rhizobiaceae bacterium. Classification (GTDB taxonomy): domain Bacteria; phylum Pseudomonadota; class Alphaproteobacteria; order Rhizobiales; family Rhizobiaceae; genus DUSC01. The sequence continues at coordinate 809 of CAJPFN010000034.1, forward strand.
TGAAGGAGGCGGTCCGCCGGGTTGCCGCGGGCGGCCATGACCGCTTCGAATCGAACCACCCCGGCCGCCACGGCAGCCTCGACCACTTCAACTTCTTCCTCACGCCGATCCGCGACGACGCCGGCCAGGTGATCTATCTGGTGCCGGAGGGCCATGACATCACTGCGCTGAAGCGCACCGAACACAACCTGCATGCCGCCGAGCAGCGCTTCCGCGCCATCAGCG